>NZ_JBXWQP010000053.1:0-139429 GCF_059612445.1 Ruegeria sp. TASC047
TGACGAACTTGTCCCATAATGCTTCCTTCCATTCCTGAGAAAGGATCGCACCATCAAACCATGGGATCAAACACCTAATATTCATGAACAAGAGGTGGGTATCCACAATCCATTGATCTCAGTCCGCGCGATGCGTGCGGTCAAGACCATTGCGATGCCCCAGCCGGTCAGAACAGCAACTGCAGTTCCCAACCACACTCCTATTTCATTGAACCCCAGAAGGCCAATGAACACCCAGACAAAAAATGCGACTCCAAAGCCCTGACGATAAAGGCTGATCCAAACTGTCCAGATTGGTTTTTTAAAGGCTTGCAGCAGCGAATTGATCGAAAACAGCATCATGTAGAAGGGCAGTATCAAGCTGTCGACGCGCAGGTAGCTGACGCCGACGCGAGTTACTTCGGGATCGTCCGTGAACAGGCGCATGAGCAGAGGGCCTCCGAACCAAAGGATTGGGATCGCGATCAGGGACATGACACAGCCCACACGCCAGCAATAAAACAGCGAGACCCGCACTCTCTGACTGTCACGTGCGCCAAAATTCTGGGACGCAATCGGCAGCAGCGCCCCAGTGACGCCCAAGATGGGCAGCAACAAGACCTGTTCAAGGCGGATGGCGATTGCATAGCCTGCAATGGCATGCTCCCCAAACAGCTTCAGCGCAAACTGAATTACAAAGACCGAAATGAGCATCACCGAAAAAGATACAGCCGTGGGTAGAACCTGCAGAGAAATCTCGGCAAACCGTTTGAGACGTGGTTTGAAATAGGCGGCGCGCATGCGTTTCATCCGCCGTCGCCGCAGAACCTGCCGAACTAGAAAAACCATCACACCGGTCTGGCTGATCACGGTGGAGAGCGCCAGACCGTCAAAGCCGATGCCTGGGATCACGCCGGGGATACCATAGATCAGAAGCGGATTCAGAATGATGTTGGCCGCAAAAGCCACAACAAGTGCCCGCTGCATGGAAACTGCATCGCCATGGGCCTGAAGGATACCGTTACAGCCATGGGCCAGTAGGAAACCGGGCATTGCTAGAAGCAACCAGTAGAAATAGCGCAATCCGGCATCCCGATACACGCCAGGTTCAGAGACCAGCCTTACGAGCCAAGGACCGAACCACAACCCGGCCAAGGCCAGCAGGCAAGACGCAACGAGCCCGTATGCTATTCCCTGTGCCGCAAGACGCCGCGCCGTTCGGTTGTCGCCTGCGCCCAAGGCGTTGCCGACCAGCGCGCTCATCGCGGCTCCCAATCCGACGCCGACTGAAACCGAAATAAAGAAGGCCTGAAACCCAAGGGCAAGCCCGGCCTGCGCGCTGGTAGACAGTAGCCCGGCGAAAAAGATGTCGACAATGTTGTAGAGCGTGCTGAACAGCATTCCGAACGCGCCGGGGATTGCCAATGTTCGAAAGTGCCCCGCAATGGAACCTTTTGTCAGGTCAAGGTCGATCGCCTGCGCCATGTCACCAGAATTTCATGGGCGCTCGGCCTGAACCGTCAGGAACACAAATTTGGGAGTAAGAACTTCTTCGAACCCGTGGTTGAGCTCGGCATCTACGCTGATGGAGTCACCTGCCAACAGCGTAAAGCGTGCCTCGCCATATCGATATACGGCCTCACCTTCGATGGCCTGCACAAAGACCACACCGTGGCCGACATATGTGGGCGGCGGACCTCCTTCGCGCAGCAATGTGACGCGCCGCGCCTGGAACCGCAGGTCTTTGCGGGAATGCAGCGCCAGATTGACATATTCGTGGCTGTGCCCTGCCGAGATGCGGGTTGATTTAAGCCCTTCGCCATGACGCACAAGGGTATAGTCGGTGTGGTCGGTGCGCGCCTCGCGAAACAAGGAAACGATCGGAACTTCAAGCGCCTCGGCCAGCGCGGCGAGTGTGTCGATTGACGGGGAAACCAATCCATTTTCGATACGGCTGACCATGGCGGCTGAGATGCCGGATTGCTCGGCAAGTCGACGTGCAGATTGTTTGCGGCTTTGGCGCAATTCTTTCAGCGAAGCGCCAATGGCGCGGTCGATCTGTCTGCCCGGAGGGTCCCCTTGCATGATCCGTCCTTTCACTCGCTACCGTAATACCCCACCACGTCGCCATCAGTTGTGACACCAAGGCCATTCAGCAATCGGTTGGCATAGTTGAAATAGCCGACGATTTGGTTGATTTCGAGAATTTCTCCATCCGTCCATCCCGCCTCTTTGAGGGCGGCAACATCCGATTCGACCATCTTGCCTGGCGAGAATGTCAGCTTCTCGGCATATTTTAGCGCTTCCAGATGCGCGCCTTCGAATGCGTCCTGCGGGCGGAGAGACGTGAGAGCGGCCTCGATCTTGTCAGCGCGCGCGTCGTCGGCGATCAGGTGACGCGCGTTGGCCCAGTGATTGGCATAAGAGTAGGGACAGGTGTTGAGCGTGGAGACATAAGAGCTGATCACTTCCTGAAACCACATCGGAACCGTGTTGACCTCGTCGTGCAGACAGGCCCGGTACAAAATCACATGCCCTTTCATGGTGTTGGGCCGCAAAGAGTGAACGCGCATCACGTTGTCTACCGTTCCATGCGGCGTTCGCGCCAAGTCCAGAGTGGCTTGCAGCGGTGCGTCGGCATCTTCGTCGGAGATCATCCTGATCCAGGCAGACATTCTCAGTTCCTCCTTTGATCGTCGGCACAAATATTGGGCGGTCTAAACTAGGGCCCTGAGTTTTTTATTGACGAGTATTGCATATTAAGCAACCATATTAATCAGAGTGCAACGACATTGGGATGTTTCTGGCCTTGGAAGGCTGCCCCATTCAATCGCAGCGTCAGTCCCGTTACATCGGTCCACTGCCCTGCGCGGGACAATCGGCCCAGGCATCCAGACGTATCTTCAAAGGGACCGATGCGCGCGAAACCGTAAAAGGCAACCGGGCACGGCGTCCCGAACCCAGATAGGCACAACATGAACCAAGCCACTCCGATGATCGAAGTGACCAATCTGGACAAATTCTATGGTTCGTTCCATGCGCTTAAGAATATCGATCTGACGGTGCATCAGGGCGAGAAGGTCGTGATTTGTGGTCCGTCCGGTTCCGGTAAGTCGACGTTGATCCGCTGCTTCAATGGGTTGGAATGGCACAATTCCGGTCGCCTCGTCATCGACGGGATCGAAGTCTATGACGGCGCCAAAGAGATCCGCGAACTGCGCCAGGAAGTTGGCATGGTGTTCCAGCAGTTCAACCTGTTTCCGCACCTGACGGTTCTTGAAAACCTCATGATTGGCCCGATGAAAGTGCGCAAGATCTCCAAGGCCCAGGCCGAAGAAACGGCGCGCAAATATCTGGATCGTGTGCATATCCCGGAACAGGCAGAAAAATACCCGGCGCAACTATCGGGTGGGCAACAACAGCGCGTGGCGATTGCGCGTTCTTTGTGCATGGAAACCCGGATCATGCTGTTTGACGAGCCGACCTCGGCGCTCGATCCGGAAATGATCAACGAAGTTTTGGACGTGATGGTCGAGTTGGCCAAAACCGGCATGACCATGGTTGTGGTTACCCACGAAATGGGGTTTGCCCGCAAGGTCGCAGACACGATGGTCTTTATGGAGGCGGGTCGGATCGTCGAGATATCGCCTCCTGAACAGTTCTTTACCAACCCTTCCAGCGAACGGTGCCGCTTGTTCCTGGATCAGATTCTGGCGCATTGAACGTGAGCGATCTGGGCATATCCGGGCCAAAGGGCCAGCCGTTGCCAAAGCCACCGTTTCACAAGCGGTTTTTCGACTCGGTCCTGATATCCGTTGTCATTTATTCCATTATTGTTGGTCTAATCGCCTATGGCGCTTACGCCGGGGCGAAGAGTATGGGTTATAACTGGCAATGGTATCGTGTGCCGCAATTCCTGTACCGCAATACCGAGGTCGGGTTTGAATGGGGTGAAATCCCAATTGGGCTTGTAGCCACTATCCAACTGTCGGTGACCGCCTTTTTTCTGGCAACGGCGATAGGCCTTTTGGTGGCTCTGTTGCGGCTATCGGGGTTGGTCATCGGGTCAGCGGTTGCCGTGGGGTACCTAGAACTGATCCGCAATATTCCGCTGCTGGTTCTGCTTTATCTTTTTTATTATGTGCTCGGGCCGATCTTTGGGTTTGGCCGGTACACGGCAAGTATCCTGACGCTTGCCGTTTTTCATTCGGCCCTGATTTCCGAGATTTTCCGCGCTGGTATCAACGCAATTCCCACGGGTCAGTGGGAGGCGGCAAATTCGATCGGGATGACACCGTATCAGACCTATCGCTATATCATTCTGCCGCAATCAGTACGGTTCATGCTGCCACCGATGACCGGTGAGATAGTTCACCTGATCAAATCCTCAGCGATTGTAAGCGTGATCGCGGTGGCTGAACTGACCACGTTTGGACGCAACATCATATCCGATACCTACATGAGTTTCGAAATCTGGTTCACCATTGCACTGGTCTATCTGGTGGTGACCCTGATCCTGTCGATCGGCGTAACCCATCTGGAGAAGAAATATGCCGTCGACCAATAAAACTGAAAACTATGTCGGACAACAAGGAGAACCAAGATGAAGCTTTCTCGCAGAATGTTGGGGGCGGCGCTGAGCGCGGTCGTTGCAACAGGCGTCGCCACATCAGGTTGGGCGCAAAGCACAACGCAGAACCTGTCCAGCGAAAGTGTGATTGAAACCATCAAGCAGGATGGAGTGATCCGCATTGGGCTGTCGCTATTCGTACCGTGGTCGATGCGCGACAAGAACGGTGACCTGATCGGTTTCGAACTGGATGTCGGTCGCAAGCTGGCCGAAGACATGGGGGTCGAAGTTGAATTTGTTCCCACCGCATGGGACGGTATCATTCCGGCGCTGGTTTCGGGCAATTTCGACGTGATCATCTCGGGCATGTCTGTGACGCCGCAGCGGAACCTGACTGTCAACTTTACCGATCCATATGCTTTTTCCGGTCTGGCCATCTTGGTAAATAAGGAACTGACAGATGGAATGACTCAGGCTGATCTGAATTCTGCAGACGTGACATTCGCGGCCCGTCGCGGTGCAACGCCCGCTGTTGTGATCGCGGAAAACTTCCCCGAGGCAAACTTGTTGCTATTTGATGAAGATGGTGCGTCGACGCAAGAAGTTCTTAACGGAAATGCACACGCAACAATGGCTTCACAGCCTACCCCCAACCGGGAAGCAGGGCGTAATCCTGAAACTCTGCGCGTGATGGAAGGTGATCTGTTTGATCCGCGCGGCGAAGCCTTTGCTATGCGCAAAGGTGATCCGGATGCATTGAACTTCTTCAACAATTGGATTGCTCAGCAATGGCGTTCGGGTTGGTTGGAAGAGCGTCACAACTATTGGTTCGCAACAGAAGAGTGGGCCGATCAGGTTGCTCAGTGACTAAAACAAAGGGCGGCGGCATTGCCGCCCCCGACCCTGAGGCGGAGCAATCCCGGTGCAAGATTTCCTGAAGAAACTGAGATGGCCAGATTATCTGATCGTGGTGGCTCTGATCGCTTTTTTCGGGTATATCTGGCTGTCGATCGAAGGCACGCTGAACTACAAATGGCGGTGGGAACTGATCCCGGGCTATGTTGTCGGCTGGCATTCGGGGCGCGAGGAATACTTCGCCAACCTGCTGTTGCAGGGCCTTGTGGCGACGATCCGTATAAGCTTTTATTCCGGTATTCTTGCCCTGATCCTGGGCACCATTCTGGGCGTGGCGCGGTGTTCCGGAAATCTTACGATCCGAATGCTGGCCCGCACGTATCTTGAGTTTTTACGCAACGTCCCCCCAGTCGTTGTTGTCTTCATCTTCTTTTTCTTCCTTTCGCAACAGCTGATCGATGCGCTGAGCCTAGATCGCTGGTCCCGTGCGATTGCGCGGCAGGACGACAATCAAATCTGGGAGTTCTTCTTCGGCGACATGCGCCGCTTCCCCTCACTGGTGTCGGGCGTAATTGTTCTGGCTCTGTTCGAAAGCGCCTTTGTTGGTGAAATCGTCCGCGCCGGTATCCAGTCGATCCCCAAAGGTCAGCGTGAGGCGGCGCGGTCTATCGGCATGAGCCGCATTCAAGAATTGCGTTATGTGGTTCTGCCACAGGCGATGAAGAAAGTGGTGCCGCCGTTGGCGAACCAGTTTATCTCGCTGATCAAAGACAGTTCGATCCTGTCGCTGATCTCGGTACAGGAACTGACCTACAAAACGGTTGAGCTTGTGGCCTCGTCCCGCATGATCTTTGAGGCTTGGATCACCACGGCCGCCTTCTACTTTGTTGTCTGTTTTGGGCTCAGTCGATTGTTCGCGCGGTTGGAGAAACGCTCGGACAAGCGCTAAGGCAACCGCCCTGATGATAAAGCTTTATGACTTTCGGCTGTCGGGGAGCTGCCACAAGATACGCATGCTTCTGTCCATGCTTAGAATAGAGTACCAGATCGTCGATGTGGATTTGCTGAAAGGGGATCAAAGACAAGTTGAGTTCCTGCAGATCAATCCACTGAACAAGGTGCCTGTTCTGGATGATGATGGTTTTGTCCTACGCGACAGCACCGCGATCATGGTGTACCTGGCGCAAAAATATGGCTCACCCGATTGGACGCCCGCATCCGCCGAGAAAAACGGCGAGAATCAACAGTGATTGTTTTTCTCGGTGAATGAGATTTTTCACGGGCTCGCAACGGCCCGGGCAATCGTGTTGTTCGAGCGCGACATCGACTTGAGGGGCCACAGGCACTGGGCCGTATATCTCTGGAAACTATGGAACACACCTTGTCCGGGCAAAACTGGCTGGTCGGTGATCGGCTGACACTGGCGGATCTGGCTTGTTATCCCTATACGGCGCTGTCCTATCAGGGTGGGCTTTCACTGACAGAATACGCTGCGATACGCACATGGATAGCACGGATCGAGGCTTTGCCGGGTTATGTGCCGATGCCGGGGTTACCGGCACCGGTCTAACGCTGGCCAAGTCTATACCTTGATTTGCACCATGCCGTTTTCAACCCGCGTTTCGAACACCTTCATCCGCCGCGTGGCAGGAGCCGACACGGGGTGGCCGTCCCGTACATCAAACGCGCCCTGATGCAAGGGGCACTCGATGACATGTCCATCAAAATACCCGTCACATAGATCAGCGCCGCCGTGATTGCACAGAGCCAGTGAAGCAAAAACTCCGGTGGGTGTGTCGTAAACCGCAATCAAACGCGTGCCCACTTCGACCCGCGTGACCCAGTTTTTCTCCAACCGATCTGTTTCGATAACATCTTTCCAGGGTTTTTCATCCGCCATGGATCACGCCCCTGCCTTTTGCCGGATCTGCCGCAGGATTTCGTGATGTGCGGCCAGATACCCTCCGGGCTCAACATGAATGTGGTCTTTCAGCTTTTCATGCAGGCGGGGTAAGGCGTGGAAAGGAACCGAGGCCACATAGTGGTGCTCGGCATGGTAGTTCATGTTCCAGCACAGAAACGACCATGGCGCGGAAACCAGATTTGTACGTGTGTTTTCGGACATTTGAGCCACGGTCGGGCGACCGACATGTTCCGTCATTCGGATAAAGCGCATCACCGGCTCACCCAGAAACAGTGGAATGACCCAGTACCAGATCAGGCCCCACCAGCCGGTGATAGCCATGCCCAGAAAGACGGCCGCATAGATGATCAGCATGCGGCGGGCATCACGATACACAGCCTGATGTTCGACCTTCGGGATGAACCGCAGCTCAGTTTCGCTGAGGCGTCCGGCGGCGTGGCGGAACAACTCGGTGAACTTACCGCGCCAATAGGGCAGGGCGGACAGGTACAGAAGGTATTGGCCAATGGTTTTGGGTAGCGGGATAAGCTCGGGGTCCTCGCCGGTCAGTTGCGTATAGGTGTGGTGATCGCAATGCTCGTAGCGAAAAAACCGATGTGGCAGTACGATAATCAGCCCGCAAATCTGGCCGACCAGATCATTCAGCCACCGCGTACGAAAGACAGTGTAGTGCACACATTCATGCTGTAGCGAAAAGTGGTGCACTAGTACGATGCCTTGCAGGAACATGGCGGGCCAGACCAGCCAACTGTTCCAAGCCAAAGTGACAAGAGTGGTTGTGCAGGCCAGCACCAGTATCCAAAGCGCTAGATGGCGCAGGCCGGGGCCGTTTGATCGCTGCATAAATCCCTTTAGTTCTTCGCGCGTTAGCTTGCCTTCAGCCAAAGCCTGAGTCAGAGGCGTTACGATTGCTTGTGACATGTGAGTTCCACAATTTTTGCCGGAGCAGGGGCTTCGCCCTCATCGTGTGATCCGGCACCGGAGACGGGAGTGCTCCGCACCATAGGGCCCTTTCTGCCGGGTCCTATTGCTAAAAGCCTATCGCGAGGCGGGACGATCAATCAAGCCTGAAAGTCAACCTTCATCGCGCAAACCGATATCCGTTTCGGGACGGGCAAACAGCCCGGCGGCGCAAGGATAGTGGCTAAGAATCTGCGCCCCGCCGGGCAACCGGTCGGCGTGGAAAACACCGTGTTCCCAAAAGGTCACGCCGTCTATCACGATGGTCGGGTCGAACACGTTCCAACTAATCTCACCCGGCGCGTAAGCTCCGCAGGTGTGGAAATGCAGGATGCGCGGGTTGCCAAAGGCTGCGCCCCCCCATCGTTCGTAATTGTCGCGCATGTCCCAGGGATAGCCGCAGCCGGGATGAATACCTGCGTGCCATGAGTGCACGAAATTGCGGTCGATATCGAACTGCCCGGCGACCCGGTCATAATGTGCTTCGGCCCGGGCGGCATCATTGGGGTTGCCGTCGAACCCTGTCAGGCGGCCCTTGTCAAGTTTGGCAAACACCGGTCGGTCGAATTCGATTGTATATTCATCATAGTATTTCGACCCCGTGCCGGTCAGGAACATCAGTGCCACCCGGCCGGAAAAGCTGTGGGCCGGAACCGGAGTGAAGACGGACATAGGGAAACGCAGGATTGAGGTGTCGCCGGACGGATCCAGGTTCATCTCTGGCCGCCCCCTTACATCCGTGCCAAGTGGGCAGGTAAAGCGCACATCCTGCGCTATGTTCAGCACTGAATTGACCGCGGTTTTAAGCTCCATGAACGCGTCGTGATGGCCGTTGGAAAAGCCTGATCCAAACAGCTCTCGGCTGAGGGCAAAGCTGACGATGATCTTCTTTCCCTGCGGCATGTCCGAAAACCGCAGCTGATCCCCAAGGCGCGCCAGAAACAGGATAATATCGGCTGCTTGGAATCGGGCCAGAAGATCTGAGGTCAGATGTGGATTGCCTGGGTTGAACCCCACATCCACAGCATCTACCGACAGGCCCATCGCGCGGGCGGCGCCCGACACGATCTCAACACTGTCGGCATCGAAATATCCGAACTCGGGAGACTCGTAGGCGATCAGCAGCCGGTCTCCTGCCGCTGCACGAGCACAGTTCGACAACAGATTGCGCGCGCCACGCTCGGGGGTGATGTCCGACATAGCCGTCTCCTGCGGGTTCCGGTCACCATAGGTTAGGCCGGATTGGTTCGCCTAATCCATTTGAATGTAATAATGGTTGGCATTAGAGTAGCTAATATGATCCTGAACCTGCCCTATTCCGCTCTGCGCGCCTTCGAGGCGGTGGTGCGGCATTCGGGTTTTTCCTCTGCCGCGGCAGAGTTAGGCGTCAGCCAAAGCGCCGTCAGTCAGCATGTCCGCTCGTTGGAAGAATGGCTGGGGCGCGACCTGTTGGTGCGCGGCGCACGCCAGTCACGCCCGACCCGCGAAGGTGAGCAACTGGCACATGCGATCTCAGAGGGGCTGGGGCGTATCTCGGATGTGTGTATGCAGCTTCGGGACAAAACGCGCAGCGACCGGACCATCGTGATTTCCTGCCTTCCGGGCTTTGCCTTCAATTGGCTGTTTCCGCGGCTTTTGCGCTTCGACCTGGCGCATCCTGACCTGTCGATTTCCATTGCGACAGATACTGGGCAATACCCGTTTTCCGGTGCAGATGCGGATGTGGGGATTCGCTATGGCTTGGGCGATTACCCCGGTTTTCAAGTAGATTTGCTGATGACCGAGCGTTTGTTCCCGGTCTGCGCGCCCTCACTGCGGCCTGAATTGCACCGGGTTGAGGATCTGGCGCGGCACACGATGCTGGTGGATGAAAACCTGCATCACGGAGCGGCCAGCCCGACATGGGAATTTTGGGCGCGACAATGCGGCCTGAACCTGCCAGCCGCGATGCGCACCCGGCGGCTGGGGCAGTCGAACATGGTCGTTCAGGCGGCTATCGAAGCCTTGGGCGTGGCCTTGGGACGCGAGCCGTTGGTCATTGATATGCTGGCGGATGGCCGCCTGATCCGTCCCTTTGCCGAGATGACGCAATCGCCCCTGTCCTATTGGCTGGTGCGCTCGCAAGAGGCCAAGGACAGTTCGAAAGTGGCCGAATTCCTGAATTGGATTCACGCTGAGGTCGCAGAGCAGCCGGCAATCCCCGCCCCGGCGGATGTTTGAAATTAGCCAGACTTATATAAGCCATTACCATTCCGGCATGGCACGAGGAGGGGCATCCGCCCATACTGGCGCAAGCAATCTGACCAACAGGAGAGCCCGTCCATGTTTCTGAGAAACTGCTGGTATGTCGCCGCCTGGAGCAAGGATATCGGGCGCGACCTGAAGGCCGAGACCTTTCTGGGCGAAAACATTGTGTTCTATCGACAGAAGGACGGCACCCCCGTCGCGCTTGAGGATGCCTGCCCGCATCGCAAGTTGCCGCTGTCCAATGGCAACCTGATCGGCGATGTTGTGGAATGCGGCTATCACGGTTTGAAATTCGACTGCTCGGGTAAATGCACTGATAGCCCGACCCAGCGTGGCATGACCCCGCGTCGGGCGGTTGTGAGATCCTACCCGGTGGTGGATCGCTATCGGTTTCTATGGATCTGGATGGGCGACCCGGAGCTGGCCGATCCTGACAAAATATTCCCGATTGATAATTTCGATGATCCAAGCTGGGGAAAAACCGATGGCGGGGTGATGGACATTGATTGCCATTACCTGTGGGTCTGCGACAACCTGTTGGACCCCAGCCATGTGGCCTGGGTTCATGTGTCGTCCTTTGCAGGTGCAGGCACGGATGAAGAGCCGTTGGATGTGAATAGAACAGATCGAGGCGTAATCGTTTCGCGCTGGATCGAGAACAAGCCGCCATCGCCTTACTACGCGAAACTGGTGGCCTTTGACGGGGATTGCGACCGGCTGCAACATTATGAGATGTGCATGCCCGCGATCGGGCTGAACAAATCCATCTACACGCCTGTCGGGACTGGCGGCTATGACAAACCGCCCGTTGCCGAGACCTTCATCAACATCTCTTACAACTTCATGACCCCGATAAATGAGGATCGGACCCGGTATTTTTGGTTCCAGCACCGCAATTCCGATCCCGATAACGCCGAGGTGTCCGAATTTATGAATGATGGCGCGCGGATGGCGTTTCTTGAGGATAAGGAGGTTTTGGAGAAGGTTCACTTGGGCATGAAAAACGCCAAGACGCCACACATTGATCTTGGATTGGACGCAGGGGCCAAACTGTTCCGCAAAGCTCTGGACCGCGCGATTGAGGCTGAGGCTATCCCGATCAACATAGTTGATCGGGTGTAAGATTTGGTGGCCGGTTCTGAAGCCCACTAGGTATCGAGGGGGAAGTGAAACCGGGGATGCACTGCGTCCCGTCGCTCGAACCCGCAGGTCAGGTAGGCGGCTTGGGCTTCTGAATTTTCGGGGTGGGTGCCGACCGTCATGTAAGAGCAGGACAACGCACGCGCCTTTTGTTTTGCGCTTTCGATAAGTTGCCGCCCGACACCCATACCGCGATACGGTCGTCCAACAAATAGGTGGTGCATGTCGACGCCGCGACGGCCTAGCTGCAACTGTGTGAGCGGGCTCAGGGCGACATATCCGATGACCTCGCCTTTCGTTTCGGCAACCAGTATATAGACCCATGGCGGATTGCCGAACACATCCCGCTCCAACACTGCGGCGTTGATGTTTGGGACATCATCGTGATGTGCGGCCAGAGCGCGGATCATTGACAGCAGAAAAGGCATGTCATCGGGCTCCACACCCCGGATATGTACCTTTGGGTTGAGATTGGTGGGTTTCATCTTTGCCTCCTGTTTCTCTGCCACAGAAGCGAGATGAAAAAAAGCCGCGCTGTGGCGGCACCTTCTGACTGAACATCACGGACCGCGCCATCTATGTGGCGTTGTAATAGCATCCAAAAGGTTGGGTCATGATGGTCATGGCCCAACCCTGCGACGTCAACGGCACAACGTCAAGTTATCGACGGCACGACCAGAGGCTATGCAGCCCTGTAGATCACGGGAAACCGATCACCCGCGAAGGGCGCGCCGGGGCGCAGGTTGTCATCATGCAGCCATTCGGTGACGGCATCACGCGGCTGATAGGTCGCGCCGTCCACCGCGCAGCGGATGGCATAACCACGCCTACGCCGGGTTGAGGTTCGGTTTCCCATCGCCGAATGCACGATCATGCCGTCAAAGGCCAGCGCGTCGCCGGGCTCCATCTTTGGATAGTGAAAGATGTCGTAGGCGGCGCGGTTGGCCTCGAAATCAGGCATGTCGATATAGTCGGGGTTGTCTTCCTCAAGATAGTGCAGGAACGCCCCAAGCTGGTCGGTTTTGAAAGGCCGGTACTTGGCACCCCAAGCGTGTGATCCACGAACGAACTCCAGCGCGCCATTGTCCGGGTCGACCGGATCAAGAGCTATCCACATGGTCATGATTGGTCCGGCCACCGGCCAATAGGGTTGATCGGTGTGCCAGCCCGTCTGGGTTTTTGTCCCCGGATCTTTGGCAAATATCTGGTCGTAGATTAGCGAGGTCCAGGGGCTGCCCGCCACCTCGGCCACGCGTTGGCCAACGTCCGAGGTCAGGCAGTAGTCTTGAAACACACCCGGATGCTCACGCATGTTCTTATAGGCAAAATAGCGGTCGCCCTTGGCGGTTTCATCGTCAACAGCCCGGCGCAATCTGTTTAGCCAGTCCTGCGACAATACCTGTTTCAACAGCACAACTCCGTCGCGCGCATAGGCCTGTTGAAGGGTATTAAGGTCTGATTTCTGTGTCATGTAACGTCCATATCCTGCGCCTCTTTTTCTGAGGCGGTTGCAAACAGCAGGCGCATTGCACCCGGTTTATCTGACATTACAGGGTTGGTGAGCTGCGGCAGTTGATGATGAAACAGGGCCATAACGAGCGCGCCGACCATTTACCGGCAAGGCGTTGATGGAACTGCGCTACGCGAAAACTCATGACATTAGCTTAATCGAAAAATTCGGAACCGCATAGGGCGGAGCTTGTCGAGCTCTTGGAAGCAGGCGGGCAAAAAAGCATTGACGAAAAATGCTTAATGATAAACATTATTACCGTCATGCAAAATTACTCCGTGTTCTCACTTGCTCGAAATGCGCTGTCAGGTCACCGCAACTGGCCTCGGGCATGGCGCAGCCCGCCATTGAAAAACAGCTACGATGTGGTCGTGATCGGGGCTGGCGGCCACGGGCTGGCAACTGCCTATTATCTGGCCAAGGAATTTGGCATCACAAATGTAGCTGTGCTTGAACGCGGCTGGCTGGGTGGCGGAAATATTGCCCGAAACACCGTCACGATCCGCTCGAATTATATGCGGGACGAGTCGATCCCGTTTTACGTCAAATCCGTCGCCATGTACGAAGGGCTTACGGATGAGCTGAACTTCAACATGATGCATTCGAAACGCACCATGGTGGACGTGGTGCAGACTTGGCCTAAACTGCGTGAGTTGCGCAGGCGGCAATTGACGATGGACATATATGGCTCGACCTACGAACAGATCACGACCGAGGAGTTGAGGCGTCGTATTCCTGCGCTGACAGGAGGCGGGCCGGGTGCGCGCCTGCCGGTCATCTGCGGCATGGTGCATACGGACGCGGGCGTGAACCGGCATGATGCCGTGGCTTGGGGCTATGCCCGCGCGGCTGACGCGCGCGGGGTCGAAATTCATCAGCAGACGGCGGTTCAGTCCCTAATACGCGGAGCAGACGGATCGATAGAAGGCGTCGAAACCAATCGCGGGGTCGTGAAGGCAAAGAAGGTGGTGGTTGCCGTTTCGGGCCATACGACAACTCTGACCGAAACCGCAGGGTTGAAACTGCCGCTGCGCACGATGAACCTGACGGCTTTTGTGTCCGAACCGGTGAAACCTCTGGTTGATGTCATCGTGAACTGCCCCGACAGCGGGTTCTATTTCAGCCAGTCCGACAAGGGTGAGATGGTGATCGGCGGTGCACCCGATCTGGGGCAAAGCTTCCGTCGGGACATCAAGCAGCATGTTTTCGAGGACACAGTGACTGCAATGCTGTCTTTGTTTCCCAGTTTCAAGAAACTCAAGCTGATGCGGCAATGGGGTGGGCATCTGGATATTACCCATGATGCCTCGCCTATCATGGACCAGACCGAGGTTCCGGGCCTTTTTGTCACCGCAGGTTGGTGGGGCGGATACAAGGCGATTCCTGCGGGCGGGCTGACACTAGCGCATCTGGTGGCAAAGGGCGCGCCGCATCCGCTGATGGCGCCCTTCACGCTCGACCGGTTCCGGCATCTAGACTTCGTGATGGAAGCCGGAACCACAACTGCGCGATAGGAAAGGACAGGACATGTTGCTGATAACCTGCCCGTTCTGTGGCAAGCGCAACGAAAGCGAATTTATCCATGGCGGCCCGGTTGGGGCCGACCGCCCGGACCCCAACGCCGCCACCGATGAGGAATGGGTCGAATACCTGACCGTGACACCAAACCCCTTGGGTCCGGTTCAGGAAAAGTGGTGGCACGCGCGCGGATGTGGTGAATGGTTCACGATCTGGCGTGACACCCGGACCCATGACATTGTGGAGGCGCCCGATGGCACAGAATAATCGCCGCGCCTCGGGCGGGCGTATCGATCGAAACCGCCCCGTGCGATTCACGTTCAACGGCAAATCTTTTGAGGGGTTCGAAGGCGATACATTGGCCTCAGCCTTGCTGGCAAGTGGCGTGCGCGTCACGGCCCGCAGTTTCAAATATCACCGCCCGCGAGGGATCATGGGCCACGGCCCGGAAGAACCGTCAACGTTGGTGGAGCTGGAGGGCGAAGATGCCTCGGGCAACCGCCCTGCGACCACCGTCCCTTTACGCGATGGCCTGAGCGCACGGTCGGTCAATTGCTGGCCCTCGCCCGAGTTCGATTTGGGCGGTATCAACCAGTTGTTCACGCGCTTCATCCCTGCCGGATTTTATTACAAGACATTCAAATGGCCCAACTGGCACTTGTTTGAACCGTCGATCCGCAAGGCCGCAGGTCTGGCCGCCGCTCCGTCCAACCCTCCGTCAACGGGTCACTTCGAAGCACGTCATGCCCATGCTGACGTGCTGATAGCCGGGACGGGTCCTGCCGGATTGCAGGCCGCGCTTGAAACAGGCCGTGCGGGCAAGCGCGTGTTTCTGGCCGATGAAGGAACCGAAGCGGGCGGCAGCCTGCTCAATCGGAATCTGAGAATTGGCGGTCGTCCGGCAATGAACTGGGTGGCCGATGCGGTGATCGAGCTGGCCGGAATGGAGAACGTAACCCATCTGCAAAACGCAACCGTCTGGGCTTATCGCGAGCACAATCTGATGATTGTCAATGAGCGCAGCCCCAAGCAGGATTCGATCCTTGAACGCAGCTGGCGCGTTCGTGCGGGGGAAGTTGTGATCGCAACCGGCGCTACGGAACGTGCGTTGGTGTTCAGCGACAATGACCGCCCCGGCGTAATGCTGGCCTCTTCGGTGCAGGCATATGTGAACCGCTGGGGTGTGACGCCCGGACAGTGCGCGGTTCTGTTTACCAACAACAACAGCGCCTATGCAGTGGCCGCTGATTTATCTGCGGCAGGCGCTATAGTTACTGCCATCCTAGACAGTCGCAACACGGTGCCGCAGGCGGCGCTGGATCTGGTCTCCGGGATAACGGTGCATGCTAGAACTGTCGTTTGCGCGGTTCGAGGGCACAAGAGTGTCCGCGCTGTAAAGGCTGTGCCGAAATCCGGCGGTTCAGGGATATGGATCGACTGCGACTTGCTGGCTTGCTCTGGGGGGTGGAACCCAACGGTGCACCTGTGGTCTCAGTCCCGCAGCACGTTGCGATTTGACGAGGATCTTGCCGCATTTTGCCCCGATCAAGCCGTGCAAGCGTGCCGGGCCGTGGGCGCGGCGGCAGGTGATTTGACGCTAGACCGGATTGTTGAGGGTGGTGAAGATCTGCCCTACGCGATTGAACCGCTCTGGCGGGTTGATGTTCCGGGGCAGCGCGGCAAAGCCTTTTTGGATGTTCAGAACGATGTGGCCGTCAGTGATGTGCATCTGGCCTTGCGTGAAGGCTATGACAATGTCGAGCATGTCAAACGTTACACCACCGGTGGCATGGGCATTGATCAAGGCAAGACCGGTAACATCAATATTATCGGCACTGTCGCGATGGAAAAGGGTCTGCCTCTGCAAGAGGTTGGCACAACCACCTTCCGATCGCCATACACGCCGGTCTCTTTCGGTTCCATTGGCGGATTGCGCGAAGGGTGGGGGCTGTTCCCCTATCGCCATACTCCTGTGACCCAGTGGAACAAGGACAATGGCGCAGTGATGTATGAGGCCGGTGCCCGCTGGCGGCGTCCAGGATACTTCCCGAAACCAGGTGAAGGCCTGCAAGAGGCCGTGAACCGCGAATGTCGCGCGGTGCGGGAAGGCGTCGGGGTCTATGATGGCTCTCCGCTTGGGACGTTCGAGCTGAAAGGGAGCGACGTTCCAAAGTTTCTCGATTTCATCTATTCCAACACCATGTCCAGCCTGAAGCCGGGTGATGGGCGGTACGGTTTGATGCTGTCCGAAGATGGGCTGATACTTGACGATGGCGTCGTCTTCCGGCTGGATGAACACCGCTGGCTGGTCTCAACATCGACTGGCCATGCGGATGCGGTGAACCGGCATATGAAAAAGCTGCTGCAGACCGAGTTTCCCGACTGGCAGGTGATGATCACCACGGTCACAAGCCAGTGGAACAACGCCACCATCTGCGGCCCCAAAGCGCGTGAGGTGATGCAGGCGCTTGGCACCGACATCGACCTCTCGCCCGAGGCGTTCCCGTTCATGTCCTTCCGCGATGGCACTGTCGCCGGTCTGCCAGCGCGGGTCGTGCGTGTCAGCTTTACCGGAGAACTGTCCTATGAAGTCAACGTCGCCCCCCGCCATATGGCCGAGCTGTGGAACAAGGTGATGGAGGCTGGCGCACCATTTGGTATCCTGCCAGTCGGTTCCGAATCCAGCCACGTGCTACGGGTTGAAAAAGGGTTCCTGTCATTAGGGCACGAGGTTGACGGAACCGTCGACGCCTTTGATCTGGGCATGGGCTGGGCGATGTCGAAGAAAAAGCCCGATTACCTGGGCAAGCGGTCGATCGCGCTTCGCCGGTCGCGCGAGGCTTCTCGGCGCGAGCTGGTGGGTATCCTGCCTGAAGATCCCAACCGGCAAATCCCCGAAGGTGCGCCCCTGACGCCCGGAGGCCGGAAAGAGGCGACCGATGGGCTGGTCACCGCCTGTGTCTGGAGCGTGGTGAGCAATCGCTGGGTCGGACTGGCCTTGTTGGAAAACGGCCATGCGCGTCAGGGTGAAACCGCCTATGTCCGGCTGAAGGATGATGTGATCCCGGTTACGGTGACAAAACCAGTGTTCCATGATCCTGAAGGCAAGCTGCTGAGGTCCTGAGATGAGCTATGATGTCACGGTTCAACGCTGCGGGCTGACCGCGTTGTTCGACCTTAAAGGGGATGCCGAGGTAGTTGGGGCTTGGGTTGGCGAAGCCTTGCCAGGTTTTCCAGACCGCCCCAATCATCGCACCGAAAAGGACGGCACGGAATTGTTCTTCATCGGTCGCGATCATTGGATAGCTCGCGCACCGCTGGTGCGGGAAGAGGCGCTGGATGAGCAACTGAAACCCACAGATTGTCCTGCGGATATCAGTATCGTACGGTTTTCAGACACGATGACTTTCTTCCGTGTGACCGGCCCAGATGCTGCTGAAATCATGGCGATTGCCTGCCCGCTGGATTTGCATGACAGCGTGTTCGGGCCAGCCGCGGTGACCTATACCGAGGTCTTTGGCCTCAAGGCGTTGGTGATGCGGTATCAGGACGGGTTCGAGTTTGGCGTTGAACAGAGTTTTGGAGACATGATCGACGACTATCTGGCGCGGGCCATGGCTTGACCCGACACACGCGCCACGGCACAGCAGATCGGCAACCATCGGGGCGAAAGAGATGCTGCAATGCTAATGACGTTGACGTCTATCCTGCCGATCTTCCTGATCATCGCGCTGGGTCTGGCCCTGCGCAAAGGTGGCATTCCCAGCACTGATTTCTGGAACCTGAACGACAAGCTTGTCTATTGGGTCCTGATGCCGTGCCTTTTGTTCAGCAAGATTTCCTTGTCTCCTTTGGACAAGTCGGCGTTGGGTCTTTACTCACTGGCAATTCTTGGCGGGTTTGTCGCCGCACTTTTGTTTGCAATTGTTACCGCCCGCCTGCTGGGATTTGCGTCGCCGCAGGCGACCTCAATCCTGCAGGGGAGCGCGCGGCACAATTCTTTCATCGGTCTTGCGCTCGCGGCAAACTTGTACGGGCCAGCGGCGCTGGACATTGCTATTCTTGCGACTGCGATATTGGTGCCCACCACCAATATCGTGATGGTCGTCTTGATGGTCGGCGCGCTAAAAAGCGACCGCGCCAACAGCCTGCCCATCGCTATCCTGCGGGAACTGGCGCGCAATCCTTACGTAATCTCGATTTTTCTGGCGATTTGCGCGAACCAGTTGATCGGGAACAGGATCGCTGTTGTTCATGATGTGACAGATGTTCTGGGGGCAGGGGCTTTGCCGATTACACTGCTGGCGGTTGGGGCCAACCTGAGGGTCCGCGCCATGGCGGCCAGTACGTTGCCTTTGGTCTTAGCCTTTGCGGGCAAGATGGTGGTATTCCCTGTGGTGGTGCTCGTGATTGGCTTGCTGGCCGGTTTGCCACGCGATGTTTTGCAAATCGCCGTTGTCTATTCCGTCGTGCCGACAGGTGCGTCGTCCTACACGCTGGCCAAGCAATTGGGGGGTGATGCGCCGCTGATGGCCGCCATTGTCACGTTGCAGACGCTAATTGCTGCGGCCAGTATTCCGGTATCGCTTGCTTTGCTGTTACCGCTGATACCGTGAAGGGTCACTGCGATAGGTGTTGATGAACCCAGGCCGCTATGTCCAACAGGCGGGCATCGTCGCGTTTTCGTCCGATCAGCTGAATACCAAGCGGCAACCCATTCTGGTCGATCCCGAAGGGCAGGGCTACCGACGGCACCTGCAACAGGTTCCACATACGGGAATACAGGGGATCTCCGGTCGCATCCAACCCCGCCGGAGCCGGCCCCGGCGCGGAAGGAACCAAAAGCGCGTCAATGTCGCGAAACATCTGATCCAGCATCGCGCCCGCGCGGTCCCGCAGGTCCAGCGCGGCGCGGTACTTAGTGTCGCTAACCGCCTGCCCTGCAGTGACAAGCTCATGGAACTGTTGGCTGATTGTGGGGACGCCCAGAGCGTTTTCCCACGCTCTCAGCCGTGCGGCCTCGTACCCCATAACGGCAATTTGCGCCTGTGTGAGGTCACAGAAAAAGGGTGGATGGGCGATTTCTCCGATGTCAGCGCCTGTGGCGGCAAGGACGGCGAGCGCGCGGGTGCAGGTATCCCGCATCTCGACTGAGCCGTCCTGCCAGTACGGCCCGCGCATCAGGCTGATCCGTGGCAGGGTCTCGTCGAACGTGGGAGGCGGGGGCAGATCGACACCGCGTAACACCGCGTCAGACAGGGCCAGATCGCGGGGGTCGCGGGCCAGAATGCCAAGCGTATCAAGGCTTTGGGACAATCCCATAACCCCTTTCAGATCATAGCGACCGGTGGTCGGTTTAAACCCGCAAACACCGCAATAAGCAGCGGGGCGGATCAGCGATGCTGCGGTCTGTGACCCGAAGGCAAGCGGAGCCATGCAATCGGCCACCGCCGCGGCGGATCCCGATGATGATCCCCCGGGCGTGTGCGCAGGATTGGCCGGATTGGCGGTTTTGCCCGGTTTGAAATAGGCAAATTCGGTGGTGACGGTTTTGCCGATCGGGATAGCGCCTGCGTCCAGAAAGGCCTGAACACAGGCCGCGTTGCGATCCGGTTGTCGACCGGCATACAGGTTAGTCCCCCATCCGGTTGGCATGTCATCCGTGTCGATGATGTCCTTGATGACAAAAGGCACGCCATGGAGCGGCCCGCCAACGGGGAGAGCATCGGCGGCATACGCCCGCTCCATGGCGCGCGCTGCATCCAGGGTCTGGAAAGCCCCGATGACAGGTTCACGATCTTGAATCCGGGCCAGATGTGCGGCCATCACTTCGGACGGCTTGACTTCGCTGTTCCGGATCATTGCAGCAAGCGCATGGGCAGAGTGTTGGTTCAGCCCGATCATGCCTCCAACGCTTTCAAGGCTGCGGCAAAAGGTGTGACGGGCATGTCGTAGATGCCGCCACCCAATCGCCCGGCCTCGCCTAGTCGGTCAAGAATGCCTAAGCCGATTACGGGCCCTGAACCCTGCGTGGCGGCACCGCGTGCCGTGCTGCCGAGTTTTACATCCAACGCCCGAAAATAGGGGTGTGTCCCAACCGACATGCCTGACATGCGCGCCTGCGCGTCTTCGGGCAAAAAAGCCCCCAGGCCTTTCTTTTGTTCAGGGCTTAGCTCGATTGCCATCGCGCCGAGGCCAAATGCTTCGACCACGGCGCTGTCGCCAATGGCGCCCAAGGCCCGGTCCTCGGGCAAATCCACGTCAAACGCGCCTTTCGGCGGGCTGGCCGGAACCGTGAACCACTGGTTTGGAAGGCCGGACACCTGAATGCCAACGTCGCAACCATTGCCCCCGGCAGCGGTAATGAAGCTGGACCCGTCAATCCCTTCGGCCAGCTTCATCATGCACTTCGTGGCGGCCATCCACAGGTTCAGAAAAAGAGAGGGCGAGCTGTCCATGAAGGCCAGTGCATTGTCATCCGTGATCCCTCTGGGTGTTCGGTCCTTGAGTTCCGCAATCAATGCCTTCGCTGCCACCGGCGTGCGCCCGTGGCAATCATCCCCGCCCATCAGGCCGATCACGGCCAGCGGGACCAGAGCGATCCCTTCAGCGACCCCTTTCTCCAGCACATCCAGAAACCGCGTGTTGAGCCATCGGATATGCTACAGTACTGCCTCGGACCTCAGGCCCAGCCGCATCGCGGGGCGACTGCCCGCGTTGATCGGCGCATATACCCGCTGCTGCCCCCGCCATGCGTCATAAACCGTATGCAAAGGCATATCCGCCGAAACCACGGCGGCCAGAGGCGTCACGACGTCATGGTCTTGCGCGGGCTTCAGCACAATCTCACCGGTGCTGATCATCGCCTCGGACTGATCAAAATCCTTCGCCAAACCCTGCCAGACAGCGGCGACGCAGGCGGAATTCATGATTGGGATAGTGATCTGATCCGGGCTGCCAAAGGCAGGACCGGCATGCAAAAGAACGTTTTCGTCCAGCCCCAACGCCTCGGATGCCGTGTTGAAGCGGTTCCAGACCGGCTGTGTCACCATGGCCCGGTCAAAGGCTAGTTGATCGGCCGGATGCAGCATCACGCACCCTCCGGTGGGATGATCCATGTTTCCGAGAAATATAGGAATGCCGTCGTCGTCTCGTACCCGGCCTGCACACGTGTACCCAGCTTGCCCGGCAACGCATGACCGTTGACGATGATCTGCGCCGAATGCGCAGACACCAGAAGCGAGAACATGTTCTGCTCGCCGGACGCGACTTCATGCGGGGACAACTCCAGCGCGCGGGGTGGTTCGAACCCTTCCCAGACCAACTCGACGGTCAGGTTCTCGCCCACGATAGTCTCGGTATAGCGATGGCTCATCGGATCACCGGTCGAGCGCACGACCTGCGCGCCAATCTCAGGCAGGGTGGCGAAGGCAGGCGCATTGGCGAAGGCAGCCAGCTTGCTGATGAAATTGTTTTTCAGGAACTCCGTTAGCTCGGGATTGTCGCTGAGGATAACATTCGGTGCCTCGGCCGATCCCTCAACCAGACCTGGCGTACCGTAGAGCAGCAATAACTGACCTTGACCTACCGGCGACCAGGCCACACGAAAGAACAGCGCCATGGCCGAGAAATTGTTGTCATCGTCTTTTAGCAGTATGCCCGGGTTTTCACCGGTCCAGTCAACGGTGCCTGGGGTGATCGGTTCATTCAAAGGCATCACAGATCCTCCTGCGGGGTCACCCAGGTCTCGGAAAAGGCCAAAAAGGCCGTCGACATGGTGCGGCCAAAGAATTGGCGGCTGGCGACCTGACCGGGCAGCGGCGTTCCGTTGATAACGACCTGCGCCGTTTTTGCTTCCAGGAATACCGAATACATCTCGTGCGCCTTGGTGGCCGAGTTTTCCTTGGTTACTTCAACAGGCAAAGGCGGACCCATATCCTGCCAGATCATCTCGACCGTCACGCCTGAGCCGCGCAGAGTTTCAGAGTACCGGGATTTCAGATCACCGGGGCGCTTTTCCACACTGTCGCAATCCAACCATGTCATCGCGCCCAGCCCGGCTTTGCTGATGAAGGTCGGCATTTTCGTGACCCAGCCATCGACGATCCAGCGCATCATGCGCTGGTTGTCAGTCATGATCAGATTTGGTACGTGCGGCCAGCCCTGCGCCTGATCCGGCGCGCCCAGGATCAGCGCCGCATGACCACGCCCAAAGGGTGACAGAGCCACCCGGAAAAACAGCGCCAGCGTATCGTAGTGATCCTGTGCGGGGTTCTGTTTCAGGTAGATGCCGGGGTTTTCGCCGGACCAATCAACCCGGCCGGGATTGTGGGGAATACGTGTGGTCATGACCAGCTCGACTCATAATCTTTAAGCGCGTTGACGATGAACGCCTTACGGGGCTCGCCCTTAAGATGGTCGCCGGATTTGTAGATCTCGGCCACCTGATGCGAAATCTCTTTCAGCACCGCCCCATCATCGCGACCCTCCTGCACCGGAATGCGCAACATGGTATCCCCAGCATAGGTCGGGATCACTTTGCCCGCGAAATTGTCCGAGGCTTGCGGCGGGCGCTGGCCGTTTTGAAGGGCGCGAATGGCGTTACGCAACAGGCGGCGCGCTTTGGCGACACCCCGGTCGGTGAAGCTGAGGTTTTCGCGGGCGTGGATGTTCTTTGGACCCTGACTGACCCAGGCATCGTAATCGCCGGGATCGCGCTGGCGCATCTCATAGGGACGGTCGGGGTCTTGGCCGTAGAAATCGGTCATCCCGAAGCCGACCTTGCTTTTGTCCGTCAGCCCCTTGGGATCATCATTCGCCGCCGCGTCTCGGAAATGCCGCCAGGCGATAACCATTGTATTGGTGTCATCAATCGGCGTGATCCAGCGCGACAGCCCGCATCGGCCAAAATAGCGCGACCCGTCCGGAACCGGGAAATGCCCCCCGTTTTGCGTGAATGAGGGCAGCATGTGGTCGTGGATGCGAACCCAGACGATGTCTTCGACGCGCCGGACATTGGTGTAGAAATCGCCTGTCTGACTTTCGTGAAACTCGATCATCGGCATCTCGGCAAAGGCGTCGATGAACTGGCTGCGCACCGCCAGAGTGTGCAGATAGACCACATGGAACGGGTCCCATGCGTTCTCCATAACTTGTAGCCAGTTGCAGGGCGATTTGATCAGATAGGGGACCAGCTCGTCCCCCTCTTCATCAAACGTATCCATCACAGGGAAGGGCGGTTGTTCGTCGGCGGGACCCATATAGGCAAAGGCGAGCCCCTTGTATTCGATCACTGGATAGGCCCCCAAACACGCCTTTTTCTTTACCTGAGAGGCAGGCGGTTCGCAGGGGGTTTCCAGAATGGTGCCATCCAGCCCGTATTTCCAGCCGTGATAGGAGCAGCGAATGCCGCCTTCCTCAACAATACCAAATTCAAGGCTCATGTTGCGGTGACAGCAATGCAGGTGGGTAAGGCCCAACTTGCCCTCTTTCTTTTCTCGAAACAGAACCAAGTCCTCGCCCAGTATGCGGAGGCGATAGGGCAGGTCGCCGATTTGATCGGTCATCGCAACCGGCATCCAGAACCGACGCAGGTATTCACCGCAGGGTGTGCCCGGGCCAACTTCGGTCAGTTCTGGGTCGGGGCTTTCATGCCAGACGTTCTGCTGGTCGTGGCCGCGGAAATTGCCCTGAGGGGCTGAGAAGTGATCGTTCATTGCATTCTCCGTGCGCGCCGTTGGTCAGGGGAAGGGATCAGGCACCGGCGCAGTGCCGGTCCAGATCGATTTGGTTTGGCAAAAATCCTTGATGGCGTTGGGCCCAAGCTCGCGCCCGTAGCCCGAAAGTTTAATCCCGCCGATGGGGCTGCCGGGATCGACGCTGCGATAGTGGTTGATATAGACGGTGCCTGCCGCGATGGCCTCGGCAACGCGCGCGCCTTTGCCGGTGTCCGTCGTCCAGACCCCGGCAGCAAGGCCATAATCGTTGTCATTGGCCAGCGCGATGGCTTCGTCTTCGATTTCAAAGCTGGCGACCGCCAACACGGGTCCGAAGACCTCTTGCCGCCAAAGTTGCATCTGAGGCGTCACACCGTCGAAAACAGTTGGTCCAACATAGAAGCCATTGCGTCCTGCGGCGGTTTGCAATCCGTCCAACAAACAGACGGCCCCCTCGGCCTTGGCTTGCTCGATCATCGTGGTCACTTTGCGCAGGTGCGGTTCATTGGCCAATGGTGCGATCTGTGTTTGGGGCTCCATCGGATCGCCAATCGTCAGCGCGCGTGCCCGGTCGATCAGGCGCGAGACCAGTGTGTCTTTCAGACCGGCCTCAACGATCAGTCGCGAACCGGCGACGCAGGTCTGGCCGTTGGACATGACGATGCCCGACAGTATTCCGTTGATCGTGTTTTCGATGTCGCAATCAGCAAACACGATCTGGGGCGACTTACCGCCCAGTTCCAGTACGGCCGGGACCACACCCGCTGCGGCGGCCTCGGCCACTTTGCGTCCACCCAGATCAGATCCGGTAAAGGTTACCTTGCGAGTCAAAGGGTGCCGTACCAGCGCCTCGCCGACCTCGTGCCCCAGCCCGGTCACGACGTTCAGGACACCGGGCGGCAGGCCAGCGTCATGGGCCAGCCGTGCGAATTCCAACGTCGAGGCGGACGCCAATTCAGACGGTTTGACGACCACGGTGTTTCCCGCCGCCAGGGCCGGGGCCAGCTTCCACGCAAGGATCATCAAGGGCGAATTCCACGGCGTAATGGCTACAACGACGCCATATGGAATGTGATGCCCGACGCTGCGAACACCGGGGACAGAGTTCGCTTGAGCTTCGGGTCCAAGTTTACGCGCTTGGGCGGCGAAATAGCGAAACCAGCTGTGCAGGCCAGAAAACTGCCCCCGCACTTCGGTGATCCGTTTGCCATTGTCGCGGATTTCGGGCGTGACAAGTTCTTCCCACCGATGTTCCAGCACTTCCGACAGCCGGTCGAGCATATCCGCCCGGTCTTTCGGGCCCATCTCTGCCCAAGGTCCGTTGCGAAAGGCGTGATCGGCATCGCAGATTGCCTGATCGGCGGTTTGTGCGTTGCCGCGGGCAATAGTGCACCAACCCTGACCGTTGGAAGGGTCGATGCTGGTCAGGGTCTCACCACTCCAATCCAAAAACGCGCCTGAGATAAAGGGAGTGTATGCCTTCATCCAACGTCTCCGGACACAGGTTGCGCCACCAGCGCCAATAAGTCACCGCGCCGTACCATGCCCCGATTGCCATGGGCCAGAACATATCCCGAGGCGGCGAAGTTCAGATCGATTGACTTGCGCTCTGGTTCGGCTGGGAAATACAACCTTCCTGCACGTTCGCCCCGATCAACGGACTGGCCAGCCGCGCAACGCCGATCAAACAGACCGTCCGCAGGCGCGTGAATCGAATGCGACGGATCAGCGATTTCCACGCATTGCGGTGACACGGGCGTGGGGGGGCCGCCGGGCAGGATGCCCAGATGCCTGAGGCACCGTATCAGACCAGCTTCGGCCAAATCGGTGATCCCAGGATCAACGCCACCGCCACCGCCCAGCTCAGTTGCGATCATCGGCGTGTTGGTCCGTGCCGCTGCTGAATTTACAGACCGATTATCATTATGCGCCCCCAGAACCCAGATCAGAGGCAACCCAAAGGCGCGGGCGAGTTCCATATTGGCCGTTGTCAGATCGTCGTCTTGAGCGCGTGCAGCCAATGCGCAAGGCTCAAAGACCGATGCCTTGCCTCCAGAATGCAGGTCAATTGCGGCATCTACGTGTGGTAGAAGAACCGTCTCGACAAAATGCGCCAGCATCGCGGTTGGTCCGCCATCAGCGTCTCCGGGAAAGGCTCGGTTCAGGTTCTGACCGTCCAGCGGCGACACGCGGGACGATGCAGCCAGTGCTAGCGCATTCAACCCGGGGATCAGGATTACCTGCCCTGTCAACTCGGTGGGGTCGATGCGCGCCGCGAGCCGCATAATAGCGGCAGGCCCTTCGAATTCATCGCCATGCGTTCCACCTAGGATTAGGACGCTTGGCCCCAGTCCGCCCTTCAGGCTGATCACCGGAACGGGGTGATAGCCCAGAGGTACTGAATTGTCCGACCATTTCAACATCAAATCACCCACCTGTCGGCCCGGCACATCAAAATTGATGGTCAGGTGCAGCCTGCTGGAGCGGGGTGAATCGGTTCGGGTCATCCGGTCTTTTACTTTTGGGTACTTGCTTCATATCATAATTTTTTTGAAAGTGAATTGATAAAATCTGATCAATATGTGATATGAAGGCCAGTGCCGCAAAGACATGCTTGGCCATGCCGGAGGAAATCTATGGCCCTCACTCGCGCAAAAGCGGGAATCGAAAAGATCAAACCCCACATGGTGGTAGGGGCGTCTGAAGACGTGCCGCCACCGACGACTCTTCTGAATTCAAACGAAAACGTGTTTGGGCCCAGCTCTAACGCGCGGGTGGCGGCCTGTTCCGCTATCAGCACCGTCGAGCGGTATCTTGAGAACCCGGATCATATTCTGGCCCCGGTTATTGCCAAAAATTTCGGCTTGGATGCAGCGCGGATCACAACCGGGCAGGGGTCGGATGACCTTTTGGCCCGGTTGGCCCGTGCCTATTTGGGACCCGGCACAGAGCTGATCCGCAGCGCCAATGGCTATTTGAAGGTGCCCAACTACGCCTATGCCAATGATGCCGAGGTTGTGTCTGTGGCGGATGACAGCTTCAAACCTTCGGTCGACCGAATGATCTCGGCGGTGAACGACCGCACGCGCGTGGTGTACCTCGCTAATCCCGAAAATCCGGCTGGAACGTACCTGAACGGGGCCGAGCTAAGGCGGCTGCATGCGGCCTTGCCCGCTCATGTCCTGGTGATCATTGATGCCGCGTATGAGGAGTATGTTGAGGGCCCGGATTACGAGCCTGCGCACAAGCTGGTCGAAGAGGCCAACAATGTGGTCATGTGCAGGACGTTCTCAAAAATATACGGTCTTGCCGGGGCGCGTGTGGGATGGATGTACGGACCTCCAGACGTTGTAGACACTGTACGAAGAATAGCTCTGACCTTCCCTGTTGCGGCTTCGTCAGTCGCCGCTGCCGTGGCAGCGCTGGAGGACAAGGCGCATACGCGGTCTGTGTTTCGATCCAATGCTAAGGGGCGGCGTTGGATTGAGGCCGAATTGCAGGCGCTGGGGCTGGAGGTGGTTCCAAGTCAGGCCAATTTTGTGCTGGTTCATTTTCCGCACGAAGACAAGTCAGCTGAAGCTGTGGATCGTTTCCTGCGACAGCGCGGCATCGCCGTGCGCCGGTTCGCGTCGCCCGCCTACAGCGACTACATCCGTATTACCATCGGCTATCCCCACGAACTGCAGGCGGCGCGCGACGGGATCGCAGCATTTCTGAACGGAGAGGCATGATGGTCGCATCTCCTATACCCAGCGATGACGCGCCAGTGGTAGCGCATCCCTCGGGGGCAGCTATCATTGCGGCGATTAAAGCATCCGGAATTCGCGAAGTTGTGGCCTTGCCTGACATCGTGACCAGCGACGGTTTGCTATGGCCAATCTCACGCGATCCGGAATTTCGCCTGACCCGGATTTGTAAGGAAGACGAGGGCGTCAGTATCTGCGGGGCCATGTCTTACAATGGTACGCGCGCGATCCTGATGATGCAGCAGACCGGCCTGATGGATTCCCTGAATGCGATCCGGGCGATTGGCGTCGACTACGAGTTGCCGATCATCATGATGGTGGGCCTGCAAGGGAAGGAAGCGCATCTGCTGCCGGACCAGTCGGCCTCTTACGGGGTACGGATCATTCAGCCCATTCTGGACGCGATGAATCTGACACATTCGCTGATCGAACAACCGGGAGATGAGGTTCATATACCGACCAATGTGGACGCGGCCTATAAGGTCTCAAGGCCGCATGTCTTCCTGATCGGACGTGCGCCGAAGGCCTCATGACCATGTACCGAGACGCAGCTTTGAAAGCCATAGTCCCGCATGTTCGCGATGACGACATCGTGGTCGCCGTGTATCAGAGTTGTTTCGACTGGCTGGCTCTTAACCCGCGCGATCTGAACTATGTGGCTGTTGGGGCCATGGGGCAGGCATCCTCGCACGGTCTGGGATTGGCGCTGGCCAACCCCAACCGACGGGTGATCGTGTTGGATGGGGATGGCAGCCTGCTGATGAATCTCGGCTCACTTGTGACAATTGCAAATGCCAGGGTCAGCAATCTGTACCACTTTCTGTCCGCAAACCGGGTGTATGAGGTGAACGGATCACATCCTCTGCCCGGTGCCGAACGGGTGGATTTTGCCGCTATGGCGTGGGCCGCAGGTTATGCCGGGGTGCAACGCTTTGCGGCGTTGGATCAACTCGCGGACGCCTTGCCACATGTCTTGTCATCCAGCGGCCCGCAATTCATTTCGATGGAGATTGAGGCTGGCGCCACCTATCCAAGGGACTATGCCTACATCCACAGCGCGCAGGCCCGCGCGACGTTCCGCGAAGCGCTCAATCGCGCGTGATCTGCGCCTCGACGATCTCCAGAAAAGACTGTCCTACAGCCGAAAGAGGCTTGTTCTTGGACCAGAACAGCACCGCGCGAAAGGTCAACGGCGCGGCGAAGGGCAGGGCAACGCAGTCCGGCAATGTTTTCAGGTAATCAAGGCTGGCTCCGACCACAGAAACACCCAGCCCGCGTGCGACCAGACGGCAAACGGCATCCGTGGTCCGGGTTTCATACTGCATATGCCGCGCGATGCCTTTTGCTTCAAAAAACTGGTCGATCTCGAACCGGAACCGCGAGGAGGGCATGTATGAAATGAAGTTCTCGCTCTCCAGATCCCGCGCCTGAATCAGAGTTTTGTCGGTCAGAGGATGACCAACCGGCAGCACGCAGCATACGTCACTGTCTCGGATCACGAGACTGTCAAAGGATGGGTTGGCGGGTTCTGTCGTGGTGATCCCGAAATCATAATTCTGCGACACCATCCACTCGACCGCATCGTCGCTGGGGGCAATTTCCATCCGGGCCATGGCTTGCGGCCAACTGGCGGCGAATTCTCCGATCAAATCCGGGGCGAGCTGTGACGAAACCCCGGGCGTGATCACCAGATTCAGGCGCGCGTGGCCAAATTTTCCAATTGCGGCGGCCGAGTCCTTGATGTGCTCCATCCCGCTGACGGCCTGTCGCACCTCACTGACCAGCAGTCGGGCTTCGTCGGTGGGCACCAGAATCCGCCCGGACCGCTGGAACAGCTGAAAGCCTACCTCGGCCTCGAAATCCGAAATCAGACGGCTGACCGCTGGCTGCGAGATCCCAAGCATTGCCGCCGCCTCGGTTACAGTTCCGGTCGATACCACGGTGCGAAAGGCGTCAACTTGTTTGAACGTGATCTTCATTTAGGGAAGTGTCGTCGTTGTGTGCGGACAGGTAGTTCATAGTAAAATATTCTAAAACCGCCAGCAACAGCCTGACCAGGTTATATCTTCAAGAGTGCAAAAAAACGATAGACCGCCGTTATTGCGGCTGGGTGGCGACGGTGATGAATTCGATGCTGTCCGAAACGATCTCGGAAAAGCCGTGAGGCAGTTTGGCATCAAAACTCAGGGTGTCGCCGGTTGTCATGGCAAAGTCTTCTGTACCGCATCGGTATACTGCGTCACCACGGATCATATACAAAAAGACATAGCCTTCATGCTGATAGCTGGGCAGATTTTCCGACTGTTCTTTTGAAATACTGATCCGTGCGGACTGAAACATGCCACCGGGACCGCCGTGCTTGCCGAGCAACAGATAGTCATGCGCGTGCCCTTTGGTGATCCGCCGGGACGCCAAGCCTTCGCAGGCTTTGACGTGATGCACGTCTGCCGAGTCTTCGGTATGCGCGAACAATGCCATCAGAGGCACATCCATCGCGTCGGCCAAAGCCTGGAGCGTTCCAAGTGAGGGGGAAACACTGCCGTTTTCAATCCGGCTGATCATCGAGGTTGATATCTGCGCAGTGGCGGCCAGTTCCGAGAGGATCAGATTGCGCTCTTGTCGAAGTCTTTGCAAAGTCTGCCCGACATCGCTTTCAATATCCCGTTGTTTCCCCACAGATTTCATTACCCGCATAGCACAGATTGTTTACAAAACGTCAACCTAGTAGTGACGACTTCCGGTATGCAGTCAATGGTTTGTGGTTCAAGCAATTGAGAATAATGGAATTGATTGGTTGGTTTGAGCGGTAGTTTAGGCGCGACTCCCTTTGGTTGTCAGGAAAGACACTTACTTGGAATTGTTGATGGGCTTAGTTGCAAGCTCCTGAACGCACACAGTTGTTCTTGCGATCACACCTAAACTACGCGGCGCTAGTTTTTTTATTCGACCACTATGCAACTACTGACTTTCTCAAAACCAGAAAGGTCATCATCCCGAGCGGTGGTAGGGCTCTTTGCTCTTCGACAGTTAGCGCTTGCCCTTGTAATACTGTGTCGATTTCGAAGTCAGAATGCCAACCGATTGTGTTAGCGACTGGCGCAAACGCGCGTTCCAAGGTTGCCAGCAGACCTCGCTCTCGTTTGAAATGGTTAGTAATCACCACACTGCCGCCGGGTTTACAGACCCTCACAATTTCCGCCATTACCTTTTCCGGTTCTGGAACGACGGACAGCACATGCATCGCTGCAACCGTATCGAAATGGTTGTCTGGGAAATCAAGCGCGCGGGCATCCATTTGCCTTAGCTCCGCAACGTGGCTTAGCGATAGATTGCTCACTTTGTCGCGTGCCTTTTGCAGCATGTCCTCGCTGAAGTCGATTCCGGTCACCTGAGTCTTGGGTCCGTAATGTTCCAGTGACAGCCCGGTGCCCACGCCAACCTCCAGAACCTTGCCAGAACGTCTGTTGTTATAGTCAACCGCATGCTGCCGCCCGACATTGGTGACGGCCCCAAACGTCTTGTCATAGACGGGTGCCCAGCGAGCGTAAGAGGTTTGAACGGCTTTGATGTCCATATCGTATCCTTAACGGTTAGAAGGTGCTTCCCTGTCAATCCACGCCCAGGCGACCATTCCCACATATCCGACACAAAGCGCGATCAGCGTGGCCCAGGCAAAGGTTAGCAGCGCGGCGCCAACAACAGCGACACCGATGAGAAAAAACTTCGCGTTCTCGCGTGAAATCCGCGTGGTTTTAAAAGACCAGGTCGGTATGCGACTGATAAGCAAAAGACCAATGATCACGATGAAGAGGCAAATCAATATACTGGGCAGCGCGGGCGCATCCGCGAAAGCGAAGGACAGATACATTGGCAACATGACCAGCAGCGCCCCTGCAGGGGCCGGAACCCCCTCAAAAAAAGCGCTGTCATGTTCGCAGGTCTCGGACTTGCTGCCCACATTGAACCGAGCAAGGCGCATAACGCAGCACACCGCAAAAAACAGCACGGCGAGCCATGCAGCACTGCGTACATCCTGCAAGGCCCAGAAATAGAGAACAAGCGGCGGGGCAACGCCGAAGTTCAAGAAATCCGCGAGCGAATCCAGTTCTGCCCCGATTTTGCTGTCACTGCTGAGCAAGCGCGCAATGCGCCCATCCAACCCATCCAGCACACAAGCGGCTATAATCAACTGCACCGCAAGCTCGTAGTTGCCCTGAACGCCAAATCTGATTGCCGACAGGCCCGCGCAAATGGCTGTTATTGTCAGTGCATTGGGCAGCAAATGGATCAGAGCAAACCCGGTCTCTTCCTGTTCGGATGGTTCTGTCAATGATCCAGCCACCTACTTTTCATTGGATGTGTGCAAACTGGCAAGGATGGTTTCGCCGGCAATCATCGTTTGCCCGACACGCACCTGCGGCTCCACGCCATCTGGAAGATAAACATCCAGCCGGGATCCGAAACGGATCAATCCAAATCGCTCTCCGGTTTGAAGCGCGTTGCCAGATTTCACGAAGCAGACGATCCGTCTGGCCACTAGGCCGGCAATCTGGACCACAGCCAGGTCCTGACCATTCCTCATTTGAATACGCAGGCTGTTACGCTCGTTATCAGCACTGGCCTTGTCCAGGGAAGCGTTGAAAAACTTGCCGGGGCGGTAGGCAACGGCGGTGATTTCACCTTCAATGGGCGTTCGGTTTACATGGCAGTTGAAGACGCTCATGAATACACTGACACGAGTGAGGGGCGTGTTTGGCATCCCAAGTTCACTCGGCGGCACTGCCGCTTCGATTAGCGATACCACCCCATCCGCCGGGCTGACAATCAGGCCTTCCCCTGTCGGTGATACGCGTTCGGGGTCGCGAAAAAAATAGTAGCACCAGATCGTAAGGCCGACGCCAATCCAGCCCAGAATGTCGGACAGGAAAAACAGACCGACCGTGATGGCGGCAAAGATCGCGACAAACCGAATGCCTTCAGGGTGCATCGGTTTGATGAACGTATCGCGCATGCGCATCGCAAGCTTTCCTTAGGTCAATTGATGGCACTTTCATAAGTGGATTGCTGGGGAACGCAAGTGTAGCGGGTGCAGACGATTCATTATTTCAGATATCTGATCCAAAGGGCTTGATCGTCTGAATCTCCGCGCACTTCGGTAACTTCAGCTGGGTTGAGGCCAAATTCCACCACCAGATCTTCGACCTGAACCGATTGGAGGGATTGTCAGGTTGATTTTTGAGCGTCGAGAATTGAGATTACGCGGCTGGTTATGCGGCCAAGCAGTTGGCGCAATCGTTCCAATGGTCGAAGGCGGCGGCTCTTGTCTTGAGGTATGATGAAGCCGTCAGTTTGTGGCGGCAGGGACGGAACAGATTTGCGGTTTCGTCGTGGACGGCCAGAAATCTCTTTGTCTGGCGGGCTGACTTGAACCGACCCTGTATTCGCTCTCGTTTCCGGGTCGGCCTATGCGATCCTTCGATCCGATTGTTCAACCCCTTATGCGCTCGGTGATCCACGTCCAGCGCAAGCTTTCGCAGCGCCGCACCATAGCTGCGCAGCTTGTCCGTCACGATGACCCGAGGCTTACCCCAGCGAGCCGTCAACCTTGCAATGAATCGCCTTGCAGCCCGCGCATTTCGACGTGTCTGTACCAGGATGTCGAGAATTTCGCCGCTACTGTCCACGGCGCGCCAAAGCCAGTGCTTCATACCGCGGATCATGATCACGACTTCATCCAAATGCCATTTATCCGTGGGCTGTGGACCTGTTGCTCTGACACGCTTCGCAACTTGGGTACCGAATTTTCTGATCCATGCTCGGATCGTCTCGTAACTCACCTTGATACCTTGCTCGGCGAGCAGATCCTCAACGTCGCGCAGGCTGAGCGCAAAGCAATGGTAAGCCCAGACTACGTAGGAAATGATTGAACGCGGGAAGCGGTAGCCCTTTAGGCGTGGCTGGGAAACACAGCTGATCATGGAAGCGCACTACGCAGTTGATGGTGCAAGGTCAATAACTTGACGATGCCGTTTGTCCAACTGGTGGGATATTCAACTCTCCAGCTTCGTCCATACAACTCTAAAAGGAATTTGCGACAGATCCCTCTGTCACGGTAGATTGACGTTGGTGTTGTGTGCAGCAAGCATGTCCTTCCATGCGAAGTAGGACGCTTTCGGGGTTCGCTTCATTGAACTGAAATCCACGTCAACCAGGCCAAAGCGTTTTTCATATCCCAAGGCCCATTCGTAATTGTCCAATAGAGACCAGACAAAGTACCCCTTAACCGGAACCCCTTCGCCCAAGGCGACCTGGACTGCCGACAAGTGTTGACCCAGATAGTCAATACGGTCATCGTCCTGTTGACGCTCGGGGCTGGCCATACCGTTTTCGGTCACGAAGATCGGCAGGTCGCCGGTGTATTCACGTGTTGCTCGGATCAGGAATCTGCTCAGTGCGGTGGGGTCGATTTCCCATCCCATTTGGGTCTTCGGCAGAGGGCCCGGAACGTCAGCGAGACTTGGCCACGCGGTTTCTGCGGGCGCGATAAGTTTGCGGGTGTAGTAGTTCAGTCCGCACCAGTCTACGGGTGCTCCGATGGTATCGAAATCATCTTGCCAGCCCGACGGAAGGTGGGGCTCCAGCCCCTCCAGAACATTCTCGGGATAGGCTTTGTTGAACACGCCGCCCAGAAAGAACCGGTTGTATATTCCGTCATACAGAGCGGCGGCCCGTTGTGCCTCAGCGCTGTCATCGGCGGGTTCGGCCCATTCCAGATTGAATACGCCGCCCAGGTTAGACATGCCCAACCCACGCATCGTCTGAATGGCCTGACCATGGGCCAGCAGAACGTGATGCATAGCGCGCGCCGTGGCTCGAATATCACGCAGCCCGGGAGCGTGGTGCCCTTCGAAATGGCTCAACCAACTGACACACCACGGTTCATTGATGGGGGCGACGCTGTACATGCGGTCGCCAATCCGTCCCATGATGACCTCGGTGAAATCGGAAAACCAACCGGCAATATCCCGGTTGCGCCAACCGCCCAAGTCCGCCAGGGGCGACGGCAGTTCCCAGTGATACAGCGTCGCGCACGGACGGATGCCACGCTCCAAAAGCGCGTCGGTCAGGCGATCATAAAAATCCAACCCCGCCTGATTAACAGGTCCGCGCCCCTCGGGCATCACGCGCGCCCAGCTGGTTGAGAAGCGATAGCAATCGAATCCCGCGTCGCGCACAAGATCAAGATCGTGTTCAAACCGGTTCAGGTGATCACAGGCCAGATCGCCGTTTTCTCCCCGTACTACATTTCCAGGTGTTGCTGCAAACGTATCCCAATGTGTCGAACCGGCGCCGCCTTGGGCATGACCTTCGATCTGGTAAGCAGAGGTGGCGACTCCGAAATGGAAGTCTTTGGGGAAATCGCTGCGCGTATGTTTCATTGTCAGATCCTGTTGGGTGCTGGGCCGGTTGATTTGCCAACAACCAGTTCCGCCTCAAGCAATCTGGTTTTGACCGGATCGTCAGGCGATTTGATCCTCTCAATCAACATCTCGGCGGCCAGCTCTCCTGCATGCCGCACTGAGGACCGCGTTGCTGTAAAGATGGGCACATCCTGTCCGTTTTTGAGATAAGAGAGATCATCGTCATGGGCGATGACCGAGACATCCCGACCTATCCGCAGCCCCGCCTCGTCTAACGCCCGCCGCACACCAATGGCTGAAATCATCGAGGATGCCAAAATAGCGGTTGGCGGATCGTCCAGTTGCAGCATGTCGCGGGTTTCATGATGGCCGTAGACCTCGGTCATCTCGGCGCTGCGCATCAATTGTGGGTCCGGGATCAAGTCGGCCCGTTCCAGCGCTTGAAGGTACCCGGCGCGACGGCGTTGTGCGAAATCCATGTCCTCAAGCCCGTTGATCAGGGCAATTCGGCGATGACCCAGGTCGATCAGGAACTGTGTTGCGCGCCGAAAGGAGCTTTTGTTGTTCACATCGATCCAGTCATACTCTGCATCGATCCCTGTCGAACGACCGTGTACGATAAACGGTACCGCCATCCGGTTTAGCAGATCGATACGGCGTTCGTTGACTTTGGGGCCCTGCAAAACGACGCCATCCACTGCCCCACGTTGAAACAAGCTACGATAGGCCCCTTCGATCGAAGTGTCGTCTGCGGTGGTGAACATCATGTCGTAACCGTTCGCTGAGTATGTTCGCGCAGCGCCGGCAACGAAGTCGCCGAAGATCGGATTCACCATCTCGTGCTGGGACGAACTGGGGATAACGTGCCCGATCACCATAGACTTGCCAGTCGCCAGGCCTTTGGCGCGGCTGTTTGGCCGATAGCCGTGTTTGTTTGCAGCTGCCTGTACACGCACCCTAGTCCCCTCGTTCACCTCTGGATAGCCGTTCAGCGCGCGGCTGACCGTTGTCTGCGAAAGACCGAGAATCTCAGAGAGCTGCTTTAGGTTCATTGCGTTCAAAGCGCCTTCAAATAGATGCGTACTTGTTTTGTTGTGATTTTTTGTTTCCGTCAACCCGTTTTGATTAAGAGGTTAAAAACGGTAAAATTAAGGGGCAGAAAACCATATGTTGACAGAATCTGATTGCCAGCAGATAAAGTGAGGCATCCAAAGCGCTTTGAAAAATTGCAATGCGCAGATATTATTGGGAGGAGAATTTCATGAAACACGAGCTTTATGCAGGTGTGGCCACATTCGCCTTGGTGGCGGGAGCGGCTCAGGCTGATAAAGTTACCGTGTTCGGGCCATGGTTGGGCCCGGACCAGGAAAACGTCGAAGTGGTTCTGGATGGTTTCGCGGCCGCGACTGGCCACGAATACGCGTATGTTGGTTCAGATAGTTTCGAGCAGCAGATCAGGATTGATGCAGAGGCAGGCTCGGCGCCGAATATAGCTGTTTTTCCGCAGCCTGGTCTGGCGGCGGATATGGCCAAGTCGGGTTTTCTGACGCCGCTGGGTGATGGCACCGCTGATTGGGTTCGTGACAATTACGCAGCTGGTCAATCCTGGGTCGATCTGGGAACATTTCCGGGGCCTGAAGGGCGGGATCAACTTTATGGGCTTTTTTACAAGGTAGATGTGAAATCCCTTGTATGGTACGTGCCTGAGAATTTCGAGGATGCCGGTTACGAAGTTCCGACCACGATGGAGGAGCTGAAAGTATTGACCGATCAGATCGTTGCAGACGGAGAGACGCCGTGGTGCATCGGTCTGGGTTCAGGTGGTGCGACCGGTTGGCCAGCGACCGATTGGGTCGAAGACATGATGCTGCGCACTCAATCACCCGAGGACTATGACGCCTGGGTGTCCAATGAAATAAAGTTTAATGACCCTAAAGTGGTCGCTGCAATTGAAGAATTCGGCGCGTTTGCACGCAATAACGACTATGTTGCGGGTGGGGCAGGTACGGTCGCAACGACCGATTTCCGTGACAGCCCAAAAGGCATGTTCAGTTCGCCACCACAGTGTTACATGCACCGTCAGGCGTCGTTCATCCCGGCATTCTTTCCTGAGGGCACGGTTGTCGGTGAAGATGCTGATTTCTTCTACTTCCCCGCATATGAAGGCAAGGATCTGGGTAGCCCGGTTCTTGGTGCCGGCACGCTATGGGCAATCACCAATGACAGCCCGGCTGCACATGATCTGATCGCCTATCTGCAGACCCCCGAAGCTCATGAGACATGGATGGCCCTGACCGGCTTCCTGACGCCGCACAAAGGCGTTGATACCTCCGTGTTCTCGGATCCGACGCTCAAGAAGATGAACGACATTCTTCTGGGCGCGACCACCTTCCGGTTTGATGGTTCGGACCTGATGCCGGGCGGCGTAGGGGCCGGCACATTTTGGACCGGTATGGTTGACTATGCTGGTGGAAAGCCCGCTCATGAAGTTGCTGACGAGATCCAATCTTCCTGGGATGCGCTGGATTAAGCGCGTTAAAACCCGGGCGGTCTGCGCGTCAGGCCGCCCCTTTTCCCCTTCGCAACGGAGAGCGTGATGCATCCGGCAATTCAGGGCCTGCTGACCATCGCCATAGGCGTGTCGGGCTGTGTGGGCTATTTCTTTCTGTCCAATCAGTTTCTGGACAAGGTTCTGTTCCCTGCGCGCGGGCCGAATGCCGGCCGCAACATCAACCGCGCGAACATGATCCGGCCTTGGCTGTTTTTGCTTCCGGCGCTTGTAGCGATTGGCCTGTATCTGGCCTATCCGGTAGTTGAGACGTTGCGCCTGTCGCTCACAGATCGCATCGCCGGTGGTGGGTATAAGTGGGTTGGTCTCGATAACTACGTCCAGATGGTGGCAGAACCGAAATTCTGGGAAGCCATGCGCAACAATTTGTCCTGGCTGATCGTGGTCCCGGCAATGTCAACTGTATTTGGTCTGTTGGCAGCTCAGCTTACTGATCGGATCCGCTGGGGTAACATCGCAAAAGCCCTGATTTTCATGCCGATGGCAATCTCTTTCGTCGGGGCTTCGGTCATCTGGAAACTGATCTACGATGCGCGTCCGGCCGAGCAAGACCAGATCGGGATTCTGAATGCGCTTTATCTGTTCTTTGGCGGGGCCGAGCCGCAAACTTGGCTAACCATTCCGTTCTGGAACAATTTCTTCCTTATGGGGATTCTGATCTGGATTCAGACAGGCTTTGCCATGGTGATACTGTCCGCCGCTTTGCGCGGCATCCCCGAAGAAACCGTCGAGGCGGCGGTTTTGGATGGGGCGAATCCCTTCCAGATATTCTTTAAAATCAAGGTGCCTCAAATCTGGAACACAATTTTGGTTGTTTGGACAACCATCACCATTCTGGTCCTGAAGGTCTTCGACATCGTTTTCGCGATGACCAATGGCCAGTGGGAGACACAGGTTCTGGCCAACTACATGTACGACAAGATGTTCCGCGCCAATGATTGGGGCGTGGGTTCGGCATCGGCCATGGTGATCATGTTGCTGGTGACGCCGATCTTGGTCTGGAACATCCGCAACGCACGCCGGGAAATGGAGTAGGGGATGAGCGATATTGCAGGAACCAAACCCGTCCTTAGATGGGTTGTCCAGGCCTCAGTCCTCTTTCTCGTGGTGCTTTGGGTAATACCGACACTGGGATTGTTGATCTCATCCTTTCGCACTGCTGACCAGATCGCGACCAGCGGTTGGTGGAAATCCCTGTTCCCGTCCGAACAAAACCTCACACTACGCACGGCCGCGCCCGATACGCAAATTCTGGAAAACGGGATGTATGTGATTGAAGGGAACCTGTTCGACGAAGGGCAGAAGGCTAGGATCTCAAGGTGGGGTGTCAGCTCCCGCGCGGTGGATGCGTTTGAACCCAGTCAGACAGCGGAATTGCGTCGTGGCGGGACTATCACCGTCGATGCAAACGGGAACTACAAAGCGGAAAATGAAGAGGAGTTTACTGGCAGCCGCGGCGCGCGTGTTTTCGTAAGTGCAGAACTTCCACCCGAGTTCACGTTGGACAATTACCACAAGGTTCTCTTGGCCGAGGACAGCACCGACAGTATGGGTCGGGCGTTCTTTAATACTCTCACAGTGACCATTCCTGCCACGATCATCCCAATCCTGGTTGCGGCGTTCGCCGCTTATGCGTTGGCGTGGATGGAGTTCCCGGGCCGCGCGTTGCTGATAGCAGCTATTGTCGGGCTTTTGGTTGTTCCGCTTCAGCTCGCACTGATCCCCTTGCTGAAATTCCATCTTAATATTGGGATCGGCAAAGGGTATCTGGGTGTCTGGATGGCCCACACTGGCTTTGGAATGCCGCTGGCGATTTACCTTCTTCGCAGCTACATGGCCGGACTGCCACGTGATTTGATCGAGAACGCGCGGGTCGACGGGGCGTCTGAGTTCCAGATCTTTACGAAACTGATCCTTCCGCTCAGCTTCCCTGCGCTGGCGTCTTTCGCGATCCTGCAATTCCTGTGGACCTGGAACGACCTTCTGGTGGCCAAAGTCTTCCTGATTGATGCATCAGGTCAAACCACCGTCATGACCAATCGAATTGTCGAACTGCTGGGTACAAGAGGGGGCAACTGGGAAATCCTCGCTACCGCTGCGTTTGTTTCGATCATCGTTCCACTAGTTGTTTTCTTTGCAATGCAAAAATACCTGGTCCGTGGTCTGTTGGCCGGATCCGTCAAATAGAGGCGTCTGATGAACGTGCAGAACACTGTAGAACTTTCCAAATCAACCAAAGCAAAATCAGAGTGGTGGCGCGGTGGCGTGATCTATCAGATCTATCCGCGCAGCTTTCAGGACAGCAATGGTGATGGGATCGGTGACCTGAAAGGGATCACCCAACGTCTGGATTACATTGCGGATCTGGGGGTCGATGCGATCTGGATCTCACCCTTCTTCAAATCTCCGATGAAGGATTTCGGCTACGACGTCAGCGACTACCGCGACGTGGATCCTATGTTCGGCTCGTTGGAAGATTTCCGCGAGTTACTTGATCAGGCCCATGACAAGGGTCTGAAAGTGATGATCGATTTGGTGCTGTCACACACATCTGATCAGCACCCTTGGTTCGGTGAGAGCCGCGCCAATCGGGACAACCCGAAATCCGACTGGTATGTTTGGGCCGACCCTAAACCGGACGGCACACCGCCCAATAACTGGTTGTCTATCTTTGGCGGTTCAGCGTGGCAGTGGGAGCCTCGTCGCCTGCAATATTTTCTGCATAACTTTCTGAGTTCGCAGCCAGACCTAAACTTTCACTGTAACGAAGTGCAAAACGCACTGCTGGATGTGGCTCGGTTCTGGCTGGACATGGGCGTGGATGGTTTTCGCCTGGACACGATCAACTTCTATTTCCATGACAAACATCTGCGGGACAATCCGGCCCTTCCGGTCGAAGAGCGTAATGCATCAATTGCGCCTGCGGTGAACCCCTATAACCACCAGGATCACCTTTATTCCAAAAGTCAGCCCGAGAATATCGCCTTCCTCGAAAGGTTGCGCGCGCTGACCGACGAATATGAAGGCCGTGCCTGTTTGGGTGAAGTCGGTGATGCACAGCGCGGGCTGGAAATCATTGGTCAGTACACCTCGGGCGATCAACGAATGCATATGTGCTATGCCTTCGAGTTTCTGGAAAAGCGTGCGTTGACCGCGCCTTATGCAAAGCAGGTCTTTGATCAGCTCGAAGAAAAGGCAGGCGACGCATGGCCATGCTGGGCGTTCTCGAACCATGATGTTGAACGTCATGCCTCGCGCTGGGACCTAAACGATGCGGCCATTCGCCAGCACGCGGTTCTGATGATGTGTCTGCGCGGCTCTGCCTGTTTGTATCAGGGAGAGGAACTGGGCTTGCGCGAGGCAGATGTTCCGTTCGAGAAACTGCAAGACCCCTATGGCATCGAGTTCTGGCCCGAGTTCAAGGGTCGCGACGGATGTCGCACGCCAATGGTTTGGGCGACGCAGGACGAACATTCAGGCTTTAGCACCGGTGAGCCGTGGTTGCCGGTTAGTACGGCCCAAACGGAAAGAGCCGTTGACCGGCTCGAGGCGAACGACCAATCGATGCTGCACCATTATCGCCGCGCAATCGCCTTGCGCCGCGTCCACCCAGCACTAACTTCGGGTGCGCAGTCCAACATGAAACAGATTGGACCTGTGCTGACATTCCAGCGTGAGGATGCGTCTGAAGCGGTGTTTTGTGCTTTCAACCTTGGAACGGAAGCTCAGCGGGTCGACTTGCCCTTGGGCGATTGGCGGGTCATCGGGCAGGAACTCAGCGGTAGCGACGGTGCAGGAAGCGTTACGCTGCACCCCGCACAGTTTTGTCTGATGGCTAAGGTCAAGGGGTAAACCATGTCAGAACTCAAACTTACGGATGTCGCGAAATCCTATGGTCCAATCGATGTTCTGAAGCATATCGATCTGGATATCGAAAAGGGCGAGTTAATCGTCTTTGTCGGTCCATCGGGTTGCGGAAAATCAACCTTGTTGCGAATGATTGCCGGGCTGGAAAAGATCACCGGCGGCACCTTGGAGATCGAAGGGCAGGTCATGAATGATGTGCCGCCCGCCCAAAGGGGCATTGCCATGGTGTTTCAGTCCTACGCGCTCTACCCACATTTGACCGTGCGCGAGAACATGGCATTTGCACTGAAGATCGCCAAGATGCCTGCTGCCGAGATCGATGCCGCCGTTGAACGCGCGGCCCAGACCCTTCAACTGGATCCGCTCTTGGATCGCCTGCCCAAGGCTCTGTCAGGAGGGCAACGCCAGCGTGTCGCTATCGGGCGCGCCATCGTGAGAGACCCCAAGGTCTATTTGTTCGACGAACCGCTTTCGAACCTCGATGCTGCGCTGCGCGTTGCAACCCGGATCGAGATTGCGCGCCTGAAAGAGGCGATGCCCGAAAGCACAATGATCTACGTGACCCACGATCAGGTTGAGGCGATGACGCTGGCCAGCCGGATCGTCGTTCTCGCCAACAAAGGCATCGCGCAGGTTGGTACGCCACTGGAGCTGTACGAAACGCCGGACAACGAGTTTGTGGCGCAGTTCATCGGATCACCCTCTATGAATCTGCTGTCTGGCGAAATTTCCAAAACCGGAGATCTGACCGAAGTCACACTCGATGCGGGCGGAAAAGCCGTTTCATCCATTTCGACCACGCCCGAACAAATGGGTTTGAAGGTCAATATCGGGGTACGGCCTGAGGATTTTGTTGCCGACGACGCCGCTGGGTTTCTGGACGGCACTGTCGATTTTGTCGAAGCCCTGGGTGAAGTGACCTTGCTGTATTTTGCCAGCAGGCCGGGGGCTGAGAATATCGTCGCCAAGTTTCCTGGCGTTGAACGAAACCGACGTGGGAAAGCTGTCAAATTGAATGCGGACCCGAGCAAAGTGCATCTGTTTCTCAATGGTTTGTCGATGCGGAAATGATGAGTGTTCTATCCCATCTGAGTTGAGGATATCTGTCAAAAATTCCTTTTAGAGTTGTATGGACGAAGCTGGAGGGTGTTGTCACGTTAACCCTAGATCGGTTGCTCATGTCTGGATTTAGACATAGATCGCATAGATGAACTCATCATCCATAAGCTACAAGCGTCATCGACTTCCTCCTCAGATCATTGCCCACTCTGTGTGGCTGTATTTCCGCTTCAATTTGAGCCTTCGCGAAGTCGAAGAGATGCTGCTAGCGCGCGGGATCGGCGTTTCTTACGAGACTGTCCGGCGTTGGGTGATCAAGTTCGGACCGATGATGGCTCGAAACTTGCGACCAAGTCAGGACCGTCCTGGTGATGTCTGGCATCTCGATGAAGTTGTCGTGAAAATCGCTGGTCGCAGGTATTGGCTTTGGCGCGCGGTCGATCTGCATGGCATCGTGCTGGACGAAATACTCCAACCGAAGCGGGACAAACGGGCCGCAAAACGGTTGTTGCGCCGCCTGATAAAGCGTCTTGGCTTCCTCCATTGGTCAGCAAAGAAGTGAAATTTCTTTCAGACAGTTACACATATCCGCAATGCATCGAGAATTGCGGCGTGTATATTTCGGCTTGTAACTGCGTCGCCAATTCGGGCCAAATGGAAATGGCCGCTTAGATTGGTGTCAACGAATGGAAATGTCCCACCAATAAGCGCCTTGTGTTCAACCTGCCCGTGGTTCCGCGAGCTTGGTTTGAGATCGTGAAAAAGTCCGTCCATCGGGGACAGGCCATGTTCTACGACTACGTGATCAACAAGACGTTCAGTGACATTCCCCGTTAACACATGACGAAAGCTGGCGCGAACTCGATCACCTTCGTGTACCAGGGAGGTGAGCTCCTGCAGGCAGGTGAAGGTAACTCCATTGGCAGCCAGATCGCGTAAGGCGACGGCAGAGGTCGTTGGGCCAAGGTCATGCAGAAGTGCCCGGTCCGGGGTTACAAGATTTACACTGCAACCATTGCCTGCCAGCGCGTCGGCAGTTACAGCCGCAGGGTGGTCGCCGACTTCATCGAACAACAGCACCTCGCCCGAGACACGTGCCTCTCCCGACAACACGTCCCAACTGGAAATCGCCAGATCGCCGCCGGGGATAACTGTGGTTTCGGGCCAGCCGCCTGTTGCAACGATCACCAAATCGGGGGCTTCGGATATCACGTCATCGGCTTCGGCATAGGTGTTCAAGCGGATATCGATTCCAAGCAAAGTCACTTCGGAAATCAACCAGTCAGCTACGCCCCAGACCTGTCTGCGCGTTTTCCCTTTAGAGGCCAGAACCAACTGCCCGCCCAGCCGATCCGACGCCTCGAACAGCACGACTTCGTGACCGCGCAGGGCGCAGACCCGTGCGGCCTCCAGTCCGCCGGGTCCGCCGCCGCCGACAACAACTTTCTTTCGGGTGTCGCTGTAGGCGATGATATGAGGCAAGGTCTGCTCACGCCCCGTGGCGGCATTGTGTCCGCAAACGGCAGGTTTGCCCTGATTGACCCGGTCCACGCAGTAGCCCAAGCCGACACAGGGGCGGATGCGTTCTTCTTCCCCCCGCGCGAGTTTTTCTACCAGATAGGGATCTGCCATCTGTGCGCGGGTCATGCCCACCAGATCGACATGGCCGCCGGAGACCGCGTGGCGGGCCGTGGCAATATCCGCAATCCCTCCTGCGTGCAGGATAGGCAAATCGACGGCATCACGGATGCGCCCGGCCACGGTGATATGCGGTGCCGCCGGCAGGCCCATAGGGCGCACCCATTCGGCCAAGCCAAGATCATCGTAAGGCGCGCCGGCAAGGATGTTGAGCAGGTCGACATCGCCGGATTTTTCCAGCATCCTGGCTGCGGCAATGCATTCTTCGGCGTTCAGCCCTCCTTCGGTCAGTTCATCGCCGGTGATGCGCATCGACAGGATGAAATCAGCGCCGACTTCGGCGCGCACGGCGTCGAGCACCTGCAAGGTCAGGCGCATGCGGTTCTCCAGCGTTCCACCATAGTCATCGTCGCGCTTGTTTGTCAGCGGGGACAGGAATTGCCCCAGAAGGTGTGAGTGGGACAGGAGCTCGATCCCGTCGAATCCTCCCTGCTGACAGCGACGCGCAGCGGCTGCGAAATCGTCAATCACGCGGTTGATGTCTTCTTGTTCCATGGCCTTGGGAAAGGCACGATGTGCACGTTCGCGGATACTGGACGGAGCTATGACAGGCAGCCAATGGCCATCATCCCATGCAGTGCGGCGCCCCATATGAGTGATCTGACACATGATCGCGGCACCATGTTCGTGAACGCCATCCGTTAGTTTCCGAAACCATGGAATGACGCTGTCATCACCGGCATAAAGCTGGCCGAACACCGATGGGCTATCAGGGGCGATATTGGTCGACCCACCGACCATGGTCAGGGCAACCCCGCCCTTTGCCTTTTCCTCGTGATACAACCTGTAGCGGTCCCGGGGATGGCCATCTTCGACAAAATTCGGCGCATGGGACGTGCTGACGATGCGGTTGCGCAAAGTCAGGTGTTTCAATTGAAACGGATCGAGTAGGTGCGCCACTTTCGTGCCCCTTCGGCCAAGTCTGCTGTTTGAAAACTGTCCAGGGTCGGCTCCGCTGGTCAGTTTCAACACCTGATGAGTTTGGTTGTCGAAAGCACTTTACTTGGGAAGCTATGCGTAAGAATTCACTGCTTCCGACATTGCTGTATGAAAAGGCGACCCGACCAGGAAATCCAATGGTGGAACACCCTTTGAGCAGAGAAGGGAACCTGGCAGGGGCCGCTCGATCCATCAAGGTCTGCACAAGGTTGCAATCACGTGCAATCTTAGATTGGAGGTGCTGCGCGCGCTGTGATCAACTGTCTGGCAGTAACTCTTTCGCGATGTATCATGTACAGACCTGCACCGATGATGATGGCAATGCCAAGCAGGCTAAGCCTGTTCGGAAAGTCATTGAAGACAAGGTAGCCAAACAAGGTTGCTACCGGCAGCTCAAAATACTGCAAAGGAGCCAATGTGGCAGACGGGGCAAACGAAAGCGCATAAGTCATCATCATGTGGCTTACCGTCGCAAAAAAACCGGTCCCAAGAAGCCACAACAGCGCAATGTCTTTCGGCCAAACGGGATCGAAAAGTTCGGAGCCAGAACCTTGCGCAACCAATAAGATTGGAATGCAAAACAGACTGGCAACCAGGCCAGTGTGAAATTGCAGAGCCACCGGGTGCATCCGTCGCGACAAGCCCCGCGTCACAAGAATGTAGAAAGCGAAAGCAACAGCCGTACCGAGAGGAATAATTGCCACTGCGCCGAAAGCCGCGAAACTGGGTTGGATGACGAACAATACGCCGACAAACCCCACAAGAGCTGCCCCGACGCGACGAGGACCGACATCTTCACCAAGGTAAAACTTGCCGACCAGCAAGACAATGAACGGTGCCACAAACACGATGGCGAGGGCATCAGCAAGCGGCATCACTCGGATAGCCGTAATGAAACAAAAAGTCGCGAACAGCAAAAGTATTGAGCGGAATACAAGTACCATCAATTCACCGCTCGCGACACGCAATGACAGTCCCATTTTCCAGACAAACGGTCCCATCAACGCACATTGCAATAAAAAGCGAGCGGCCGTTATCTGCCCAACTGGCACACTGGCCGATGCGAGCTTGGCAGCTACATCTAGCAAGGGAGCAGTCAGGCAAAATCCAAGCATCAGTGCAACGCCCGCAAGGGTGCGATCCGTGGATTGAGGTGTGGAATCAGCTGAGGTCATTCCATCATGAAGAACTGTCGCCAAATGCGTGTCTGTTCTCAATGCGACGCCAGGCAAAAGTCCCGATATTCCCGAGCTCGGGCAGAGTCGGAGTTTGCTCATGCAGCGAACCGCAGGTTCCATGACCCGCACGGCAGCATCAACTGCCTTGTTTCAGGATTCGCTAACGAGATGTACTGGCTTTTTCATTCAACGGTTTACCTGCAAGGCTAGGCACAGAGATCGGCGACCTGCAAACCTCTAGAAACCGGTCAATCAACGCTGTCTGCACTGCTTGGCGAGAGCGGGCAATCACCACCCTGTAGTGTCCGATGCTTTCCTCGAGCGGTCGCGCAACGATGGGGTCGCCTTCAATCGTGCGATCCTGCTTGGGCGGGAAGCCTGCCAGGGTGAAGCCGAACCCCTTGCCGACGTAGGCCTGAACAAGCTCGCGTGATTGGGATTGGAATGGCACTTCGGGGTGAACGCCTGCGGCCTGCAGCAGTTGAAGATAGCTAGGGCCGGGCCCGGCTGGTGATACAGCGATATAGGGCAGTCCGATCAGGTCGGACAGGCTGATCCGGGCTTTTGCTGCCAAAGGGTGTTCGCCTGACAGCAGAACCAGGGGCGGCAGCTCCAGCAGCACTTCTGCCTCATGCCGCTTGAGATCGAACCCCTGGTCAAAGACCACCAGCGCATCCACTTCGCCACTGTCCAGTGCGTCCACCAAGGTCGGATAATCCGCTTCCTTCACCTCGACACGAACGTCTGGGTAGCTTTCGCGGAAGGCAAGCACCGCAGGCAGGACGATCCGCTGTGCCAGTGCGTGATGAGTGCCGATGTGGATCCTGCCAGTGCGTCCTGACGCCAGGTTCTCGGCCTGCCTGTCCAGCGCCGCGGCCTGCGCCAGCAGCGCCTCAGCCTGGGCAAAAAATTCCTTTCCCGCAGGCGTCAGCCGCATGCCTTGCGCCGGAAAGCGGTCGAACAGGGTCAGGCCGGTGGTCGCCTCCAGTTTGTCCACCGCTGAGGCAATCGCGGCGGGAGAAACATTCAGTTGCCGGGCGGCCTGGGCAATACCGCCCCGCCGGGCGGTTTCTGACAGGTAGGCGAGTTGGCGAAGGGTAAAATTAATCATCAAAAAAACAGACGTTTGAGGTGTATTAAATCAGTTTTACCGACCTTTTGGCAAGCCCTATGCTGCTTTTTGGACAAACAGGAGACTCACATGGAGATTCTTCCACTGACGGGGGGGCTGGGTGCCGAAATTCTGGGTGCGGATGTCCGCAGCGATGCAGATTTTGACGCCATTGAGTGCGCTTTTGCCAAATACTCGGTGATTGTGCTGAGGGGGCAGGATGTGGGTCCGGAAGATCACCTGGCCTTTGCCCGCCGTTTCGGGCCGGTCAACGTGAACCGGTTCTTCAAGCCGGTCAAAGGGCACCCCGAGATCGCCATGGTGCTGAAAGAGAAGGACCAGAAAGAAGCCGTTGGAGAAGGTTGGCATACCGATCATTCTTATGATCAGGAACCGGCGATGGGCTCAATTTTGCATGCGATCGAAATGCCGCCTTACGGCGGCGATACGCTGTTTGTCTCAATGGGGGCCGCCTACGAGGCGCTCTCGGCCCCGATGCGCCGGTTTCTCGGCGAGCTGACGGCCGTGCATTCCTCGCGGCATGTGTTCGGCGCTGCCGTAATGGATAGCGAGGCAGTAAAGTCAGGACGTCTGGGCAATGCAGAGGCCGCAACCCAGGACGCCCGGCATCCGGTTGTTATCACGCATCCCCTGAGCCGACGGCGTAGCCTTTTTGTGAACCCAGTCTTCACCACCCGTATCGAGGGTTTGGCCCCGGCTGAGTCCGAGGCGCTTCTGGCCATGCTCTATGCCCATTGCCAGCAACCCGTATTTCAATGCCGTGTGCGCTGGCAGGCCGGTGACATCACCATGTGGGACAACCGCGCCACCTGGCATAAGGCGATCAATGATTATCACGGCTTCCGCCGCCTGATGCATCGTGTCACTGTTGAGGGCGTGCCCCTCGCGCCCGCTGCTGCGGCCTGACCTTAGCGAAAGTATCGCAATGACCCACCTCAACTCACAGGCAGCAACCAGCCGGCCCAATGTCATCCTGATCCTTGCGGACGACATGGGATTTGCCGATCTCGGCTGCGCCGGTTCTGAAATCCAGACCCCCAACATCGACGCCCTTGCGCGGGGCGGCGTTATGCTGTCGGCGATGTACAACTGCGCCCGCTGCTGCCCCACCCGTGCTTCGCTTCTGACCGGGCTTTATCCGCATAATGCAGGCGTTGGCCACATGGGCGCCAATCTGGGCACCCCTGCCTATCAGGGCTTCCTGCGCAATGACAGTGCCACGATTGCCGAGCATCTGCGCGCCAGCGGTTATGCCACGCTGATGTCGGGGAAATGGCATGTGGCGGGCGATTTTGAAGCCCGCAAGGTGGACAGTTGGCGGGTTGGCGACGTCGAACACCCAACCCCGCGCCAACGCGGCTTTGACCGGTTTTACGGGATCATGGACGGGGCCACACATTTCTTTTCGCCGCATTACATGCTGGAGGATGACAGTCGGGTCGAAACCTTCCCCGATGACTTCTACTTCACCGACGCCATCACCCAAAAGGCTATTGGTATGATCGAAGGCGCTGTGGCGGAAGAAAAACCCTTCCTCCTTTACCTAGCCCACACAGCGCCGCACTGGCCGTTGCACGCCCACTCCGAGGACATCGCAAAATACGATGGGGTCTATTCAAAAGGCTGGGACCATATTCGCACCGCGCGCCATGAAACCATGAACGGTCAGGGTGTGTTCCAGCGCGGCTGGGACATCTCGCCCCGCGACAGCACTTTACATGGTTGGGAGCAGGAACAGAACCGGGACTGGGAGGCCAGCAAGATGGCCACCTACGCGGCGATGGTTGACCGCATGGATCAGTCGATCGGCACGCTGGTTGCGGCCCTGAAACGGCTCGGTCAGTTCGACAACACGCTGATCCTGTTCCTGTCAGACAACGGCGGCTGCGCCGAGTTCATGGCCGAGGACGGCTGGGCCAAGTTCTATCCCGACCGCACCCATGACGGCAGACAGATCACCATGGGCAATGTGACCGGTCTGCGCCCCGGCGATGCCCAAACCTTCCAGAGCTATGACAAACCGTGGGCCAATGTCTCCAATGCGCCGTTCCGGCTTTACAAGCATTATGTCCACGAGGGCGGTATCTCCACCCCACTGGTGGCCCATTGGCCAAATGGGTTCGAACCGCGCGGCACGGCTCATGCAGCCTGCCATGTGGTCGATATTCTGCCGACCATCCTGGAAGCCACCGGAGGCGCCTATCAGACAGAGGTGGGCGGTCATGATACCCAACCGTTGCAAGGGGAATCTCTGCTAGGTCTAATGAAGGGCAAGGACTGGCAGCGCGAGCAGCCTATCTTCTGGGAGCACGAGGGCAATGCCGCCATCCGGTTGGGCCAGTTCAAGCTGGTTCGACTGCACGATCGCCCCTGGGAGCTTTACGACATCGAGGCCGACCGTACCGAGCTGACCGACCTAGCGGATCGCAACGCCGCCCTTGAGAAAGACATGATCCATCAATACCAGGCTTGGGCGGAAACCGTCGGTGTGATGGACTGAAACGAAGCGTTGCCGAAACTGCTGGCGGCGTGGGGGATGGAGAACGCGGATGGCTGAAGCTGATCGCTAGGTGGCTGCTGAGGTCCCTTGGTAAAGGACGGGTTTGCTCGCATCCTGCCAGTTCAGGCGAGGTGTAACGAATGGAACCGAAGCCAGCATCAGATTATCCATTTCGATCTTACCTGTGACTTTGGGGGTATCTTGCTCTGGGTAGATTGCTCGCCTCATCTTTTTTCTTGAGACGAATGTGTAATTATAGGAATGTATTTGAAAAAATCGAAAGTAGAACAGAGGAGTAGGCGTCAAATGGCCGGGAAGTTCGAGATATATAAAGACAAGGCTGGTGAATTTCGGTTTCGTCTGAAAGCCGGGAATGGTGAAGTCATTCTGGCCAGTGAAGGATATGTTCAAAAGGCGAATGCCACGAACGGGATCGAGTCAGTCAAAAAGAACGCGCCGGATGACGGCCGGTACGAGCGCAAGGAAACCAAGTCCGGCGGTCATATGTTCAACTTGAAGGCCAGCAACGGTCAGGTGATCGGCACCAGCGAGAGCTATACCAGCACTTCAGGGCGGGATAACGGGATCGAATCCGTCAAACGGAACGCACCTAACGCACGTGTCGACGATCTAACGTGACCTGACACGGTAACTCTTACCACTTCCATTTGTGTAAACTGCGAAGGCAAGATGCATGGAGGCATCTCGCACAAAGGCTTGAACAACCAAGCCGAAAGCACTCATCAATCAACCCGTAGGCGCGAGCGCGTTGTGAAGCGTTTCGTCTCGATTCTGTTTCAAATCCGTGCCTAACGAACAAAACTGGCGTTTTAGCGACAGAGGAATCAGACCCATGCTGGCAATCAAATCCTTTGCTTCAACCGCATTTGCCCTGACGACCATTAAACTGGAAAACATGATCCACTAAGGGCAGATCTCCCCTGGACTCCGTCCATTTCAGCAGTTCGCCCAACTGGCAGGCCAATCGAGTCGCCATCTCCACTGATGCCGTCGCTATTTAGACCGTAGTAGAATCGTCAACTTTGGTTCCGCGCGGGTGGGTTTGTCACAGGCAAATTGGGTTTGCTCGCTAGGTCCCCAAGGCTAAAAATCCGGGAGGGAGTGCGAGACGGAGGTAAAGCGGTGACCCAACAGAACTGGAGCCAGCCATTCTCGACCGGCTCAAGTCCGCAGGAAGTAATCTGACTATACTAGACGGATTCCAACTGTTTTCACCGGGCGCTTACGGTGAGATGTTTTTGATCGTCCGTTCGGGCATCGTCCGGGTGGAACAAACCAGCCCGTCGAGACGCACCGTTGCTCTTTATCGGGTTTCAGAGCAGCGAACCATCGTCAACGGGCTATATGACAAGATCGAACGGTACCGGCGGTACAACGAGTCAACCGATCAATCGGTTGATTACCTCGGGGCCGGGCCGCAGGCAGGAAACTTGCTGTACCCGATGTTGCTGGATGATCTGCCATAACCCCAAAGGTGTTGTCGCAAATCTTCTGCGCGAGCCAAGCCGTCGAAAGCGGTTTCTAGATCATTTGACCATGCGCCAAGCGGGCGATGTGTTCCATCGGGTCGCGCTGCTGGTCCCCGACCAAGGTATACTGCCAGGGTCCGTCCTGCCAGAAGACGACAAGATACCCGTCCTCTTGTCGAAACCGGAATGATTGGGTTTGAGTTGTGTCGCCATGCGTGGCCATCAAACTCAACCGATCACCCTCTGCATTCTCATACATAAATAAAGCTGAGGCATGGTCGCCTGCAGGCAGAAGGCGTCCTCCAATCAGGGTAAACCCGGTTTCCCCAAGTTGTGGCGCGATAATGGCAGAGCCCAGACGATTGGAGAGCCAGGTTTGCAAGTGATCTTTTTCCGTAGCGGCGACTTCCACAGGGTGAAGAACTTCAACGGCGAACAAAGAATGCGCCGCTTTTGCGTGTTGCGAAAACAATGCCAGATCGTCGGTTGCTCGGCTCTCCCAAGGTTGCAAATAAGACCCCAAACCAAAACCAACGGCAAAAACCGCGACCGAAGCAACCAGCCTCAAAGAGACTGGCGAGGGCGGCTTGGCCTGTTTCCGCAGACTTCGAAGATGTGCCGCAGAAGGAACAGGGACCGCCTTGTTTATCAGGTCTGATTGACGCTGAAACGCACGGATGCGCGCTGCATCGTCCGGGTGATGTTCAAGGTGACGGTCAAGGCGTTCGCTTTCTTCCGGTGACAATTCACCGTCTATGCTACGCTGAACCAGGTCTTCTATGGATGGGGTGTGCGTCATTTCACGCTCCTGATCTTCACGGCGGCTGAAGCGTCCATTTCAGATTTGATTTTAGTGCGGGCGCGCGAGATCCGCGACATCAGCGTACCCTTTGGAATAGACAAAGTTGTGGCCGCTTCGTCATAGCTTAACCCACCAATCACAACAGAAAGAAGGGCTTCTCGCTGATCTTGAGGAACAGAATCCAGCGCTTTCCAGACGGCCTTGAGTTCCAACCATTCTTCGACCGTGCTTGTCGTTGCTGCCAGCGTCGAAATGTTGTCTAGATCGACAGTGTTGAATCTGGCCTCTCGACGCCACCTGTCCCGGTAGAGGTTCAACAATATTTTAGTGAGCCATGGTTTCAACGGCCGCCCCGGAAGCCAAAGCAATCGTTTGCGCAGGGCGCGTTCAACACAATCCTGCACCAGATCATCCGCCGCATCCCGATCACGGGTTAGCGACCAGGCATAACGCCAAAGATCGGGGAGGCAGTTTTCAAGCTGGTTTTCAAATGACTGAAGCATGTACGCAAGCCGGGAGAGGAAACCTTCCCCCGGCACCAAGGTTCAGGGGCGTGCGATATGCCAAACACCTTTTACACCGTCCCCTGTCATGTCCCCAGGGTTTTCGTCTTTGAACCATAGATAAAGCGGCTTTCCTTTGTAGGCGATCTGAACGCTGCCATCCTTGCGTTCGATCAGGCTGTAGCCTTTTTTCAGTTCCATGTTGGCATCACCCATCAGCGGCGGCCATTTGGTGGCACAGTCATCGTAGCAACTCGAAACGCCTGATTCGTCCTTGTCAAAGGTATAGAGAGTCATCTTGTGCGCATCCATCAGGAAGGTTTCTCCGTTGAGCTTGCCAGTTACGGCTGGCGCACCGGTGTGACCATCCGCAAAAGAAACGGTTGTAGTCGCAGCTAGCGCGATGCCAGCAAAAATGAGGGATTTGAGGGACATTGGATTCTCCGACTGTTTCAAGTCTGCCGGATGGCAGACAATACAACTACGAAGGCGCCTGGAAAAAATTCCCCAAAGTGAAACATTTTTTCGGCGGCGTGTGGGCATTGTTTTGATGGTAAAGCCGAATTCCGAGCCTACGGGAAAGGTCACTCAAATCCAGTTTGGGTACGAAGAACCTGTATCTGTTAGACAAGTGGGACAAGCGCGTTTGCGCCCGAGGGGCAGGGCGCTTCGTCACCTATCAGTATCTGAAGTAAGGACATTTAAGTGTTGGTACGGCTATCGCAAATCTTGCAAAACGAAAGCACAGGCGAGCTGATTGCATGCGCCCGGAACAATTATCTCTCAGAAACTTCTGTCTCCGAGCTATCCAATTTGAATTGGAACGTCGCATAGGCTTAGACCTAGAATTTTCCGGGGAAAAGTCCGCATAAAAACCTTCGAACAAGGTTGACAGAGCGGCGGCGTGAAAATCCCTGCATATCGGTTAGGTAGTTCACCCACATCCCCTCCAGCAAGGCCAGCGTTCCGCTGGTTGCGTCATCTACCAGGTTCGGGTCGCCCCTGTTTTCCGAGGCTATCTTTGTAAACGCGGACCGCAAGGTTTCGACAAGTTTGTCATCCTGAGTGCTGCTGTAACGGGCGATACCTGGATGAGAGCTTGCGATACCCCGAAACGCATGCCAGATTTTAGTACTGCGGGGATTGAGCAGTGCTTCTGACAGGTCGGCCTCAATCACTGCCATAACACGGTCTTCGGGTCTTGCGCTCGCGCCCAGATCTGTCCTTCTGTCCATCTCGGCATAATACTCGGTGCTGAAATGCTGGGCGGCTGCGGTCAGTAAATTGTCCTTACCCCCGAAATGCAAATGGATCATTCCGCGTGACAGACCGGAGCGCTCGCAGATTCGGCTGACCGAGGTATCGGTCACCCCAATATCGGCAATCGTGTCCAGAGTCGCGTCGATCAGTAGCTGTTTATTGGCTTCCGGATCCCGCTTTGAACCGCGTTTTTGTTCCTTGACGCTTTGCGCTTTATTCAATGTTACCAACCGTTTGTGAATGTCTCATAGAGGTAGCTCACAGGAATATTGACACGAAAGGCCATTCTGGCGCAACATTTAATGGACGATCGTCCATTAGTGACTCGTGAATTGCGGGAAGGGAGGTTGGGTGATCTTTCGCAGCGAAGCGTCCCGGGGATATACCCTTAGCGCGCCAGCCACGGCTTACGTGGGCTTTCTGGTCGCGGCGCCATTGGTGATCCTGATTGCCTATTCATTCTGGACCCAAACCTATGTGACGCTCGACAAGACACCGACGCTGAAGAATTACAGCGATGCGTTTGCGGATCCGCTGGTCCGGCACCTGATGCTCAGATCAATCTGGATTGCCGGAGCGGTGACCGTAGTCACCGTCGCACTGGCCTATCCCATCGCGTATTTTATCGCGATGAAGGCCCAGAAAAAGACCATCTGGCTTCTGCTCATCACCATTCCGTTTTGGTCCAGCTATCTGCTGCGCGTATTTGCCTGGAAGCTCATTCTGGGGTTCAACGGCGTGATGAACTCTGCGCTTCTGGCGCTGGGTTTGATCAGCGAACCTCTCGACTTCCTGCTCTACAACGAATTTGCAGTCGTGCTGACGCTCGCTCATGCCTGGGCACCATTTGCGATCCTGCCGATCTATGTCTCACTGCAAAAGATCGATCCGAGCCTTCTTGAGGCTGCAACAGATCTTGGGAACAGCCCCTTTCAACGTTTCATGCGGGTGACCCTGCCACTGACGATCCCAGGTATCATTGCTGCTTGCCTGATCATCTTCATCCCTACCGTCGGTGATTATGTGACCCCGGCTTTGGTTGGTGGTTCAGACGGGAAGATGATCGCCAATCTTATTCAGGTGCAGTTCGGGGCCGCCAACAACTGGCCCCTTGGGGCCACGCTGTCGCTGATCGCAATGCTTTCGGTGGGTTTTGTGGCCATCGTGTTTGTCATGTCCGCGACGCGGCTGGGGAGGCGGATCAGATGAGACGTCCTTCGACCCTGACAGCCTATGCGTTCCTGTATCTGCTGTTTCTGTACCTGCCGGTTCTGTTCCTGCCCCTGTTCTCTTTCAATAGCGGCACAATCGTTGCGTTCCCGATTAAGGGCTGGACACTGGACTGGTATCGTAAGCTAGGCGAGCAGGACACGTTGATCCAGGCGCTTTGGAACTCGCTTGCCGTCGGCACTGTTGTTGCGCTTCTGTCGACCGCCATGGGGCTGTTCGCCGCCCGTGCCTTCGTTCGGTACCGTTTTCGGGGTCAACGCGCGGCAGAAGGTCTGGTGATGCTGCCTTTGGTGATCCCAGGTATTATCGTCGCCTCTTCAATGCTGGTCCTGTTTCTGTTTCTTGGTCTCAAGCCGTCATTGCTGACCGTCATTCTGGGCCACACGTTTCTCGCGCTGCCGTTCTCTGTCTCGATCTTGAAATCCGCCTTTGATGACTTCGACGCATCACTGGAGGAAGCATCTTACGATCTGGGCGTCGGTGTGTTCGAAACCTTCCGCCGCGTGACGCTGCCGGTCGTCGCCCCCGGTATCGTAGCAAGTGTTTTGGTCACATTCACCGTCAGTTTCGATGAATTCGTCCTTGCCTTTTTCCTGTCCGGCAACCAGCCAACCCTGCCGGTTTACATCTGGAGCCAGATCCGTTTCCCCGCCAAGCTTCCAAATGTGTTGGCGCTGGGGTCGATCCTGCTGCTGACTTCGGTTCTGCTTCTGGTTCTGGCCGAATACTTCCGCCGCCGTTCATCCGCATCAGAGGTCCGATGACAAACAGAAACATCATAGAGCTCAGGGACGTCGAAAAGCGCTACGGAACATTTGTGGCCGCGAGCGGAATAAACCTTGACCTCAGAGAGGGCGAGTTCTTTTCGCTCCTCGGTCCTTCGGGATGTGGCAAGACCACGGTTTTACGCATGATCGCGGGCTTTCAGGAACCCACCAGGGGGAAGGTGCTGATTGACGGTCAGAATATGGAAGGAGTGCCCGCCAACAACCGCCCGACGAACATGGTCTTCCAAAGCTACGCAATCTTCCCACACCTCAATGTCGGGAACAACGTAGCCTACGGGTTGCGGGGCAAAGCACCCAAGGCCGAGATCGACCAGCGCGTCGCCGAAGCTTTGGAGATGGTTGAACTGGGTGGTCTTCAGGATCGCGGCGCAAGCGAGTTGTCGGGCGGGCAGCGTCAAAGGGTGGCGCTTGCCCGCGCGCTGATCATGCGGCCAAAGGTGTTGCTTTTGGATGAACCCTTGTCAGCGCTTGACAAGAAGCTGCGCGAACAGATGCAGTTTGAAATGCGCAATCTGCAACAGTCGCTTGGCATTACCTTTGTGATGGTCACGCATGACCAGTACGAGGCTATGACCATGTCCGACCGTATCGGCGTGATGTTCAACGGACAACTCAAACAAGTTGACACGCCAACGACGCTTTATGCCCGTCCCTGTGATCAACAAGTGGCCAGCTTCATCGGTGAGATGAACATATTGCCGGCCCGGTTACTGAGCGAAAGCGGTGACATGTTGTCAATCGATGCGGCTGCCTTCGGGCGGATGGAAATCGAGAGAAACCCCAATGTGGCGACCAGCGCCAGAAACATGAACATCGGTATTCGACCGGAACAGTTGGAGATTGCTGCGGACCGTCCTGAAGACTACCCATCAACGGTTCAGGGCACTGTCAGCAACGTCGCCTTCTACGGTGAGAATATTCACTACCACATTCAAGTGGCTGGGGCCGAGAAACCAATCTCGGTCTCGGTTCCGAACTATTTCCACACGGTCGACTTTAAACGCGGCGATGTCGTTTGGCTGGGGCTTCAGGCGGCTAGCGTGATCGATCTTGGTACGATCTCGGAATAAAACAGAGGGAGGATAGAATGAAACTTCAGGGAATTGCGGCCTTCGCATGTGCGACGGCAATAACGACAGGCATTGCCAGTGCAGGTGGCGCAGATCTGACGGTTTTTGACTGGTCGGGATATGAAGATCCCGGATTCTTTGCCAGCTACATGGAAAAATACGGGGATGAAGCGCCAAGCTATTCCTATTTCGGAAGCCAGGAAGAAGCCTTTACCAAGCTGAGTTCCGGTTTTACCGCTGATCTGGCACATCCTTGTTCTGACGCGGTCAGAAAATGGGTCGCAGCTGATCTGATTCAGCCTTTGGATGAAAGCAAGCTGACCAATTGGGCGGATGTGCTGCCCGAGATCAAAGAGGTCGACGCCATCGTTCTGGACGGCCAGCTTTACATGCTGCCGTTCGAATGGGGGAACACAGGTCTTATCTATCGCACCGACAAGATATCAGGGGATGACATCTCACTGCAATTGATGGCGGACCCGGCCTATGCAGGCAAAATCGCCATCCCGGATGCCGCATCGTCTGCTTATGCCCTGGCCGCGCTGGCCACCGGAAACGCGGATGACTACACCAACCTGAGCGATGAGCAATTCAAGGAAGCATCGGATTTCCTGCGCTCGATCCACCCGAATATGCGTTTTTACTGGTCCGATGCGGGTCAGTTTGACCAGGCCATGACCAGTGGCGAGATCGAAATGGGGTGGGCCTGGAACCAGTCCGAACTAAACCTGATCTGGAACGAAGTGCCCGCGGCCATGATGCGCAACGTGGACAAGGGCATCGCGACCTGGGCGTGTGGCTATGTGCATCTGAAATCGTCCACGACACCGGTCGATCAGGTCTATGACCTTTTGAACGCGCTTACGGACCCTGCCAGTGGTCAGTACATCATCGACAACTGGGGTTACCCGCATTCCAACGCAAAAGCTTTCGAAATCGCCGATCAGGGCAGCATAGAAGCCTATGGTTTTTCCGATCCCAAAAGCTTTTTCGAGGGCAGTTTGTTCTTTGATGCTGTGAACCCCGAGCTTGAGGCGAAGATGCTGGCCGAATTCGAGCGGATCAAAGCCGGCTTCTAACATAACCCACTATCCGGAGCCTTAAGGCTCCGGAACTCAAATACAGGAAAACGCGTGATTATGTCGAACGCGAACCCATATGCTCTGCTTTTCGAACCGGTCCAGATCGGGCCCGTCACAGCCAGAAACCGCTTTTATCAGGTGCCGCATTGCACCGGGATGGGGCATCTCAGGCCGCGGGCGGACGCTGCCGTACGGGGCATGAAAGCAGAAGGTGGCTGGGCGGTGGTGTCCAATCAGGAGACCGAGATTCATCCGACCTCGGACTTGTCCCCGTTCCCCGAAGGGCGATTGTGGGACGCACGCGATGTGCCTGCGCTGCGGCTGATGACGGATGCAGTGCATGCACATGGCGCGTTGGCGGCCATACAGCTGGTTCATAACGGCAACCACGCGCAAAACCTGCTAACCCGCGCTCCGGTTCTTGCACCGTCCGAGATGTCTGTGGATACGACGCAACCAAAGCACGCGCAGGCCATGGACAAGGCCGATATCCGGGAACTCCGCCGCTGGCACCGCGACGCGGCCCTGCGCGCGAAAGAGGCCGGGTTTGACATCGTTTATGTCTATGCCGGGCACAACATGACATTGGCGCAACATTTCATGCTGGCCCATATGAACCAACGCAGCGATGAATATGGGGGGTCGCTTGAAAACCGCGTGCGGCTGACCCGTGAGTTGCTGGAAGACACCCACGATGCCATAGGCGACAGCTGTGCCGTTGCGTTCCGCTTTGCCATTGACGAGATGATGGGCGCCGACGGTATGCAGGCAGCAGAAGAAGGCCGCGCGGTTGTTGAGCTATTGGCCGATCTTCCCGACCTGTGGGACGTGAATGTCGCGGATTGGTCCAATGACAGCGCAACGACCCGTTTTCAGCCCGAAGATGGCTATCAGAACGCGTTTCTGTCCCACGTCAAACAGATCACCCGAAAACCTGTTGTTGGCGTGGGCCGACTGACGTCCCCGGACATGATGCTGTCGATGGTCAAAAAGGGAATTGTCGACCTCATCGGTGCCGCGCGGCCATCCATTGCGGACCCTTTCATACCAAAAAAGATCGAGGAAGGCAGGATCGACGAAATCCGCGAATGCATCGGCTGCAATATCTGCGTGTCGTCGGACAATCTGGGTATTCCGATCCGCTGCACGCAAAACCCAACGATGGGCGAGGAATGGCGCCGCGGCTGGCACCCCGAGATCATCGCGCCGAAAAAAAGCGACGCAGAAGTGCTGGTCATCGGTGGTGGACCTGCGGGATTGGAATGCACCATGCAATTGGCACGGCGCGGGTATCAGGTGACACTGGCCGAGGCCTCGGCCGAACTTGGTGGACGGGTAGGTAGGGAAAGCAGACTTCCAGGCCTCGCCGCCTGGTCGCGGGTGGTTGACTATCGCCTGAACGATCTGAAACAGCGGGCCAACGTTCAGTTATTCACTGACAGCAAGCTCGAAGCCGGACAAGTCGCCGAGCTTGGCATCGAGCATGTCTTTGTTGCAACCGGCAGCCATTGGCGCGCAGACGGCGTGGGTCGCAACACGCAGCGCCGTCTGCCCACGATCACGCCGGATGCCAAGGTGTTGACGCCTGGTGACATTATGAATGGGGTTCTGCCCCCGGACGGTCCGGTGATGATCTATGATGATGATCATATCTATCTGGCGGGAGTGATTGCCGAAAAACTTGCGGCAGCCGGATATCAGGTCATTTTTGCCACGCCAGAGAGTTTGGTTTCGGCCTACGCCGTTCATACTTTGGAACAGTCCCGCATCCAGGCCCGCATGATCGAACTGGGGGTCGATATCCTCTGCAATCAAGTGCTTACGGCGGTTCAGAGCGACGCGGTGCGGATCGGCTGTGTCTTTACAGGCCGCGAAACTGAAATCCCGTGCGCCTCAACGGTTCTTGTGACCGAGCGTCAGCGTGAAACCGCCCTTTTCGACAGCCTGAAGAGAGCCGGTTTGAAAACCCTTGACCTCATTGGTGATGCCGCGTCGCCGGGGCTGATCGCAGACGCGGTTTTTGCAGGCCATCGCGCCGCCCGCGATTTCGAACGCCCAAAGGCCGATGCAGACAAAGACTGGTTTCGCCGTGAGATTATTGATTTGGCAGAGGATGCAACATGAACAGCACCAATGAAGCACCCCGTTCACGTCGTCGCGGGGGCGGGGGGCGCGCAGCGCGTCTGAAGGTACAACAGACGACCACGGGTAACGAAGCCGTACGCGGGGGTCTGAGCGGCGGGCGCTATAGACCGCTGACTCAGACCGATATGGAGAACATCCATCATGCGGCCTTGACCGTCCTGGAACAAACCGGAATTACCGACCATTTCCCGGAGTTGCTTGAGCTGGTGCTTCCCAAAGGTGCAGTGCTGAGTGACCTCAACCGGCTGTGCTTCCCACGCGCCCTGATGGAGGACATCCTGGCAGGTGCCGCCAAGGAGTTTTACGTCTATGCCCGAGGGGAGCGCGAAGGTAAGGACGACATGCATTGCACGGCAGAAAGCGTCTATTTCGCCAATTCCGGCACCGCCGTGACAACATTCGATTCCAAAACCAAAACCTATCGTCCGTCGGTTCTGCGTGATGTTTATGATTTCACCCGCCTGGTCGACCGGTTGGAAAACATACACATGCTGGGCGACACGGTTCTGGCGACGGATGTGACCGATGACTTCACCCATGACATGAACACCATTTATGCCATGCTTGCGGGCAGCCAAAAACCCGCCTGCCTGACTTTCCGTGACCGCAGCCACATTCCACATGCCATCCGCATGTTTGATCTGGCCCAAGGGGGCGAGGGGGCTTTCCTGAATAAGCCAAGCGTCATATTCGGCGGCTGCCCCATTGTTTCCCCCTTACGGATCGGCAAGGAAAATATGGAGATCCTGATTGATACCGCCAAACTTGGCCTGACTGTCGATCTGGCCGTGCCACCTCAAGCCGGGGCCACGGCACCTGCGACGCTTGCGGGAACGCTGGTTCAGACCGTGGCCGAAACACTTGCCTGCGTTGCCATCGTCAACCTGATCACGCCGGGTTGCCCCATCTGCTTTGCGGCCTGGCCCTTCATTACGGACCTGCGCAGCGGGTCTTTCACCGGTGGCAGTGGCGAACAGGCGCTGATCGGTGCCGCAGCAATTCAGATGGGCAACTTTTACGGCCTTCCCACTTCGGTGGGCGCAGGTATGACCGATGCAAAATTACCTGATGCGCAATACGGGTTGGAAAAGGCGCTGACCTTTACCCTTGCGGCGCATGCCGGTGCCAATCGCCTGTGCGAGTTTGGTGGCATGATCGGTAGCCTGATGGGATGCAGCTTTGAAAGCATGGTCATCGATGACGAAGCGGGCGGCATGATCCTGCGATCGTTGCGTGGGATAGAGGTTACTGATGAAACCATGGCGGTGGATGTGATCCACCAATGTGCCATAGATCCGGGTCATTTCCTCGGCAATCCGCACACGCTGAGCTATATGAACAGCGAATTTGTCTACCCTCAGCTGATGGACCGCGAGCGTACGGACACTTGGGAGAATGAGGGGAAAATGGATCTGTTGGACCGCGCCCGCAACAAGGCGAATTCCATCCTCGACAGCCATTTTCCTAATTATTTTGGTGCTTTGGACGCTCGGGTGCGCGAAGAATTCCCTATTGTACTAAGCGCGGAAAGCATGGCCCGCCATGGATAACTCCAACGCCAAGCAATGGGACAACGACCACTTCCTGCACCCGTGGGAAGGGATGGAGGCTTTGGGCGAAAACGACCGCACCTTTATCGAAGGCGCCAGCGGCATCCATCTGATAAACGAAAAGGGTGCTTGCCTGATCGACGGACCGGGGGGAATGTGGTGCACCCAGATTGGGTATGGGCGCGCGGAAATGGCCGAAGCAATGGCCGAGCAAGCCCGGAATCTTGCCTATTTCTCACCCTTCAACAACACCAACTCGACTGCGGCACAGTTCGCCCGCGAAATCGCCAAACGTGCGCCCGGCGATCTGAATAATGTCTTCTTTACAACCGGCGGTTCCACCGCGGTTGATACAGCCATCCGGTTTGTCCATTTCCGCAACAACCTTATGGGTCGGCCAGAGAAAAAGAAAATCATTTCAAGGCAAAAAGCCTATCACGGAAGCACTTATCTGGCAGCCAGCGTCAGTGGAAAAGAACGTGACAGGCTTTGGCTCGACAAGGCCGACGACCTGGCGCATTTCCTGCCGGACGTGAACCCGCTTTACCGCGCGCCCGGTCAAAGCGATGAGAGCTTTCTGAACGAGAAAGCTGCCGATCTCGAAAACGCCATTGTGGCACTTGGCCCGGAAAATGTTGCCGCTTTTATCGCTGAACCAGTTTTGGCCTCGGGCGGTGTCATCGTGCCACCAATCGGATATCACGCACGCTGCCTGAACATCTGCAGGAAGTATGATGTCCTGTATATATCAGACGAGGTTGTCACGGCTTTCGGCCGATTGGGTCATTGGTTCGCCTCCGAGGCTGTCTTTGGCATTCAGCCCGACATAATCACCTGCGCCAAGGGGATGACATCCGGGTATGCGCCGATGGGGGCCGCGATTATCTCAGATCGGCTGATAGCGGATGTTGCGGGAAAAGATGCCACCTTTTCGAATGGCTACACCTATTCGGGCCATCCGGTCAGCGCGGCTGCCGGGTTGAAAAACATCGAGATTTTCGAGCGGGAAAAGATACTCGAACACGTTCGAAATGTCGGCCCGATTTTTCAGGATCAATTGCAGCAGTTGCGCCAGATTGACATTGTGGCCGATGCGCGTGGGATGGGATTGATGGGGTGTGTTCAGTGCTCAGTCGATGGCGATCCCCAGAGCGAGCTTGGGCGCGACTATGAGATTGGCAGTCGTATCGATATGGAATGCCAGAAACGCGGTCTGCTTGTAAGACCCGTGATCAACATGTGTGTTCTTTCACCGCCCCTCATCATTACAAAAAGCGAAATCGAGCATATGTTTGCTATTCTGCGACAAGGGCTAGAAGCGACATCCGAGTGGCTCGGCAGGATCAGTGGCCGGTGACTGTTGCAGGCTGTCGCTGCGAAAACCTGGAGATCGGCTACCGTAGCGGCATTTACATCTTAAGGATTGCCAAGTTCGTTTTCGTCAAGGAGTTGGCGTATTTGCACTGCCCGAGCGACTATGGCATCTACACGTTGGTTCCAGAGATGGAGTGTTTCGGATCATCAGTGTAGCCGTTTGATTCTGTCGTGCACGGCCATTACAGGACCGATTATTTACGTCCAGAGAGATCCCAAACAAGGCCAGTAAAGGAATGACGAATTCGTAGCGCGTCAAGACAGTGACTACAGTTTCAACCTCGGGACAGCGTAATCAAAAGGATTCCCAATGCGATCAGGCTTGCCCAGCCGATACGGTGCAGAAAACGGGATTCCTTCAATATGATCGCCGCGAGGGTCACTGAAACCGGGATCGATGCTTGCCGTACCGCGCTGACTGTGGCGGCTTCGGCCCCAAGCTGGAACGCGGTCAGGATGAACAGGTAAGACAGATAGGACGCAATCCCGGCAAAAGCGATCCGCACCGGTGCCTGCGCCCAGCCACGCACGACCCCCAGAAACGGGGCTGACAAGTGGCGATCTTCCCAGGCTCTGATGCCAGCAAGCAGCGGTGTCACCAGAATATAGGTGAAAAACAGGAAAGGTGCCGGATTGGTCAGCTTCATCGCTTGGGCATCGCTTAGCGAATAAGCGGCAGATCCCAGCATCGCCATACTTGCCATCGCGAACGCTTTGTGATCATGCAGCAGCCCGCCAGGCGACTTCTGAATCATCAGGCTGCCTAGCAGGACCAATGCGATCCCCAGCAGGGTGAACCACGAGTAATGCTGATCAAGGGCCAGCCAGCTGAAGGCGACAATGGCAATCGGCGACGAACGGATAATCGGATAATAAACCGACAGGTTCCCACGTCTCAGGGCCGACAATGTGCCGTAGTAGTAGAAGGTCAACCCAAGGGCTGAGATTGCGACAAAGGGCCAGGTCTCAAGCGGCAGGCTCAATTCCTGACCCATGACCAGCGTATGAACCGCCGCCAGGATCACCCAGGTCAGAGACACTCCGACATAGCACGACACCGGATGCGCAACCCCTTTCAGCGTAAGGTCGCGCAATGGGTGGGTTGCCGCCGAAACCAGAACCAATGCGATCCAATAGGCTTCCATACCTCAGGTCTGATGCAATGGGTTGCGTTGCAGGAAAGTGTTGAAATGCACCGTCAGCTGATCCTCGGCGATCTGTACGACACCGTAGGCCGGAGGTTCGTCGCAGAACTCGCCATCGACACTGGCCGCATTCAACGGAATCTGATGGTTGAGACTGGGCAGGCTGGTAAATGGAATGCCGCGCCAGTTCACATAGGTCATGCGGTGCACATGGCCGTAAAACACATGCCGAATGTTGCGCCCGTGTTTGAGTGCGTCAGCAAAGGCGTCCGCCTCGACCAGCCTGATCTCGTCCACAAGGGGAATGCCAAGGTCAAAGGGCGGGTGGTGCAGGAACACATAGGTTGGCTTGTCCTCGGCCTGGGTCAGTTGCTGCCTGAGCCAGTCCAGCCGGGCAGGGCAAAGCTGCCCTTCATGCACATCGCGCCCGTCTTTGGTTGAATCGACAAACAAGAAAACCCCCTCATCCGTGTCGAACCGATGCTGGACAAACCCGTTGGCATCCTTTGGATGATCCGGGAAGACCGATTGGAAAACAGTTCGGTCGTCGTGATTTCCAATCAGCAGAAAAGAGCGGAGCGGAAATGCGGTCAGTTTCGCTTTGAGCGCCCGATAGGCCTCATCCTCGGCAAATTCAGCCAAGTCGCCAGAGATGACACAGAACGCCGCATCGGAATGCCACCGAAGGATATCGTCCAAACAGGCGTCCAGCCGCTGGGATGGAAAGCCGCCGTTTAGCGGGCCAGAGTCGCGGACGAGGTGTATGTCAGTGATGTGAATGAATTTCATCAGCCATTTTCCCCGAGTATTGCAAGAAACAAGGTATCGACGAAGCTTGCCGATCGCACGGATTTAGTAAGAAATTCACTGGGTTCACTCGCTCATACGCGACAAGGTTTGCAGTCGAACACGACAGAGTTCGCGAACCTTCCCCCAAATGATGTGAAGCCGTGGTCCAGATGATCCGGCCATATTGCTGTCGCGGGTACGCAAGTCTGAAACGGGCGTGGTGCCGGGCCTAAACGAACATGTGGAACCTGGACAGTCTTGCTCAGCTGAGAAAATGGAGAACCAATGTCGCGCACGCCGAGGAGGTAGATACGCTTAGGTTTGCCCTCTGTATGCCGCCGTTTCACACAGCGCAGCCAGTGTCATCACACCGCCTGGCCTGGCTGGTTGCCGACTTGCGTCCACAGCGGCAGCCTCGCTGGCAAGTAGGCTTCCAATCTCTGCACCCAGCTGCAGCTTAGAGACCTGGCCAAAGTGATGTGCCGCAATCCGGCCTGACTGATCCAATAGAACAAGGCTGGGCGTGCCGCGCATTCCGTATGCTGCCATGGTTTCCGGCAAAGGCCCGGTGCCCTGTTTGTCGACCGCCACAGGAAACCTGATGCGGTATTCGTGAAGAAAGGCTTTCAGTGATACCGGCGTCATTGCGTCGTGATGTTCGAAAACGGTGTGCAACCCGATTACGGCGACGTGTTCGTTGGAAAATTGCTCCCGCACAGCTTGTGCCAGAGGGATGCCATGGATGACGCAGCCTGAGCATAGCATCTGGAAAGCCTCAATGACGACAACCTTACCCTGGAAATCCGAAAGCATTAAGTTCTTGTCAGTGTTGAACCATTCACTGACCTGCAGTTCAGGCGCTTGCATATTGATCTCTCCTGTTCAGAGGTCGGCCGCCTGCCTGAGACGACCGGCTGACATCGTTACTGAAGCTTGCCCGGTAGGCTCAGGTCGCCCGAGGCAATGTCGAAAACATCCGTGACGCACAATAGCGGAGCGTGAATGTTGGCGTTTACCTGCAGAGCGGAGGTTACGCCATCATAAGCGATGCCTTCCAACTGAACGTCGTTGGAAAATCCGGCTTTGACTTGAATTTCCGGACCATCGAACAGCGGTGTGAACCCTGGGCTGTCCAGGAAGATTGGGAATCCAGGCCAGGTTGCAGGAAGCTTAGGCGTCGTCCCTTCAGGGATATCGCGCACTGCAAGGGCGCCCGGGCCGCAAGTTTCGGTCGGGGCGAGAACAACCCAGTGGCTGTGCCATTCGATACCGTCGTTGGCTGGGTCGCCATCGCCGTTTTCATCAAACAGCGGGGTGTCGTCAAAATCCGGGTGGCTGGTTGCTGCCATTGCCAAGATGCCGGCGCCGCCTTCGAAACCTACTGCAGACGGATCCAGGGATGTAGGCCACACATAGGACCAGACGTCTGACCCTCCTACTGCCCCGGTTTCTGACGGCACCGATGCCCCGGCAGTACCATTGGTGGTCATGTGGAACGTAATGGTATTGCCGTTGCGATGCGCATGCGCTGCAAGGATGTCAAAGTCGGCCACCTTGGCGACATCAGCGGGAGAGACAACAGCCCCCTCCTGATGTACCGCGTGATCGCCTTATGCGACGGCGGACGAAGCTCCGATCACAACTGCAGCAAGTGATTTCCAGGTGAGTGTCATTTCTTATCTCCGGTAAAGTGATATCGACTCGCCACCAAACGGAGAAACATATTGCAACTTTAATTTCGACTCGCTACTTGTTAGGCATGAGAACCGCCCACAGTATTCGTATCCTTATCAACCGTCTTGCCCGGATAGATTCCGCTGCGGGCTGGACGGGCGACCTGAACCCGACGCAAAGGGCGGCGCTGGAGTACCTTTCCGAGGCAAATCAGTTTTCCCGTTCACCGTCACATGTCGCTGAGTACCTTGGGACAACCCGCGGAACGATGTCCCAGACACTGAAAGCGCTTGTGCGCAAGGGATACGCTGCCGAGCACCGACAAAAATCTGACCAGCGGTCGATCTCGTACGAACTGTCCAAAGCGGGCGCCTCTGTTTTGACAGAGGCCAATCCGATTGCTGACGCCATCGGCAATCTGCCCTCCAGCGTTCAGGTGTCTCTCAAGGATGGTCTGCTTCAGAGCTTGATGTTGGCATTGGCAGCGAACGGCGGTCACTCGTTCGGGAAATGCATGACCTGCGCCTATCATAAGAAAGGTCAGGAAATTGGCTTCTGCAGCTTGCTGGAAGTGAGCCTCGAGCGTGGCGAAGAAGAAAAGATATGTATTGAACACAAAGAGGCCTGAATGACCCTTCCTGAACTATCGACAGTATTAGGTGGCATTTTCCTGGGTTGTGTCACGAACCGCTGGGAGGCAAAGCCGCCCTCTGCCATTCAGAAGGATCGGGTGTCTGGCCGTCAGGTCATTTCGCTTACTGGATTTTCAGATGATGCACAGGCGGACCTGACCGTGCATGGCGGTGCAGAAAAAGCCATTCACCATTATGCGCAGGATCACTATGCGGATTGGCAGAGAGAGGGGCAGTTGCCCCCAGGCGCAGAGCCCGCAGCATTTGGTGAAAACATCTCAACAACCGGTTTGACCGAGGAAAATCTGTGCATTGGCGACATCCTGAGGCTGGGCACGGCAATCGTTCAAATCAGCCAGGGCCGTCAGCCCTGCTGGAAACTGGGACTGCACACCGGAAATGAAAGGATGCCCTACCTGTTTCAGAAAACGGGTCGCACTGGGTGGTACTACCGTGTTCTGGAAACCGGCGAGGTCGAAGCAGGAGATCGAATAACGTTGATTGAAAGGCGCAATCCGGACTGGAGCGTGCAGCACGTGACCCGCGCCCGACTGACACGACGAGTTTCCCGCAAGGATGCCGAAGCCCTCGCAAATCTGACAGACCTAACCCCTGGCTGGCGGCAAGCCTTTGCGCGCATGGCGATGGGCGACGTAAATGAAGATACGCGCGCGAGATTGGGGAGCATGTCGAACACATCGCCTTAAAGCCCCACTGCGAGACTTCAGCATGTTTGTTAAAAGACATGGGCAGGTGGTCAGATAGCCTAGGTCGCCAGCGCGGTGCACATCGGCACGTCAAGGGGCTATATGAATTTCTGGCGGTTGATCAGCCAGGAAGTTTCCAGTGAACGTTCCGCTTTCGCAGTTAGGATATCGGTTCCGGTTGTCGGAAGGAGGGTCCGCATGCGGCGGACCACGTCTTTTGCGCGCCATCTCAGAGATGGCAATCAAAGTTCCTTTGCCCGTTCATCGGGCGGTCGCTATCTCCGAGATGAGCGCGCGGAGCCATTGGTGGCGAGGTGACGCTGCCTGGCGCACGTGCCAGATCTGCGCAATTCTATCGGGTGGCAGGTCGACGGGTGGGCTGCAATGAGCAAAGCCGGCAAAGATATTGTCCTTTAATCGAGCAGGCATAGTCGCAATAGTATTGGTCCCGCGAATAAGAGAGGCGATTGCCGAGAAACCAGGCAGCGTCACTGAGATGCGACGGTGCCTTTCCAGGTGGCTGAGCGCCAAATCGATAGCGGTAAGTTCATGTTGCCCAGGCATCATGACCGCGTGGGGCAATGCGCAATAAGCCGCGATTGTATCAGGAGCAGTCACGTGGTCAGGGTCGAAATAGCAAAGATCATTGTCGGCAAGGATCAGTTTCTGCATCAAGTCGGCTTCGGTTCCGGTAAGCTCGGGCGCCAGCACCAGATCGACCTGCCCGTTGCGTAATAGTTCGGCCCAGTCTTGTTGCGACTGCGCGCGCCAGATGCGCAGTTGTACCCTCGGTTCGCGGTGTCGCAACGCGTGAAATAAAGGTTTCAGCACGATTTCGGTCTCATAATCATTGGCGGCGATCACAAACTGGCGGCTGTCATCACGAGGCTCGTATTGCGCGGGTTCTGTAAATGCGTCCACTGCCTCCAGAATATGTTGCGCCTGTGCAAACAACTGGGCTGTGCGCGGCGTAGGAGAGATACCGCGCCCCATCGGGGCAAACAGCTCATCTTTCACAATTCCGCGTAGCCGGTTTAATCCATGGCTGACAGTGGATTGTGTGACCTCCAGACGTCTGGCCGCCGCCGGTACAGCGATGATCGCTGATATGCTGGGAACGCGGGCCTACGCCAGCGTGGTTGATGGGAAGGGGGTTTCGAAACTCAGAAAAGGAGCCTATGGCATGAGAAGCAGCGAAGCCCCCGTGTCAATCGGCCATGTGGCACTGATTGTGAACAATCTGGACACTGTTGGGACCTTTTACCAACAAGTGCTTGGCTTTGAGGAATTGGCGCGGGATGGCGGAACCCTGAAACTGGGCGCAGGAAACAACGTTCTGCTCTAGTTGCGCCAAGACCGTGCTGCGCGGCGCTATCCGCATGCGGCGGGTCTTTTCCATACAGCTTTTCTGATGCCGGACCGCGATTACCTGGGACGCTGGCTGATCTATGCTGCACAAAACCGCATCCCTTTGACCAAGGCGGCGGATCACGACGTCAGCGAGGCGCTGTATCTAAACGATCCAGAAGGCAATGGGATCGAAATCTACGCCGACCGGCCAGTTGAAACATGGCAGATGGATGGAGAGTATATCCGCATGGGCTCGCATCATCTGGACCCGGAGGCCATTGCAGGTGCGGCCCGTCAAGACTGGTCCGGGGCTCCGGAAAATGTGGTGGTCGGACATGTTCACCTACAGGTCGGGGATATCAATGCGGTCGACGAATTCATGACACGACATCTAGCGCAGGATCGCATGCTGCACGAAGGTTCAGCAGGGTTCTACAGTTCGGGTGGGTACCACCATCACTTTGCAGGCAACGTCTGGAACAGCAATGGTGCAAAAGCTCGTCCAACTGACAGCAGCGGCTTGGATGAGATCGTGCTGTTGACGGATGGGACTGTATTGCAACCGCAAGAGCTGACAGACCCTTGGGGAACGCGGTTCACTGTCAAAAGGAAGTGAACCTGCATGATTGGCCAACAACAAAGGCGTATCTTGTAGGCCGGACAGCGGTAAACTCCGGCGGCGTGGCCGGAAGGTGGAAGCCGGGCGCGGCTTCCACCAAGGGGGAATACCACGCCGGGTCATTTCCGCAAGTCAGTTGCTATCATTCATGATCCGGTCGAAAATATGTGGGTCTGTAACGCCCTCTGAACCGATCAACATCACTCGGGATCGCGGCGTAATTTGAAATTGTCTTCGCAAGTCGGTGCGCAATGACGCGCATATCAAGCCAATCAGACCGGCCACGGCGCTTTCTCCGGCTTCGATTGGCTCATCTCCGAAAGCGCCGCTTGCCAATAGGCGGACGGCCGGTGCCACAAGCTGGTCCGGGATTTTCATGAAACCGCTGGCGGCCTCTTCCAAAACGTTCCATGCCAATTCGGACGGCGCGCCGCAGGACAGCCCAGCCATTATGGTTTCTTCGCCTACTTCGACGGCTGTAGGCCGATTTGCCTGGGCGCTTGCAAAAAGGCAGGGGGCCAATTCAGGTTCGACCACGATGACGCGCGGCGCATTCTGCTCCCATTCCTGGAGGAATACCGCGGTGACGGCAGCCGCTAAGCCTCCAACGCCGCCTTGAAGGAAGACATGAGTGGGTGGCAAAGCCAAATCCTGCACGATCTCGCGCGCCATGACCCCGTAACCAGCCATGACATCAAGAGGTGCCTGAGTGTAACCGGGCCAGGAAGTATCTGAAACAATCAACCAACCGTGTGCCGCTGCATCGGTCCGGGTCTGTGCCACGGAAGCGTCGTAATCTCCATCAACCCGGATCACTTCGGCCCCCAGCTGGCGCATTGCGTCGGCGCGGAATGCGCTTACTTCTTTGTGAATGTAAATTCGGCATGGCGCGCCGAAGCGCTGGGCACCCCAAGCCACTGAACGACCGTGATTGCCATCTGTCGCCGAAATGACGGTTATGTCTGCAATTCCGGCAGTATGGGTGCCGTTTCGGATCTCATCGGCAGTGACTTCACGGCCTGTCTTTTTGGTTAATTCGCGCTGTAATACTCGCAGAACCGCATAAGCGCCGCCAAGTGCTTTGAAACTGCCCAAGCCAAATCTTAACCCTTCATGCTTGTAATAGACTGCGCCCAGATTCAGTGCTTCGGCTAGACCTTGAAGAGACGGCATTGGCGCTCTTTCGTACCCACTCCAGCTTTGAATTTCCCTCTGTGCGAGGTCAAATCCCTCGCGGGGTAAGGTGGCTGTGGCGGCATGGCCAAAGCCTGGCTTGGCTGTATGGCTTTCAATTCCGACTGTCTCAAAGTTTGCGAGCATTTTGTGGTCCTTCCATTGTTGGTGCAAATATAATTCAATGTCAGTGATGATTTCGCTCTGAGGTGTTGGTAATTTTGAAGCAAACTTGCATGAGGTCGCCGTGAAACAAAAATATTCATCAGGAAGTCTGGATAGCTTCGATCTCGCGGTTCTTAGGGTGTTGCAGCAGGACAATACGGTGCCGCACCGTCAAATCGGTGAAAGCGTGAATCTGTCCGCACCCAGCGTGCAGCGGAGGATCAAACGCATGGAGGCGGAGGGGGTCATTGCCGCGCAGTCAGCGCATATTGATCCGGCAGCCGTGGGATTGCCGCTGACCATTTTCGTCGAAGTCGAACTAAAAACCGAGACTGGCGGAAAAATCGATGAAATCAAGAAAAGCTTCTATGATGCCCCTGAGGTTCAGCAATGCTACTATGTTACTGGTGAAGTGGATTTTGTTCTGATCGTTATCGTTCGAGATATGTCCGAATATGAAAAGCTTACCCAACGGTTGTTCTTTTCGAACAAGAACATCCGAAAGTTCAGAACATTCGTTGCAATGGACCGAACAAAGTCATCCATGCAGTTGAACATCTGACTTGTGCCTCTCCAGAGCATGTAGTCTGGCGGGGTATTTGACTTTTGCGCGGCGAGAACTGGAAACAAAGTGCTTGTGCATTCCAAATCTGCCAGAAACCTGGTGATCTGGGCTGTAAATCCTGCCGAGACACCTCTCGGTTTACCTGGAAAATAACCACGTTTCCTGAGGTATTGAGGTTGGGACACATTTGCCCCAACCTCATCTAGGTAACAGGGGTTTATGTTACGATTTGATACGGTCCATTTTGGGATCGTAAAGCGGTTGAAGTGTCACGTCGCAGGAGACACGTTGGGTCGCAACCTCCAACTCATACGTGCCGGACGTAACAAAATCTGCATCAACGCCGTCCTGATTTCGGACATAGCCGTAACCGATGGATTTGCCGGTTGTATAGCCATAGCCTCCCGACGTTAGCCAACCCACCCGTTCTCCATCCCGGTATATCGTTTCGCGGCCCAACAGCACCACATTGGGGTCGACGGTGAAGCAGGCCAGCATCTTTTTGACGCCCTCGGCCTTTTGCTTCTCGCTTGCCGCGCGACCCTTGAAGTTTATGTTTTTGCGCAGTTTCACAGCCCATCCCAGACCGCTTTCAAACGGCGTGTGATCAGGCCCGATATCAGACCCCCAAGCGCGGTAACCCTTTTCTAACCGAAGAGATTCAATTGCGCGGTAGCCCGCATTAACCAGCCCTTGCGGTTGCCCTGCTTCCATCAGCGCAGAATAGACTGTTTGCGCGTATTCGACAGGCAAGTGCAGTTCCCAGCCAAGCTCGCCCACATATGTCACCCGCAGCGCCCTGACCGGGCAACCGGCGATGCCGATTGTCCGGATCGTGCCAAACTTGAACCCGTCATTCGAGACATCATCGCGGGCAACTGCCGCCAGAATATCTCGTGCTTTCGGCCCCATCAGCGACAACACTGCGTTCGAGGAGGTGATATCGAACAGCTGGCAGTTCAGCCCGTCCGGAATATTGCGGCTGATCCAGTCAAAATCGTGGGTGGCATAGCCCGTACCAGTGACAATGTAGAATTCATCATGCGCTACACGGCCCACGGTCAGGTCGCATTCAATTCCGCCCTTGTCATTGAGCATCTGGGTATAGACCAGCGCTCCCACCGGTTTGTCCACATCATTGGCACAAATCCAGTTCATCGCCGCCAAGGCGTCCGGGCCTTTCAGCGCGAATTTGGCAAATGATGTTTGATCGAACAGCACTGCCGCTTCTCGGGCCGCTTTGTGTTCACGGCCAACGGCAGCAAACCAGTTCTGGCGACCAAAGCTGTATTCGTCCTTGGGCGTTTCACCCAGCGATGTGTCGGCAAACCAATTCGGGCGTTCCCAACCCAGTTTTTCACCAAAACACGCGCCCTGATCCATAAGCGTATCGTACAGCGGTGACTTGCGGCAGGGGCGGCCGGACTCGTGTTCTTCATGAGGCCAGGCCATAGTGTAGTGTTTGCCATATGCTTCGACTGTTCGGGTGCGAACCCAATCGGTGTCGAAATGCGGGCGGCCAAAACGGCGAATGTCGGCGGACCACAGGTCAAAGGGCGGCTCGCCCTTGGCGGCCCATTCTGCCAGCACCATTCCGGCGCCACCGCCAGAGGCAATGCCAAAGGCGTTGAAACCAGCACCAACAAAGAAATTCTTCAGCTCTGGTGCTTCACCTACAATGAAGTTGCCATCCGGAGTGAAGCTTTCGGGGCCATTGGTCAGGGTCTTGATCCCCGCGGTCTCCAACGCTGGCACCCGGCCCAGCGACAGCTCCATGATCTGTTCGAAATGGTCGAAGTTACTGTCGAGCAAGGTGTAGTGGAAATCTTTAGGTATGCCATTCACCGCCCATGGGATTGGGTTCGGCTCATAACCGCCCATGACGAGCCCACCAACTTCTTCCTTGTAATAGGTCAGCCGATCGGGATCCCGCAGGGTGGGCAGATCGCCGGGTACACCAAATGGTTCTGTGACCATGTATTGGTGTTCCATTGGCACCAGCGGCACATTAACGCCGAACTTGGCGGCAAAGTCGCGCGTCCACTGACCGGCACACACGATCACCTTTTCACATTCGATACGGCCATGTTCAGTGATTACGGCGCGGATCTTGCCGTTCTCGATTTCAAGATCGGTGGCCTTGGTATCCTCGAATATCTTCGCGCCTGCCATGCGCGCTCCCTTGGCCAGCGCCTGGGTAATGTCCGAGGGGTTTGCTTGCCCATCGGTGGGCAGGAACGCCGCGCCGATGACGTCACCGATATCCATCAGCGGCCAAAGTTCCTGCGCTTCCTTCGGGGTTAGCAGCTGCATGTCCAGACCAAAGGAATGGGCTGTGGTGGCCTGCCGTTTGACCTCGGTCCAGCGTTCCTCGTTGCAGGCAAGGCGCAAACCACCATTCATTTTCCAACCCGTTCCCAGACCGGTTTCTTCTTCAATCTTGTTGTACAGATCGACTGAATATCCCAGCAGCTGAGTGATATTGGCGTTCGAACGCAGCTGCCCCACCAGACCCGCAGCATGGAATGTGGTGCCCGAAGTCAGCTTTTTGCGCTCCAGCAGCACCGTGTCGGTCCAACCGAGCTTGGCAAGGTGATAGGCGGTCGAGCAGCCGATGATGCCGCCGCCGATGATGACGGCTTTGGCTGTATTTGGAAGGTCGGTCATATCTGTCCTCAGGTGTTTTTGTAATCGGTCAGGGCCGTGCGAAACCGTGCGAGATTTTCGCTTGTGTAGGCTGCGTAGTCGAAGTCGATATCCGAGGTGATCTCGGACACCATGCTCCACATGGTTTCACGAAGCAGCGAGGCGCATTTCATCGCCGTATAGCGATGACGCAATTGGTTGGTGACGGGTGCCTGAAAGTAGGTTTCCAGAACCCAGTCCTCTTGTTCATTGGAAAGAGAGTTGTTCGAGGCCAGCCCACCCAAATCAAACAATGGCGAGTTGAAGCCCGCGTAGTCGAAATCGATCAGCCACAGGCGGGTGCCATCGTCCAGAAAGTTGCCGCAAAGCAGGTCGTTATGGCCAAACACGATGTCGTACGGCCCGGCCTCGGCTTCCAGATCATTTCCAATTCGCACAAGTTCAGGGATCAGGCCTTTATGCGAACTTCCACGATCGGTGAGGGTGGCGGCATAGTCGCGGATGACATGAAAGACCCAGAACACCAGCGACGGGCCGCGCAGGTGCTTGGGCACCTCAAGGTGGCAAGCTTTCACGAGCTCCAGCACCCGCGGCAGCATACTGGGGTCGCGTACGTGTTCTTCGGTCAGAGTGCGGCTTTCGACGAATTCCAGCACTGTTAATTCGTTGGACGAAAACACTACAGCGGGTGACAGACCTGCAGCATGGGCGGCCTTACTGGCAGCCAGTTCGTTGAAGCGCATCACCTGGTGCAAAGGGATGTCGTCACCGACACGCACCACATAGGATCCACTGCTGTCAGTGACCTTGTAGTTCACATTTGTAATCCCACCCGTCAACGGGGTGGCTTTGATCTCGCCCTGCCAGATCGGTAGCTTCCGAATGCGGGTCATCAGGTCGGATTGGGTCATATCAACTCTCCATTCCAAAGCGGATGCGTGCCTGACGAGCGCTTGCGTTGATCAGCCTATCAGCGATGATGGCAATGAATGCGATAGACAGCCCTGCCACCAGACCTCGACCAGTGTCAGCCTTTGTCAGGGCAATGTAGACTTCCTGCCCCAGATCGCGGGTGCCAACGAGGGCGGTGATAACCAGCATGGACAGCGCTAGCATGATGGTCTGGTTAATACCCAAAAGGATTTCGGGCAGGGCCATGGGCAGGCGAATATGGCGCAGGAGTTGCGTGCGTGTGCACCCGGAGACCAATCCGGCCTCGATCAATTCCTCACTGACCGAGCGCACGCCATGGGCCGCATAACGTACGGCCGGGGCCAGTGCGTAAAGGACTATGGCAATCAGAGCAGTGAAATCGCCGACGCGAAACAGCATCACAACCGGGATCAGATAAACAAAGCTGGGCAAAGTCTGCAACGTATCAATCAACAGGTTGATCACCGTCCCGGCGCGTTTGTTCAGTGCAGCCACAACACCCAGCGGAACACCGATCAGGGTAGCAAGAAACACAGAGGCTCCGCAGAGATAAACTGTCACCATTGCCTTGGCCCACAGTCCTGAAATGAGGATCAGCGACGCCAGTCCTCCGCACAGCAGCGCCAGCCGCCAGCCCCCTGCGTGCCAACCCAGCAAGGTCAGCATGGCAATGGCCCAAGGCCATGGAATTCCCAGCAAGACCGTTTTGATCGGGATCATGAACCACGTCAGGAAGAAGATCTTGATCGCCTCGAACGTGTCGAAATAGTTGATGTTCAGGTATTTGACCGTGTCATCCCAGAACCCGCCAGTGGTGATCGTCTGGCTTTCAGGATATTCCAGCAACAGGGGCGAAAACTGCCCCAGAACCCAAGTCAAAATCAGTAGGATCAATACCAGAATCGTCCGGCGATGGCGGGTGACCCACGAGCCGGGGAGCTCGTGATGGACCTGCCCCATACGCTCGGCGAAAGCCTGACTTAGGCGATCAACCGCAATGGCCAGAACCACAATGGCAATACCGGCCTCGAACCCTGCACCGATATCCAGTCTGCGCAGCGCGGCAAGGACGTCGAACCCCAATCCTCCGGCCCCAATCATCGAGGCAATGATGACCATGTTCAGCGTCAGCATGATCACCTGATTGACACCCACCATCAGACTGTGGCTGGCGGAAGGAACCAAAACGCGCCACATCAACTGCTTTTGCGTCGTGCCTGCCATGCGCCCGAAGTCCAAAATCTCGGGGTCGACGGCTCTTAAGGCAAGCGTGGTGATCCGCACCATGGGTGGTGTCGCATAGATGATAGTTGCAACAAGCGCCGCAATCGGTCCAAAGCCGAACATGAACAGAATTGGTACCAGATAGGCAAAGATCGGGATTGTCTGCATCAGGTCCAGAATGGGCGAGATGATGCGATCGAAAGTCAGGTGGCGATAGGCCAATATCCCCAACAACAGCCCGCCGCCCGCGCCAATCGGCACCGCAATCAGGACCGAGGCAAGCGTTACCATCGCGCTGTCCCACTGGCCAAAGACGGCCAGATAGGTAAAGCAGCCGCCGACCAACGCCGCCAACCCCCAGTCCCGGCAATACTGTCCCAAAGCTATTACGGCGGTGATAACCACAATCCAGCTGATTGCAGGTAGGATGACTTGCGCATCGTTGCCTTGCCCGGTGACAAAACCCTCGGCCAGCAGGGACAAGACAAGGTCATAGGGCTGTTCTATCAACCAAGCAGCAGCGCGGGTAACGTCGGTGAACGAAACTGGGCCGATTGCAGCATCCTCGATCAGCCAGGACATTGCAGATGAGATATAAGTTTTGAACGGGACGACCCAAGCCGATGGGAATTTGGTGATCCAGCGCGCATCGAGCGCTTTTCCCAGGTTGCTGCCGAAATACCCCAGCAGGATCGTGAGTCCGACAAGCAGCAGAATGACTAGCTGACTGCGGGACAGGCGGCTCATACCGCGTCCCCTTCACCGAATAGCACATGGGCCACAGCCTTGCGATCAATGGCGCCAATAACCAGACCATTGCTGTCTGTCACGGGAATTGGCGCATCTGCGGCGATGATCCGTTCCGCCACGGTCGAGACGCGGGTCGATTGCACAATGGGCTCACCTTCACCTGCAGCGCCGACGGTCATTACACCACCAACCGTCAAAACCTTGGAGCGCGGAATATGGCGCGTGAATTCAGCCACATATTCTGTCGCTGGATTCATCACCAGTTCTTCCGGGGTGGCGATCTGGATGACTTCACCATCTTTCATAATGGCGATGCGGTCGGCCAAGCGAACGGCTTCTTCAAAGTCGTGTGTGATAAAGACAATAGTCTTATGCAACCGTTCCTGGAGTCGCAGAAATTCATCCTGCATTTCGCGCCGGATCAGCGGATCGAGGGCCGAAAAAGGCTCGTCCAGAAACCAGAGATCGGGCTCTGTCACCAACGATCGAGCAATGCCCACACGCTGTTGCTGACCACCCGAGAGCTCTCGTGGATAGTAGTCCTCGCGCCCTTTCAGGCCGACCAGTTCCACCACGTCTCTCGCCTTTGCGTCGGCTTCGTGTTTGGGCGTAGCCTGAATAGTCAGGGGGAACATCACATTCTGCAATACGGTCAGGTGCGGCAGCAGGGCAAAATGCTGAAACACCATGCCCATCTTGTGCCGACGGATTTCAATCATTTCTTTCTCGCTGGCGCGCAGCAGGTCGGCGTCGTCGAACAGAACCTCTCCGCTCGTGGGTTCGATCAACCTGGATAGACAACGAACCAGGGTTGATTTGCCTGAACCGGACAGGCCCATAATGATGAAGATTTCACCTTCAACGATTTCAATATTGGCGTTGCGTACCGCTCCGATCACACCCGCATTTCGAATGTCATCTGCCGATGGGTTCGGATTTTGCGCCAGAAGGGTCTCGGCGTTTGGACCGTAAAGCTTCCAAACGTTTCGGCAGGACAGTTTTGTTGTGGGGGTCATCAGTGGTGTCCGGGACTAAGACGGAAAAAGACCGAAGCGGTAGAGGAGAGCGGGGTAACCGCTTCGGCCAAGCAGATTATTTAGAGATCCAGCCAGACCAACGGTCCTTGTTCGTCTCCATCCAATCCGCGACAACTGCATCAATATCCACACCGTCCAGATCGGCTTTGCCGACCATGGCGCTCATCTCGTCGTTATTGATGTTATAGGCTTCGATGATGTCATACGCGCCCGGCCACTTTTCTTGCAAGCCAGACCAAGCAGCCTTCCAGATCGGACCGCGCGGTTTTCCGCAGTCATAGGCCAAATCCGGGTTCACACCGACTGACGGGTCGCTGTAGCATTCGGCCGAAAATGGCGGAAACTCCACGAATTCGCCGTCATATTTGGCCGGGGCCCAGTGCGGAACATAGACCCACAACATGATCGGGTCTTCGCGCTGATATGCAGATTCCAGCTCTGCAAAAAGCGCAGCATCCGTGCCTGCGTGGACAACTTCAAACTCCAGCTCTAACGCTTCGACGCGTTCTTCGTCGAAACCGCCCCAGGTCACGGGTCCGCCGACATAGCGCCCATTTGGCGAGGTTTCAGCCGTGGCAAATTCCCCTGCGCAGTCTTTCAGAGCTTCCCAGTTTGGCAGGCCGGGGCAGCGGTCTTTCATGTAAGTCGGGTACCACCATTCTTCGATCGCCATCAGACCGGTTTCACCAACGTTCACCACATTGCCAGAGGCGGTGGCTTCGTCCAGCGCTTCACGCCCGGTGGTTTCCCAGATTTCCATTGCCAGATGTAGATCACCTGTCTTCAGGCCCGCAAACTGAGCGATATAGTCTGCCTGTACATATTCAACGTTGTATCCGGCCTCTTGCAGGATTGATCCCATTATCTTGGTGTTGATCAGCTGCCCTGACCAATCATGCAACGTCAGTTTGATAGGGTCCGTCGATTCGGCGGCCCAAGAAGCCGAAGCAGTTACGCCAGCGACTAATGCCATTGCGTGTAGTGCATTGAATTTCCTGATCATGTTGTGCTCCCTGAATGTGGCTTTTTGAGTGTTTTTCGTTTATTACACTTCCATGCTGCGCCAACCTGACAACTACGTCAATAAAAACCACACTTCGCCACGAATATTCGCTATAATTCACACAAAAAGCCCCGAGCGTCACAGTATTGGGAGTAATATTGTTTTATTGGGATGACTGCCGTATCCCCCATTCAGGAGGTCGCATGTTAAAGCCACGAAAAACCACAAATCAGCGCGAAGAAGAAATCCTTCGCGAGCTGCAAAATGCGGGCGGGTCGTGCAGGGTCAGCCTCCTGGCTCAAAAACTGAATGTTTCCAATGAAACGATCCGGCGCAACGTCAAGGCGCTGGAAGAGCGCAAGATCGTGCGGAAGGTGCATGGCGGCGTACATCTTAGCGAAGACGCCATAGAGCCACCCTTTGAAAACCGCTTGGGAACGCAAGCACATGCGAAAGAAGCAATAGCCCGGGCAGTCGCAAATACAATTAGCGACGGGGATTCCCTATTTCTGGATATCGGTTCGACGACCGCCTACGTCGCGCTTGCGCTACGGAAACACAAAGACCTGTTTGTAGTTACAAATTCGGTTTTCGTCGCTTACACGTTGTCAAAGCACAACAACAACCGGGTGTTTCTGGCGGGTGGAGAACTGCGCGCCCATGATGGGGGCGCTTTCGGTGCAGAGGCATTGGATCTTGTGAAGCGTTTCAACGTACAGCTGGCAGTGTTCTCAGTTGGAGCCGTGAATGGCGATTTGGGCTTCATGCTTCATGATCTTGAAGAGGCCAATATCGCGCGTGCTGCGGCTGAAAATGCGCAGGTGCGCATCGTCGTAGCCGACAGCGGAAAATTCAACAAGCGGGCTCCGATATCTCTCCATAACATGGCCGGAATTGATGTTTTGTATACGGACCGCGTTCCTCCTGCCAACATCCTGGCCATGCTCGACAAAAATGAAATCGAAGTCGTTATCGCAGGGTCGGACTAGTGTCAGGGCTCATAGCCAATAAATGGGCTCTGAAGGTGTAGACGCCCCCGCTAGCCTCGATGTGCCATTGTGGGTTTGCAAACAATTTGAATGGAGGCGTCTACACCTTCAGAACTGATAGATGTACCCAGCGTACAAAACTGCATCCTTGAGGAGATGGCAGCCTTTTAATGAGATCATGTTGAAACCTGTTAACGAACTATTCGATGGGAAAAACGTCAAATCGCGCATGTTCGTCAACCGGGCCTCATAGTTTGCGACACATCCGTTCAGAATGTGCAAACAAGTTGGCAATGCCGACTATTATACTGACACTGGACCTGTTGTTCCTCTAACAACATGCTCCAGCTCGCAGCAAATTTTAAAATGTTCCGACTCATCTGACGTAATGTAATCGGTGAACTTGTCCCCTGCGAGTTTACCGATGGCTTCGGCGGGGATTCGAATGGTGGTGAGCCCCGGCTCAACATCAGCCGATCCCTTGAAATCTCCGATGCCCATTATTGAAAGATCGCCGGGAACGTTCAACCCCAGTTTCTGGGCCGCAAACAAAGCGCCCTGCGCTATGACGTCATTTCCACATAACAAAGCCGTAAGTCGAGATGTTTCCGCCAAAAGGTTCAGCGCAGCCTGCTTGGCCTGCGAAACGCTGTAAGGAGCTTCAGATTCGTGCTCGCCCGGAACGGAGACACCCATATTTTGTAGCGCTTCGTGCACGGCGGAAAGTCGATGTTGCGCGCGGTCATTACCACTGGTCTTTGGAAAGATCAGCCCAATGTCACGATGCCCTAGGGCCAGCAGATGCTCTGTTGCGAGACGGCCGGCCAACTGGTTGTCGGCCCCGACACAAGGAAGATCCGAATCCTTTGAGTAGTTCCAAATCGCAAGTGCAGGTATTTTCTGCTGCGTGATCAACCGATTGGTGGCATCGGAATGCTCCAAGCCAACCAATGCCACGCCGTCCACACGATGTTCAAGAAACTTGCGGACCATCGCGTATTCCCGATCTAGATCATACCCGTGCGACGCCAGTAGAAGGCTGAATCCTGCCTTGTCGATAGAGTCGGAAAAAGCCTGAATGACCTCGGCGAAGATGGCATGGTTGATAGTTGGTACGACCAGGCCAATCGTTCCTGACCGTTTGCCATGCATTGTTTGAGCGGCACGATTGCGGATATACCCAAGCCGCTGCACTGCCCTGTTGATCTTTTTGCGAGTCGCAGGGCTGACCAGATCAGGGTGATTGAAGGTACGAGAAACCGTAGACGGCGAAACCTTCGCGGCCTTTGCGACTGCCACGATATCGACTTTACCATGCTGAAAATTAGACATAATTTCGTCCTGTCCGGTCGATTGTATGAAAACATTTGCAATACTATTTTCATCCCCTAACCTGATTTGTCAACAAACCAAAAGTGCAGACAAACGGGTTGGGAGGCACTGGATGGAATTCATTTACTACTTCGGGGATGTGTTCACACCGATGTCCTTCTTGCTGCTTTTGGGCGGCACGATCGGAGGGCTGATCCTGGGCGCGACACCAGGCTTGTCACCAACGATGGCGGTTGCCCTTTTGATTCCGTTCACCTTCCAGCTTGAGGCCGCACAGGGGCTGATCTTGCTGGGAGCCGCCTATACCTCGACCGTTGCTGGTGGCGCGGTGAGTGCAATTCTACTGAAAATCCCAGGCGCTCCAGCCAATATTGCCACCACTCTGGACGGCCACACCATGGCCAAGCAGGGACAAGGGGCGCGGGCGCTGCAACTGTCGTTTCTGGCCTCGGCGGTTGGCGGCATCTTCGGTGTGCTCCTATTGATCTTTCTGACACCGGTTTTGGCCAAATGGGCGCTGGCGTTTGGCCCCTCACACCTGTTCTGGCTGGCCATTTTGGGGGTGACTGTGATCGGCACGCTAGATTCTGCATCCGTGGTCAAAGGTTTGCTATCGGGTTGTATCGGATTGTGGCTGGCGACAGTCGGTTTCGACGACATTATGGGCGCGCAACGCTTTATCTTTCACCCTGCACTGGGCGGCGGCATCAACATTATCGCGGCGCTGATCGGTCTGTTCGCGATCCCTCAGGTGCTGACGATGTTTGCAAAGGGACGCCACGACACGGGTGCTGAAGTCATCGAAGTACAGCGCCATTCGATCATGGCCGCATTGCGAGAACTGTTCAGCCGTACCCGAGCACTTAGCATCGGCACACTGACAGGTTCCATCATTGGCCTGATCCCGGGCGTTGGCGGGCAGATTGCCGGGCTGGTTGCCTATGATCAGAGTAAGAAGTTTTCAGCCGAGAAGGACAAGTTCGGCACGGGTCATTCCGAGGGCGTAATTGCCGCGGAGTCCGCCAACAATGCGATGGTGGGCCCATCTCTGGTACCGTTGTTGACCTTGTCGATCCCGGGTAGCCCAACCGCAGCCGTTTTGCTGGGCGGGCTGCTGATTCACGGAATTTTCCCGGGCTCGGATCTGTTCGACAACCACCCGGACGTGGCGTGGACGTTCATAAACTCCATGCTGATCGGCCAGGTCCTGATGTGCGTCTTCGGCCTATACATTGCTGGTCTGGCCGCGCGTGTCGCGCAGGTGCCGCAATCGGTCATGGCGGCCGTTGTTCTGGCCCTTTCGGTCTTCGGCGCCTACTCGGTTCAGAGTTCGATGGGGGATGTCTATGTCATGGCGTGCCTTGGCATCGGGATGTTTTTTCTGGAACGATTTGGATTCTCGGCTGCTCCGTTGGTTCTGGGATTGATCCTTGGTCCGATTGCCGAAGCCAACTTCATTCAGGGCGGAATGATCGCAGACGCGACCGTCGGCAAAGCCTCTTACTTCCTGACGGGCGGATTGAATCTTCTGCTGATCGCCGTTGTACTGGCCTCAATTGCCTACTCGGTTTGGATGGAACTTCGCCACCGACGCTATACCACCAAAGAGGAGGCACAGGCATGAACCGCACACAACACATAATCGGGTCGGGTTTGGTTTTTGCCGTAGGACTTTGGGTAACCTGGGTCAGCTTTACTCAGCAACCGGTCGAGGCATTTCTGTTTCCGCGTCTTGTCGCTTCGGTCTTTGTGGTTTTGGCAGGGTGGACCTTCGGCAAAGCGCTGATGGGATTGTCCAAGGTAGGCAACGGCGTGACCCGCATGATGTTCATCAATATGCTGCCGGGCTTGTTCGTCACCCTTATCTATGTCTTCTGGGCGTCCAAATCGCTGGGGTTCTACACAGCAACGGCAATTGCGTTTTTCATTCTGCTGTCGATTTACGATCCAGACCCACATTCCGAAGCCAAAACCTGGGTCAAGCGCGGTGTCATCACAGCGATCTTTGTGGCGGTGATGTACGGGCTCTTTGCCATGCTTCTGCAAGTCTACACACCAAGGGAATTTCTGTTCTGACCGCAAGGGATGCGGATGAACCAAAATAGGGAGGAAACGCAAATGAAACGGTTGATTACAGGGGCAGCACTGGCCCTCACGAGCCTGACGGGCGCGGCGGTTGCCGAGGAGTATCCCGAACGCCCAATCATGATGATGGTCAGTTACGGCGCTGGTGGCGCAACCGACTTTCAGGCGCGGATTGTCACCATGACATCCGGGAATGAAGACGCGCTGGGAATGCCAATCGCCATCATGAACAAACCCGGCGCCGGAGGGCGTGTGGGTTGGAACTGGTTCGCAACCCAGGCCGACGCCGATGGCTACACGCTTGCTGCCTACAATGTTCCACATTTCATCGCCCAATCGATCAAGGGTGGGGTCGAGTATTCGGTCGACAGCTTTGAGCCCATTGCCAACTGGGGCGCCGACCCGGCTGTCTTCGTGGTTGGTGCGGACAGCCCGTTCAACTCGATGGAAGGTGTTGTCGCATATGCCAAGGAGAACCCCGGCAAGCTGACCGTGTCCGGGGCTGGGCTTTTTGTTGGTCACCACATTGCGGCTCTTCAAATCGACAAGGCTGCAGGAACAACGATGGCCTATATCCCGACCAAAGGTGGCGGCGCAGCGGCCATGAAAGCGGTAATTGCTGGCGAAGTCATGGGTGGTATAAACAACCTGTCGGATGCGTTCCGCGCAAAAGAGGCGGGCAACGTCAAAATCCTGGGTGTCGCAGATCTTGAGCGAAACGCGTTCCTGCCCGACGTGCCGACCATGATGGAACAGGGGCTCGATGTCGACAACTCGTCGGTCAATTTCCGGGGCGTGATGGTGCCCAAGGGAACGCCGCCTGAGGTGATCGAGAAACTTGCGGAAACGGTTCCCGAGATGTTCGCCAACGATCGTGTGATGAAAAAGATGGAAGCCGGCGGATCGCCCATGCACATCATGACACGCGATGAAGTGGTCAAGATGTGGGAGAAACGTCAGCAAACACTGAACGAATTGTTGGCTGGGCTCTGAACCAGTCAACTCCCTACGGGGCGGCGTGGGTCCGCCCCGATCAACAATCGAGGACCGAGATGAACGCTCAGGAAGGGGTTTCCCCCGAGATCGACGAAGTTGATCGCATAGTAGCGCATGCGCGCAAGGCCCAAGCGACCTTTGAAGAAAGCGGCAGTCAGGCGCTGTACGACAAGGCGGCGCTGGCGGCGGGATGGGCAATCATGGAGCCAACACGCAATCGGGCACTGGCCGAAATCGCTGTTGCGACCACCGGTCTGGGTAATGTTCCGGACAAGATTACAAAGAACCACCGCAAGACTCTGGGCTTGTTGCGCGATATCGCTGACGTGAAAACCCACGGCATCATTAGCGACAATCCAGCAACCGGCATGACCGAGATTGCACGCCCAATCGGTGTAATCGGTGCTGTGGTTCCATCGACCAACCCCGCTGCGACGCCGGCGAACAATATCATCAATGCGCTCAAAGGAGGCAACTCCATCGTGGTGGCACCATCCCCCAAAGGAGTCGCTTCCTGCGAGATGCTGATCGCTTTTATCCATTCAGAGTTTGACAAACTCGGCCTTGATCGCGATCTGGTCCAGATGATCCCTGCGCCCGGATCCAAGGCCAAGACACAAAGGTTGATGGAAGCCGTAGATCGCGTGATCTGTACCGGCAGTCAGAACAACGTCCAACGCGCACAATCCTGTGGAACGCCAGCAGTGGCGGTTGGTGCGGGCAATGTGACGGTGATTGTGGACGAAACCGCAGATCTGGCCGCAGCTGCTTCCAAGATCACGGCATCGAAATGCTTCGACAACGCGACGTCCTGCTCGTCTGAAAATGCGCTGGTTGTTGTAGATGCGGTCTATGACGCCTTTGTCGCCGCGATCGCCGTTGAAGGCGGTGCCTTGGTGCCATCTTCCGAGGCTGGAAACATCATCGCACGGCTGTGGCCCGATGGACATCTCAACCGATCTGTAATCGCGCAGGACGCTGGCAAGATGCTTGAAGCACTGGATATGGCGGATAAGGTCCCCGAGGGGACCAAGTTCCTAGCTGTGGAAACTGACGGAATTGGCCCGGATCATCCTTTGTCGGGGGAAAAGCTCAGCCGGGTTCTGGCGCTTTATCGAGCGGCAAATTTTGAAGAAGCCAAGGTAATCGCGGCTCGTATTCTGGAACACCAGGGCGCGGGGCATTCTGTCGGAATCCATACCAGCGACGACGCGCGCGCGGTTGGGTTGGGTCGCGACCTGCCCACCTGCCGGGTCATCGTAAATCAGGCGCATACCTTTGCCACTGGTGGCAGCTTTACCAACTGCATGCCATTTTCGCTCTCAATGGGCTGCGGCAGTTGGGGAGGCAATTCCATCGACACCAATCTGCATTGGCGGCATTTCGTACAAACGACAAAGATCATCCGTGAAACGCCTCCTCGCGAACCCGAATTGGAAGTGATATTTGGCGGCTACTGGTCGGAGGCGGGGCAATGATCGAACCACCCAAGGGAACCGTCCGGAACTGGCTTGACCGTCGGGCAAGCCGCGGGGGAACTGGGTTCGTTTTCCCGGACGGGGCGCGGGACCTGACTTGGGGTGAATTGCGTGACTCAGCTCGCCGTATCGCAAGCATGTTGACCGAACGGGGTGTGGCGAAGGGAGAAAGCGTCGCCATCCTTTACCCCAATTGCCGGGAAGCGCTTGAGGTCCTTTTTGGCGTTCTCTATGGCGGATTTCGGGCCACGATGATCAATCTTGTCGCGGGTGACAGCGCCGTTGCCTATGCGCTGGAACACAGCGGCGCATGCTATGGATTTGTACATTCCGATCAAACGGACCTGTTCAGGCGAACGGCCAATCCTGCGAAAATCAAACAGTTGAAGGTGGCAGATGCTGTTGAGTCCGGCAGCAACCTGCATAGCCTCTCGCCTCATAGCCACGCGTTGTTGATGTATACATCCGGAACAACCGGTCGCCCCAAGGGGGTGGTCCACACACATTCCAGCCTGTTGGCAGGGGGTTGGACGACCAAAATTGCCCATGAATTGTCCGAGGCTGATCGCGGGTTTTGCGTCTTGCCGATCTATCATATTAACGGGCTCTGCGTGACGGTGATGGGAACACTGGTCTCAGGCGGATCGTTGGCCATGTGCGAACGATTTTCTTCCAGCAAATTCTGGGACAATCTTGGAAAGGCCGAGGCAACGTGGTTCTCGGTCGTTCCGACCATTATCTCGCACCTGCTGCACTCTGAGACTAGCCCGGATGCGCAAACCCGGCAACGCGTGCGTTTCGGGCGCTCTGCGTCGTCAGCCTTGGCGCCGGACGTGCAGCGTGGCTTTGAGGATCGTTTCGAAATCCCAATCGTGGAAACCATGGGCTTGACGGAAACTGCCGCTCAGATTCTGTCAAACCCGCTGCCCCCCGGCGTTCGGAAGATTGGTTCACCCGGCATTGCATATGGAAATGAGGTTGCAATTCTGGACGCGGAATTTCGGCCTGTACCTACCGGAACAGAAGGTGAGTTGGTCATACGCGGTCCGAATGTGATGCTGGAGTACCTCAATGACCCGGATGCTACTGCGGGCACATTTACTTCGGATGGCTGGTTGCTGACCGGAGATCTCGCCCGCATGGATCAGGACGGGTATGTTTATGTGACCGGTCGATTGAAAGAACTGATCATTAAGGGAGGGGAGAATATAGCCCCTCGTGAGATTGACGAGGCACTTTATTCACACCCCGACGTTGTTGAAGCTGCGGCCTTCGCCCGCCCTTGCAAAAGCTACGGTGAAACCGTCGAGGCAGCGGTCAAAATTCGAGAAGGTTCTGAATTGACGCCGCAAGCTTTGTCAAAGATCTGTGAGTCCCAGCTAGGCCGTTTCAAGTCTCCTGACAAAGTTCACATTCTGATTGATCTTCCAAAGGGCCCTTCGGGGAAGATCCAGAGAAACAGGATCCTACAAATCGTTAGCGAGGAGGCGAGCGACTTGAAAATGTAGATGGCAATGCCGGTCCGACTCTACCTGAAAAATAAATGCCAAAACAACAGCGGGAATAGCCACAAAAGCAACTCACATCGCCAGCTTCAGCAGTGCCGAAAGCCTTTCAATCGTCATGATAAGCGTGTTTACATCAACGGTTCCAGGCACCCGTTGTGGCAGATGCCTGAACGCCTCTCCTCTTTCGGAGCGATCTTACTCAACCGCCACCGTCACCGAGATTACCTTGCAGGTAAAACGCAAAGCTGCTTCGGCGCCGTTCGCTTTGGCCACCGGTGTGGAAAGGTCGAAGCCAACGTCTGCTGTTTCGTCCGCCGAAAAGATGATGGCCAGTGTCTGGTCGGTCCTGCCCTGTGCCACCTGCATCCCGTCAACAAAGAGGGTGCCGTCCCACCTTTGCCAGGGCTTCCACCGTCATAATCGAAATCGAGGACGATTTCATGAGTACCTTCGGTCACAGGTTCGGACGCCGAAACAGTAAATATCTCGATCCCCAACCAGTTTTAGGCATAGGCTGGAACGCCATTTTCAACATAAATCGACCAGCCGCCAAAGCGGCCCGCTTGGGCGATAATGGTTCCGCGGTCACCGTTCGAAGGTTCTTCGATATGTTCTGAAATGCGTTAGGAGAGGTTCTGGATATTCGGGGTCATGCCAGTCATGCCACTGCAATCGCCGAAGCTGCGTGTCGACGGAAAGGCCCATGCGATCACCTGAACTACTCGGCGCGCTCGACTCTGTGCAACAGAGCCTGGCAAAGCTCAGTGATCTGACCCGTGGTATTCTGAACCGTGTGATACATGTAATGGACCACAGGCTTGCTGAAATGACGTCACTGATTCGCGTGTTTTTTGGTTTGCCCGAGGCCAGAATGCTGTCGCCATTCGGGCTCGAAGGATCGTTCGGAATTCGCGTGGCTTCACGAAAATGTCACGAAGACCGAGCTGATCCTCAGAAAATTGCCAGCGATAGGTCGTTGGAGATATTTCTGCTTGTGGTTGCCTAAGATTTCATCAAGGCTTTATCCCAGAGCCAAAAGATGTCACGGTTCAACGCAGTGAAAGACAACTTTCGCAACTTCTTTACCGACAGAAACCAAGAAAGCTGCGACGCAGTGTTCCTTGCGAATTGGCGAAACCAAAATCGAAATGGACGAAGTCCCAGCGGGCGTCGGTCTAACCCGGCTGCTGCGTGCGACCCCGATCAAGTGGGGCCGCGCGGCGACGAAAATATGGGAGAGAAATCATGAACAGATACATTCGGAACTCAGTGGCGGGGCTTTTGTCGTCGACCATGATCACAGGTGCCGCGTTTGCCGCTGGCATGCATCCTGAAACCGGCGAAGCGCTGGCGGACGATCAGACCTTTACCTACCGCATTCTGGACGAGCACAGCTCGGTCGATCCGCAGGTTGTCGAAGACGTTTCCGGTGCTGAAATTGTACGCGACCTGTTTGAAGGGCTGATGAACCAGGATGAGGATGGCAATCTGGTTCCGGGCGTTGCCACAGGTTACACCGTCGATGACAGCAAGAAAGTCTATACCTTCACACTGCGCGGCGATGCTAAATGGTCGAATGGCGACCCGGTAACCGCCGGAGATTTCGTTTTCGCCTGGAAACGGGCGGTTGATCCGGCACTGTCCTCTCCCTACGCGTGGTTCATGGAACTGATGTCGATCGAAAACGCATCAGCGATCATCGCAGGCGAAAAACCGATTGATGATCTGGGCGTTAAAGCCATCGATGACACAACCCTGGAAGTTACGCTGAGCGCGCCGCTGCCGTATTTCCCGCAGATGACAACGCATTCGACAACCTTCCCGGCACCTCAGAAAGTGATCGCGGAATTTGGTGATGAATGGACCAAACCCGGAAACATCGTGTCCAATGGCGCGTATGTTCTGACCGAGCACTTGCCACAGGAACGTTCCGTCCGTGAGCGCAACGAGATGTACTGGGACAATGACAACACCATCATCGACAAGGTTGTGGCACTGGTCATCAATGATGAAAACGTAGCCCTGACCCGCTATCTGGCCGGTGAACTGGACCGGACCGAAGTTCCCGCCGGTCAATTCCCGCGTCTGCAGGAAGAGCATCCGGGCGAGGCTATCAGCTTCCCGCGCCTGTGCAACTACTACTACACGTTTAACGTGTCGGACAGCGGCCCTGAAGAATTCAAGGATCCCAAAGTTCGTCAGGCCCTGTCGCTAGCCGTCGACCGGGACATCATCACCAAGAATATCAAGGCCGGTGGAGAGCCGCCCGCGTATACATTCGTGCCAGAAGCAACCGCAGGCTTTACTGTCCCGGTCGTGGAAATGGCATCGATGAGCCAGGCCGAGCGCGATGAGCTGGCCAAGGAATTGCTGGCCGAGGCTGGCTTTGGCGCGGATAACCCTTTGACTTTCTCGATGGTCTACAACACTTCGGAAGCCCACAAGAAAGTTGCCGTCGCGCTGAGCCAGATGTGGAAGCAAAAACTGGGCGCCAATGTTGAACTGGCCAACATGGAATGGAAAGTCTTCCTGGAAGAGCGGGGCAACCAGAACTTTGATCTGGCCCGCGGCGCGTGGTGTGGTGACTATAACGAAGCCTCAACCTTCCTTGACCTGTTGCAGTCGGATTCGGGCTACAACGACGGCAAGTATAACAATGCCCGCGTGGACGAGTTGCTGGCCGAAGCCAAAACTTCGGACGATCCGGCTCCGCTGTACACCGAGGTCGAGCGTATTATCGCTCAGGAAACCCCCGTTATCCCGATCTATCACTATGCTGGTGTCTACATGATGGACAGCGATGTCGGAAACTGGCCGGTCAAAAACGTAGAGCAAAACTGGTACTCAAAGAACCTCTACAAAATCGCCGAGTAATCATCTTCTGACCATGACCTGCCCCGAAGTTTTCTTCGGGGCAGCGCCATCTATTGGGGGCATTGAATGCTTGCCTATGTCATTCGGCGGGTCCTGACCGCCATACCGACGATTCTGCTGCTGATCGTCGCCTGTTTCTTCTTGATGCACTATGCGCCCGGTGGGCCCTTTACCTCGGAACGGACATTGCCGCCGCAGGTTCTGGCCAATATCGAGGCGCGGTACGGCCTGGACCAGCCGTTGTGGAAGCAACTCTGGGATTATCTGTACAATATCGTTGTGCATTTCGACTTTGGCCCGTCTTTCAAGTTCAAGGACCGCGATGTGAACGACATCATCGCGCAGGGCTTTCCGATCTCGCTGACCTATGGGTCGCTGTCCTTTCTGGTCGCTACTGTGGTGGGCATAGGACTGGGGATTGCCGCCGCAATCCGGCACAACAGCTGGATCGACTACTTTGCGGTTGGGCTGGGGATTGCAGCGCAGGCGCTGCCCAACTTCATCATGGGTCCGATCCTGATCCTGACATTCACCCTGTGGCTGGGATGGTTGCCCGGCGGCGGGTGGAATGGTGGTCAGTGGCCCTATCTGATCATGCCGGTTATCGCCCTTGCGACATCTTACATGGGATCGATTGCACGGATCACCCGGTCTTCAATGCTGGAGGTTCTGAATTCGAACTTCATCAGAACCGCCCGTGCCAAGGGCCTGCCGACAAGAACCGTAATCTGGCGTCATGCGATGAAGCCGACCTTGCTGCCGGTCGTATCTTATCTGGGACCGGTGTTTGTCTATGTGCTGACCGGATCCGTCTTTGTTGACATCTATTTCTCGACCGGAGGTCTGGGGCAGGCTTATGTCGGCTCGGCCTTATCACGCGACTATGCCGTGCTGCTTGGGGTTACGATCCTCTATGGCGTTCTGACCGTTCTGGTAAACCTGCTGACCGATCTGGCCTATGCCTGGTTCGATCCGAAGATCCGCTACTGAGGGGCTGGATATGCTAGGAAAATCACAAAAAGCCGCGCATCTGGCCGAAGAAATCACCGATTATACAGCCGTTCAGGGGCGTTCGCTCTGGCAGGATGCGCGAATGCGTTTTGTACGAAACAAAGCGGCAATGGCCAGCGTGTTCATTTTGCTGCTTATCGTGCTGTTCACGATCATTGGCCCGTATTTTGCTGTCTGGAGCAATGAAGAGATCGACTGGAATGTCATGGGCGATGTCCGGGGCATGGGAATGCCGTCGATGGAAACGGGTCACTATTTCGGTGTTGATGATCTGGGGCGCGATTTGTACAGCCGCGTCATTCAGGCAACCACGACGTCCCTGCTTGTGGGGTTGATCGGGGCAGCAACCGCTCTGATCGTTGGAACGTGTTACGGCATTACTGCCGGGTATTTTGGCGGGCGGACGGATGGCGCGATGATGCGTTTTGTCGACATCCTTTTGGCTATCCCGACAACTCTGATCATCATTCTTCTGCTGGTTGTTGCCGGGCGATCCTTCTTCACGCTTTTCATCGCATTGGGCGCGGTTGGTTGGCTGACCATGTCACGTATCGTGCGCGGGCAGACGCTTGCCCTGAAGAACCGCGAATTCATCGAGGCCGCCCGAGCGGCGGGCGTCAGTGAATTTACGATCATGTATCGCCATATTTTGCCCAATCTGCTGGGTGTCGTGATCGTCTATGCCTCGCTTCTGGTTCCCGAGATGATCCTGACCGAAAGCTTCATCTCATTCCTGGGTCTGGGGATTTCCGAACCCTACACGTCACTGGGAAGACTGATCGCAGAAGGGGCGGGAACCATGGGCTATGGAACGCTGTGGCAATTGATGTTCCCGCTGACATTCTATGTCGCCATTATCATCACGATGTTCTTCATCGGCGATGGTCTACGTGACGCTTTGGACCCGAAGGACCGCTGATATGAGTCTGTTTTCCGTAAAGAACCTGAGCGTCCGATTTGACACCCCCGATGGTGTCGTCGAGGCGGTCAAGGATATCAGTTTTGATATTAATCCGGGCGAATGCCTTGGTATCGTCGGTGAAAGTGGATCCGGCAAAAGCCAGACCTTCATGGCGGCAATGGGTTTGCTGCCCCCTGCCGGACACGCCAGCGGGTCAGCCAAGCTGAACGGTCAGGAGATTTTGAACCTGCCGGTGAACAAGCTGAACCAGATCCGCGGCGACGATGTCGGCATGATCTTTCAGGATCCTCTGACTGCATTAACGCCACATCTGAAGATTGGGCAACAGATGCGTGAAGTGCTGCAGGTCCACGAGGGCCTGAAGGGGTCAGCCGCGCGCGCGCGCTGTCTGGAGTGGTTGAACAGGGTGCGCATTCCCGAAGCGGGCCGCCGTCTGGACCAGTTCCCGCACGAATTATCCGGTGGAATGCGACAGCGTGTGATGGTTGCGATGTCGATGCTGTGCAGTCCCAAACTGCTTATTGCGGACGAGCCGACGACGGCGCTGGATGTCACTGTTCAGGCAGACATCCTTGATCTGATGGTTCATCTGCAGAAGGATGAGGGAACCGCGATTGCACTGATCACGCATGACATGGGCGTTGTTGCGCGCATGTGCGACCGGGTTCAGGTCATGCGCATGGGCGAATTCGTCGAAGCCGGCGAAACACGCGCGCTGTTCCGAAATCCGCAACACGAATACACGCGGGCCTTGCTGGAGGCGATGCCCCGGATTGATGCCGGCGACGCGCCGCGCGCTTTGGAAAAGGCCGAAGAACCCCTTCTCAAGGTCGATGACGTCAAAGTTCATTTCCCCATTCATGTCTCTGGCGGGTTGTTCGGGCGCAAGGTTCCGCTGAAGGCTGTCGATGGTGTCAGCTTTGATATTCGCAAGGGCGAAACTCTGGGTGTCGTGGGCGAATCCGGTTGCGGAAAATCGACACTGGCGCGCGCGGTTTTGCAACTGATCGAACCCAGCGCGGGGGGCGTCAGCTGGTTGGGCCATCCGATCGTCGGCTTGAAGCGATCCGAGCTGAACAAGTACCGCAAGGACCTGCAGATCGTGTTCCAAGACCCTTTGGCCAGTCTTGATCCACGCATGACCATTTCAGCGTCGATTGCTGAGCCGCTGAAAACCTACCGCCCCGATCTGACGGACCGGGAACGCAAGCAGATGGTCGCCGCGATGATGGAACGGGTTGGTCTGCAGGCCAACATGATCAACCGTTACCCGCATGAGCTGTCCGGAGGGCAGAACCAGCGCGTCGGCATTGCGCGGGCGATGATCAACAAGCCCAGGCTGATTATCTGCGACGAGGCCGTTTCAGCGCTGGACGTTTCCATTCAGGCGCAGATTGTCGCGCTGCTAAAGGAACTTCAGCAGGAATTTGGCCTGTCAATGATTTTCATCAGCCATGACTTGTCCGTGGTGCGCGCGGTATCGAACCGGATCATGGTTCTGTATCTCGGGCGAATTGTGGAAATGGGTGATGGTGAGGTGATCTGCTCGGAACCGATCCACCCTTATACTAAATCGCTGATTTCGGCCGTGCCGATACCGGACCCGGATGTAGAGCGGACGCGGCAGCGCCTCAAACTGCCGGGTGAGCTGCCATCGCCGCTGGATCCCAAAGCCGCGTTGCGTTTCTTGCCCAGTCGGCTGGTCAACGGTCGCAGTGATTATGTTCCAAAGCTGCAGGAGGTCGCACCAGACCATTTTGTAGCGGAACACGACACACTGGATTCCATCATGGCCAATGGCTGAGAGAAGGGTCTGCTGCAGGTTTTCGGTGCTTGAAGCATGCGCCGAAAACCTGCGCAGGGACTGTACGAAGAAACCGTAGCGTGTGGTGGGGCTTAACGCTCGGGAATGAAAGACAATCCTGACACAAGCTGTCGCAGGCCAAGAGCTGCTCCGGCAAAGATCGCCGCAAAGGTTATAGGCGCGCTATAGGCCAGCAGAGAAAAAGCGGAGATGCCTTGTCCGACACTGCATCCAACCGCAATTATTGCTCCGGGCCCCATTATTGCCGCCCCCAGCATCTGCCGCTTAAGCTCACGTGGATCTTCGCAGGCTTCCCAGCGGAAATGACCTTTTGACCATGACCCGAGGAAAGCACCAATCAAAACCCCTGAAACCGAACCGACCGCAAACGAGAGCGTGTTGCCTGAGGCGGTCATGAGATAGAACACGGTATCACCCAAAGGTGCAGCAAACGTGTGTGTCTGCAAGGTCTCACCGTCAAACCCGTGTGTGACCACCCAATTGGTGCCAAGCCAGCCTGAAACGATTGCCAATCCGACCGCCGCGCCCCAGAAAATCTGCTTGGGTGATTTACGAAAACGATCATTTGTCAGGGCAAACACTACCAAGGCAGAGCCGACAAGCGTTCCTGTAACCCATGCCGGTATCGACGTCAGCCGTTCGGCCAGAAAGCTCATGCTTTGCGGATTACCGAGATCCATGGCTTCGGGAAAAAGCCAGATCCTGAAATAGGCCAGAGGGCCGGACATGACCACATATGCGGAAAGGCCCACGATCAGGACAATGACGAAGGACCGAAGGTCACCGCCGCCAAGTCGCGCGAGCGCGCCATAGCCGCAGTTTCCGCTGATGGCCATGCCATATCCGAACATCAATCCGCCAATGACCGATCCGATCGGATTCCACGTCTGTGCAATATAGGTCGTGCTGTACGGATCAATCCACCCCAATGCTATTCCCAAATGGCTGCCGACAATCGCAACACCAATCGCAACGGCCCACATACGCAGGCGCCGGTCGTCATTTGCATAAAGATAATCTTCAATCGCACCCAAGGTGCAGAACCGCCCAATGCGCGCGGCAAGACCAAGTACAACGCCGCCGACCAGACCGACCAGCGCAACTGTACTGGCGTCTCCCAGAAGTTCGAACATGGCCAGTCTCCTCCCAAAGCTGGCGGTGTTTCTCTCGGGCTTCTACTTGTCCCGACAGAAAAGATTGTAGACGACTTCCAGGATCTGAGTCGACCGGTCGTCCGCCAATCTGTAGTAAATCGTTTTGCCTTCGCGTCGTGTCTTGACCAGCCCTTCAAAGCGCAAGCGGGACAATTGTTGAGAAACGGCAGCCTGTCTGGCGGACAGCATTTCCTCCATCTGCGTGACGGATTTTTCCCCTGATGACAAATAGCACAGAATCATCAGCCGCCCCTCATGGCTGATTGCCTTGAGGAAATTAGACGCCGTCTGGGCGTTATCCATCATCCTGTCCAAGTCCTCGTTGCACATGTCCTTGGTGAACACGGGCAGTTTCGACGGTTTGTCCGACAAGATCCTCTCGCTTTCGTGGCTTCACGTATTCAAAACAGTATATGTAAATCCCGCGGATTTAACCAGAGCTCTCGATCATTACTCCGGCGTCACGTAGTAAAACACCCAATAGCCCCCAGAAAAAGTCTTCGCCAGGATAACCTTCGATCCGGCCGATTTCCTGACCGTCTTCCAGCAATACAAAGGTCGGCGTATAGAATAGAGGCCGGTCCAGGGTAATCCCTTCTGGCGTAGCTGCGTGGATGTCCGTTCGTTGCAATGGAGCAGCTTTACCTTCCGCTGTCAGCGGGTAGATCTCGGAAATTTCGGCGTCCCAACGGGCGCACCACACACACCCGTCTTCTTCGGCCATCAGCAACACCATTTCGGCCCGAGACGCAGCAGGCCAGATCAGCAATGTGATGACAACCAATGTTTGAATTACGTGACGCATCAAAAGCTCCGATTGACCGAGGCGCTATATCTTTACTATTTTGAATGTATGAATAATAGCCTGTCAGGACGGATTTGACCATGCTCGACATCACGTTTGCAGGGGCTTTGATCGCGGGGCTTTTGTCCTTCCTGTCCCCCTGCATTCTGCCCATTGTCCCGTTCTATCTCAGCTATCTTGCAGGCGTCGGGATGGAGCAGATTTCGGCCGGTTCGACGATCACCTCGGATGTCCGCCGCCGGGCGACCCTGTCAGCGATTGCTTTTGCAGCAGGGATCATCACGGTCTTCATGGCACTTGGGGCCACGGCGTCGATCTTTGGTCAGCTGGTTCGCGCGTATTTCGACATTCTGCGATGGATCGCCGCGCTCATCATCATCGCGATGGGCCTGCATTTTCTGGGTCTTTTCCGTATCGGGTTCCTGTATCGACAGTTTCGCGCAGATATCGGTGAGATGACAAATGTAAGCGTGATCGGGGCATATGTTTTGGGGCTGGCTTTTGCCTTTGGCTGGACGCCTTGCGTCGGGCCGGTTCTGGCGGCGATCCTGTTCACGGCGGCCGGAACCGAGACCGCCTGGCGTGGTGCCGTGCTTTTGTTCGTCTATGGGGTTGGCATGACAGCGCCGTTTGTTCTGGCAGCCTTTCTGGTTCGGCCCTTCATGCAATGGATGGCACGTTTCCGGAAACATCTGGGAATGATTGAAAAGGCGATGGGTGTCTTACTGATTCTTTTTGGCATCCTGATCGCGACCAATTCCATAAATCTAATCGCACAATGGATGCTGGATCACATGCCTTGGCTGGCGGCCATCGGCTAATTCGGGAGAACACCATGAAACGGATAGTATTGTTCTTGATTGCAGGGCTGTTTGCTGGGGCGGTTTCCGCAGCTGAACTGGGGGATGACGGTCTGCATAAAACGCCGTGGATGCGAGACACGTTCAAAGACCTTCGTGAAGACCTTGAAGAGGCGAAGGGGGAAGGCAAGCGGCTGGTTCTGTTCATTGAACAACGGGGCTGCATCTACTGCAAAAAGATGCATGAAGAGGTTTTCCCCCAGCCCGACCTGTCTGCGTATATCGAAGAAAACTTTTTTGTCGTTCAGCTGGACTTACACGGAAGTACGATGGCCACCGATTTTGACGGAGAAGAAGCCGAGCAAAGATCACTGATGCGCAAATGGGGGATTCTGTTCACCCCTACATTGGTTTTCCTGCCGGGGGACGTATCAGAGGATGCCACAGCAATCGAAGCGGCCGTTGCGGTCATGCCCGGGGCGTTCTCGAAGGGAACGACCCTCGATCTTTTTACCTGGGTCAATGAGAAACGGTACGAGCTTGATAATGGGGAAGATTTTCAACGGTATCATGCGCGCCGCATTCAAGAGCGAAACAATGTTTCGCAAGATTGACGCGGTGCAATATAAATAAAAAAATTCATTAAGATGAATTTAATGTTGCGATGAACCCTACCCGTCGACTACGGTACACAGAGGCTTTGGGTCGCAAAGCGCCATCGGCGCGGTAGCAAATGGGAGGGATCATGAAGCTGAGACACTTGACTTTGGCTTGTATCATAACAGGCAGTGCCGCCATCGCGGCAGAAACAGGACCAAAAGACGTACAGTTCGACGATTATGGCGCGGTGGAGGCTTCATTGACCGGCGTCGCTGGTGATGCAGCAAATGGTGCGGTCATCGTGGGCGAGAAATCCAAGGGCAACTGTGTGGCCTGTCATCAGGTCACGGCCTTGGCCGATATTCCGTTCCATGGCGAAGTCGGTCCGCTGCTGGATGGGGCCGGGGATCGGTGGTCCGAAGCGGAGCTTCGAGGATTGGTCGCAAATGCCAAGATGACGTTTGACGGAACGGTCATGCCGGCTTTCTACAAGGATGACGGCTATATCCGCCCGGGCGACGCCTACACGGGCAAGGCCCCATCAGGGCCTTTGACGTCAATCCTGACTGCACAGGAAATCGAGGACGTCGTCGCGTTCCTCGCAACCCTTAAAGAACAGTAATCACGCTTTCAGGCGTGAATTCGTGAGGATCCAAAGGAGATTGAAAATGGAATTTTCTCGTCGCGAGACTCTGGCTCTCGGTCTGGGCGCTGCGGTCCTGACCCTGATGCCGTTCCGCGCAAATGCGGCTGCGGAAGACGCGATAGCCGCGTTTACTGGCGGTGCAGACATGGCTGAAGGCGGTGTGACACTGACTGCGCCGGAAATTGCCGAGAACGGAAATACCGTTCCGATCGAAGTCAGCGCGCCGGGTGCGGCTGCAATCCTGATCGTAGCAGCCGGAAACCCCGAGCCCGGTGTTGCCACGTTCAACTTTGGCCCGCTGGCTGCTGCGCAGGCGGCTTCGACCCGCATTCGTCTTGCCGGAACGCAAGATGTCATTGCTGTGGCCAAAATGGCTGATGGCAGCTTTGCCAAGGCCTCGGCAACCGTAAAAGTGACAATTGGCGGCTGCGGCGGCTGATCGCCACGCGCCCTGAAGAACAGGAGAACAACCAATGGCATCCGGTGTTAAACCCCGCGTCAAGGTTCCAAAAACAGCCGCTGCTGGCGAAGCAGTCACGATCAAAACGCTGATCAGCCACAATATGGAAAGCGGTCAGCGAAAGGATAAGGAAGGCAACGTTATCCCGCGGTCGATCATCAACCGATTCACCTGCGAGTTTAACGGCCAGCTTGTGATTGACGTGGCCATGGAACCAGCGATTTCGACAAACCCGTACTTTCAGTTCGATGCAACCGTGCCTGAAGCCGGGGAATTCGTTTTCACCTGGTATGACGATGACGGGTCCGTTTACGACACAAAAAAACCGATCGAGATCGCCTGACGGCTCGACCGTAACGGCAGATCAGCGCCGGTGGTGAAAACCTGCGCTGATCACCCAAGGGAGGAACGCAATGAATAAAAAAGCACTCACGGCGATCGCGGCAGTTCTGGCATTCCCAGTATCAGTGGCCGCCGGACCTGACGAAGACAAGTTGGTGATCAACGATGAGCTGGAACTGATTTCAGTAACCAAGGCCCCGGCCCATGTCGAGAATTTCGATACGATCTACTCGGGGTGGCATTTCCGGACCGACGAAACCCAGGCTTTGCAGATTGACGATTTCGACAATCCGGCGATGGTATTTGTCGATCAGGCCTCGGACCTGTACCAGACTGTCGATGGTGCGGCTGGCAAAAGCTGCGCGTCCTGCCACGGTGACGTGGAAAGCTTTGAAGGGCTGCAGGCATCTATGCCCAAGGTCGATGCGGAAACCGGCAAGCTGGTGGTAATGGAAGACCTGATCAACAAGTGCCGTACGGAACGCATGGAAGCGGATGCGTGGAAGTGGTCGGGTGCGGATATGCAGGGTGTAGTAGCATTGATCGCTCTGCAATCGCGCGGATTGCCCATGAATGTCGCCATTGATGGCGATGCTGCCCCATATTGGGAGCAAGGCAAGGAAATGTACTACACCCGATATGGTCAGCTGGAGCTGAGCTGCGCCAACTGTCACGAAGACAACTGGGGCAACATGATCCGGGCCGACCATCTGAGCCAAGGGATGGTCAACGGTTTCCCGACCTATCGTCTGAAACAAGCCAAGCTGATCTCGCGCCACAATCGCTTCCGCGGCTGTATTCGCGATACACGCGCTGAAACCTTTGCGGAAGGCTCGGACGAGTTCCGCGCACTGGAGCTTTATGTAGCATCGCGCGGCAATGGGCTTTCGGTCGAAACGCCGTCAGTACGCCAATAACTAAGAACCCGCGCCGGGATTGTCGGCGCGGGTTTTTCATTTCTACTACATTCACACATTTATATGTGAAACAGGAAAGCCGACAGATGATATCGCGACGTGATTTTCTACAGGTCTCCATGGCGGCCTCAGCGCTGTATGGGGCATCAGGTTTCGGGAACTGGGCAAGGCTGGCGGCCCAGCAAAGCCTGACCCAGGACCAGTTGCTGGAATTTGAGACCTTCGGAAATATCAGCCTGATTCATATCACCGATATCCACGCGCAACTCAAACCGATCTACTTCCGGGAGCCCGAGGTCAATCTTGGCATCGGAGACGCGCGCGGGCAAATGCCGCATGTGACGGGGGCCGCGTTTCGCAAGGCTTACGGGATCGAAGATGGCAGCCCGTCCGCCTATGCACTGACCTACAATGACTTTGCTGCATTGGCGAAGACTTATGGTCGCGTCGGAGGACTTGACCGGGTTTCTACCGTTATCAACGCCATCCGTGGCGACCGGCCAGATGCGCTGTTGCTGGATGGGGGCGACACCTGGCATGGCTCGTATACCTGCTATCAGACGGCGGGTCAGGACATGGTCAACGTGATGAATGCACTCAAGCCCGATGCGATGACATTCCATTGGGAGTTCACGTTGGGCAGCGAGCGGGTCAACGAGATCGTTGAAGGTTTGCCTTTTGCGGCGCTGGGTCAGAATATCTTTGACGCGGAATGGGATGAACCTGCGGAGCTTTTCAAGCCCTACAAGTTCTTCGAACGCGGCGGGGCCAAGGTTGCCGTCATCGGACAGGCTTTCCCGTATATGCCAATTGCCAACCCCAGTTGGATGTTCCCGGAATATTCGTTCGGGATCCGGGATGAGAACATGCAGGCCATGGTGGACGAGGTGCGCGACGCAGGTGCCGATGTTGTCGTCGTCCTCAGCCATAACGGCTTTGACGTGGACAAAAAGATGGCGAGCCGCGTTCAAGGGATTGACGTAATCCTGAGCGGTCACACCCATGACGCTTTGCCTGAACCGGTTCTAGTCGAAAAGACGCATATCATCGCGTCTGGCTCGAACGGCAAATTCGTCAGCCGCGTTGATCTGGACGTGCGGGATGGCCAGATGATGGGGCTGAAGCACAAGCTGATCCCGATCTTTTCAGACGTCATCGCGCCTGATCCGGCAATCACTGCCCTGATCAACGAACAGCGCGCACCATATGATGCGGCGCTAAGCGAAGTGATCGGCAAGACGGACTCGCTGCTGTATCGGCGCGGAAACTTCAATGGCACGTGGGACGATCTGATCTGCGATGCACTGATCAGCGAGCGCGAGGCAGACATTGCCATGTCGCCGGGTGTGCGCTGGGGTCCGTCGATCCTGCCCGGTCAGGAGATCACGCGTGAGGATATCTGGAATGTCTCTTCGATGTCCTATCCGAATGCGTATCGCACGGAAATGACGGGTGAATTCATTCACGTGATCCTCGAGGATGTTGGCGACAACCTGTTCAACCCCGATCCCTATTACCAGCAGGGTGGCGACATGGTGCGTGTCGGCGGCCTTGGATATCGTATCGATGTCACCAAACCGCAAGGGCAGCGGATCAGCGACATGACCCTGCTCAAGACAGGTGAGGCGATTGATCCGGCGAAATCCTATGTTGTGGCCGGTTGGGCCAGCGTCAACGAGGGCACCGAAGGCCCGCCCATCTGGGATGTCGTCGAAAACCACATTCGCAGTCAGGGCACCGTAACCGTCGAGCCGAATACCTCGGTCGAGGTGATCGGAGCCTGACAGCGCGAACCGAATGTCAAACATTGAATACGAGATTTGCTGATCGAATGACGGAGGCAAACAAAATGAGCGAGAACCCAAGGGCAAAAGCCCCATCGCGTCGCCAGTTTCTAAGCGGTGCCGCCGCGGTTGGCGTAGGTGCGGTCGGCGCCTCAGCGGCGCGCGCCGCAGGCCCTGACCCGCTGATCACGCAGGTTCAGGAATGGGCACAGGCAACGGGCGAGGGCGTGGATGCAACCCCCTACGGCCTGCCAATCCAATTCGAGAGTGATGTCGTGCGGCGCAACGTCGAGTGGTTAACCGCAGACACGATCAGTTCGATCAATTTCACGCCGATCCACGCGCTGGATGGCACGATCACCCCGCAGGGTTGCGCGTTCGAGCGGCACCATTCGGGTGCCATCGAGCTGAGCAAGGCGGACTACCGTCTGATGATCAACGGTCTGGTCGAAACTCCGCTGATCTTCACATATGAAGATCTGGAACGTTTCCCGCGTGAAAACCGTATCTATTTCTGCGAATGCGCTGCCAATACCGGTATGGAATGGGCCGGTGCGCAGCTCAACGGCGCGCAGTTCACGCACGGAATGATCCACAACATGGAATATTCCGGTGTTCCGCTGCGCACCCTGCTGGAAGAGGCGGGGGTAAAGACCGAAGGCAAATGGGTTTACGTCGAAGGCGCGGATGCATCCTCGAATGGTCGCTCGATCCCGCTGGAAAAGGCGATGGACGACGTACTTGTAGCATTCAAAGCCAATGGTGAGGCTTTGCGCAAAGAACACGGTTATCCCGTTCGTCTTGTCGTTCCCGGCTGGGAAGGCAACATGTGGGTCAAGTGGCTGCGCCGGGTCGAGGTCACCGAGATGGCTATCGAAAGCCGCGAAGAGACATCCAAGTATACGGATACTCTCGAAGACGGAACATCACGCAAGTGGACATGGGTCATGGACGCCAAATCGGTCGTCACGTCGCCCAGCCCGCAAGCGCCTATCACGCATGGGCCGGGGCCGTTGGTGATCACCGGGTTGGCCTGGTCCGGGCGGGGCTCGATTACCGGCGTCGACGTGTCGGTGGATGGTGGCAAGAACTGGGTTCCGGCACGTCTGGCGGCCCCCGGGACAGACAAGGCGCTGACCCGGTTTTATCTTGACTATAACTGGGACGGTTCAGAGATGCTGTTACAGGCCCGCGCGAAGGATTCGACCGGTTACGTCCAACCCAGCAAAGCTCAGCTGCGGGACGTGCGGGGCGAGAACTCAATCTACCACAACAATTGTATCCAGACCTGGTGGATCAAGGAAAACGGAGAGGCGGAAAATGTCGAAGTATCGTAAGCTATTGGCCGCCTCGGCCCTTGGGTTATGCGTGGCGGTTCCAGCCCATGCAGACAAGCTTGGACTTGGGCGCCCTGCGTTGCCCGAAGAAATCGCGGCATGGAACCACGACGTTGCACCTGACGGAACCGGATTGCCCGAAGGTTCTGGCAACGTGTTCACCGGTGAAGAGGTCTTTGCCGAACGGTGCGCGATCTGTCATGGCGATTTTGCCGAAGGTGTGGACAATTGGCCGAAACTGGCGGGCGGCGAGGGCACGCTTGCAGATAAGGACCCGCTGAAAACAGTGGGCTCTTACTGGCCGCACCTTTCGACGGTATGGGACTATGTGAACCGTTCGATGCCGTTTGGAGACGCACAAACGCTGGAGCCTGACGACGTTTACGCGATTGTCGCCTATATACTGTATTCCAATGACATCGTTGATGATGAGTTCACGCTGTCGCACGAAAATTTCCTTGAAGTGGAAATGCCGAATGCCGGTGGTTTCATCGTGGATGACCGCGAAACCGCCGAGGCGCATTTCTGGACGGATGAGCCATGCATGACGGATTGCAAAGAAGGTGTGGAAATTACCATGCGCGCCGCCGTTCTGGATGTAACTCCTGATGAAGCCGGGGCTGACAGCGCGGACCCGGCACCTGTTTCCGAGGAAGCATCCGTCGAGGTCAAAGAAACCGCTGACGACACAGCGGCACTTGATCCCGAAATGATCGAAAAAGGCGAAAAAGTTTTCAAGAAGTGCAAGTCATGCCATCAGGTCGGGGAAGGGGCCAAGCATCGCACGGGTCCGGCATTGAACGGCGTTGCCGGTGCCAATGCGGCCTCCGTCGAAGGCTTTAAGTACTCCAAGGCCATGAAAGCTGCCGCCGAGGATGGCTTGATCTGGACGGATGAAGAGATGGCCGCGTTTCTGGCCAAGCCTAAAGCCTACATGAAGGGGACACGCATGTCCTTTGCCGGGCTAAAGAAACAGGATGATATCGACGCGGTCATTGTTTACTTGAATTCTTTCGGCAGCTGATCATGCGGCGGCGGTGGGCAACAGGTGTCATGTTTGCTGCGAGTTTCCTGGCAACCGCTGCCAACGCGACTGAGGACCTTGGCGATGCAGAGGCCGGAAAGCTTGTGTTTGCGCAATGCGAAGGATGTCATCAGGTCGGCGCGAGCGCTGAAAACAGGATTGGTCCGCATCTGAATGGTATTTTTGGCCGCCGGGCGGCCGGGCTTGAGGAGTTCACCTATTCCAAAAGCCTGATCCGTGCCGGCACCTCGGGGTTGGAATGGCACGCCGACACATTGTCGGCTTACATTGAAAACCCCCGTGCCTTCGCATCCGGCACCAGAATGAGCTTTCGCGGGCTCGAGAACCCGGAAGATCGGGCCAATGTAATTGCCTATTTGCGTGTGTTTTCCGACAACCCGCAAGACATCCCCGAAGCCGACCCAACGGCAAAGGGAACGGACCATTCCGTCAACCCCGAAATCCTCGCGATACAGGGCGATCCAGAATACGGTGAATATCTGAGCAGCGAATGCACGACATGCCACCAGATAGAAGGAGCTGATGATGGGATTCCTTCGATCGTTTACTGGCCCGACCAAGATTTTGTTGTCGCCATGCACGCCTACAAGGACAAGCAGCGGCCGCATCCTGTCATGCAGATGATCGCGGGCCGCCTGAGCAGCGATGAGATCGCGGCATTGGCCGCTTACTTCAACAACCCACAGTGACAATGCCCAAGGGGAGGAACCGCGATGACACTCAACAGACGGACATTTCTGGGAACCGCAGGGGTACTTGCTGCCGGGCTGTCGGCCCCGATGGTGCTGGCGCAGGGCAAGCCCCGTGTCGTGGTGGTTGGGGGCGGGGCAGGCGGCGCAACCGCGGCGCGCTATATCGCCAAAGACAGCAAAGGCGAGATTGACGTCATTCTGATCGAGCCGTCCAAAACATATTACACCTGTTTTTTCTCGAACCTGTATCTAGGCGGGTTTCAAGAGCTTTCGGACATTGCGCACAGCTATGGCACGCTTGCTGCAAAATACGGCATCAACGTTGTTCACGATTGGGCCGTGGGCGTCGACCGCGACGCCAAAACCGTCTCATTGGCGGGTGGCGGATCTATTCCTTATGACAAATTGATCCTGAGCCCGGGTATCGACTTTGTCGATGGCGCGGTCGAGGGGTGGGATGTAACTGCACAGAACAAGATGCCGCATGCGTATAAGGCGGGCTCTCAAACCGAGCTGTTGAAGGCGCAGGTTATGGCGATGCCCGAGGGTGGAACCTTTGCGATGGTCGCACCTCCGAACCCGTACCGTTGCCCGCCCGGACCTTATGAGCGGGTTTCGATGGTTGCGCATGTGCTGAAGGCAAACAATCCGACAGCGAAAATCATCATTGCTGATCCGAAGGCCAAATTCTCCAAGATGTCTTTGTTCCAGGAAGGTTGGGCCGACCATTACGAAGGCATGATCGACTGGATCGGAGAGGATTTTGGCGGCGGCAATGTCTCGGTCAATCCGGATGCCATGACGGTGACCATCGACGGTGAAGAAACCAAGGTCGACGTGTGCAACGTGATCCCGGCCATGAAAGCCGGGCGCATTGCGGAAATGGCCGGTGTAACCGATGGCAACTGGGCACCGGTGAACGCGGTGAACATGTCATCGAAAGCTGACCCTGACATCTATGTTCTTGGTGATGCCAGCCAGCAAGGTGACATGCCGAAATCCGGTTTTTCGGCCAACAGCCAGGCGAAAGTCTGTGCCAATGCGGTTCGTGGCGCATTGACCGGATCAAAGATCTTCCCGGCCAAGTTTTCGAACACGTGCTGGTCGCTCATTGATACGGATGACGGGGTCAAGGTCGGTGCCACTTATGAAGCGACGCCTGAAAAAATTGCCAAGGTGGACGGCTTTATCAGCCAGACCGGCGAGAATTCCGACCTGAGAAAAGCAACCTACCAAGAGTCGCTGGGTTGGTATGCCGGCATCACATCGGACATGTTCGGCTAAAAAACGCCAAGGCTTTGACCGGTGTCAAAGCCTTGGCGGTGAAATCTGAAGAAATGTGGTTCAGGAGGAGGAACATCATCATGAAACACTTTATCGCATCAGCCGCACTTTCAGTTGCATTGGCAAACCCGGTTATTGCAGAGGAGGTCATTGCCGTTCCCTTTGACGGGAGCTTTGATGATGCAACCTTTGCCGTTGAATCAGCAATTGTTGGGCAGGGGCTGGTTATCGATTATGTGAGCCATGTTGGTGACATGCTGAAGCGGACGGGGGCGGATGTCGGCAGCGACAAGCAAATCTTCACAGCCGCTGAGATATTTATCTTCTGTTCCGCAAAGCTCTCGCGCGAGATGATGGAGGCCGACCCGATGAATATCGGCTATTGCCCCTACGGGATCTTCGTAGCCGAGGACGAAGGCGGTGTCAAAGTGGGCTACCGAAGCTATCCTGACGGACCGATGGAGAAAGTCGAAGCCCTGTTGGCCGGTATCGTAGAAGAAGCTGTTGGAAATTGACATGAACTACCAACAGTATTTTCGCGACCAACTGAGGCAGTTGCAGGACGAAGGAAATTACCGGGTTTTCGCCGAGCTTGAGCGCCATTGCGGAGCATTTCCAACTGCGCACAACCACGCAGAAAACGGACCTGAAAAAGTCACTGTCTGGTGCTCGAACGACTATCTGGGAATGGGTCAGCATCCAAAGGTTCTGGCAGCCATGCACCGGGCGATTGATAGCTGCGGCGCAGGGGCTGGCGGGACCCGGAATATTTCGGGGACCACGCATGAACATGTTCTGCTTGAGCGCGAGCTTGCAGATCTGCATGGCAAGGAAGCAGCGCTGCTATTCACGTCCGGGTATGTTTCAAATTGGGCTGCTTTGGGAACTCTGGCCTCTCGAATTCCCGGTATCACGGTTCTGTCCGACGAATTGAACCACGCGTCGATGATCGAGGGTATCCGCCACAGTCGTTGCGCAAAGCGGGTCTGGAAGCATAACGATTTGAAGGACCTTGAACGACATCTCATGGACCTGCCGTCCAACGCGCCAAAACTGATCGCGTTTGAAAGTGTTTATTCGATGGATGGCGATATAGCACCAATAGCCGAAATCTGCGATCTGGCGGATCGGTACGGCGCGATGACCTATCTGGACGAGGTTCATGCAGTAGGGCTGTATGGGCCGCGCGGTGGCGGCATCGCCGAACGCGAAGGGTTGATGGAACGCCTGACGGTTATCGAAGGCACGTTGGGTAAAGCGTTCGGCGTGGTTGGTGGATACATCGCGGCATCAAAGGAACTTGTCGACTTTGTCCGTTCTTTTGCCAGCGGATTTATCTTTACCACCGCATTGCCCCCGGCCGTCGCCGCTGGTGCCGCAGCGTCCGTACGGCACCTCAAACAAAGCAATGAGGAGAGGTGTCTGCATCAGCAACGCGTATGCGAGGTTCGAGGCAGGCTGGACGCTTTGGGCATACCGCACACACCCAACCCAAGCCACATAATCCCGGTCATGGTCGGCGACCCGGTTAAGTGCCGCTTTATCTCGGATGTCTTGATGCGCGACTATGGGATTTATATCCAGCCGATAAACTATCCCACTGTCCCGAAAGGCACCGAACGTCTTCGGATCACACCGTCACCTGTACATTCGTCAGAAGATGTAACCCTGTTGGTCGAGGCATTGGGTGCGTTGTGGACACAGTGCCAGCTTGCGCGCAAACCGATGGCCGCACAGTGAGAACTTGACGGAAGGCAAAGACGGACACGTAAAGAGGTGAGAGTTTTTGTCTATGGAACGCCTCATCGATCTGCTGGGAGATTCGGGCACATTGGCCGTTGCCGGTTTGCTTGTTGGCATCCTTTTCGGGGTCACCGCTCAGAAATCTCATTTCTGTTTGCGGGCATCCACTGTTGAAGTCGCCGAGGGCGAGCTTGGACCACGTCTGGCCGTCTGGCTGATCGCATTCACTTCGGCGCTGATGCTGGTACAGGGGTTCGTCTCGATTGAATGGCTCGATTTGTCCGGGGCGCGATCGATTGCGTCGACTGGCAGCCTGAGTGGGGCGGTGATCGGCGGTCTGATGTTTGGCGTCGGAATGATTTTGGCGCGCGGATGCGCGTCGCGCCTGTTAGTGTTGGCCTCATGCGGCAATCTGCGGGCAATGGTGACGGGGCTGGTTCTGACATTGGTGGCGCAAGCGGCTTACACGGGTGTGCTCAGCCCCGCGCGCGAGGTGCTGTCCGGTATTTGGACGATCGCAGGTGGCAATGCGCGCGACCTTTCGGCACTACTTGGGTTTTCGCCCATCGCATACACAGTCTTTGCCGCAGGGACCTTTGTTCTGGCTGTCGTGTTTGCAGCGCGCCAGCAGGTGACAGTTACAAAGATTGTCACGGCCGCCGGAGTTGGTGTCGCAGTGGCGCTTGGCTGGTTGATGACATTTGCGATTGCACAAGCCTCCTTCGAAGTCGTGCCGGTGTCTTCGGTCACGTTCACCGGCCCGGCAACGGACACATTGATGGCGCTGGTGGCCGAACGGAACATTGCGCTGTCCTTTGGCATTGGTCTGGTTCCGGGCGTTGCAATTGGCGCCGCTGTTTCTGCAGTTCTGTCCGGCGAGTGGAAGATCGAACAGTTCGGCCCGGATACTCCGATGGAGCGTTACCTTGTCGGGGCCGTCTTGATGGGATTTGGTGCGATGTTGGCAGGTGGCTGCGCCGTTGGTGCCGGATTGTCCGGGGGATCGGCCTTGTCGCTGACTGCGTGGCTTGCCGTCTTCTCGATGTGGGTCGGGGCCGTCGCCACCCATCGGATGATGATGCGAATGCCCGTTCTTCGGCGGTCCTGACTTATTCGAATTCCATCTGTTCGTAGACCCGACCCGCGTTTTTCGTGGCCAATTCTTCGAACGTGTCCAAATGGGCATAAGGGCTTTGGTCGACGTAATAGGCCTCGGCCAGATCCCCGCCTGCATCCATATGTTCCTGGATCTTTGCGCGCAGGTAGACAAGATAGTCGCGTGTATACCGGCGCACCTGATCCATGTTCGTAGGATGACCGTGCCCGGGGATCACATATGTGGCTTCCAGTGCCTCGAACTCATTGTCCCAGGTCTCAAGCCAATCTGCGGTGTAGGTGTCCTGAAAGATTGGCAGCATACGTCCGTGAAATGCCATGTCACCGGCGATGACAAGGCTTTGGTTGGGCAGCCAGATCGAAATGTCACCAGGACTGTGCGCAGGTCCAAGATGTTTGGCTTCGATACGAAAATCGCCGAATTCGACGACGTATTCATCGTCAAACGTTTCTGTCGGACCGGCTAAAAACGTTCCTTCTGCCTTGTCCTTGTTATATGCCTGCATGCCTTCAAGGATTTGTGGCCCATATTCTTCGAATTCAGCCGCCGCATCTGAATGAGCGACGATGGGCACCCCAAGTTCCGACCAGTAGGCGTTCCCTAGCATGGCGTGCCCCTGACCGTTTTCGTTGAAGACAAGCTTCACGGGCTGATCCGTGAGCGCTTGAATCTCCTTATGAAGCGCTTCGGCAAGCACATAGGCCGCGCCACCGTTGATGACGACAACACCCTCTCCGGTCACGACGAAGCTGAGGTTATTGTTGTGGCCCGAATTCTCATAAGTCGGGGGTGCGGTTGCACCGATGGCGGAAAAGACGCCGGGAATAAATTCGACAGGTTTCGAGTAAAGAACGCTCTGCGGGTACTGGTCTGCAATATCCTCACTGGCCCAGGTTTGCGTGGCCAGGGTACAGGCAATCAACAAAGCGCGCATCATGCAGGCTCTCCAATAAATCGATAGGTCGAACCGGCCTTTTCGACACGGCCAATTCCGCCATTTGGCAAATGGAATCCAATAATCTTCATTTGGGTATGAGAAATCTGATCCAGCAGCGATTTCCTGGTATTTGCCGCGGCGTCAGGGTCCTGATCCGTACCGCTCAGCCAGTCTGGACGCTCGAACGCGACGTGTGGATTGCCGAGCGCATCGCCCACGACCATCACCGCGTCACCGCCTTTGCGAATTTCGAAGGCCATGTGTCCGGGCGTGTGCCCGAAACTAGCGCGTGCTGCGATACCGGGAAGGATTTCCTGCCCATCATCAAAGAATGCAACCATGTCTTCGATGGCTTCCATGCGCCGCTTTGCGCCCACCGCGAATGCCGTGCGGTCGGCTCCTATCGTGTCAACGGTTGCAGGGTTCCACCAATAGTCCCATTCCTTGCGGCCAAGATGATATCTGGCATTGGGAAAGAGGGGATCTCCGAAGTCGTCCAGCACACCCCAGATGTGATCCGGATGAGCATGGGTGAAGATCACCTGCGTGACCTCATCCGGAGATAACCCGACGGCGTCCAGAGTTTCCGGAAGTTTGCCAGCGGTTTGCATGAAATCCGGCCCGGCCCCAACGTCGAACAGTACGGTATTCTGGTCATCGCGGTAGAGCACGATGTTGCACTCGGGCTCGTAGCTGGTCAGATCTGCCTGATAGCGGTTCAGAAGTTCTGTCAGCTCTGCCTCGGGCATTGCCCCAAAGACCATTTCGGGCGGCAATGACAGATACCCATCTGACAAAGTTGATATCCTTGCCGATTGGCCAAGTGTCATTTCCGCAACCGCAAAGCTGGGTCGCAGGCAGAGCGCCGCCAGACATGCGCCTTGGGACAGGAAGTTCCGCCGGGAGAAATTTGGGTCTCTGCTCATACAAAATCAATAAGATGAATGTTTATATTTGTAAATGATGAATGGCACGGGCGGCACATTCTCTCTGGGGCTTTTCACCACTTGCGTTGGAACTTTCGCAGCAAGATGTCGCATATCTGGCCCTTCCCAAAGTACCTTTGACACGTCTTGGCGAAACAGATTTAGAAACGACTGCCTGGAGCGGCGATGAAAACCTGAGCATCGCGGCGCAGGACGTCTTGTTGCAGGTGCAGGGCACCCGCCACGACTTGCCGGAGATTTCAACGCCAAATGACCCACCAATTCACTTTAGTTGTGACGTCACACAGCCAGTGCATGCGGCAGGTGTTCAACCAGTGCCCGTTGCACGACCGCAAATCTTGGCGTGTGTGCGATTTCCTCTAGCGTCGCGACCCAAAGTGGAACCTCGATTCCGGGATCAATGTCGTTCAACCTATGAAGCCGGGGATCAGCGTCGCCTATAAACGCAGGTAAAAAAGCTCTCCCCACACCGGATGCAACCATCTGCTGAAGCACCAGAAAACTGTCTGCTCCGTTTGTCATGTCATCAGCGCGAACATGTTCAGCCAACCATTTGGCCGGGAGTGAACGGCTGAGGGCCCCATCAAGCCGCATCCATTTTTGGTCATGGGTACCGTTACAATAAACCCCAAAGTGCAAAGTTCCTGCGCGCTCTCCAGTCAAGCTTTCACCTAGTTGAACCGAAGGGCGGACAACTATATCCGCGGTTAACCTAGTCAGATCATGGTGGCTGTTTCCGCTGAGGATCGTCAGTTCGAGGCTGGGGTAGAGAGCGGAAATTGAGTTTAGTATCTGTGGCAGGACAAACTGGCAAAGGCTGTCCGTGGACGCGATACGCACATGACCCGCAGGCGAACGATTTGCGCCCACAACGGCGCGTTCGACCGAAAGTACGGCGTCTTCAACGCTTTCCATGGCGGACAGAATTGTTCTGGCTTCAGGATGAACCGAATACCCCGACGGGTCTTTCCGAAAAACAGCGCAGCCATATCGGTGTTCAAAGGCGGCAACCCTGCGCAGGACGGTTGCATGTGCAACGCCCAGGGCTGTCGCCGCCGCATTCAACGAGCCGTGTTTGCTGACGGCGAGGGCATACCGAATATTGTCCCAATTGTCGTTGTTCATAAATGAACAGGTGAGGCCGAATAACAAACAATTACAAGAAAAATCGTTCAAGCTATCATATGGCACATTAAAGAGGGAGCCACACCATGATGAAGAAATCTTCGATCTTTGCGGCAGGTCTTTTGTCCTTGGCCGTAGTTGGAACTGCAATTGCTCAGGATAGCGAAAACCCGGCTGTAAAAGCGCGGACTTCGATTATGCAGCTTTACGCTTTCAACCTTGGCACGCTGGGCGCCATGGCCAAGGGAGAGGCAGAATATGATGCCGAAGCGGCTACGCGTGCCGCAAATAATATCGTCGTCGTGTCGCAGATCGACCAATCCGCGATGTGGCCAGCCGGATCGGATAATGTGTCAGACCCGTCCACCCGCGCCTTGCCCGCTATTTGGGAGAACTTTGCAGATGTCGGCGCTAAAGGGCAGGCACTGGCCGATGCCGCTGTTGCGATGCAGGCTGCGGCAGGTCAGGATGTTGAAGCCCTGAAAGGGGCGATGGGCCAACTTGGCGGAGCCTGCTCGGCCTGTCACAAAGCTTACAGAGCACCAGAAAATTAAAGGAGTATCGATCAGTGCGGCGCATTCTACTTTTCGCCGTTCTAGTCATGCTTATGGTCGGGTTGGCCGGTTTGCTGCTAACCCTGCCACAAAGAGTTGATCCGGGACAGTTGGCCGGTCTGACCCCCGACGTGACCAGAGGGGCGTCTGTCTTCTATTCTGCTGGATGCGCCTCATGCCACTCGGCCCCGGATGCCCGCGAGGAAGGAAAACTTGTTCTTGCTGGCGGGCGCCGGTTTGAAACGGATTTCGGTACGTTTGTAGCTCCAAACATTTCCAGTGATCCAGACGCCGGAATTGGATCATGGTCTGCGCTAGATCTGGCCAATGCCCTGAAACATGGAACAGGCCCCAAGGGACAGCATTATTACCCGGCCTTCCCCTATACGTCTTATGCCAAGATGACGGTAGAGGACGTCGCGGCGCTTCATGCGTTTTTGAACACCCTGCCTGCGTCTGATGCGGCAAGTATCCCGCATGACGTCGGTTTCCCTTTCAACATCCGGCGCGGGCTGGGGTTGTGGAAGCTTCTGTTTTCAGGCTCGGGCTGGGTGGTCGAAGGTGATCTGACCGATCAGAAAATCCGGGGCCGGTATTTGGTGGAAGCTTTGGGGCACTGCTCAGAATGCCATACACCACGAAACGGACTGGGAGGGTTGAAGCGGGATCTTTGGCTGACCGGAGCGCCAAATCCTAACGGCAAAGGGCGCATCCCCGGTCTGACCACTGCCCAGCTTGACTGGTCTGAGGCTGACATCGCTGAATATCTGAAATCCGGTTTCACACCGGATTATGACAGCGCCGGAGGCGAAATGGTCGAAGTCATCGAGAACACCTCGAAACTAAGCGATGAAGACCGATTGGCCATTGCTGCTTACCTGAAATCCGTTCCCGTTCAGTGAATTGGCTACTGGTTGCAGAAACTCTGGATTTTGTCAGCGCAGGTCTTATGACACTGGGTCAAACCAGCGCGTCTACGTTGCTCATATCTCTGGCAATACGGATCAGCGGGCATTGCTCTCCTATGGCCAGCCGACCCGCGTCGGTTAATCCCATCACTTCGGCGGGTATACGAGTTGCGGCTGCCAATGCGTCTTCCAGCGGCACTTCGGCTTGCGTGTTCAGGACACGCAGCGCTGTGGTCAAGTCCAGATCAGCCCCCGCCAAAGTACCATCAGACAGTGTCAAACGCCCGTCTTTGCGGGAAATGCGGCGGCCTTCCAGTTCGAACATGCGCTGGTCCGTGCCAGCCGGTGCCATCGCATCGCTGACCAGAAATATCCGGCCCGGGCCCCGCTTGGCGGCCCAGGCTGTGCGCATGGCTTCGGGGTGAACGTGAATGCCGTCAGCGATCAGTCCGGCGTTCAATCGACCCGAGGCCAGAACCGCCCCGACAAGCCCCGGAGATCGATTGCCCAGTTGACTCATGGCATTGAACAGATGCGTCACGCAGGACGCACCGGCCTCGGCATAAGACAGGCAGGTATCAAAATCCGCATCACTGTGGCCCAGCGATACAACGGCACCGGCCGAGACCAGCGCTTTTACCTGCGCAATTGATACGTTTTCAGGCGCAACCGTCAGCATCAATGCGGGCAGGGCATGCGCCGCCGCGACAAGCGTCTTCAGGTCTTCGTCATCCATGGGGCGGATCAGGGTTGCATCATGGGCGCCTTTCCGAGCCACCGAAAGATGCGGCCCTTCCAGATGCAGGCCAGTGATCCCCGGAACACCCGCAGAAATCGCGGCCTTGACCGCTTCGATGGCGGCGCGGGTCTTGGCTGCGGTATCCGTGATCAGGGTGGGAAGGATCGAGGTTGCCCCAAGCGTCCGGTGCGCCTCGGCAATACGCGCAAGCGTTTCGACAGACGGGGCGGCGTTGAACATCACTCCGCCGCCGCCATTCACTTGCAGGTCAACATAGCCGGGGGCCAGTATGTCGCCTTGCAGATCGACAAGCTTGCCAGCGTCTGTCTTCACGTCAACGCCTATGTCAGTGATGCGGCCAGCCTCCAGCCGCAGCGCGGCACCGTCGTGCAGTTTGGTGCCGTCAAAAACAAGCCCGCCGTGGTAGATGGTTGCCTGGTCGCTCATACCGTTTCCGTCACTTTTCGCAGGTGACGTGGCGCATCCGGGTTGATCCCGCGTTGTACAGCGACCTGCTCGACCATTGAATAAAAGGACACGATGGCAGCTACCGGGTCCGTCAGCCAGTGATCCGTGCGGACATGAGGCAGCACCTCGGCCTTTGTGACCATTGGGCTGGTGGCAAATACCTGTGCCCCCTTGGCTGCGAGCGTGTCGGCAACCTCGGCCAACAGCGGCTCTGCGGGATCATTGGCGGCAAAGGCAATAACCGGAAATCCGCCTTCCACGATCGAGACAGGGCCATGCAGCACCTCGGCCGAGGAATAACTTTCGGCATGGATCTGGCAGGTTTCCTTGAATTTCAGCGCGGCCTCGTTCGAGATCGCCACGCTTGGTCCGCGACCAAGCGTATACAGCGAACTTTGGGTGACAGCCGCCGCCGCCCTGCTCCAGTCACACCGAGTCGCGGCATCAAGGTGCCTGGGTAGGCCACGCAGCGCAGCCAGAAGATCTTTGTCGCCTTTCAGTTCCGCCAGCAGCCAAAGCCCCGCAACCAGCGAGGTCACGAAGGTCTTTGTCGCCGCTACACTAAGCTCAGGACCCGCGTGCAGCGGCAAAGCCGCCTCAGCCGCCAGTGCAAGGGGGGACGACGGATCATTTGTGATTGCCACGGTGCTGGCCCCAGCCTTTCGGGCACTTTGCGTAAGTTGCACGATATCCGGGCTTTTTCCTGATTGTGAAACAGAAAGGCAAAGCGCCCCGGCCACATGCAGGTCAGCGCCATACACTGACGCGACCGATGGGCCGACGGATGCCATCGGCAAGCCAAGAAGCAATTCACTTGCGTATTTCAGAAAGGTGCAGGCGTGGTCTGAAGAGCCACGCGCCGCCGAAATCATGAACTTCAGCCCACCGTTCCGGGCGACGTCCGCTGCTGTGCTCAGGGCGTATCCGCCATTGCTGAGTAATCGCTCAACAGCGACAGGAATTTCTTCGATTTCCTGACGCATCAGGGTCGTTTTCGGGGTCATCGGGGCAGCCTTTCCATCGGAATCGCAGATCATGGAGTGAGTCGCAGCTCAGCCACAAAGTCATAGGCATCGCCGCGATAGTTGGATTTTGTGAACTCGGCGACGCGCCCGCCTTCCAGATGGGAAATCCGCTGGATGCTCAGCCCTGCCGCGCCTTCCGCGACGCCAAGCAGAGCGGCATCTTCAGCCTCAAGATTAACGGCGGAAATCTTCTGGATGGCGCGAACAGGTCGGCAGCCGCTTTCTTCCAGTAGATCATAGAGTGAGTCGCGCACGGCAAGCGGATTTGGCAGAATGTCCAATGGCAATGAGGCACGTTCGACTGCCATGGGGCGTCCACCAGCCTCTCGCAAGCGGCAAATGCGCGCCACCTGTCCGTCAGCGGGCAGCCCGAGCACCGCCGTTTCCTCGGGTGATGGCAGAAAAACGCCCCGTTCCAACCACTTGGAGGTTGATTCCATGCCGCGCAGGCGCATGTCCTCGCTGAACGAGGTCAGATGCGAAAGCGATTGCTCCAGTTTCGGTGCGGCGTTCCGTACGAAAGACCCGGAACCCTGCCGCTGCACGATTGCGCCCTGTTTCACCAGTTCCTGAATGGCCTTGCGCACGGTGACCCTGGACAGGCCGGTAATCTCGGCGATCTCGCGCTCGGGCGGCAATGAGGAATTCGGGGGCAGGACACCAGCGTCGATGCCTTCCTCCAGTCGCTGACGCAGCCGGACATAACGCGGCCCGCCGCTGTTTTCGAGCCAGTCGTCAGAAGCCAGAAAGGATGCTGCGTTCATGCCGAATGCTCCACTTGAAAAGCTCGGGCCAAGGCGATGGCCCCGTCGATAGGCGCACCTTTGGGCTCTGTTACTGCGCCACGCGCACCATCCGGCAGATACGCCTCGTAATGGGGGCCAATACCCCCGGTCAGGCATAATGGCATGGCCGGGGTCCAACCCATTGCTTCCAGTGCCTGCAAAAGATGCGCGGCGCCTTCGCGCATAAGCGAAACCGCCCGTTCATCCCCTGACCTCGCTGCCGCTGTCACCTGTCGCGCAATTTGGCCGAATTCATGAGGCTGGGCCGCAGCCGCGAAAGCGACAATGCCGCTTGTACTGCCAAATTCGTTCAGCAAGGCCTCGGTCAGGTTGGAAATTGAGACCAGCCCGTCCCATGCATCCAGCGTAACGGAAAGCGCTCTGCGCCCAATCCACTGAGCAGAGGCCTCATCCCCCAGTACTGAGCCCCAGCCACCGGCAAAGCGTCGGCCGGCTTGCGATTGCAGGGCCAGAAACGAACCCGTCCCGCAATGGGCGATTGCACCATCGGTTGCCTGATGCGCACCCGCCAGCGCAGGGTGACGATCATCCTCGACCAGTATACTGTCCAACGGCAAATCCGCGGCCACTCGCTGGGCAATCTGTTCGCCGGTAACACCAGCCAGTCCAAAATACGCCGGCACGGGCCGTAAGGTGTCGGGCTGAACATTGAGCTTGGTTGCAAGCATCTTCAGGCCGTCTTTCAGCCGCACAATCGCGCCGTCATAATCGCTGGCGACGTTGGCGGGGCCAACCTCGACCACCAGCCGCTGCTCCCCATCGCCATAGGCGATCCGACAGGTTGTTCCGCCGCCGTCTGCTGCGATGATTGGATTGTTTTTCGACCTAAGCATGATGATACCTATATAATGCCTATGTTGAAATGTAAATGCCAAAGTAAATCCAATAAGGGCGGAAAGATCGAAAATGCATTGAATTTTAAGGCCAATAACAGCTGAAAAAAAATTAGTAGACAAATGGTATTGTATAGGTATGCTTTCTGGCAACGAGGAGAAACACGTGCTGCCACACATCACAGAACAACTCCACCCGGACGCATACGATTTGGGCAACCGACCGCTGGAAGAGGCGGCGCTGGCCCTGTCCAGGGGTCAGCAGGAAGCGGCCGGTGCCCCGCAGGGCGCCCTGCGTGCGATTTGTGACGGTGCCGACGCCATGGCCCGCAGTCTGGCATCAGGTGGTTCATTGTATTACGCGGCGGCGGGGTCTTCGGGGCTGATGGCTGCGGCTGATGCAATGGAACTGGGCGGTACTTTCGGCATCGACGAAAACCAAGTCCATATCCTGATGGCCGGAGGGTTGCCGCAATCCGCGCATATGCCCGGTGGAACCGAGGATGACACCGACGGGCTGGTCGAAGAGCTGGCCGGGCTTATGTGCAGCGACACGGTCATTGCTGTCTCTGCCAGTGGCACCACCCCCTATACACTTGAGGCCGCGCGACTTGCGCGTGTTGCGGGTGCCTGCACGATCGGGATAGCCAACAACCCGGGCAGCCCGCTGTTGGCGCAATGCGATCACGCGATTCTGCTTGCCACCCCGCCTGAACTGATTTCAGGCTCAACCCGAATGGGCGCCGGTACAGCCCAGAAAATCGCGCTGAACATGCTGTCCAGCCTTATGGCAATCAAGTTGGGTCATGTTCACGAGGGCATGATGGTCAACCTGCGAGCAGACAACGCAAAGCTGCGGGCGCGTGCGACCGGCATCGTCGCCCGGATCGCCGGAGTTGATGCAAGCACCGCCCAAAACGCCCTGGTTGAAGCGCAAGGAGACGCCAAATCCGCCATTCTCATCGCTGCTCGCGGCGTTTCACTGGCGGCAGCCAATGCGCGCCTGAAAGAAGCGGGCGGAGTTCTGAGCGCGGCACTGACACCTGATAAATAACTGCAAACCAAATGGGAGAGTACAATGAAACGTAATAGCCTGAAACTGGCCTTGCTTGGTGGGACGCTGTTAGCCTCTGCCGCCTATGCCGAAGACGTCACGCTGACTATCGAAAGCTGGCGTAACGATGACCTGACACTGTGGCAGGACCAGATCATCCCGGCCTTTGAAGCAAAGCATCCTGGCATCAAAGTCCAGTTCACGCCGTCTGCCCCGGCAGAATACAACGCGGTTTTGAACTCGAAACTTGATGCGGGGTCTGCCGGTGACCTGATTACCTGCCGCCCCTTCGATGCTTCGCTGGCGCTTTATGAGGCCGGTCACCTGACCGATCTGTCCTCGGTCGAGGCGATGAACAACTTCTCGGACGTTGCAAAGTCTGCCTGGCAGACGGATGACGGTTCGGCCAGCTTCTGCGTGCCGATGGCGTCGGTAATTCACGGCTTCATCTACAACAAGGACGCTTTTGCCGAGTTGGGCCTCGAAGTGCCGACCACAGAAGACGAGTTCTTTGCCGCTTTGGACAAGATCAAGGAAGACGGCACTTACATCCCAATGGCAATGGGTACCAACGACCAGTGGGAAGCTGCCACGATGGGCTACAACAACATCGGGCCGAACTACTGGAAGGGTGAAGAAGGTCGTCAGGCGTTGATCGCAGGCGAACAGAAGCTGACCGATGAAGCCTGGACAGCCCCTTATGCGACGCTGGCCCGTTGGGGTGCGTATCTGGGTGACGGGTACGAAGCACAGACCTATCCCGACAGCCAGAACATCTTCACTTTGGGCCGCGCAGCCATCTATCCTGCGGGATCATGGGAGATTTCCGGCTTCAACGCACAAGCCGATTTCGAAATGGGCGCTTTCAAGCCGCCGGTTCAGAACGCAGGTGACACCTGCTATATCTCGGACCACACGGATATTGGCATCGGCATGAACGCGGCCACAAAGAATCCTGAAGCCGCTGAAACATTCCTGACCTGGGTCGCAAGCCCTGAGTTTGCCGAAATCTTCGGCAACGCTCTGCCCGGCTTCTTCCCGCTGTCGAGCACTCCGGTCGAGTTGCAGGACCCGCTGGCCAAGGAAATTGTCGGCTGGCGTGAAGAATGTGAATCGACCATCCGCTCGACTTATCAAATCCTGTCGCGCGGCACACCAAACCTCGAGAACGAGACCTGGGGCGCATCCGTTGCCGCGATTAAAGGTGCCAAGTCGCCCGAAGAGCTGGGTGCAGAACTACAGGCGGGCCTCGCCTCGTGGTACGCACCACATCAGTAAGCTGAACCATACCCGGGCAGCATGAGTTGCCCGGGTACGCCAAGCATTCCATCGAAAGCGTTCCCATGACCCGCCCCCGCATCCGCTGGCATATCGTCGTGTTTCTGGCACCAGCCGTGCTTGTATACACAGCGGTGATGATCTTTCCCCTGTTCAACACGCTCCGTCTGGCCCTTTACTCTGAGGTCGACCAGAGCCGCGTTTTTGTTGGACTGCAGAACTTTCAAACGCTGTTTTTCGATCCGATCTGGTCGGAACAGTTCTGGAATGCGCTGGGCAACAATTTCTGGTTCTTTCTGATTCACATGCTGGTGCAGAACCCCATCGGCATCGCGCTGGCAGCGCTGCTCAGCCATCCGCGCCTGCGATTTGCAGTTCTCTATCGGTCGGCGATCTTCATTCCGACAATCCTGAGCTTTGTGATCGTTGGATTTGCATGGAAACTGATCTTGTCGCCCATCTGGGGCATCGCTCCTTCGATGCTGGATGCGGTTGGGTTGAAATCCCTCTTTGCCCCGTGGTTGGGGAAGGAGGAATACGCCCTGACCACTCTGGCGCTGATTTCGGTCTGGCAGTTTGTCGGTATCCCTATGATGCTGATCTACGCGGCCTTGCTATCTATCCCCGAGGAAATCCTGGAAGCCGGGGAAGTGGATGGCATCACCGGCACAAGTGCCTTCTGGAAGATCAAGCTGCCGCTTATCTTGCCTTCGATTGGGATCATCTCAATTCTGACATTTGTCGGCAATTTCAATGCCTTCGATCTGATCTATGCTGCACAGGGTGCTCTGGCGGGGCCTGACTTCTCGACCGATATTCTTGGCACCTTCATGTACCGCACATTCTTTGGCTTCCAGCTGCAATTGGGTGATCCGCATATGGGTTCGGCCATCGCTGGTGCGATGTTTGCAATCATCCTACTGGGTGTCTGTGTCTACCTTTTCGGCATCCAGACCCGGATGCGCCGGTACCAGCTTTAAGGAGCAGATGACATGAACAAGGCCCGCTCCAACCCGCTAAACACATTCGCGATGCATGGTGCACTGATCTTCTATACGCTGATCGCACTGTTTCCGGTTTTCGTGATCCTGATCAACAGCTTCAAGACCCGCAAGGCGATCTTTCGCGAACCGCTGGCGCTGCCTGATGCCGACAGTTTTTCGATGATCGGATATCAGACTGTGATGAAGCAGGGGGATTTCTTCCTTTATTTCCAGAACTCCCTGATTGTGACGGTTGCATCCCTGACTTTGGTCCTGCTGTTTGGCGCAATGGCGGCTTATGCGCTGAGTGAGTACCGGTTCAAGGGCAACATGCTTATGGGTCTGTACCTGGCGCTTGGAATCATGATCCCAATCCGCATCGGCACTGTGGCCATCCTTGAAATGATGGTGGCGACCGGGCTGGTGAACACCCTGTGGGCACTGATCCTTGTCTATACGGCGCAGGGCCTGCCCTTGGCGGTGTTCATCCTAAGCGAGTTCATGAAACAGGTGAGTGACGACCTCAAGAATGCGGGCCGTATCGACGGGCTAAGCGAATACACAATCTTCTTTCGGCTTGTGTTGCCGCTGGTGCGTCCGGCAATGGCAACGGTTGCCGTGTTCAACATGATCCCGATCTGGAACGACCTGTGGTTTCCGCTAATCCTGGCCCCTGCGGAAGAGACCAAGACCCTGACGCTGGGCAGCCAGGTCTTCATCGGTCAGTTTGTGACAGACTGGAACGCGGTCCTGTCAGCCCTTTCAATGGCGATCCTGCCAGTGCTGATCCTCTATGTGATCTTCTCGCGACAGCTTATTCGCGGCATCACGTCAGGAGCGGTGAAATGACCCGCATCCTGATCGCAGGCCTTGGAAACATGGGACTGAGCCATGCGCTGGCACATCACCATCACCCGAACGCGCAGATTGTCGGGCTGGTGAACCGATCCGGCCGCGTGGATCACCCTGATCTGACGCGCTATCCGGTGTATTCAAGTTTTGAAGCCGCTCTGACCGAAACCAAACCGGATCTGGTTGTGATCGCGACCTATTCGGACAGTCACGCGGATTACGCCTGCGCCGCGATGGAGGCGGGTGCGCATGTGTTTGTCGAAAAACCGCTCGCCACCAACGTTGCCCATGCGCGCCGTGTGGTCGAAACAGCGGCGCGGCTGAACCGAAAGCTGGTCGTGGGCTATATCCTGCGCCACCACCCATCCTGGATGCGCCTGATCGCCGAGGCTCGCGCTCTGGGTGGCCCCTATGTGTTCCGTCTGAACCTGAATCAACAATCCTCGGGTCTTGAGTGGGAGACGCACAAGGCCCTGATGCGGACCACGTCCCCCATCGTGGATTGTGGTGTGCATTATGTCGATGTAATGTGCCAGATCACCGACGCAAAACCCGTGCGCGTCCATGGCATGGGTCTGCGCCTGTCGGATGAAATCGCGCCTGACATGTACAATTACGGCCAGTTTCAGGTCGTGTTCGACGACGGTTCTGTCGGGTGGTACGAGGCTGGCTGGGGTCCGATGATGTCCGAAACTGCCTTTTTCGTGAAGGATATCGTCTCGCCCAACGGGTCTGTTTCGATCACCGACGGAAACAAGGGCGCGTCCGCAGACATCGATGGTCACACCAAGGTTGGTGGCCTTCTGGTTCACACGCTGCAGGGCGACCGGAATATCGACATGCCTGATGAGCCCGGCCATCAGGAACTGTGCGATGCTGAACAAGCCTATATGCTGCGCGCCATCGCCGAGGATATCGACCTGACCCGCCACATGTCCGACGCCGTACAATCCCTTGCCATCTGCCTGGCCGCTGATCAAAGCATCCGCACTGGCCAACCCGTTTCTCTTGAGGAGACCCGCCAATGACCGCCCTTTCACTGAAAAACATTCACAAGTCCTTTGGCAATGTAGAGGTCCTGAAGGACATCAATCTTGAGGTCGAGGACGGCGAGTTTGTGGTTTTTGTCGGCCCCTCCGGATGCGGTAAGTCCACTCTTCTGCGCGTTATTGCAGGGCTTGAAGACGCAACATCGGGCGAGATCAGAATTGCTGGCGAACAGGTCAATCTGACCCCGCCCTCGAAACGCGGCATCGCCATGGTGTTCCAGAGTTATGCGCTTTATCCGCACCTGAATGTACGCGGCAACCTGACCCTTGCCCTGAAACAGGAACGCCAGCCGAAAGCCGTGATCGACGAGCGGGTCGCCGAGGCGAGCCGGATGCTGGGGTTGGAGCCCTACCTTGACCGCTATCCATCCGAACTGTCGGGGGGGCAGCGCCAGCGTGTTGCAATCGGTCGCGCCATCGTGCGGCAACCCAAGCTGTTCCTGTTCGACGAGCCACTGTCCAATCTTGATGCTGCTTTGCGCATGAACACCCGGATCGAGATTGCAAACCTGCATAGGCAACTCTCGGCCTCGATGATCTACGTGACGCACGATCAGACAGAAGCGATGACACTGGCCGACAAGATTGTGGTGCTGCGCGACGGAAGGGTGGAACAGGTCGGCAGCCCGATGGAGCTGTACAACAACCCGGCAAACCGCTTTGTCGCCGGATTTCTGGGTTCACCGTCCATGAATTTTCTGCCTGCGGACAATCTGACCCCAGGAGATGCGCGCGAACTGGGGCTGCGCCCGGAGGACATTCGCCTGGAAAGCGGCGGACCGATCGCCGGCACCGTTTCGCATGTCGAGCAGTTGGGCGGTGATACCAATGTCATTCTGCAAACCAGCAACGTGCCAATTACGGTCCGATTGTTTGGCCAGCACGCAATTGCCCCAGGTGACGATGTACAATTCGGATTTGATCCCAATCGCGCATATTACTTCGGGAATGACGGGCAGAGATTACAGTAACGGCACATTTCGACCCGGTCTGCACCAGTTTGGTCCGGTGTGAGCGTGACCCAAGGAGTGTGCGCAGCAAAACGTGACCGGTTATCCAAGATTGTGGCGTGTGAACATGAATTGCCCGGATGGCAGGTTCGACCGGAAGTCTGCGGCACGACCGGGCAGCGCCCTGTAGAAGTGACGCAAGCCGGGCTCGATGTCTTCAGCCAGATCTTCGCACTGTTGGCACAAGGTCTTGACCAGGCTGTTAGGGTGTCGATTTGTGATCGCCAAAATCAGTTCTGCATGTGCAACCCTGAGTTCCTGGAATGCCGCTGTTTGCAACAGGGCCTGATCGCCCACCAAAACAAAGACGGGTTCCGGGTTGGCTTTGCCTTTCAGATCAACATGCCCGGCCTCTAACATGGCCAGATCCCCATGCGTGATTTCATGGACGCCGTTTGAAACGACGATGTCATAGTCGACTGTTCGACAGCATTGTTCGATCCGCGCGGAGACATTCACGACGTCACCGATGACCGTGTAGTTGAACCGTTTCTGCGAGCCGATATTGCCGACGCACGCCTGCCCGGTGGCAAGCCCCGTTGCCAGCGCGATAGGGGGGCGGTTTCGCATGATGTCGGATGCATTGAACTCTGCCAAAGCGCGCCGCATTTTCAGTGCCGCAAGCGCCGCCCGGCGCGGGTGGTCAGCGACAGGCAGAGGCGCATTCCAGAACGCCATAACAGCGTCGCCGATAAACTTGTCGATGGTTCCCCGCTCAGCCAGTATCTGATCGCCGATACTGGAAAAAAGCGCATTCAGCAGTGAGACCAGTTCGGTGGCAGATGCGGACTCGGAAAGAGGTGTGAAACCCCGGATGTCGGAAAACATCACTGTGATATCCTGCGTCTCACCTCCCAATTGCAGCTGATGCCCCGAGGCTTCCATCTCATCAAGGATTTCCGGGGCGACGTAATGAGAAAAGACTTTTCGGATTTTGCGCTTTTCCCGTTCGGTAGACAGGAAAAGATATCCTGCCAGCAGCCCGAAATTGGCCATGCCACCGATAAGCGGAAATGTGGCGTCGAACAGAACCGACTGGTTTTGAAAAACCAGCCAACTGATTGTCAGAACGGCAGCGGCGGCGACACCGCCTGCAATGAAAGATGCAACCGCACCGAAACTGGACATGACGGCAATCACGACAAGCCCGAGAAAGGCGAAGGCAAGCATTTCCTGCGCTGCGGTCACGTCCGAGCGGCTTAGCATTTCGTTGGTCAACACCTGTTCCAGAACCTGGGCATGAATTGAAACACCGGGAACGCTTTCCCCAAGCGCCGTCTGATGCATATCGAATAAGCCGGCGGCCGACGTTCCGACCAGGATGATCCGCCCCTCAACTTCCGCCCGAACGTCCGCATCATCCGAACCTTTGAGGATATCGTTGGCCGAGATATACAGCTCGGGCGCATCGCGCCGGTATCTCAGCCAAATCTCGCCGTTTTCTGTCGTTGGTATCCGGTATCCCCCGACCTCAACCGCCAACATGATGCCTGTTTCGTCCAGCGCACCTTCGGCCATGATATTGGTTTCACCTAAGGCAACTCTCAGGGCTTCAATCGACAGACCCGGCAACAGCCCATCTGGCCCGCGCCAAAGAACCGGCACGCGGCGCATGATACCGGTTCCGCCGATGGGCGAGACGTTGACCCCACCAATACCTGCCGCAGTCCGGTCCAACGGAGGCGCAATTGGCGTCCAATGAGGAACTGAGATTAGACCCGCGGCGGGATTTTCCCCGAACTCAATGATACCTGCTTTTGCAGAGATAGGATTTCCTTCAGCAGACAAACGTGCGGCAGTCCCAAGAACGACCGGCCAATAGGCGATTTCCATCCCAAGCAAGACATCATTGTCGAGCTTCTGAGCGTGGCGTTCCACTGTGAGGACCCCTGCCAAAGACGGATCGTTCAGAAGACGCGAGGGCGAAAACCGGTCAGGTTCAGCGAACAACATATCAAATGCGATGGCCGCAGCGCCATATTCACCCAGATTTTGAACGATCTGCGCCACCAGTGTTCGGGGCCAGGGCCATTGCCCCCAATTGTCCAGAGAGGCTTCGTCAATATCTACAACTCGTACAGGGAGTTCAGGATTGAACTCACGCGGGGATGACCTTTGCAGAACGTCGAAATAGATCAGACGGGTCATTCGCACAGGATAGGGATCCATGACCCGGATGAAACAACCCACTAGGATCAGACACAATCCGACAAGGCGGAACGCCCATTTCCCCGTCCTGGTTTTGCGCTTCTCGTCGCTCACGTCGTTCTCCGAAAATGTGAGGCAAAGCCCAATTGGTCAAAAGCGCTGTTGGACCAGTTCATTTCCCGACTCTTGTTGTTCCCGTTCCTCCTGATCGGGCTATTCGCGAACAGGTTCTTCATGTTTCGGTTCTTCGGGTTCCGGTTCTGGTTCCGGTTCTGGTTCGGATTCCGGCTCTGGTTGTGACGGGGGCGATGGCGGTGCTGCGACGCTGATTGCGCGCGGCTGGGGCGCAGTTCTGCGAATGTCGGCCCTGTCGACTTTGGCCTGTTGCACGGGTGCGCCTTCGCCAGAACACCCCTCAACCCGTACCTGCAAAGGAGGCAGCAGGCCTTCCTGCGACTGAACAAAAGGGAAACCAGATTTCAGCGCCTGGTCATACTGCGCCTGATCAGCAGGCCGCCCGACTGCTCCGCCTCCACTGGTGGCATACATGCTGCATACTCGGCCTGTGGACCTGCAAGACCCTTGTGCACTGCACATTTGAACCGTCCCGTGCAGGACAAGCATTGCGCTTTGGGTTTGTGATACGACCCACATGTCGAAGGTTGTGCCACGAACTGCCATTGTTGCAGTCGGGGTCTTGATCGAATAGGCTCTTTTTCTGCTCTTGCCGGAAATGAATCGAAAGCTGCCACCCAAGGCCTGCACGGCAAAGCTTTTGGCCTTTCGATTGCTGCGAAGCATGGTCACGTCCAAGACCATATGCGCATTGGGGCCAACGGCAATTTTGGTTTCATCCACAAAAACGATCTGAACCAAACCGCTGTGATCTGTAGAAATCGTATCGCCTGATTCAACATCCATTCCTGAAATGACAGGCTGAGTGTTTCCGGCGCGAATGATCTGAGCGCCTTGTTTGGCGCTGATGACAGTTCCGATGTTGGCAAGGGCCTGCACCGGCATGAGCGCGACAACAAATACAACCAACACAATCTTTAACCAAGCCAAACCATAGCCCCTTCCCCCAACGGGTCTAAGTAAGCGCGAAGCGCGCCAAGCTCGATTTTTGCCCCCAGAAATGTGTTATTCTTATTCAAATACTCTAAAATGCTAGCAATATTTATGCATTATGGTGTGTATTTGTAGCAAGTTGTTTTTTTGGCCCGCGTTTTTTAGCTTGAGCGCATACGGGTATGCAGGCGATTGTCTCCGCCATGGTCAGAACGTGTGAACAACAGGCTTACACCTATGGATCTGAGAGCCGTAAGTCGAGCAAACTGGTAGGCGCTTAGCAAGGTAACTGAACAGGCCGAAGCACAGCCTTCAGTAAATTCGAGCATATGACACGTGGCTCATCGCTATCCTTGCGATGAGCCTTGACGCTCTTGCAGCGTGTTGTTGAAGGATCAGAGGAATTGTTCGGGCAACAATGCGTCCGGCATGTTCTGGTAACACACGGGTCTCAGGAACCGCCGGATCGACAATGTGCCGACAGAAGTAGCACCGAAATTGGTCGAAGCGGGGTAGGGGCCGCCATGCACCATGCTGTCGCAGACCTCGACGCCCGTGGGAAAGCCATTGGCCAGTACACGCCCGGCCTTGCGCTCGAGGATCGGCATTAGGGAACGCGCGGTGTCCATGTCCGCATCATCCATATGCAGGGTACAGGTCAGCTGACCTTGCAGACTGTGTGCGACGGCCCGCATTTCGTCAGGCGTTTCAGCGGTCACTATTACGCCCAGCGGGCCAAAAACCTCTTCACCAAGGGTTTCGTTTGCCAGCCAGTTCACAGCATTGGTGCGATACAGGTACGGGGACGCGGTACGTTGGTCACACATCGAGGTCAGAACCTCCTGCACACCTGTTGTATTGGCGATCCTTGCCTGACCAGTTCGGTAAGCGTCGGCGATGCCGTTGGTCAGCATGGTCTGCGCGGGTGTTTCTGACAAGGCGGTTCGCGCGGTCTCGGCGAAGCGATCCGCTGCTGCACCCGCCAGCAAAACGGCTACCCCGGGGTTCGTACAGAACTGACCTGCGCCCATGGTCAGCGACCCTGCCCAGTTCTGAGCAATGTTGTCGCCCCGGTTCGTCAGCGCAGCATCGAGAATGAACATCGGGTTGACCGAGCCAAGTTCACCGAAAAAGGGGATTGGTTCAGGTCGCGCGGCACATAGATCGAACAGTGCCCGACCGCCAGCCAATGAGCCAGTGAACCCGACAGCCCTGATCAGCGGGTGCTGTACCAAAGCGGAACCCACGGTCCGGTCACCCCCCTGAATAAGACTGAAGACACCGGGATGAATTTTGCAGCGTTCGATGGCAGCATTTATAGCCTCGGCTATGATCTCACCGGTACCCGGGTGGGCGCTGTGCCCTTTTACGACAACGGGGCACCCAGCAGCCAAGGCGGCAGCGGTGTCGCCGCCTGCGGTTGAAAAGGCCAAAGGGAAATTCGAAGCACCGAATACGGCGACAGGGCCAATTGGGCGCTGGATCATTTTCAGATCCGGGCGCGGCAGCGGCGAGCGGTCTGGCAACGGGCCGTCGTGGCGCCGATCAAGATACTCACCACTCAGAATATGTGTGGCAAACAAGCGAAGTTGGCCGGATGTGCGACCCCGCTCTCCTTGCAGACGGGCCTCGGGTAGGCCGGTTTCCTGCGTTCCGATTGCAGTAATCGCCTCGGCGCGGGCTTCGATCTCATCTGCGATGGCATTCAGAAATGCCGCGCGGTCTTCCCGGGTCGAAAAACCATAGCTCCAGAACGCTTCTTCGGCAGCTTCCGCAGCTGCATCAACATCCTGAAGACGCCCCACCGAAAAACTGTGTGACGGTCCAAAAGCGGGCTGTGACTGAAAAAACGTGTCACCTGAAAGCCAATTTCCAGCGATGAGGTACTTACCATGGGGGGAGCAGGTCATGAAGGTTCCATATTTACGATTCTGAAGCTATGGATAATGTATCCAATTAAGAGAGACAATCAAGCGCCCTGTTAGGTCTCCTCCATGGCGCGTTTTGCTACGATCATCTCCAGCAGCTGTTCCTTTGTTCGCCGGATGTGCCGCATCAGCATGTTACAGGCTTCGTCAACGTTCCCTGCTTGCGCCAGTTTCAACAGCTCTCGATGCTCTTTTTTCGCCGGTTCCCGCTGCTTCATCACGCTCAAATGCATTCGGACATAGCGGTCTGATTGCAGATTGACGCGGTCCAGCAATTCATTCGTCAGTTTCCTCTGCGACGCCGCGTAAAGGGCGGAGTGATATTGGTAATTCAGGATCCCCCACTTGCTGACGTCATTCTCGTCATAAGACGCTTCCATCTGCGTCAATATCTCGTTGCATCGTGCAAAGTCGGCAGATGTCATCTGCGGAATGGCTCTGCGGAAAAGATCGACTTCAATAAGCATTCGAAGGTCGAATATTTCTCCAATCTCGTTCAATGAGTGTTTGGTAACTGATCCGCCCCGATTATTGGCCCATTGAATCAGGCCTTCAGCGTTCAGACGCTTTAGGGCTTCGCGGATGGGCATCCGAGATACGTCGTATTCTTCGGCCAGAGCTTCCTGGCGAATAGCTTCACCTTCGGCAAGTTCACCGTTCAGAATACGTTCACGAAGATCGTTCGCGATGACATCTGGTAGGCTTTGCTTGGTTATTGCGCGCTTTCCTGCCATATCTTTCCTGCCACTTGTTTGGGTACAGCTACCGGTTACCGGCGTTATTCCAAGCTGAGCCGCGACTCGGCCACCCAGAAAGCTGATTAAGGACACTCCGTTTGATAATGCATCCAATATCCATGGTGATTCAACCCTGCTGAGACAACACGGTAAGACCAAGAGCGAATGGAAACTTCTGTAACTGCCTGTCCCTGAGAGTGGGCACGGCCAATGCACTGTTTAGTCAGACACCCCAGGTGTCCGACAAACGATACCCGTCAGGCCAGGGGTCATCCGGGTCAAGCATGTGTTGGTGAATGCCGGTGATCCAGCCGCGCCCACTGATTTCGGGGAAAATCGCGGCACGGCCCGCCACTTCGGTGGTATCGACAATCCGACCGGTGAACCGTGATCCGATGATCGAGACCGCCTCGAACGTTTGACCCGGCGACATCAACCCTTTTGCTGCCATCAGCGCCATGCGCGCGGAAACCGCTGTACCTGTAGGCGACCGATCAACCTTGCCGGGTTGGATCGCCACGGCAGATTTGCCGGTCAATCCGGTTTCGGTCTCGCTGATCGGGCCGCAGAAAGCACAGAATGAGATATGGTCCCAATCCGGGTTTTCAGGATGCGAAAACCCAAGCTGTTCATTGGCTGCATTGGTGATCTTCACCCCCAATCGGGCAATGTCACGGGCCTCATGTTCGACAATCTCGAATCCCAACGCCTGTGCATCGACCACGACAAAACTGTCACCCCCATAGGCGGTATCAACCATGATCGTATCCAATCCGGGTACCTCAAGTGGGACGGACAGTTTGTCGGCAAAGCTGGGCAGGTTCTGCACGAAAATGCGTTGCGCTTTGCCACCGCTGCATTCCGCCCGCACATGAACCAGCCCGCCCGGGGCCTCAAGCACCATATGAGTTTCTGGTTCCTGCATCGGAATGATCCCGCCATCCAGCAATACGGTTGAAACACAGATCGAGTTCGAACCCGACATCGGCGGTGTGTCTTCGGGTTCCATAATGATAAAGGCCGCGTCGGCCTTGGGGTGTTTCGGGGGCACCAGAAGATTGACATGACGGAAAACACCGCCCCGAGGTTCGTTCAGAACGAAGTTGCGCAGCGTCTGGTCGCCCGCGACAAAGCTGCGCTGTTCCCACAAGGTGTCGCCTGGTGGCGGGGCAACGCCCCCAACGATAACATCCCCGACTTCACCTTCTGCGTGGGCTGAAATGACATGAACGGTTTTGCTGCTCCGCATCGGATCTCTCAATACTGTGCGACAGGCTCGCCCAGAGCGTCGAAAATCGGTGTAACACCCAGACCCGGACGGGCGGGTGCGGTCATCCGGCCGTTGACACGCTTTGGCGCACCCTCAGCAATGTCCACCGTGCCGTAAGAGTTGAAATCCGTGGCAGAGAATGTGAATTCGGACGGCGTTGAACGGGCCAGATGTGCGATGGCCGCCGTGGTGATGTCACCGCCCCAGGTGTCTTCGATCGTCATGGGGATGCCGTGCGCCACGCACAGGTCCCGCATAAGACGGGCTTTGGTCAACCCTCCGACTTTCGAGATCTTCAGGTTGATCACATCCATCGCGTCTTCGGCAATGCCGCGGACCAGCGTGTTGGGAGTGTCGATCACCTCGTCCATCACGAAGGGCAACGCGGTGCGGCGGCGGATCGACACGCATTCCTCATAGGTCAGGCAAGGCTGTTCCACATAGACATCCAGACCCGAAATCGCGCCCACCACGCGTGCGGCCTCGTGCCGGGTCCAGCCGGTATTGGCGTCTGCTACAAGCAGGTCCGTCTTTTTCAGAACGGCGCGGGTGGCGTGGATACGGTCGATGTCGTCATTGGCCTCGCCACCCACCTTGAGCTGAAACTTGGTGTAGCCTTCGGCAGCATAGCCTTCGATCTTTTTGGCCATGATCTCGGGAGCTTCCTGACTGATCGCGCGATAAAGCACCACATCATCCTGCGCAGCGCCCCCCAGCAATGTGTAAAGCGGCTGGTCCGTGGCCTTGCCCAGCAGATCCCAGCAGGCAATATCCACCGGAGCCTTGGCATAGGGATGACCCCGCAAGGCCGCATCCATCGTACGGTTGATCTGACCGATATTCAGTGGGTCCTGCCCGATCAAATGCGGGGCCAGCTCTGCCAGCCCGGCCCGGACGCCGAGCGCAAAAGACGGCAGATAGGCCGAGCCAAGCGGGCAGCATTCGGCATAGCCCTTCAACCCTTCTTCCGTGATGATTTCCAGAACGGTGCTGTCAAACACTTCGACAAAATTGCCGTTGGACCAGCTATAGCGGCCTTCTTTCAGCGGCAGATCCACCTGATATACGTTCAGCCCGGTGATTTTCATAAGGTGTTCTCCAGATTAGAAGCGTGTGGATGAGAAAGGTGACATATAGAGCACCGGCTTGGCGTCAGTGACCAGATCGGCCACCAGTTCGGCCGTGCCTGCGGATTGGGTCAGCCCCAGATGACCATGGCCAAAGGCATAAAGTACGTGTGGTGCGCGCGAAGATCGGTCAATCACTGGCAGGCTGTCAGGCAGTGATGGGCGAAAGCCCATCCATTGCGTGCCGCCTTCCAGGTTCAGGTCTGGCATGAAGCGCCCGGCCTTGGCCAGCAACGTGTCAGCGCGCCGGTAATTCGGGGCCAGCTTCAATCCACCCAGTTCGACTGCACCGCCGATGCGCACGCCGCCGTTGATCCGGGTTACCACAAACCCATGCCCCCCAAAGGTCAGATGAGTGCGCAGGTCAAAAGCGCCTTCGGGCAGGGTCGTGTTATAACCCCGCTCGGTCTCAAGCGGGATATGATCCCCCAGGGTCTTGGCCAGCTGGTGTGACCAGGCTCCGGCGGCAACAATCACCTGACCTGCCGAAATGTCGCCGTTGTCCGTGTCAAGGCGCACGCCGTCATCGGTTGGTTTCAGTGCCGTGATCCCTGCGATCTTTACCTGCCCACCGCGCGCGATGAACTGTGCCGCCAGATGCTCGGTCCAGCGGGCAGGGTCGACGGTATTCATCCATGTCGAGGTAAAACCCGCATGGGTAAATCGCCGGTTCAGCCCGGGCTGAATTTCGGCAATAGCATCCGGGCTGTCCAGAAGATCAAACGGGATGCCATGGTCCTTGCGCAGGTTCCAGGTGGGCAGGCTGGCACGGAATTCGCCCTCACTCTCGAACAACTGCAACTGGCCTTCGCGCTGCATCAGCGCCTCGCCGTCTACATGCTCGATCTGACGCTCCAGCGCCGCACGGCTGTGGTTCATCAGCGCGGCTTGTGCGGATAGTGAGGCTGCATAACGATCGCGCCAACTGGCCCGCCAGAACCGGAGCATCCACGGTGCAATACTCAGCGCATAAGCGGGCGGGATCGACAAAGGCCCCAACGGATCAAGCAGCCATTTTGGCGCTTTGCGCATGATCCCAGGCGTTGCAAGCGGCACGATATCTGTAAAGGCAAAGGCCCCGGCATTGCCCTTTGACGCCTCGGCTGCAACGCCTTCACGGTCCAGCACAAGCACCTGCCTTCCCCGCTTTTGCAACTCTAGCGCAGCGCTGATGCCAATGATGCCAGCACCGATCACAACTATGTCCGTCTTGGTGTCATGCTGCATGGTTACAGGTTCTCAAATAGTGGTACGGGGTCGGGGACCGGACAGCGTCTGTCCCCGGCCTTGACTTCAAAGCGCGATGCCATCACGGAACGGATCATTCGGCGCGAAAACCAACCTGCCTTCCGACATGATATGCGCCTGCCCGGTCAGGGTGGGAATGACACCCCCGTTCGGGCCGGGTTGGTAGCTCAGCACGTAGGGGCTGCCGATCACGCTTTCCTGTACAATCTCTTCCCCTGCTTCCAGCACCCCGTTTGCCGCCAGACAGGCGAGGCGCGCCGAACTGCCGGTACCGCAGGGCGACCGGTCATATTGATTGTCCGGGCACAGTACAAAGTTGCGGCTGTGAACATCCTTGTTGGGGGATTGATCCTGAAGGATCACATGGTCGACCAGTTCTCCGTTTTCGCCATGCACGCCCTGTGCGATGCAGGCTTCGCGTATGGTAATGGTCAGATCGGTCATCGCCCGAATATTTCCCGGGTTCACCGGGATTGGGCTGGGATCAACAATGAAGAACCAATTTCCGCCAAAGGCAAGATCGCCGGTTATCGACCCATAGCCGCCAACCTCAATCTGCACAGCTGCCCGCACGCGACGGCTCTCGACATTTGTGACGCGTACGGTATTGGCGTCCAGTAAATCCACCGAGACGACACCGACCGGAGTTTCAACCCGATGCGTGCCCGGCCGGATTCTGCCCTTATGTGCCAGAGTGACGCCCAGACCGATGGTGCCATGTCCGCACATGCCAAGAACTGCATCCGCATCGAAATAGATCACGCCGGTCTCACACCCTGGATCTTCGGGCGCGACCAGAAGCGCCCCCACCATTCCGGGCTGCCCACGCGGCTCCAGCAAGATGGATTTGTAGAACACCTCATGCTCGCTGGCCAAGCGTCGTGCACGCTCGGCCAGCGGGCCGGACCCCAGATCGGGGCCGCCGTCGAGGATCACCCGCGTAGGCATTCCCCCGGTGTGGCTGTCAATCACATGCATTCAGCAATGACTCCGCCCTGGCCGGACCAATCAGTAAACCAAGTGCGGAACAGGTCGTATTGCTGTTCGCAATAGTTGCGCTGGGCATCCGTCAACTCGTCGGTTTCGTTGAAGTGCAAACGGTATTCCTCTTCGCCGTTCAGGACCAGCAGGTGTTTGTAATACAGCACCAGATCGGTGCCCTCGTCAAAGCTGGCCAGCACACCAAAGGCCTCTTCCAGTTCCCGCGCGCGCAGGCGCGCTTCGGCATGGCCCGCCGCCGCTTTCTGGCACAGGGCAGCCAGCAGCAGTGCCTCTTTCGGCAGGGCAGTGCCAATCCCTGTGATCGAACCGGTGGCGCCGCAATTGACGAAGCCATGGTAGACCTCGGTGTCCACACCAACCATCAGTGTAACCTGATCATCTTTCGAGGTAATGTGTTCCGCCGCATAGCGCAGATCGCTTTTGCCACCGAATTCCTTGAACCCAACCAGGTTGGGATGATCTGCCCGCAATTCCAAGAACAGATCGGCGCGCGTCGCAAAGCCGTAAACCGGGCTGTTATAGATGATTGCCGGAATATCAGGTGCAGCCGACAGGATCGCTTTGAAATGATTACGCTGCGCCGCGATGGACGATCCACGCGACAATACACGCGGGATCACCATAAGCCCTGCCGCGCCGACCTTTTGCGCATGCGCGGCAAGCGCCACGGCGGATTTCGAATTTATAGCACCTGTGCCGACGACAACGGGCAGTCCGGCCGCGATCAGACGTTCGACACCTTCCATCCGTTCGGCATCCGACAAGAGAGGCCAGTCGCCCATCGAGCCGCAATAGACCACGGCAGACATGCCCGCTGCGATCATTTCCTTGCCCTTTTTCACCAGCGCGTCGAAATCCGGTGTCCGGTCCGGTTTGCAGGGGGTCATCAGGGCTGGCATGGTGCCGGTGAAGATATTCTGGGACATGAAGATAACCTTCCTAATTGTTTTGGGGCGGGGGCTTTTATCGCACATTCGCCAGGAATTTGCGGGTGTGTTCAGATTGGGCTTCGTTGAAAATCTGGGCGGGCGGGCCGATCTCTTCCATCACGCCCTGATGAAAAAAAGCAACCCGGTCTGATACATCACGAGCGAAACCCATCTCATGCGTGACGCAAATCATCGTCATCCCTTCTTCGGCCAAAAGCCGCATCGTGTCGAGAACTTCGCCCACCAGTTCAGGATCCAGCGCCGAGGTTGCTTCGTCAAACAGCATGTATTCCGGCTCCATCGCCAGCGCGCGGGCAATGGCAAGACGCTGCTGCTGACCACCCGATAAGGCCGAAGGGAAGACGTTCAGCTTTTCGCCCAACCCTACATGGGTCAACTGCTTTGCGGCAATGTCACGCGCCTCGTCCCTCGACTTGCCTTTGACAATCTTCGGGGCCAACGCAACGTTTTCCAGTGCTGTCAGATGCGGAAAGCTGTTCCATTGCTGGAACACCATCCCCAGCTTTGTGCGCAGCTTGTTGATGTCGGTGCCTTTTGCATGAACATCAATGCCATCAACCCTGACCGATCCCTGCTGGATCGGTTCCAGCCCGTTGATGCAATAGAGAAGGGTCGATTTGCCGGAGCCTGACGCACCGATCACCGACAGAACTTCTCCTTTCTGCACATCCAGATCGATACCTTTCAGCACATGCAGCGATCCGAAATATTTGTGCAGGTCGCGAATTTCGATCATTGGGCCCACCTTTTTTCTAGCGACGCGGAATACCGCGAAATCGGATAGCTGAGCGCGAAATAGAACGCGCCAGCGATTGTCAGGATCAGGAATGGCTCCTGCGTGCGGGTGATCAGGATCTGGCTGGCTTTCAGCAGTTCAACATAGCCCAGAACCGAGACCAGCGCGCTGTCTTTCATCACACCCAGCGCGACCCCGACCCATGCAGGGAACACCGCGCGCCCTCCGATCGGGAAGACGACATATCGCAGATCCTGCCAATAGGTCATGCCCAGGCTGCGCGCGGTGCGGCGCATCGGATCACCAACGGCTTCAATCCCGCCGCGCGCCACATTCGCAACCAGTGCTGCCGTGTAGATGGACAGGATCACCACGCCCGAGGCAAACGGGTCCAGATTGAGCCCGACAATAGGTGCAAAGTTGTAAAACAGCACCAGCTGGATGATCAGAGGGACCGACCGGAAAATATCCAGAACCGGAGCCAACGTCAGGGTCGCTGCCAGTTTGCCCTCGTACAGAAGCCAACCGCACACCACGCCAAAAACCGTTCCAATGGAAATCGAAAGCACTGAAATCCAGAGCGTTCGCAGCGCGGCTTCGCCCAGAAACCACAGATCGTTGATGTTGAAGCCGCTGAAAAAGCTGACAGTGGGTTGCATCTGTGCCTCCTTCAGTAGCGGAAAAGCCGGGACGCCAGCAGGCGCGAGGCAAGCAGGATGATTTTGACAATCACGTAGTAGATGACCGCGGTGACGGCGAAATATTCAAAGATTCGGAAAGTGCGCGAGGCAAAGAACTGGGTCTCGCCCGACAATTCCCGGAAGCCGACCAGCATACCCAGTGACGACATTAGAACAGCCCAGACCATCTGGTTCGTGATCGGATGATAGACAATGCGAAACACTTGCGGGATCACGACGCGTGTGTAAGCCTGCCACGCGGTCATGCCCAGCGATCGGGACGCGCGTAGCTGTGTCTCGGGGACGGCCTGAAAGCCTCCACGGAAGTTTTCAGCCAGATAACCGGCGCAATTGAATGTCAGCCCGGCCAGCACGATGAAGTACGGCGATAGATGCAGGCCAAAGGCACCAAGCCCGAAGCCGAAAAAGAACAGCTGGAACAGCGCCGGAGTATTGCGCGCCAGTTCGACCCAAGCTGAGGCGAACCAGTAAAGGGGACCTTTCAGGTGCAGCCGCGTCAGCGCCAGACAAAGTCCGATGATAATGCCAAGGACCATTGCCAGCACAGCAACCTGTATCGTCAGCAGCGATGCCTCAAGCAGGTCCGGCAGGCTTTTCATCACCGGCCGCCAATGGAAGTTATAGTCGAACACGGGTGTTCCTCACGCAATCTACCGGTCCTTTCGCCCGGCCATAGCCGGACGAAAGCATGGAGTAGGAAAGGGTCAGTACATTACGCCGGGAATGCGCAGCTCAGGCGCTTCGCCGCCGACATATTTACCCCAATGCTCCTGATAGCGGCCCGAACGCACCTGGTGGGTCACGAACAGGTTCAGGAAGTTCAGCCAGGTGACATCTTCGCGCTTGCCTACAACCGAAGTGTAGTCGGTGGTCCATGGCATGCGAGGGCCGGCAACAACAGTGTCGTATTGCTGGGTAATCGGCAGCACGGCAGTGTTTGTGGTAATGCCGATATCGGCCTTGCCCTGAGCCACCGCTAGGAAAACCTCATTCTCGGACTGGTAGCCCTGGTAACTGCCTTCTTCGCCCCATTCGGCGGCGATCTTCAGCCATTCCTGCTCGGGCACGGTGCCGATCGCGGCGGCCACGCGCTTGCCACGGATATCCTCGAAGGTCTCAATGCCGCTTTCGGCATTCACGACACCCTGCGCATAATAGATGGCGTAAGGAATGGTAAAGCCCACCGTCCGCGCCCGTTCAAGGCTGTCCGAGGTTGCTCCGAACACAACGTCTGCGCGTCCGGTGACGATCACTGGCAGGCGTTCGGCCCAGGTCAACGGCAGGATTTCGGCCTCAACTTCAAGTGCGGCGGCCAGATCATTGCAGTATTCGACGTCAAAGCCTGCCGGTTCGTTATTCGCGTCGCGATACCCAATTGGCGGAAAATCCAACACAACACCGCAGCGCAATGTCCCGCGATCTACGACATCGTCCAGCGTGTCCGCCATCGCAGGAGCCGTGGTGATAGTGGTGAGGGCCGCCAGTGCGGCGAGTTTCTTGAGCATGTGATCCTCCCTGAATCAATCGATACGCGAAGCTATAGAGGATATTGTATCCAACATCCAGTATTTTGTTAAGCAGGAAAAGCCAGCTTTCAAAAGGTGTCGTAGCTCTTGGATGTGATTGAAATGACTGACTTGGCCCGCGTGGAAGGCCCTCGTTCGTCGGCGGCCAAATGGATTTGACACCATGTTCTACTGGAGTTGGAGGTTTTTGGCTGAACGTGGTACGTCGTCAAACGTGAAGGTGCATTGTGCTCAGAGGCCGGGGAGCTTTCAGCTTGAGACGGAAAACGTTTTGTGATGGGAGCGTGTGACGCCCAGGCAACTCCAGCCAGTGTCTTTCAAAGAAAAGCGGCAATGCTGACCCGCGCAGCCAAATGCGCGTTCGGTCAGACTTTGACGGCTTGTAGTTCTTCGAGCAGGTTGAGGAGTTGATTGAGTTTTTCTCGTCCCATTTGTTTTTC
>NZ_JBXWQP010000054.1:0-349773 GCF_059612445.1 Ruegeria sp. TASC047
TTCAAATCCTGCTCCCGCAACCAATACTTCCAGTCAGATATCAAGCACTTAGCGCCCAAAGGGGCGCTTTCTGCGTTCAGGGCCAGCCCAATCATTGCTGCCAGGGCACCCTCCAGTTCGATCTGCACACCATCCCGTTCATGTTGGATCATAACACGTTCGATCAAGCCCCGGATAACCTGTGGCTGAAGCAACTGCCCTTCAGCCAAGTGTTCCGCTGCTCCTAGGTGTCTACGAATTCGCAAACAGCAGGCTCAATGTGAGAGCGCATGTTTTCTGCTCTTAACTGGCGGATATTTTAGGTGTCGGTAAACCAAAGATTTGCGACAATCTCTTGAGCTGTGCCTGTGGTGCTACCAAGCGCTCGGCTAAAGCAACATTTTCCTCTAACAGCGCGAGGCAAATTTCTTCCTCTAGATCGTTTGCTAGTTGCAGCAATAGATAAGCGGCTTCCGCGCTAGTCGTGTTATCATCAATAGTCGTGGCTCTTCCCAGTCTGTTTGTGGATATCTGTGGCATTGTCCATTTTCCGGTTTGTCTTCATGTTCAAGCCTATCTGTACGCGAACCGCGATACCGTGGACTTATCGTTGACGTATCGTTGAATTTTGCAGGCGGTGTTGGAGGCATGCATGAGACCTTGGGTGTTGAATCTGAAGGACGGGATTTTGTCATCGGGAACGAACCACTCAAAACTGTCGCCAAAAGCAACCGAGGTTCTGGACTACCTGATATCTGAGACAGGGGTGTTGTTGTCTCGAGAGGAAATACTTCAGGCTGTTTGGCAAGGCTCGTTCGTGAACCCTGACCTGGTACGAGAGTACATATTTGAGATCAGAAAGGCTCTTGGCGACGATGCTAAAAAGCCAGTTTACATCGAAACTGTAGGCCGGCGCGGATTTCGTCTCATTGGAGGCATCTCCACTCTGCCCGTTCCGACGTCTTCCACAAAACCTTCTCCTGCACGGTCCAATAAACTGCCACCTGTGAAGTTCTGCCACTCGAACGACGGCACTTCAATTGCACACACTGTTTCTGGCGAAGGTTATCCATTGCTGATTTCCGGAAGCTGGATGACACATCTGGAACAGGACTGGAGCAATCCGGCCTACGGAGACTACATACGGCATCTTTCAGACAGTTTTTCTGTCATCCGTTATGACAAGCGCGGAAATGGGTTGTCTGAATGGGTAGATGTTGACATTAGTTTTGAGCGCATGGTCGACGACATGGAAGTCGTGATCGATACTTACGGTTACGAAAAGGTGGCCATATTAGGCTTGTCACAAGGTGCATCTGTGTCGGTGGCATATGCTCTTCGGCACCCGGGGCGAGTTTCCCATCTTTTGTTAAGTGGGGGTTACTCAAGAGGACGCAGGCAGCGCGGCAATGAGTCGGAAATTGAAGAAAGCAAAGCTCTCGTCAATTTGATACGAAATAGCTGGGGAAACGAAAACCCTGCGATCCGGCAAATATTAACTTCCATGTTCATGCCGGACGCCACCAAAGAAGAAATGCATTGGTTCAACGAATTTCAAAGGATATGCGGGCCGGCTGAAAACATCGCCAAGTTTCGTGCCTTGTTTGACGACATAAACGTTGCCAGTTTGCTACCCAAAGTTTCTGTGCCCACATTGGTTCTTCACAGCAACAGGGATGCCATAGCTCCACTTTCTGAGGGAAAACTACTGGCGTCTGAAATCCCAGGGGCATCCTTTGTGCAACTGAACAGCCCCAATCACCTGCTCTTTGCGACAGAGCCGGATTTTGACAGAATGATAGCAAGTATCGACGACTTCATTCGAACTTAGCCTGCAATTCTCCGGTCCGCCTATGCTGATAGTCCGCTGCCCGTGGTGCAACCTTTCGTGTCACGTACATTGAGTGTCCGCATAGGCCTGCAAGCAGTCTAATGCGCTTGCAGCTTCCAAGGCAGGCGGCGATGACTACAATGGGCTCCGGTGCGGACCTTGAAACGGATTTCTTGATTGTCACTTTTTCCGTCCAAAGCCGCCATTATTTCAAACAGACAGGAAATACGTAGAGATGGCTTTTTAGGATTAGTAGTTCCGTTAACGTTCGATATAGGCCAAACCCTGCTCCCGCAACCAACACTTCCATTCAGATATCAATAACTTACAGGCCGCCCCAGGGGCGGTGTTTCTATTTGTGCCATCACAGCTGGAAGCACTCTGGAAGCAAAAGGGATTAAAAAATACGCCGCTGGTCCCCAACGGTATTTTGCGTCACTCTGGTACAAGGTCTTCAAGTTCCGGCATCAGAACAACGCTTTCCTGTTCGTTCGGGTCCGTGCGTGCGATAACTGCAACTGCGGGTTCATTCCCATCGTTGAACGGAAGGTGCGGAGTGTTTGATGGAATATAGATCAGGTCTCCTGCTTGCGTTTCCATAACGTGTTCTAGCCTGTCGCCCCAATACATCTTAGCAGACCCGGAAATCACATAAATCGCGGTTTCATGTGTCTCATGTTTATGCGCCCTGGCGCGCCCTCCGGGCGGGACCGTGAGCAGATGCATGCAGATAGCTTGGCTTCCTACCGTCTGTCTGGCGATGCCTTCGAAGTAATCGAACCCCTGTTTCCCGGAATAGGTTTCGCCGGGGCGCAGTTTCGCACAATCCGCCATCTAGGTATTCCTTCCTAAGATTTGAGCGAGAGAATGATACGCCAGCTTCGCCTGGAAACGTAGGGAAATCAGAAGCGGGTTTTGGGCGGAGATTCTAACGAGCCTTATGAACGAACCGCATACCGGGTGATACGGCCTGAGATACATAAGGACGAAGAAAACCACGTTTGCGGACGTTACTCATACCAAACTGTGCACGTAGCCATGACAGATCCGTACCTCGCCCCCCCTCCAAAATCTTCCCTGTTGGGCGGTCACATGGCGTGTTGCCATTGAAGACCTTTGGAAAGATTTCATTACCTCGGGTCAGAGAAAGGGTCCGGAGGGGTATTCAATCGCAGATGCCGCATGAATGCCCGTGCGATCCTTGGAACCGGTTTTTGATCAGAGACCACAAAATGGCCCCGGTACCGCATTGGAGATTCAAATCGGACAAATGCCAGGTCGGGAGATCGGTAATGGTAGACGGGAAAGGGATTGATAACAGACAGCCCCAATCCTTCGCGCGCCATGTCGGCGGCGGCGAATGAGGTTGAAACTTCGGCAACGATCCTCGGTTTAGCGCGCACTTGATGAAGCAACCGGTCCAGCTGCCCGCGCCGCCCATGTCGATACGTCAGTGCGATCAACTCTTGCTCATGCAAGTCTGAAGGCGTCAGAACGGTGCGTTCAGACAGAGGATGTTCGGGTCGCATGACGCAAACGGCTGGTGACTCGCGAAATGGTATAAGTTTGATGCCAGCGCGGCTTTGTTCAATCCCGGTCACGGCAAGATCAAATCGGTTCTCAAGCACGCCAAGTGTGACCATATCCGACGTTGTCACCTCAAGGTTCACGAAAAACCCGGGATTCCCGCGAATGAAACTGGCGATGAGGGAAACGATGTATCGATGAGCATAGCTGGGCGGTGCAACGAGGCGCAGTGTTTCCTGCACAGTTTCGCCCGGACCATCGATCCTGTCCAATGCCTCGAACAAAGGATCCAATCGCATATTCAGCCTCACGGCTTCTTGCGTCGGTCGCAATCTGCCTGCATCCCGTTCGAACAGTGTTCTGCCCAATCGATCCTCCAGGCTGCTGACCGAGCGACTGACCGCGGATTGAGATAAGCCAAGCTGTCGGGCGGCGGCGGCTGTTGTTCCAGACTGCATGAGCGCACGGAGCGCCTGGTATTCCGGCAGAGAATGCCAGTTGCGAGGTTTCTTCATCGCTGGGCGCCCGCATGATTCCGACTAGCTCTATGAGTAAAACTCATCAAGATTTTTTGCAATCATGATGATTGCGTCTGTTAGCGTGTGTCGAAATGACACTAACCTGGGAAAAACGAGTTTGAGCACCTCCCCTCTTATCTTTGATGGGCACAATGATGTTCTGTCAAAACTGGCCTCGTCAGGCGGTCTGCCCGAAGCGGGCCGCTTCCTGACCGGGCTCGAAGGTGCAATCGACTCTGTTAAATCCAAGGCCGGTGGATTTGGCGGAGGCTTCTTTGCCGTCTGGGTCCCTTCGCCTATCGATGCCGATGCTAAAATGGAAGAAATGGTCCAGCCTAGCTATGACCTGCCGCTTCCCAATCATATAGACGCCGAAGATGCTCTGCCCTCAGCGCTGGGGCAGATTGCCATATTGCTGGAACTGGAACGTTTGGGGGCGTTGAAAGTGGTTCGATCAGTTTCGGATATTCGAAACAGCATGGCGCTAGGCCAGATTGCGGCCATTTTTCACATCGAGGGCGCCGAGCCGATTGATGCCGATCTGCATTCGCTTGACGTGTTTCATGCGGCGGGGTTGCGATCATTGGGGCCCGTGTGGAGCCGACCCAACATTTTTGGCCATGGTGTGCCGTTTAGATATCCATCGGGGCCGGACACTGGCCTTGGATTGACGGATCATGGACTGCGGCTTGTGCAGCGATGCAATGCGCTGGGTATCATGTTGGATTTGTCCCACCTCAATGAAAAAGGTTTCTGGGATGTAGCGCGGTATTCGGATGCGCCTTTGGTCGCAACGCATTCGAATGCCCACGCCATCTGTCCGCACGCGCGAAATCTGACCGATGATCAGCTTCGCACCATCGCGGAAAGCGACGGGATGGTCGGGTTGAACTTTGCCACTGCGTTTCTGCGTGAGGATGGTCGGATGCTGTCCGATGTGCCGTTGATGCAGGTTCTGAAGCACCTTGACCACCTGATCGGGATAATGGGTGAAGACCGGGTCGGGCTTGGGTCCGATTATGACGGGGCGGTCGTGCCGGACGACGTGAAGGACATCTCGATGCTGCCTCGATTGAGAGATGCCATGGTGACCCATGGATACGGCGAAGAGCTCATCAAGAAGCTCTGCCACGAAAACTGGTTGCGTGTTCTTGAGAAGACCTGGGGCTCGTAACCGTTAGTGAAGACTTGATGACAGAGAGGACAAAATGAACGCATTTAACAGATTGCTTACCGGTGCGGCGCTAGGATTGGCGCTGGCCGTGACCTCGACTTCGGCAATGGCCGAAACGCCGCCGAACATGTTGGTTATCGCGCATCGTATCGACGACATCACGACGTTGGACCCGGCCGAAAGCTTTGAGTTTGCGGGTTCGGATGTCAGCCGGAATGTCTATCAGAAGCTGGTGAACTTCGACCCGCTCAATCTGGATGCTGGCTATCAGCCCGACATCGCTGAAAGTTGGGATGTGTCTGAAGACGGCAAATCGATTACCTTCAATATCAGGGAAGGGTTGACCTTTCACTCCGGAAATCCGGTGACGGCCGAAGATGTTGAATTTTCACTGCGTCGGGCGATCATTCTAAACAAGACCCCGGCCTTTATCCTGACCCAGTTTGGGTTCACGCCGGAAAACGTCGAACAAACGATTGTCGCGGACGGCAACACTCTGACGATCACGACGGACAAACCCTATGCGACATCCTTCGTTCTGAACTGTCTGACCGCTACCATCGGCGGCATTGTCGATAAGAAGACGGTGATGGAACACGACAAGGATGGCGACTTGGGCAATGAATGGCTCAAGACCAATACTGCTGGATCTGGGGCTTATAGCCTGGTCAGCTGGAAACCCAATGAAAGCGTAACACTGAAGTCGAACCCCGATTTCTACTTGGGTGCTCCGGCCATGGAGCGTGTGGTTGTCCGTCACGTTCAGGAAAGCGCCAGCCAGCGCCTGTTGCTGGAACGTGGTGATATCGATGTCGCGCGCAACCTGAATCCAGAAGATGTTGCCGGCGCTTCATCTGTTGCCGGCGTAAAGATTGCAGACGAGCTTAAGGGCCGCCTGATGTATGTTTCGCTGAGCCAGAAACATCCCGAGCTTAGCAAGCCTCAGGTTCGGCAGGCGTTCAAATATCTGGTTGACTATGAAGGGATGCGCGACAGCTTCCTGAAGGGGCAATACACGATCCACCAGAATTTCCTGCCCCAAACCTATCTCGGTGCCTCTGACGAGACGCCGTTTAGCTTTGATGTGGAAAAGGCCAAGGCCCTGCTGGATGAAGCAGGTGTAAGCGGGCTTGAGATCGAAGTTGGTGTGCGTGAAGCGCAGGAACGGATCGAAATCGCCCAGTCGCTCCAGAATGCGCTGAGTCAGGTTGGCATCACGATGAACATCACCGTGGGGACCGCCAAACAAATTTTGGCGCGGTATCGTGCGCGGGAACTGGATGTTTACCTTGGCGCATGGGGGCCGGACTATCCTGACCCGCAGACGAACGCCGGTACCTTTGCCTATAACCCGGATAATTCGGACGAAGCCAATGCCACAGGATTGCTGGCGTGGCGGAATTCTTGGGATACCGGCGGGCTGACCGAGAAAACGGACGCGGCCGTTATCGAAAACGACACCGCGAAACGCGCTGACATGTACAAGGAAATCCAGGCCGAGTTCCGCGAGACTTCGCCGTTTGTCATCATGTTCCAGCAGATTGAGCAATCGGCCCTGCGTGAAAACGTGACGAATTTCTCAACCGGTCAGGCGATTACATCGGCGTCGTATTGGCAGGTGACCAAGTAAATGGCACTGGCCGAAAGACCAACTGAGGGGCGCCGCTCGGCGCCTCTTATCCATTGGATCAAGAGTATCCTAAAAACTCTTGGCACTATCGCAATTACAATGCTGGGTCTGCTTTTCGTGACCTTCATCATCGGTCGCGTGATGCCGATCGACCCGGTACTGGCAATCGTCGGTGAACGCGCATCGCAATCGACTTATGATGCGGTCTATCAACAGCTTGGTCTTGATAAACCGCTGTTGGTTCAGTTTGGATATTACCTTTGGGATGTTCTGCACGGCGATTTTGGCGATTCACTTCTGAATGCCCGCCCGGTTTCTCAGGATATTGCCCGCGTCTTCCCTGCCACGCTGGAATTGGCGACTTTAGGCGTTCTGATTGGAATCTTTCTGGGTGTTCCGCTTGGTGTGATCGCCGCAGTCAAGCGCGGATCGTGGATCGATCAGATCGCCCGTGTGGTCGCGCTTGTCGGGTATTCAATGCCAATCTTCTGGCTGGGGCTCATGGGGCTTCTGGTCTTCTACGGGATACTCGGCTGGGTTGGTGGCCCGGGCCGCCTGGATATCTTCTACGAGGACATAGTGCCCTCACGCACTGGGCTGATTTTGGTAGACAGTGCCTTGGCCCAGGATTGGGATGTCTTCCGCAATGCGTTGTCCCATATCATCCTGCCCGCGGCATTGCTGGGGTACTACTCGCTTGCCTACATCAGCCGGATGACCCGATCCTTCATGCTGGAACAGTTGTCAGCCGAGTATGTCATCACCGCCCGCGTCAAAGGGCTGTCTGAAAGACAAGTTATCTGGCGCCACGCCTTCAAGAATATCCGGGTGCAGCTGATCACAGTGATCGCACTCAGCTATGCCAACTTGTTGGAAGGATCAGTTCTGACCGAGATCATCTTTAGCTGGCCGGGGATCGGCAGCTATATCACGACGGCTTTGCTGAGCGCCGATATGAATGCCGTTCTTGGAGGAACCGTTGTGGTCGGGCTGATCTTTATCTGCCTGAACATATTCTCGGACCTTCTTTACCGTTTCTTTGATCCGAGGTCGAAATGAGCGACATGACCTTGCGCCAGTGGCTGCTGACCGACGAGCCGACTTCGCGCCGCCATGCCAGATTGGCCAGCTTCTACAAAGGCTGGCTGACTTTGCGATCAAACTCGATGGCAATGGTCGGGTTGGCGATTCTTGTCGTCCTTGTTCTGACAGCGGTCTTTGCGCCTTTTCTCGCGCCGCACGATCCCTTTGTTCAGAGCCTGTCCAGCCGACTTCTCCCCATCGGGGCTGAAGGGCACCTGTTGGGAACCGACAGCTTGGGGCGGGATATTCTGTCACGCCTGATCTTTGGGGCGCGAATTACACTGTACATCGTAGCTCTTGTGGCGCTCATCGCACCGATTGCGGGGCTTCTGGTCGGGACTGTTGCGGGATATGTGGGGGGATGGACGGATGTGATCCTTATGCGCATCACGGATATTTTCCTCGCTTTTCCACGACTTGTTCTGGCGTTGGCGTTTGTCGCGGCGCTTGGGGCAGGGATTGAAAACGCTGTTCTGGCTATCTCACTCACGGCGTGGCCGCCCTATGCACGTATGGCGCGTGCAGAAACCCTGACTATCCGGTCAACCGACTATATCAACGCGATACGCCTTCAGGGTGCCGGGCCGCTGCGCATCATCACCCGGCATATCTGGCCGCTTTGCATCTCATCTTTGATCGTGCGTGTCACGCTGGATATGGCCGGGATCATTTTGGCTGCCGCCGGCCTTGGTTTTCTGGGGTTGGGGGCACAACCTCCAAGCCCGGAATGGGGTGCCATGATATCCGAGGGTCGAAGGTTCATCCTTGACCACTGGTGGGTGGCCACGGTGCCGGGGCTCGCAATTTTCACGGTTTCGCTGGCCTTCAACCTGTTGGGTGACGGGCTGCGGGACGCGCTTGATCCAAAGGACGGTGGGCAATGAACTTACTCGACATCGAAGATCTGTGGGTTCGTTTCCCAACCCGTCAGGGCGTGTTTGACGCCGTGCGGGGCGTGTCGTTTTCGCTGGGGCGCGAGCGTCTGGGGATCGTCGGCGAAAGCGGCTCGGGCAAGTCGATGACGGGACGGGCCATTCTGCGCCTGATCCGAAATCCGGGTATCGTGGAGGCCAAACACATCAATTTGGAAGGCCGAGATCTGATGAAGCTCAGCGAGCGCGAGATGCGTGAGGTGCGAGGGAAGCAGATCTCCATGGTGATGCAGGACCCCAAGTTTTCTCTGAACCCGGTGGTCACCGTTGGCGAGCAACTCATGGAAGCATACCTTCAGCACAATTCCGGCTCAAAGGCCCATGCTAAGAAGATGGCTATCGAGATGTTGGATAACGTCTCAATCCGTGATCCTGAGCGGGTGATGCGAACGTACCCGCATGAGGTGTCTGGGGGTATGGGGCAGCGCATTATGATTGCGATGATGTTGATTCCCAATCCCAAGATACTGATTGCCGATGAACCAACTTCGGCGCTTGATGTCAGCGTTCAGCGGCAGGTGCTGAACATCATGGATGGATTGGTCAAGGAGCGGGGGATGGGTCTGATATTCATCAGCCACGACCTGAATCTGGTGTCTGAATTCTGCGACCGTGTCCTCATCATGTATTCAGGTCGGATCGTCGAAGTTTGCGAGGCTGACAAGCTGCATCAGGCCCAACATCCCTATACCCAGGGCTTGCTGAACTCGCTGCCGCGCCTTGATGAAAAATGTACCCACCTGAGTGTTCTCACACGCGATCCGTCTTGGTCCGAAGCCCCGAGCGTGAGGGGCTGAAATGAAGGCACTGGAAATCAACCATCTGAATGTCTGGTTTGGTCATGCACACGACCGGGTCGATGCGGTGAAAGACGCAAATCTTGAAGTCTCTCAAGGCGAGAGTTTTGGCCTTGTGGGCGAAAGCGGGTCCGGCAAGTCGACAATTCTGAGGGCAATAACGGGACTTGCACCGCAATGGTCGGGCACAATCCGCGTGGAAGGTCAGGCGATATCCGGGTCCCGGCGGGATCGGTCATTCTTTCGAACCGTCCAGATGGTGTTTCAGGACCCGTATGCATCGTTACATCCCCGACATACTGTCGACCAGGTCCTCAGTGAAACAATTCATCTGCATGGGTTTGGTGATATCGATAAACGCGTGAGCGATTTGCTCAACGACGTCGGACTTGGGCAAAGATTCCGGTTTCGGTATCCACACCAGCTTTCCGGTGGTCAAAGACAACGCGTGGCAATCGCAAGGGCCTTGGCAGGTGAGCCGGACATCCTGCTTTTGGACGAACCCACGTCAGCTTTGGATGTCAGCGTTCAGGCCGAGGTTCTCAACCTGTTGACTGACCTGCGCAAACAGCGCGGATTGACCTATCTGATGGTGTCTCACGATCTTCCGGTTATCGCACATATGTGCGAGCAGTTGGCGGTCATGAGAAATGGTGAAATTGTTGAGGTCATGTCCTCGGAAACACTGCGTTTTGGGAACCCAAGCCACGAGTATTCCAAGCAATTGTTGACCGCCTCTGTTGCCCCAAACCAGTAGCGACTGTTCGTTAGAAGCAGGATTATTCTTCGTATGATCATTTCGGGGGACGCACGACAGCGTCCTTTAGCTTTTCCGGTGTGAACGCACCTTTTGATTGATAAGGACCGTGTTGGCACTGCAGCAATCGAGATATTGGAAACGGCTACAAATTGTGTAACCGTGAAGCATGCAGGTAATGCAATATGAATTCCAGCTACGAGGTCACTGATGAAAAGCAAGGTGCAATACTTGGCGATTGCGGTAGCGTTACTGATCGCACCGCCTGTTTCAGCCCAGCAATCTGATTGGTCTTTTTCGGGCACAGCTTATCTGTTCATGGCCGAAACAGATATTTCTCTTGCAACACCAAGTGGACCAATCGACGGTACGTTGAGTTTTTCAGACGCTCTCGAAAACCTGGATCTTGCGTTTATGGGCAGTATTTCAGCGTCTAACGGGCGCTGGTTGTTGCTTGCTGATTACAACTACACCGATTTGGCGTTTAGTAACTCAACTCCCGGCCCGGCGTTTTCGAGTTTGGATACCTCTGCCACCACGCAGTTTCTCAGCGGCTATGTCGGTTACCATGTTTATGAGACACCCGCGATCAGCGTGGCCTTAGCAGGCGGGTTCAGGTGGTTCAGCACGGAAACCACGTTCCGATTGCAACCTGGGGTCGCTGCTGGGCGAAGTGTGACGACCGACGACAACTGGACTGATCCGGTCGTCGCTGCCCGTGCAAGAGTTCGGATTTCTGACAATTGGTCAGGGACCGGGTTCGTGGATTATGGCGGGTTTCGGAGCGGTAGCGAAACCTGGCAAGTTTTGCTGACTGCAGATTATGAAATCAATGACAGATGGCTGATCCGCGGCGGCTACCGGTATATTTCCTTCGATCATGAGATCAACGGCAATGATTTCAGGTTTGACCAATCAGGTCCGCTGCTGGGCGCAACGTACAGGTTCTGAAGACAACGTCAGGCGCATCCCTGATACTAACCTATGTTGCAACAGCGGCGGAGCGCGGTTGTTTCTAAGGGGTGTCGTCGCTCGATAGTCCAGAAACGTACAGTCTGATTTCAAATAAGCTTTTGCTTTTTATGATTATTATTTGACTTTGGTAAGTGGCGGTGGGGACGGGACTGATATCCAACCTTCTCCACTTTCCAAGACGTCGTTTCTCTTGCAGAGCGGGTCTCTAGCTCGGTCAGCCAGTGGCTTCGACTATGGTCTCCACGTCGAAAAGTAGCCGTCGGATGCGGTCTAGTATTTTCTCACTGTTCGCCACGTCAATGCTGGCGGTCTCAAGGATCGTGGCATGCCCGGTTATGCGATGGCGGGCGTGAACAACGTCTTCGGTTCCAAGGCCTGGGTGATGGGGATAGAGAAGGGTCAAGCGGGGAGCGTGGTAGAGCTGCGCATAGGCCATCATCTGATAGACGTCGGCCTGTGAGACGCCCTGCTTAGGATCATCAATCCGTGAGGATATGCGCTTCCACTTGGTATCGATGACATGGCTTACAGTTCCACCCCTGCGGATCAGGATGTCGGGCTTGGTCTGGAACAGCCCACGTTCGCTGTCCTGCGCGCTGAGGCAGAACAGGCGTCCACCTTGAAGCGAAACGGTCTGTCCAGTTCCTGCTAATGCTCGAGAGATCAGCCGTCCGACATATTCTTCGAACAGTGCGTTCATCTCGAACAGCATAGCGGTTCCCTCACCCGTTCCGCCTGTCGTCGTTTGGTAGCGATCATGCAGGAAGAGACGCGCCATGGCGAACAACTCTCGCCAAGACTGGTTGGTCCGGTCGATGACGACCTCGTCCCATCGCAGAGCAGGAACCGGAACATCGGCGATGTCGGCGTAAACAAACGCTAGCTCGCGCAAGCGCTTCTGGTTGGCGCTGCGCCGCGAGAGGCGAAACAGGTGAACCACTGCCGCCTTCATGATCCGATTGAGCGGCGTGTCTTCCGATAGAAGATCGAAACGGCAGGCGAGGCGTGAAGCATTGACAGCATGACGGGTGAATTGACGGTTCAAATCGAGCTGACCACGCAAAGTCGGCAGATCTTCTTCGCGCCCGATATAACGCCGCGGCATGCCCTTACGCAGAGTTTCGGTCAGCTTGTCGCAAAAGATGCGGATCAAGATTTCCAAGAGCGTTTCGCGCTGCCAGGCGAGATCGGTAATGCCACCGAGGTCGATCTTGAGGTCAAGCGCTACGGCAAGCATATGCACTAGGCGTTTCCGGATCGCGGCGTTGTCGTGATTGGGTGTTTCACCGGGCGCCACATCGATCTTTGGCAGGATCTCTAAGCTTGCATCGCCCACCGCCAGAATTCCAACTACGCCGCGAGCACGCAAGGCGTTCCTGCCATGCTCGAGTACCCCGCTGCCGCGGCGTCCGGCGAAGGCCGAGCGGGCCGCCAGCGCCGCCAGTCGGTCGGCATGGTGCACCGCAATCTGACCCTCAGTCTCGCCATAGGCTATCTTTTCCCACTCACGAACCGTGTAGGCGGGCATCAGGCTGCGAAGTCCGAGAAATCAAAGCTGGTCTTCACGCTCCAACGCCGCTTGTCTCCGCCGAGATCATCGTCGCCGAAGCCGGCTGGCGCCTCCAATCGTCTGGATTCGAGGAAGCGGGAGCAGTTGGCACCATCACCGTCACCGAGCACTGCGGCAACCTTTGACCAGTCCTCGTAAAAGTACTCCGCCAACAGCGGGATGACCTTGTGGCGCATGACGTCATCCAAATCGGCGCGGGTAGTGCAACCGGTGAAGTAAGCATGGCCGATCTGGTGTTCCCGATCGAAAAGATACTCGATCCGCTCGTTGAGGGTGCGCAGAAGCTTGCACAGATCGACCCCGTCGAGATTTTCGGCATCAAGCTGCCGCGCCGCCAGCGCCCGCCGCAGTTCTTCAACGTCGGGCATCAGCTCGCGGAAGGTGAACCGGCGACGCAAGGCGGTATCGAGCAGCGCAATTGATCGGTCTGCAGTGTTCATTGTGCCGATAATGTGCAGGTTGGCCGGCACGCCGAAACTCGTCCCAGAATAGGGAAGCCGAACTCTGACTTCGTTTTCGCAACCGAGCCGCTTATCAATTTCGAGCAGCGTGATCAGTTCGCCAAAGACTTTGGAGATATTTGCGCGGTTGATCTCGTCGATTATGAGGACATGCGGCCGCGCACTGGCCACCGGCCGCTCGGCATTAGGATCGATCACCACCGATTCCAGCGCATCCCAATCGATCCTGTTCGGATCGAGACGATAGGCTGACTGACGGCGGAAGTTCCGGGCGTAGAAAGGTGCGCGCTCCGCTCCGTTGTCGTCCCGCCAGATCCATTCAACGTTGCGACGATGCGGATGGAAGTCGGCGTCGGCATCAAAATAATACTCGCCGCTCACGCGTCCGAAGGCGCGATAACTGTCACGGCCATCGGAGATGACAACATAGTCGCCGACCTGAAGGCCGGAACGAAACGCGAAGAGCATTTCGATATTGGGATCCTTGCCAGATGCATCAGCATCCTTTTGGTCGTTCCACTCCTTTCGGATTTCTTCGAAATCGTCGAACCGCTCGTCCGACCAGTCGATATCACCGCCCCAGCCGAGATGGATCAATCCGCCATCGAGGCCTTCGCGAATTCGGCTTTCCTGGCTACCGCGCTGACCAAGAGCAATCTTGTAGATCGGGCGCGAACGGTCGAGCCGCTTTGCCGGCGCATCGCCTGTGTCGAGTCTTGCCCTTTCGCTGATGATCTTGAATACGCCGGAATGGGGCTTGAGGCTGAATCCGCCAGAAGTGCTGGCGCCATCGTCGTCACCTTCCTGTTCGCTTCCTGTCGTCGGCCGAAGCCCTTCAACAAAATCCTCATAGGAAAATGACTGGTGGAACGTCACGAACTCGATCCGACCTTCACCAGCAAGGCGGCGGTACTCGGTCATCAGGGCATCGCGATCATGGCGCAAAGGCTCTGCCGCGTTCCCGCCCAAGCATAGGCGCACCGCCTCCCAAGCCGTGGCGTAGGTTTTCCCGGTTCCCGGCGGGCCGTAGAGGATGAGATTGGTGGCGGTGGGCATTGCGGTCATTGGTTCAAAGGTCATGGGTTCGTGCCCTTCCGCCGAGGTGAGCTTATAGGTGAAGACGGTGGAACTGCTGGGATTTGGCAGGGTGTGGTTCGGGGGCGGAACCTCCGCGAGTTTCTGGAAATCCTCGCTCCCGAGCGCGCTACAAATTGCCGGATGCCGATCGTTCAGACCGATGTCGCGACCGAGGTCGCCTGCTCGGATGGCAACTTCTGCTTCGCCGTTCTCGCGAGCCGGTTCGATATAGTAGTTGCGTGCGCACAGGCGGATGCGGTTGGCACCTACGATCAGGTGTTCGTAGCGCTCAGGCGAGGCAACCGGCGCGCCTTCCGCATCGACGATGATGTAGCCCGCATTGTGGAGCTGGGCCGCGGCATCGGACTTTTGCCCCCAGCCTCCATTGAGTTCCGTTTTGCCGCGCAAAAAGCCGACGATCGGCTTTGAGGGATAGATCCTGTTGGGCCGCTCGCGTGTCGATCGCACCCAGTAATCGCGCGGCTCGCCGAAGGCGTCGAAAATCGCGGCGTGCTCGCCCGATTGGCGATAGCTGTCGTAGGCGTCCATCGCCCCCTCGATCGCCTCGCGCGAAAAGGATGCTGTGTCCTCTTCCTTGTAATTGTGGACGACCCACAGTGCGCCTTGCACATCGATCATGTCGCGTGGCGCCAGCCCCTGAGACTCGAAAGCGCTGCGGACCGCCTTCATGAAGCGCCATTCGTCACGATAGGTATCAGCCATAGACGAGTGATCGGGGAACCGACTGCCCACAGCTTGCAGCCATAGATCCTGACGTACGGAATGACGGATATAGATGCCCTCGTTGGGGGCGAGATGCATGAGTAGGAATTCGCCGATCTGACGGGCCGGATCGGGCTTACCGTTCGGCACAGCCGCAATCCAGGCGTTGACGAAGGCCTCCAGCGCCGCAGCGTGGCCGTCAGCTGCGCCAAGCGCGGCATCGACGAGTTCGCGCAAGGCGGGCCAGAGCTTTTCACGATCCGCATCACCCTTCGGCGACATCGGCCAATAGGCGCGCCATTGCAGCAGATTGCTTTTGGCGAGCGCGGTGTGCACGGCATCTGCGAGATCCTGATCGGATCCGGGTTGCGTGATTGCTGCCTTGAGCTCGGCTGCTATCTCAAGCTTATAGGTTCGCTCCGCCTCGTCGAAACGTGGGTCGGGAAGATCAAAGCGATCAAGGGCGGGAAAGAAATGGCGAAGGCGCTCGATCCAGCGCGTGATCGCCGCCGGGTTCAAAACCAACTCATCTTCAGAGTTTAACAAGGCCCCCAGCAGTCGGCGCAGGGCCTCGGCGTTATCGACCCGAACGACAATGCAGTCAGTATTGCCAAAGGACCAGTCACGGCTGAGGGCGGAATGCCGCCCACCATCCTTCATGCCGCTCTGATAGGGTCGCAGCTCGCTGGTAAAGCCGCTCGCCTCGGCGCGATTGCGCCACTTTGCATGAAGAAAGATGTTGGCCGGATTCTGCATCTCCCACAGTAGGCGCTCACCACCGCCAAATTCAAAGGACACCATTTTCTTGGTGACCCCTCCACCCGGGCGCAGGCCCGAGCCGCGCAGCACGTCGAAAAGCGCCCTGCGCAGCGGTAGGGGGCGGTCGCGTTCATTTTCATCGAGCCGTGCCTCGAAACTCTCCCACATTCAAAAATCTCCGAGTTTAGACAATGCGCAGAGCGTGTTCACCAATCGCATCTGCTCGACGGTTTCGCATTTCGCCTCGCGTAGACGCGGTGCGCCGAAGACCAGCGCCAGCCCCTTGGCACGTGAGACCGCCACGTTGATCCGGTTGAGGGAAAACAGAAATTCCATCCCGCGCGAGGTTTCTTCTGCGGAGGATGCGGTCATGGAAACGAGGCAGACCGGCGCCTCCTGCCCCTGAAACTTGTCCACAGTTCCGACGCGAACACCCAATGGAAGGGCATCCCGCAGAGCGTTCACCTGAGCGTTGTACGGAGCGACGACAATGATGTCCGTCTCGCGCATCGCCCGCGTGCTGCCGTCCTTCTCCGTCCAGCTTCCGCCAAGGAGCTCAGTGACGGTTTTGCCAATAGCGGCGACTTCTTCCTGTGCAATCTGTGCATTACCCTCATGCGGGACCGGCACCCAGAAAGCTCCGGCTTCGGGAAGCGCCGTGCCTGTCACGCACTGGTGAGCAGTATCAGGATGGCTGCTCAGTCGGCCTTCATAGACCTGTTCCGAGATGAACCGACAGACTTCAGGATGCATACGCCGGGATGTGGGAAGGAAAATTCCCCGGTCGGCTGGAACCGTCGCATGCTCACCGAGCATCCAATCCAGGCACGACAGGTTCGCAGGCTCGGGATGCGCTCCTTGAATGACCTGCGGCAACTGGCGTGGGTCGCCCACAAGCACAATGTTTCGCGCGGCACGCCCCATGGCGGCCATGTTGGCAAGTCCGACCTGGCCTGCCTCGTCCACGAACAGCCAATCAAAGGCCTGAACATTTTCGTCGCGCGAGAAGAACCACGCGGTGCCGCCCACGACATGCCCGCCGTTGGCGGCCTCTGCGTTGTCGGTCGTACGATGAACATCGCAACCTTCGGGATAACCATCCTCGCTGCCAGAAACCTTGTGCACGAGTTCGAGATTGATCGGCAGGTCTTCGTCTTCCAACGCTGAAAGACAGCCCATCAGCACATTCCTGATAGCCTCGTGGCTGTTGGATGCGACGCCGACGCGATGGCCCTTGCGCACCAAAGACAGGATCGCGCGTGCACTCACATAGGTCTTGCCGGTACCAGGTGGCCCCTGAATCGGCAGGACCGTTCCATCCATGTCATTCACCACGGCAATAGTGCCCGCTACAGGTTCTGCCCCGCCCAAAAGATCGCCTCGTGGGCCTGAGCCCAGACGCGGTGCAGCGCGCGACAGCAGGTCGTCCACCGCCGTGTACCGGCGCGCCCCGCACTGATCGGCGATCACATCGCGCAAAGCACCGGCAATGACACCCGTCTGGATCGGCCAGTCCGGATGCAGCGTTAGCTGATCCGCCAGAAGGTCGGCCTTGCCGGGACCTGCTTTGACCGTGATCTGGCGGGCGCGGCGATCCATGGTCTCGATTCCGACCGTTGTCGGGGGACTGTCGAACACCGGAACCGTCGCCTTCTTACCGCTCCGCAGTTTCGTTTCCTGTTCGGGATAGGTGTATCGGCGCGCAAAGGATCGCTTGACGGGTTCGACAGGGCCCGCTGCCTCAAGCCCGCCAAGCGCATCGAGATCGTCGAGCAGATCATCTACGTCCTTCGCAGCGCTATCGAATACGGCCCATTGCGCGGGCTTCACCTCGCGGCTGTGAAAAACGCCGAGGTTGAACAACATATCCTGCCGCGCCTCCGGCAAACCTGATGCTGCCAGCAGGTTGCGCAGAGCTTGCGTATCGGCGTCCTCTTCGACCTCTTTATCACCTGCATCCGGGGCAAGTGTCGGCCAAGGGCCAGCAGGCCGGATTCCGACCAGCCAGTCGCGCAATTCCTCGGTCGAGATACAGTCGACGCGGTTGTAATCCTCGATCTCGTCCAGAATCTGCTGGTCCTGCGTTTCGCGCCAGCGCTCATATGCCACGACCGAGCCACCCGCTGTCTTGACCTCGCCGTCGCGCTTGCGGTCGTAAAATGCTTCCATCGATTTGATGGAATAGTTCGGCTCCGATCCGATCAGCCCGCCGCGGACCACGGCGAATAGATCGACGAAACGGCGTTCCCTTAGCAGCCGGTCAAGGAAAGCCTCTCCGATCCCATATTTCGTGGTCAGGCGTTTGAGCGCTGTGATCTCGTATGGCGCGTAGTGATAGATGCGCGCAGTGGGATATTGCGAAATCCGTGCGCGAAAGAAGGCCAGCAAGTCGGACAATGCCCGCGCTTCGGCATCGTGGTCATGGGCCCAGAACGCCTTGAACGCCCCGTCGAACCAGATGCCATGCAGGTATTCGAGGCCGCCCTCGTAGTGTGGATCGCCTTCAATGTCGTAGAACAGGTCGCCGGGCTGGGGTTCCGGCAGGAGGTCGAAGCCTTTGCCAGGCTCCAGTGCACGCAGTTCGAAATCTGGCTCCCCGGTTTTGCGAGCCTGCTGCAGGCGGGCTTGAGTGACCAAACGGGCTTGGGTGTTTTCGGCCATTCCGCGCACTGGGTGATCCAGCGTCGAGAGAGCCTCCAATGTGTGAACACCCGCTGATTCAAGCTTTTTGACCTGACCACGGCTGATGTTGGCGACGTTGAACAAGCTGTCTTCGACCTGCCAGACACTGTTGCAATGATCAGCCCAGCGGCACAGACCGCAATCAGAACAGGGCACCGGGCGTGTCGGCTGTGGGTCAGCGACGAAGGCTTCCAGCCGCGCGCGCGCCATCCGAGCATAGGCCGCGTAGTCTGCCAGACGCAGCGTCGCGCGGGTACCGTCTCCCAATTCGACATGTGCGAACTCGGGCACCACCCCCTGAATTTCCGCCAACAGGTCGGAATACAGAACCAGCTGAAGCACATGTTTGGGATCAGCCCGACGTTTCAGCTTGGTGTCGGCCACTTCATAGTTGAACGATCCAAGCGCCGAGGGTGTCTCGACACGCTCCAGGAAGTCAGACCAGCCGCCCCAGTTTCCCGACAGAAACGCGCCCTGAAACACAACATCCGGACCAGCGGCTAGCGCCGAGCGCGTGGCTTCGGCGTTTTCGCCAAGCTTGCCGCGCTCGATTTCAATGACGGTGCGCCCGGCCTCCTTCAGGTGGGCGAGATGCGCCGCCTCATGGGCATCGCCCTGCTTTTGCAAAAGCGCTGCGTCCTCGGTGTTGTCGCCCGGCTCCGGGCCCGTTCCGCGCATATGTGCCAGATCAAGGGTGGTCGCATGTGCGCAGCCTGTGAAGCGCATGAGATCCGTGGCGGACAAGAATATGCGACCGTCGAGATCCCTCATGGCTACTCCATTACCTATGCAAATCAATCTCCAAGGGAATCACCTCGACAGACCGCGAGGTCATCAATACCGTTCGAGGGTGTCAATTTCTGGCATGGAGATCAAATGTCTTTTGCAAAAGCGCAGGATTTGCTTCGCCTTGCCCAGATGGCGGCGTCCCGCCGAGGTGGTGTTAGCCTTGAGGACATCTGCGCCGAGTTCGATGTGTCGCATCGCACTGCTCAACGGATGACTGAGGCTCTCGAAGCAACTTTCGTGAACGTTTCGACCGCCGACGATGCCGAAAGACGGCGTTACTGGCGAATGGACGCACCCTTGCCGGACCGACTGCAGCCCCGACAGGAAACGGCGATCGAGGCGCTGGAAATTGCGGCGCGTACCGCGCGCGATGAAGGGCGTATACGACATTCACGCGCTCTGGAGGATCTCCGTGACGGGCTGCTGGCGCGATTGAATCCAAGGGACGCGCTTCGGTCGGAGGCCGATGCAGAGGCAGTGCTGGCTGGATTAGGCCAGGTCACGCGCCCGGGCCCTACCGTTACGCTGAAGCCTGCCGTGACAGATGCTGTCATCGAAGCGCTGCGCGGTCCCTTCAGGCTGCGCGTCAGCTATGGCGCGCAGGGCGCTGCGCCGCGTGTGATCGAGCCGCATGGCATGCTACTGGGGCACCGCAGCTATCTCGTCGCACGGCAACCCACGCGTGGAGTAGACATCCTGAACTTCCGCATGGATCGGATTCATGAAGCGGAGGTTCTGAACGAAAGCTTCCAACTGGCCTCGGGTTTTTCCTTAGTGACCTATGCCGCTCAGGCGTTTGGTGTCTATCAAGACCCCGAACAATACGGCGAAGTCGTGTGGCGCTTCTCACCGGAAGCCGCTGAGCGAGCCGCCGAATTCCTTTTCCACCCAACCCAAGTTGTCGAGCCTCAGGACGATGGCAGCCTGATCGTCAGGTTCAAGGCGGCGGGCTGGCTGGAAATGGCATGGCACCTCTATCAATGGGGCGACAAGGTAGACGTGTTGGCGCCCCAAGGCTTGCGCGAATTGATTGCGGGCCACCAGAGGTCGGACTTCGACGCTCTGCCATGACGATATTGAATAGGAATTTACTATGAAAAACGGTCTCGACCATGCAGCCTTGAAAGCAAAACAACGCGCCATTCGCGAAGGCTTCCCCGAAACTATGGGGCTGCGCGCTCACCGCGCCATCAGTTGGATCGGCCGTGCAGAAGCTTGTGGCGAGGATGATGATGCGCGTTTCATTTTCCTTTGGATCGCATTCAACGCGGCATACGCCGACGAGCAGGAGTTTCAGGCTGTCGCCCCGGGAGAACGCGCTGCTTTCGTCGAGTACTTCGCTCGACTGGTCGCCCTTGATCAAGACCAACGCATCTACAAGGCACTGTGGCAGCGGTTTTCCGGTCCTGTTCGGATGCTCATGGAAAACCGGTACGTCTTCAATCCCTTCTGGCAATACCACAATGGGATTGGCGGGTTTGAGGATTGGGAGGAACGCTTCAAGACCTCAGCCCGATCATTCGCGACATCATTCCAAGCGGGTGACACCGCGCGCGTCCTGAGCTTCGTCTTCGACCGATTGTACGTCCTGCGAAATCAACTCGTCCACGGAGGATCGACCTGGAACAGCGGCGTCAACCGGGCGCAGGTTCGGGATGGCGCTGAGATTCTTGGGTTTCTGATGCCTGTTTTCATCGACATCATGATGGACAACCCAAATGAAAACTGGGGCAAGCCATTTTATCCCGTCGTCGAATAGGTTCGAAACGGCCTTTGCTCATCACGTTTCAATTGGATGTGCAGGCCTGAGCTTGGTCTCTCATAACAGCATAGTCCGCCATCATCTCGACAACAGCCGATCCGTCTGGCAGCGTCGCCAGTTCCGCGGCCGCCCTAGACTGAAACTCCCTGCTGTATTCCACAACCGGCGGACACATGGCCACGCCGCCTGTTTCAAAACCCGCCGTCGCGCAACCGGTCAACAAGCTCGTCGCGATTGCGAGGACGGCGAGCCGCAGCCTCCAGCATCGTTCGCTGAACTTCATTGGCTTTCTCCCTGGTGTCGAGGCGTTCCGCGAGGCGACCAGCGCGTTCGCCGGAGCGGCGCAGGGTCAGCAAGAACAGAAAGATCGCAAAAACTGTGACGCCGTAGCGAAGCGTTGCGCGTGCCCATGCCGATCCAACGAGCGCAGCGAGGAGGTCGCCGATCATCGCCGCCCCCGCTTCCAGTCGTCGAGGCGGGCATAGATGGTGACCGCGATACCGCCGAGCGCGACGGCGATGAACATCCAGCGGAGCGTGTCGAGATACGGCACGAGCGGCAGGATGGCGGTCTGGGTCTCTGCCAGGACGCCTTGCGCCACCTCGACCCCGGCTGCGCCCAACGTTGCCACGCCAGCCGCGCCACCGCCCTTCATGGTGCGGCTGTCGGCCAGCACTTCGCGCGCTGGTGGAGTTTCTTCGGCGAATGCAGTCGCGCGGACTGGGAAGCGCTCGCCCCATTGGCGCGTGGGTCCGAGGTCGACATGCATGAACCCCGAGCGCGGATAAAATCCAAACCCGAGGAAACCAACCGCACGTGCCGCCGTCTCGAACGCCGCCGGATCGTGGTTCGTCATGGCGATGTCGAAGGCCGCACCGTCCATGTGCTTCGACCGGGTTGCGCCGCCGACGGAGCGGTTGTGTTCGGGACTGCGAAAGGCAGAACGGACGATCAGCGGCTTGCCCAGCCGGTCGCGCAGTGCCTGCAGCTTGTCGAGTGCGGGTTCGTTGACAAGCAGCTTGCCGGTGCCGCGGCACGCAATTTCGGCCGGGCTGAAATTCGGCCAGCGCCAGGCTTTCTCCGGCACATCGCGCCAATGGTCGTAAAAGGTCGTCGTCATGGTATCCTCCAGAAACGAAAAGACCCGCCTAGGAGGCGGGTCGATTGGACTGATAGTTTGGAGTGGCGAGCGGCTATGGACCGCCACCGAAGATTTTGAGCTTGATCGCGATGCCCGCGAGCAGCGCCAGCATCACGCCGGTGGTGATCATGCGGACGGCGGTCTGCATCGCGGTGCGGCGCACCAGCCGGACGCAGTCGAGCAATGATCGCAGATCCCGTATATCGAGCGCCGCTTCTTCACCGTCGAGACCAACATCGGCGAGCGCGCGCTTGGCGCCTTTCTCGGCGGCCCGTGCCAGCATCGCCTCGAACTCGGCGTCGGGCATGCGCACGAAACCCTGATCGGATCGGGGTGGTGTCATGAGGTAATCCTCTCTCCGATCAGCCGATCTTGCAGCCCCAAAGGGACGTGTGATCGGCCGCGAAATACCCATCCTGCGCGCGGAAATACCCATGGAGCTCAATGGTATCGCCCGCCACCAGCGGCACCATCGTCTGCAGCCAGAGGGCCGTGGCTTCCGAGACATGCGCGCCACTGATCTCGCCGTAAGACCCTCGGATTTCGGTCCCGCCGTTTAGCACGAGCCGCCCGCGCATCCGGGCCGAGGTGCTGGAATTGACCTTGTAGAGCAGCGTCGCGCCGAAGAGGTAGGTGCCGTCCACGGGCGCTGTGAACAGGTTGGTCCCGGCATCAAAGGCACCCTGATCGTTATAGTCGGTGTTGTTGAGGCCGATCTTCGTCCAGCTCCCGACGCCGACATAGTTGTCGTAGTTGGTGTACGCCTTGAAGCGCGGCAATTGCGGCTGATCGACGATGCCGTTCGCGTTGTCGACGCTGAGCCCGTCGAAGAAGGTGCTGCCGTCGGCGGAGACCGCAAGCCGGAACCTGTCGGAGCCGAACAGCCCGAACAGCGCCTTCGTGACGAAGCCGGTCTGCAGCGTGAGCCCGAGATCGTCGCCTGCGGCCTCCTTATTCATGGTGTAGAACAGATCTCCGGTGCCGCCCTCGGCGACGGTCTTCGCCGTCCAGAGCGCAGCATTCAGCTTGGCCGAGAACGGGTTCGACGCGTCCGCCGTGGTGCCAAGTCCCAGCAGCGCGAGGTTCTGCAGAGCGTCTGGGGTCGAGCCGACCCAGCCTGCACCGTCGTAGACCAACAGCAGACCTTCGTCCTGGACCCATACGCGCCAGCCAGTCCGCGGTGTCAGGCGCAGCCAGGCTCCGTCGGTCCAGAGCGCGACGTTCAGGTCCCAGCCCGCCCAGTCTCCCGTCGCGCCTGATGCGACGATGTAACGGTCGCCATCGGCGGGACTGCCTGGCGGCGCTGTCAGGTCCCGGTCGAGAACCGAGAGCTGAATGAGCCCGTCGAGGATGCGCAGCGCCTCGTTGTGGGTGACGTGCTTCTGGGCCTGCGCCGCGAGGATGTACGGAAGCAGAAGATGCGTAGTGGTGTCGGACATGGGGCCCTCAGAATGTGAGCGTGATGGTTTTCGGCGCGCCCCGCCCCACGAGGGCGGAGAGCTGGGAGATGCGGACGTCGAGCGTGTCGCCGGGCCCGAGCATCGCACCCCAGTCGGCGGTCTGCTGGGCGGCCGTGTAGACGGCGCTGGTGGTGGTCACGCTCAGCACCCGCTTGACCGTCGCGCCGTCGAGGATCTCGACCTCGTAGGCTTCAGTCTCCTCGACAAGCGGCACGTCGACCGCGCCCCAGTTGTCGGCCGCGAGTGCGCGGGACCGGCGAGTCCAGCGGATGGTCAGATCGCCCGTCGCACGTGGTTTGCGCCATGGCTGCTCGACATGGGCGACTGAAAACGGCCGCAGACCCACGCCAACCGGGTTGAAGGAGGCCGCGACATATGTCTCGTCGCTGACAGACCGGCTTGCAGGACCGATGCGCCAGTTCCACGGCAGCCCGAGATCGGCCTCGGCGATCGGGAGGGACGCAAGAGCCTCGTCGAGCACTACCACTCGAGCGCCTGCAAGAGCCGGATTAGCCATGGCCGTTTCCGTGCCGCGCTGGCCACGAAGCAGGCGCATCATTCGATAACGGCCCGGCGCAATCAGGTCTGCCACGCCGGCCTGCACGATTTCCCACGTGCCGGGTGCGCTCTCGATGGCCAGCGCATTGGCCCCGCCGAACAGCGTCAGGTCGGTGACGCTTTCCAGTGTGCCAGAGAGCAGATCGATCACCAGCGCATTGCCAAGATCGAAGCGCGAGGTCGGGCCCGCGAAGAAATCCGAGACCAGCGTTCCGATCCGGGCACGGCCGCCAAATGTCGTCAGCAGCTCGAAGCCATCGGTAGAGGGACTGCGGAACACCGCCATTTCGCCCGGCCAGGGAACGGCGTGCGCTGCGGCGAAGGGCCGATGCGCGGGTTGATCCTCTGTCAGTTGCGGCAGGTCCAGCAACACCACCTCGGGTGCGCCGAACACCACGGTTTGCGAAAGCGATGAGGGCCGTGGCGATCCTGGCGGCAGGTCGTGGGCCTCGCGATCCTGGCGGACCGCTTCGATCCCGCGTGCCTCTGCGTCGGCGATGGAGACCAGCCGCAGCGGAATGTGCCTCCCGTCATGTGCCAGCGTCACGACGTCTGCTGGATCCAATGCCAGCCGCGAGGGCGGCAGGCGGAATGCAGTTGTCTCGCGCCCGGTCCAGGCTTCCATCAGCGCGCGGCGGCAGCGCCGTTCGGCTTCCTCGGGCGGGACCGCCATCGGAAAGCTCTCCGAGGCAATCCGCGTCGTATCCACCGTGATCCGTTGCGCCTCAACAAGAGCGGCGTCGTAATCTTCGTCCGCACGCGCCACCTGCCATTTGAGCGCCTGCGGCAGTTCGGTTTCCTGCGCACGCGTAAGTTCCAGTAGGTCGCCCTCGCGGGCTGCGACAAGATCGTCGTGCGTCAGGCTGGTGATGGACGCCCGCCCACGCATGACAAAACGGATCATGCCCTCGGTCTCGACAGCGTCGAAGCCAAAGTGCCGCGACAACGTGGTGATCGAGGCGCGCGGGCTTTCCAGCGCGCCAATGGCGTAGCCCTCGACCGCGCCCCAAAGCCCCGAGACGTCGATCCGGGACTCGGGCATGCCCGTCCGCAAGCAGAGGTGCCGGACCAGCGCCGCCAGCGACACCGCGCCCAGCCGCCCGGTCAGCCAGTGGCCGAGTCGCCAGTTCGCGCCGTCCGTCCAGACGTCGGCCAGCGCCGGGAAGAAGGGATACGGCCGCGCGTCCCATGTCCAGGCGGCGCATTCGGGGACGAGCACCATCCGGCCGCCGTAGACCGAGGACAGCGGGTTGTTCGCGGCATCGCCCCACCAGAGGTACGTCGCCTCGAGATAGGCGCGCTGGATCGCGTCATCCCGCCAGCCCCGCGAGAAATGCGGCGTGAAGCTCTCCGATGACTTCGGGTCGAAGAAGACATTCGGCTGGTTCGTGCCCCGGTCGATTGCGGGGCAGCCGAGTTCTGTGAACCAGATGGGCTTCGACTGCGGCACCCACGCCGTGGGCGTCCCGCTCTCCACCCCGCCCGGGCGGTCGTAGTGCGCGTTCGACCACCAGGCGCGCAGATCCTTGTAGCGGAAGACCCATGGTTTGCTGGCGGCGCCATCCGTGATCGCGGTGCGTACCTGTGCGGAGCGATCCGCCGCGCTGGCGTAGAACCAGTCGAAACCTTCCCCGCCCGCAATGTTCCCCTGCAGGTAGGCGCGGTCGTAGATCGCGGGCCAACCCTGGGCCGCGTCGGCATGGTCGAACCCGTCGCGCCAATCCGACAGCGGCATGTAGTTGTCGATGCCGACGAAATCGATCTCCGGATCGGCCCAGAGCGGATCGAGATGGAAGAACACGTCGTCCGAGCCGTCGCCCGGCTGGTGCCCGAAATACTCGCTCCAGTCCGCCGCGTACCCGATTTTGGTGCTGGCCCCTAGGATCGAGCGGACATCGCCCAGGAGGTTCCGATAGGCCTGCACCGCCGGATAGGTGGATGCGCCCGAGCGGATCGTCGTCAGCCCCGGCATCTCGGTGCCGATCAGGAACGCATCGACCCCGCCCGCCGCCGCGCAGAGATGGGCGTAGTGCAGCACCATGCGCCGCAGACCCCAGTCGTTCGCAGCGCCAGTCCACGAGACAGACTGACCCGAAACGCTGAAGCTGGCGGGCGTTGCCGCGCCGAACAACGCCGCGACTTGGCTTGCAGCCGTAGCGGTCTTGTCCACGGTCCCAGCGTATCCTGCTGCAGGTGAACAGGTGATCCGCCCGCGCCACGGGAAGATTGGCTGACCCGTAAGGGCGGCGTTGTCCGAATATGGGTTCGGCAGGGTGTTGTCCGGCGGCACGTCCATCAGGATGAAGGGATAGAAGGTCACGCGCAGGCCACGCGCCTTCATCTCCTGGATCGCCTGCACGACAGCGAAGTCGGCGGGCGTGCCGCCATAAACCGGGCGATCCTGATCATCGCGGCTGACCAGAAATGCATTCGCCCGGCTGACGCCATTCACGGACCACGTCGACGGCGTGGTCGATTTCGCGGTGACCTCGACGCCGGGCCGCACCTCGCAGTTTCCAGCGCGCAGATCGCCTCCGAACCAGGCCACGACCAGCGAAACGCTTTCGACCTTTGGGGCCATAGCTTGCAGCCGATCCAGCGCCACCACCATGTCGGCGGTGTCGGTCAGGGCATTGAGGTTTTCGGGCTCGGACGAGCCGCCTCCGCCCTTCCGGATGCCCTGCGTGGCATAGGCGAACTCGCCCGAGGCCGGGATCATGGTGACCGCTTGCGTGAGACCCTCGGCCGTGTCCGGATCGGCCAGCGGACGGAAAACTTCGAAACTCAGCTGCGGGATGCGGTTGCCGTAGTTCCCTAGCGGCAAGTCCTCGAACACCACATAGGCCGTGCCGCGATAGGCGGGCGTGTTCGCCACGCCCATCTTCGCGGAAATAAACGGATCGGCCATCTGACTCTCGTCGCCCGGATACCAGCGCCACGTGATCCCGGCGGTGTCCAGCAGCTTCCCGTCCGCCCAGATGCGGCCGATGCCGGTGATCGGCCCCTCGCAGAGCGCGACCGCGAAGCTGGCATAGTAGAAGTATTCGGTCGTCTTGACCTTGCCGCCACCCCCGCCACCCTTGCCGCCGCCCTGCGTCGTGGTCTTGGTCTCCTCGCGGAAGTCGGTCGCCCAGATGATGTTGCCGCCGATCCGCATGCGGCCATAGAGACGCGGGATCACCGCCCCTTCGGTAGCCGAAGTGATGCGCAGATTGTCCATCCGCGCACCTTCGATCCGCTGGGTCGGCGCAAGCGAAGAGATGATCCAGCTGTCGACAACCGATCCGATGGTGGAGCCGATAAAGCCACCGATGGTGGCGGCGCTGACGCCAAGTATCGCACCACCAATGCTGCCGCCAATGGCGGCACCTGCGGCGCCGAGGACAAGCGTGGCCATGTCGGGGTCTCAACGTTGCGGAAACAGGAAGGCGAAGGCGATGCGTCGCCGCCAGGATGGGGTGAGCGGTTCCTCGATGACGCCGAGCCGATCGTAGGCATGGAGGAAACTGTCGGGCCCGGTGAGGATCCCGACATGCTTGGCGATGGCGCGCGGCATCATGCGGAACAGCACCAGCGCGCCAGGCCCGACCTCGGCGGACGGCACCTCGATCATCATGCGCCGCGCACCCTCGGCAAGCACCTCGCGCGGGCCAGTCTCGCCCCAGTCGCGGCTATAAGGCGGGATCGGGAACGGCTCGGGGCCCACCACCTCGCGCCAGACGCCGCGTGCCAGCCCGAGGCAGTCGCAGCCGACACCGCGCAGGCTCGCCTGATCGTGATACGGCGAGCCGAGCCAAGACCGGGCAATGGCAATGACACATGCTGGATCAGCGGAGGTCAAAGCACAGACCCCTCATGCCCGCCATCCTTGGTGGCGTAGCGCAGGACCGCGTCCTGGCCGGGGATGTGCGGGAAGCCGCGGAAGTTAACGATGTTCGTGAACTTGGCTCCGCAGGTCTCCATCCGCTTGTCGCAGCCGGCGCGGATGGTGAAGCCGTCGCCCTCGGAGATCTCGCGCACTGGCGCTTCGAGTAGCGTCAGCACCGCGATGCCGTCGTTGACGTCATGGCCCAGCACCTCGGTGCGCCTCCCCACATTCGCGCCACTGGTCCACTCGATGGTCCCGAAGGTGAACCAGCCGGAGGCGAAACCGCCGAGCCCCGAGGCTGTGAAGGCCCGGTCGCGCAGGAGATCGATCAGGACCCCGGTACCCTTGAAGGCCGTGTTCTCCAGATCGACGCGGCAGCACGTATCGCCGAGCGCGGCGTCACAGGTCGCCTGGAAGGTCCGCCCGACCGTCTGGCCGAGCACATGCGCGAGCGAGCGGACCTCGGCGACGAAGGCCAGCCGCCCGCGCCTGATCTGGCCGATGGCGCCGCGGCGCATGAGTACGCGCTGGGAGGTCATCTGCCAGTTCACTTGCCAGACCTCGATTTCGGCGTTGTCCCAGCGCCCGTCGAGAATATCGGTCTCGGTGATGCGCTCAGAGGTCAGCACGCCCTCGGCGTCCTGCGCATCGACCGACAGGTCCGATCCCGAGCGCACCTCGGATGCCGTGAGCCCGCTCTCGGGCTCGAAGTCCGTGCCGTCGAAGCTGAGTGTCCGGTCGTGATCGGTGAAGCCGAAACTCGCGCCATCGGCGCGCGCGATCCGCCAGCACCAGGCCAGCGTCGTCGTGCCGTCGTCGAGATGGGCCTGCAAGGCGGGGCCAAAGGTCTTCATCGGCGCAGTTCCAGCAGCGGGATGGAGGTGATCGAGCCGAGCCGCTCGAGGTCGAGCGTCACGTCGAGCGCATCGGTGTCGAAGCGGACCGGCACGTCGAACTCGAACCCCGCGGTGATCGCGACGCCGGGGCCCGGCGCCGCGCTGAAGGTGACGATGCCGGTCGTGGTGTCGACCGACCAGCCGGAGGGCTGCTCGACGCCTGACAGCGCGATGCGCACAGTTCCGTTCACCGGCTTGGCGATGGCACGCGTCCAGGATTGCGCGCCGGAGGCGTAGTGCTTCACCAACTGGAAGGAGGTCGCCGTGCCATCGCCGGTGCCGATCGCCTGGTCGGTCGGCGACGGCGCGCCCGAGGGCAGGCAGGACTTGTGGTCGCCCCAGTCCTTGAAGCGGAAGCCGTGGAGCCGTCCGTTGCGTGCCTCGAAGAAGGCGACCACGGCGGCGAGATCGTCCGCGCGGCGGATGCCATAGGCGATGTCATAGCGGCGGCGCGAATTGGCCCAGCTGGCGTTGCGTTCCTCGTCACCCGAGGCAAGTTCAACGATCTGGGTGCGCCGCTCGGGCCCGCCCCGCGCGCCGCGGCTGATGTTGTCGGGGAACCGCACCTCGTGAAACGCCATCACATGCCCCTCCGCCCGAGCGAGACCGCACGGGCGATGTCGGCCGCGACCTGCGTCCGCGACTGCCGGAAGCTCTCCGCGTCACGGGCCATGATTGTGACGTTGACGCCGCCGCCCGCGCCGTAGGCCTGCGCCTCCCGCCGTGACAGAACCCGCTCGCCGCGCTGGAGGATCGCTGGCACCTCGTCGTGGCGAAGTCCTGCCATGCCGCCAGCATGCATCCGTGGCGCGGCGGCGAAGGCCATGGCGGGCACCATCCGCGAAGGTACGGCCGATCCGACCATCCCGCCCGCATGCAGAATGTTGGCGAAAATCCCGCCAGCTCCGGAGAAGACGCCGGAGAGCGCGTTTGCGATCGGCCCGAGGATGAACCGCCGTGCCGCCAGCTGGGCGAGATCGGCCAGCAGCGAGGTGACGAGATCGCGAAAGTTCAGCTTGCCGGTCCGCACGAACTGGCCCACCGCGTTCTCGGCAGACTGGAAGGCGCCGACGAGGCTCTGGCCGATATCGCCGCCGATCGCGCGTGCCTTGCTGGCGTAGTCCGACAGAGCGGCGGTAACGGCCTTCCACCCAGTGACGGCGGCCTCGGTCGCGGGCTCTGCCGCAGCGCCAGCAGCTCCGGCCGCCGCACCCGCACCAGTGGCGGCGCGGCCGGCATCGCCGAGCGCCGTCTCCAGCCGCTCCGCCGCAGCGGTCGTCTCGGCCAAAGCGCCGGCGCCGTCCTCGTCTGTGCCTCGGACTGCGTCGCGCAGCGCCTGCCAGCTTTCGAGCGGCGCGCGGGCCCCTTCGGCCAGATCGCGCGCGGCACCGCGATAGACGTTCGCGGACTCGAGCGCCCTGTTCGCCGCCTCGGTCAGACCAAGGTCTGGCGCAGTGAGCGGGCTGTCCTCGAAGGCTCGGTCGAAGGCCGCCTGCGCTGCGGTGGTTGCGGCGGTCGCCGCGCCCTCGAAGCGGTTCTCGATCTCACCGAGGTCGAGATCGGGGATGATCGAGATGCGTCGCTCCGACCCGAGCGCTTCCAGCCCCTGATTGATCCCGCCGATGAATGTGTTGATGCGAGAAACAACGCCGTTCAGCATCGCTTCGACACCGTCGATCAGGCTGTTCGCCGCCTGAAACGCGAGATCACCGATGGCGGCGGGCAGCATTCCCCAGATCGCCTTGATCGCCTCATAGGCACCCTCAAAAGTGTTCGCGGCCGTGTTGCCAAAAGCCACCACGCTCTCGATGGCGCTCTGCATGCCGGAGGCGGCATCGGCCTTCAGATCGAAGGACATCGCCGTGGTCGCAGCGCCCGCCGCCGCAGCCCCCATCTTGATCCGATCCCAAACTTCGACGGCAAGGTCCTTTAGGAGCGACATTGCCTCGCCAAAGCCGCCAGCTCCCGACACAAGCCGGGTGAACTGGTAGACGAGTTCGCCAGCGCCGACGATCAGCGCCCCGATACCGGTCCGGATCAGCGCGCCGCGCAAAACGACGAGCGCGGTTGCAAGGCCACGGACTGAAAGCGCCGCAGCGGCCATTCCCGCCACCCAGCGGCTCGCGAGAAAGGCCGCGAAGGTGGCGGCGTAGGTGGTCAGGCGGCCGATGTTGTCGAAGAGCCCGCGGATCGAGGTGCCCAGCGGACCCGTGCGGCTTGCCACGGCCGCCATGGCGTTGGCGACGGCCTCCAGCGCGGGTGCCGAGGCGACCGCGAGCTGGTTGGACAGCCCGCGCCAGATCAGACCGAGCCGGGACATCGCATCGTTGGTCCGCTCGATCTGGTCGGCGTCCTGCTCGGAGACCACGACCCCGAAGGCGCGCACGTCCTCGGTCGCCTGGCGCAGCGTCGCCGTGTCGATCCGCGACATGGCGATCGAACCTTCCTCGCCGAACAGCTGGCCCGCGACTGCTGCGCGTTCAGCGGCAGGCACGAAGTCCTCGATGGCGGCGTTGATCGCACCGACGCGCTGGTCCAGCGGCAGAGCGATCACCTCGCTGGCCGAGAGCCCCAGCCGGTCGAGCGCGTCGGCGGCGGGACCGGTCCTGGCGGCAGCCTGGCTCAGCCGTCGTGTCATGTCTTTCGTCGCCTGCTCGATTCCGGACATCGACACGCCCGCCAGTTCGCCCGCGCGCTCCAGCGTCTGGATCGAGGCGACGGTGGTGCCGAGGGACTGGGCGAGCTTGGCCTGCGCGTCGACGGTCTCCATAGCCTTGCGCGCGAGATGCTTGCAGGCGGCATTGAGGTAGCTGCATGAACAGCAGGGTGCCGATCCCGGACACCGTGACGCTGCAGGTGCCATTCCGCATCGTGAAGCGCGGCGGACGGAAGGAGATGCAGTTGCCAGAAGGCACTGCGCACTCACGGCGGACCGATAACACGCTGGTCAAGGCGCTTGCCCGTGCATTCCGTTGGAAGAGGTTGCTGGAGTCGGGCGAGTTCGCCACCATCGCCGAACTTGCCGAGCGCGAAGGTATCGCTCCCTCTTACATGACGCGGGTTCTGCGACTCACGCTGCTCCCGCCTGACATCGTCGAGGCGATCTTGGACGGGAAGCAAGGGCTGGAAGTGACACTGGCGCGCGCGCTCGAGCCGTTTCCTATGGCGTGGGAGGAGCAGCGCCAGCACTTCCAGACAGATACTGACCTTTGAACTCCATCCGAAAAGTCCGCGCGAGGGGTTGATCGACAAGATGTGTATAGTTTATATACCCATCATCAAACGATTCTGGTGGACGATCTCGCTCCACCTGCTCAACGAGGACGTGATATGCGCTGGGGTGTCGAAAAACGATTGGAGTTCATTGAATTCCGCCTCTTTTGGGAGGGCGGCATCAATCGTGCCGATATCGTAGACCAGTTCGGCGTATCCGTGCCCCAAGCCTCCAAGGACCTGACACTCTACGAGGATAAGGCACCGGGAAACCTGATCTACGACAAGAGCGCCAAACGCTACAAAGCAGCAGATGATTTCAGGCCAGTATTCATGCAGCCCAATGCATCCGCGTACCTCGCTCATCTGCGCGAGACCAACGGAGGAGCGTCTGGTGTGACCGACGCCTGGCTTGCATCGGCGCCGGAGCATGATGCCCTGCCTATTCCGAACCGGCGCGTGGAGCCCGAAGTCCTTCGCGATGTACTCAAAACCGTAAGAGAAGGGCATTCCATCGAGGTCTTCTACCAGTCTATGAGCGCCAAGAAGCCCACCCCTGAATGGAGGCGGATTTCTCCCCACGCCCTCGGCAATGACGGACTGCGGTGGCATGTTCGTGCTTTCTGTCACATCGACAACAAGTACAAAGACTTCATCCTCTCGCGATGCATGCAGACCCGAAAGCACGGGTTGCCTGGCGCGTCTTCGAATGACGACAAGCTTTGGCATGATCGCTTCGCGGTGGCGCTTGCACCGAATCCAGCCCTGAGCGAGAGCCAGCGCTCGATCATCGCTCAAGACTATGAGATGACGAACGAGCGCTGCGAAGTCTTGGTTCGGAAGGCGCTGCTCTACTACTTCCTGAAGCGTCTCCGTCTAGATGTCGCAGACAAGCTGGACAATCCCCACGAAGCCCCAGTCGTGGTTGCCAACCGAGCTGCCTTTGACGCCGCGCTTGCGGAGGCGATGGCATGAAATCGATCAACTTTGAAATACTACGTGACGGCTGGCCTGAACTTGCTGGTCTAGGCGCGTTTGCAGAGTCGTATGCTCACGCTGACCCAGCAAGCGCACTCGTCAAGCTCCGCCTTTTCGCGGAGAACCTGACAAAAGATATCTATCGCGAGCTCCGCCTGCCAAAGCCGGACTTGCCGACGCTTGTTGATCTCTTGAAGAACGACGCCTTTATCGCGATCACGCCGAAGGTTGTACTCGACAAACTTCACGCGTTGCGGATGCACGGCAACAAAGCCGCTCATGGCGAGCCTGTAAGGAGCCAACACGCGCTATGGCTGCTCAAGGAGGCACACGATCTGGCCCGCTGGATGTGTGTCAGATACGGGCAAGCGAAAGCAGACCAGCTACCCTCCTTCCAGCAACCGGCTAATCCGGGCCAAGTCGAGGAACGGGAACGGCGCCAAATCCTCGAGAAGTTGGCGGCTCAGGAAGCGCAGATGGATGCATTGCTTTCGGAGCTCGACGAAGCCCGCTCGAAAGCGACCGCAGCCCAGAAGGAAGCAGATGAGCTGAAACAGCTCGCAGGCTCGGCACAGGCGGCGGCCGATGAGCTTCAGTTCAGCGAGGCAGAAACCCGGACGCGGCTCATCGACAGCATGCTGGCGAGTGTCGGCTGGGACATTGCAGAGGGCGTCAAGAGCACGGCACAGGTTGGCAAGGAGGTCGAGGTAGATGGCCAGCCCACAGCCACGGGTATCGGTTACGCCGATTATGTGCTCTGGGATGACAACGGGAACCCTCTGGCCGTTGTCGAGGCAAAGAAAACCTCGACCGATGCCGAGCTCGGTCGCCATCAGGCGAAGCTCTATGCCGATAGCCTCGAGAACCGGTATGGCCACCGTCCGGTCATTTTCTACACGAATGGCTTCGACATCTGGATTTGGGACGACGCCCAGGACTTCCCTCCGCGCAAGCTATTCGGCTTCTACTCGAAGGACAGTCTTCAGCACCTGGCAAACTACCAGCGGAGCCAGAAACAGCCTCTCGACACGATCGAGATCAGTGATCAGATCGTTGATCGTCTGTACCAGCTCGAAGCGATCAAGAGGGTTTCCGAGCGGTTCTCCCAGAAGCACCGTCGGGCACTGGTGGTGCAAGCTACGGGTACAGGCAAAACGCGCGTTGCGATCGCTCTAACTGACCTTCTGATAAGGGCCGGTTGGGTCAAGCGAGTCTTGTTCCTCTGTGACAGGAAGGAACTTCGAAAGCAGGCTAAGAACGCCTTCAACGATTTCCTTTCCGAGCCCACCCGGATCATCACTTCGCGCGTCAAGACGAATGCCAACGAGCGCGTCTTCCTCGCGACCTATCCCGCGATGCAAAAGGTCTTTCAGTCGTTCGACCCCGGCTTCTTCGACCTCATCATCGCTGATGAGTCCCATCGGAGCATTTACAACGTCTACGGAGACATCTTTCACTATTTCGATTGTCATCAAGTCGGGCTGACCGCGACCCCGGTCGACTTCGTCACTCGCAACACCTTCCGTCTCTTTGGATGCGAGGGACAGCTTCCGACGTCGAATTATGATCTCGAACAGGCGGTACAGGCAGGCTACCTGACCCCCTTCGAGGTCTATGAGCACACGACCCAGTTTCTCCGCGACGGCATCACCCTCGACGGCCTTTCTCCTCAGCAGATTCAGGAACTGGAAGACCAGGGAGAGGACCCGGCACAGTATGACTTCTCTTCGGAACAGATCGACAAGGTCATCTACAATAAGGATACAAACCGCACGATCCTGAGAAACCTTATGGAAAACGGGATCAAGGATGCAACGGGGCAGATTCTTGGAAAGACCATCGTATTCGCGCGCAACCACCAACATGCGATGCTGATGGGCCAGATCTTCGACGAAATGTATCCGCAGTACGCCGGCAAATTTTGCCAGGTGATCGACAACTATGACCCCCGAGCCGAGCAACTGATCGACGACTTCAAGGGTGAGGGCACCAACAACGATCTGACCATCGCGATCTCGGTCGACATGCTCGACACCGGGATCGACATACCCGAAATCGTGAACCTTGTTTTCGCAAGGCCAGTCAAATCGCCCGTAAAGTTCTGGCAAATGATCGGCCGCGGTACGCGTCTCTGTCCAGACCTCTTCGGACCAGGCCAAAACAAGAGCGTGTTTCGCATCTTCGACCATTGGGGCAACTTTGCCCGCTTCGAGATGGGCTATCGACCCGCCGAACCCACGCAGAGCAAGCCGCTTGCCCAGCTGGTCTTCGAGGAGCGGCTGAACGTTGCCGATGTCGCCCTTCAGAAGAGCGAGATCGCGGCCTTCGACACCGCCATCGGACTTGTCGAGCAAGACATTAACGCCTTGCCGGAGGAGTCGATTGCGGTTCGAGAGAAATGGAAGGAGAAGCGCGCGCTATCACGCCCCGAGGTCTTGAAGGCATTCGCACCGGCGACCGTCGCCAGACTACGCCAAGAAATCGCACCGCTGATGCAGTGGCGGAACATCCGTGGCTTCGGCGACGCTCTTTCGCTCGATCTTCTCATTGCTCGCATGCAGATCGCGGTGCTGCGTGGCTCAGGTGAGATTGCCGACCTGAAAATCGAGCTCCTTGACCGACTGTCATCCCTCCAGATGCACCTGAACCCGGTCCGCGAGAAGGCGGAAGTCATCAAGCGCGTGAAATTGGATGCGTTCTGGCAGGAAGTAACTGTCGCTGACCTTGAGGACGCGCGTCTCCAGCTTCGCGGGATTATGCATCACCGGGCGAAGGGTGGCTCGCAGGGCGTTCCTCCAAAAGTGGTCGATATCACCGAGGATGCCAGTCAGATGCATCTGGCACGTCGTTCTGCGACCCTGAAATCCGTCGACATGAAGGCCTATCAGCAGATCGTCGAGGCGGAGCTTAAGAAGCACTTCGAGACCAATCCAGTCTTGAAGAAAGTCCGTGCCGGTGAAGCCGTGTCCGACCGAGAAATAGACTCGCTCGTGTCTCTCATACTCACCCAGCATCCGGATGTGCGCCGAGAGCACCTTGAGGAGTTCTTTAGCGAGACCGCCGGTCCGCTATATCTCGCCATCCGCATGATCGTTGGGATGGACTCCGAGGCGGTGCGGGAAAAGTTCACAACCTTTGTCCAAAAGCATCCAAAGCTGAGCGCAAAGCAGACACGCTTTCTCGCGCTCCTGCAAAACCACATCGCGCGCTACGGCACGATCGAGGTTGAACGGCTCTATGACGACCCCTTCACCGTGGTCGATGCCGACGGACCGGACGGCGTGTTCGAGGACGAAGCCGACATTGCCGATCTCATCAACATCGTGCGCTCCTTCGGCACCGAGGTCGAAGAGCGCGAAGACGAAAACCCGAACGAGAGGAAACAATAATGATCACGGGTGATCTCAAGCGGCGTGTCGACGCGCTCTGGACGGAATTCTGGCAGGGCGGGATCACCAACCCGCTGACTGTAATCGAGCAGATCACGTTCCTGATGTACGCGCGCCTCCTCGACATCAACGAGGCGCGGGACGAAAACCGTGAAAAGCGGTCCGGCAAGCCGTTCACGCGCCGCTTCAAGGAGGACGAGCAGCACTTGCGCTGGTCGCAGTTCCGGCACCTTGGCTCCGACCAGATGCTGCCCATGGTGCGCGATCAAGTGTTCCCGCATTTCCGCAGCACCGTTGCCAGCGGCACGGCCTTTGCCGAGTTCATGAAGGACGCGCAGCTGATGATCCAGAAGCCCGGCCTTCTGGTGAAGGCGGTCAATATGATCCACGAGTTGCCGCTGACCGAGGGCGACACCAAGGGCGACCTCTATGAGTACCTACTCAGCAAGCTCACGACAGCTGGTATCAACGGACAGTTCCGCACGCCGCGCCACATCATCCGGCTGATGGTCGATCTGCTCGAACCAAAGCCGACAGATGTCGTGGGCGATCCGTCCTGCGGCACCGGCGGTTTCCTTGTCAGCGTCATGGAATACCTGCTCGAAACCTATACCTCGCCAGAGGCGGTGATCGAGGAGACCGATCCCGACACCGGAAATGTCGAGAAAATCTACATCGGCGACAAGCTCAGCGACGAGGACCGCGCGCATATCCGCAGCAACATGTTCCATGGCTTCGACTTCGACGCGACCATGCTGCGTATCGCGGCGATGAACCTGATGCTGCACGGAGTGGATGACCCAGACATCCATTATCAGGATACACTCAGCACCGGTTTCACAGACAAGTACCCGAGCCAAGCGACCGAGGGTTTTGACGTCATTCTCGCCAATCCGCCCTTCAAGGGCAGTCTGGATTTCGAGGACGTGCACTCGGGGCTCCTGCGCCAGGTCAAGACGAAGAAGACTGAGCTGCTCTTCCTTGCGCTGATCCTGCGTATGCTGAACACCGGCGGACGGTCGGCGACCATCGTGCCCGATGGCGTGCTGTTCGGCTCCTCCGGCGCGCACCGTCAGCTGCGTCAACTTTTGGTCGACAATAACCAGTTGGAAGCCGTGATTTCTCTGCCCAGCGGTGTTTTCAGACCCTATGCGGGCGTGTCTACCGGTATCTTCGTTTTCACAAAGGGCGGTCGCACCGATGACGTCTTCTTCTACAAGGTTGAAGCGGATGGTTTGTCGCTCGACGACAAACGCGATCCGGTAGTCGAGAACGATCTACCGGACTGTCTAGATCGCTGGCATTCTCGCGACCCGGCGAAGGATACGGACCGAACCTCGAAGGCGTTCTTCGTTTCGGCTGCTGAGATCAAGGAGGCTGGCTACGATCTCTCTCCCAGTCGGTACGAGCAACGCGTCTATGAGGAGGAGGACTATGATCCACCTCACGTAATTCTTGGCAGAATGAAGGCGTTGAATAGTGAAATAGCCGACGATCTCGCCGAGCTTGAGGAAATGCTCGGATGACCAATGCAGTTCAACTGGGCGAAATCATGGAACTTCGAAAAGGCAAGAAGGCTTCGGAAGTTCATGAGCAGCGCGTCAATGGTGCTAAGCCATACATCCAAATTGACGAGGTGCGGGGGGCTGCACCCCAGAAATTTGCTTCTGATGCGAAGGGCGTGGATGTAACCTCGGCCGATCTCTGCATTGTCTGGGATGGCGCGAATGCAGGTACTGTCGGATATGGGATCAATGGCCTGATCGGCAGCACCGTTGCAAGAATGCGGCTCAACGCACCAGAGGATTGGGACGCAGAGTTCGTCGGCAGGCTGCTTCAAAGCAGATTTCGTCAGCTCAATGATGAGGCGCAGGCCCGTGGAGCCACGATTCCACACGTCGATAAATCAAAATTGGAAGCGATTGAGCTGCCTAAGATTGATAGGTCCGAGCAACAGCGGATTGCATCCCTCCTAGCAAGGGCTGATGGTATTCGGAGCAAGCGCAAACTTGTCCTCGAGCACGTGGACCAACTTATCAGATCGGAGTTCGTAGCGCGTTTTGGCACTCCGCTCAAAAACTCCAGGGATTTGCCGACCGCACCCATCAAGAGTTTAGGCCAGGTTGTTACGGGAAACACCCCGCCCAGAAAGGAGCCCGGGAATTACGGCAATGCAATTGAGTGGATAAAATCAGATAATATCAACACGCCAAGCCATTTTTTGACCCGCTCCTCAGAATTCCTGAGCGAGCGAGGTAAGAGTCTAGGTCGCCTTGCGCCTTCAGGGTCTACCCTTGTGACATGCATTGCTGGAAGCCCTCGCGTGATCGGAAACGCTGCGCTCGCAGACCGCGAAGTTGCGTTTAACCAGCAGATCAACGCAATCATCCCAAACAAGGAAACCGATCCGTTTTTCCTTTACTGTCAGCTCCTTGTTGGAAAGGCTCTAATTCAAGCCGGCTCAACCAACTCGATGAAGGGAATGGTAAGTAAAGGGAAATTCCAAGAAATCTCTTTTCTCAAGCCGCCATATGATGAGCAACGTCAGTTTGGGCTGTTTTTCTCACGGGTGATTTCAATGGCGCGTTCGTTAGACGCTGATCTTACGGCTTCAGAACAGTTCTTCTCGGCGCTCTCTCAACGCGCGTTCCGCGGCGAATTGTGAGGTTTTTAGATGCGTCTGACCAAGATCGAAATTGAGAACTTCAAGGGCATAGGTGCTCGCCAAGCGATCGACTTGAAGCCTATCACGCTGCTCTTCGGCCCGAACAGCGCAGGCAAAAGCACGATCCTGCAGGCACTGCACTACCTGCGCGAAGTAATCGAGCGCAACAACCCAGACCCGGACCAGACGATCGCCGGGGGCCTCACTGACCTCGGCGGCTTTGCCAACCTCGTCCATGGACATGAGACAAACCGGTCCATCCATATCAAGGTCCATCTCCATATCGGGGATGATCAAGGCAGTGATCGGCTGCCGCTTAACTCTGGCGGCAACCTTCAAGACCCACAGTTCACAAGCCTGCCGGTGCAATACATTGCGGGTGAAAACACGGAACTGAAAACCTACGCCGTCGTGCAGGAGGTGGGCATCGGCATCGAGGTTGCCTGGAGCGACCTGATCCAAGGTCCCTATGTCGCGAAGATGTCGGTCGAACATAACGGCGAGGAACTGGCCGTTCTCCGTTCACCCCCACAGGAGGGCCAGGCCGAGCTGATCGACATCAACTGGCAGCACCCTATGCTGGAAAAGCTGGTCGATCCAGACGACGAGCCGGAAGACTGGGATGAGGGTTTGCCGACCGCGCTCGGATATGATCCAGAAGCCGAAAAGGGCGACCCCTTCAAGTCACCGCTCGGTAACGAGCTCTATGAACTTTCCCGCCAGATCGTGGCGGATGCACAAGTCAACGACCGCGTGCGGTTTCGGGTAAAGGTCGATACCGTATTCGGAGCCTTGCCCGATCTGGATCGTCCGCTTGCGCTCGACCTGGTTGAGCTCGACAAGAACCTGATCCGGATGCGCTACGTGCGCGGAGCTTCCATTCCCCGCTTGTCCGACAGCGACGAACTGCGCGCCGCCGACGAACTCGACCTCGAGACATATCGCCGTGCCGGGTTGAGCGCGCTTCTGGACGAGATGGTTCTCGGCCCTGTCCGGATCCTGCGCGACTATCTAAAGTCGCTGACCTACATCGGGCCGCTCCGCGACATACCCGGCCGCGGCTACCGTCCACGCCTTTCGCCCGACGAGTCCCGCTGGGCACAGGGCCTTGCTGCCTGGGACGTGCTGCATAACCAGACCACGGAGCACCTGCTTGAAAGCGTGAATGACTGGCTCTCCTCCGATCTGAAGCTGAGGACCGGCTACCAGCTGCAGCAAACCGTCTTCAAGCAGGTCCCCAACACCAGCCGGTTCCACCAACTATTTCAGCGGGGCATCGATGAAGATGACCTTGGCGACCTGCAGGAGCTCTACGCTTCGTTGAAGACCGTCAAGGAGTTCCGGTTGCTCGATCTGAACAAAGGGGTGCTGGTTGCCCCAAGCGACGTTGGTGTGGGCATTTCTCAGATGGTGCCAGTCGTTGTCGCGTGCCTGATGGACCCTGACGGCCTGATCGCGATTGAGCAGCCCGAACTTCATATTCACCCGGCCATCCAGGTCGGACTTGGTGATCTCTTCATCGAAGCGACGCAAGGCCCACAGCCGGCAGTTGGTCCCGAGCGCAGCCTTTTGATCGAGACGCACAGCGAGCACATAATGTTGCGGTTGCTGCGTCGCGTGAGAGAGCAGACGGAGAATGAGATACCGCCAGGCGTTCTCGGTCTCACAGCCGACGATTTGTCCGTTGTCTATGTGGAGAATTCGGTTGATGGGGTCCGCTTCCGTCCTCTCCGGGTGAGTCCCGATGGTGATTTCGCAGACCGATGGCCAAACGGCTTCTTCGCGGAACGGGCCGAGGAACTATTCTGATGCTGTCGGAGTACGCAGTAGAGCCTGCAGTGATCGGCGCAGATTGGAACACATTTCGATATCTGATCGAGAAATTCGGAGCCGACAAAGGCAGGCTGATATCCCGATTTCCCAACAAATGGGAAAGGAAGGTCATTCAAGCGGCGAAGGATGCTGGTCTCTCAGAAGTGAAATTGGCCAGCGTTGTCGAGCGTTTGCATAGTGGCAGGCACAAAGTGGTGGGCTTCAACCGAACCTACAATCACGAGACGAGTTGGGTTGATAACGCCATCCGCGAGCATGGACATAGACCATTTCGCGCAATCGTCTGCGGCGAGGGAGCCGTGAACTGCGCAGAAGCACTCGTACCTGATGATTGTTTTGACGAGAACGCGTTCTTCAATGCACCGATCAGCCGTGACGTAGCAAGAACCTCGGATGATATCGCCGATGCCCTATTATTGATCGCGCTGGTGGCTGACGAAATTGACATCGTCGACCCCTATTTTGACCTACGTCCAGCAAGAGGTAACTACACTGGTCCATTGACATCACTGCTGAGCAAGCTCGCCGCTGCGACGCCGACACCGAAAGTCATTAAGGTACACTTCCGGTCACACGACTCTCGTCCTCCGCCGAATATTCTCGCGCAGAATGCTCCTGCTCTTACCAATGGGATTTTGCCGCAAGGATATTCTCTGGAACTCTATGAGTGGACAGAGGTTCCAGGAGGAGAGGATCTTCACGATCGCTTCTTCCTAACTGATGTCGGCGGTCTGATGGTCGGAGCGGGTCTAGCCGCCGCGGGGGCTGGCGAGACTGCTACATTTACACTTTTGGATAATACCCATGCGCAGCAACTTCGGAGCCGGTTTTCTTCAAACTCAACAGTTTACAACCGGGTTGGATCTGCGGTTCGGGTTGATGCCAACGGCAACGTCGATCTCTTTTGACCCGAGAGCCCGAGCGGCATTGTAAATGTGGGAAAGGTGTTTGATTTCGGTCCCTTTTGGGAAAACGCCACCAACGTCGAAGCACTCAGCCGCTCTTCGATAAACGACACTGGGATCAGACACTTACAACCTGAACACCAAACAGACGCAGTCATGAGGTCCAGAGAATATCTGCCCGGAGAGACCGCTTCCGGGCCTCCGTGCGCAGGGGCCGGTGCTCAGCACCTCCCGCATAACCCTCGAAAACAACGGGAAAATCCGGCTGCATCCGGATCGGGAGAACGCTTTCGCGGGGGCAAGTGGCGGAGACGAAGGGATTCGAACCCTCGAGACCCTTCCGGGCCTACTCCCTTAGCAGGGGAGCGCCTTCGACCACTCGGCCACGTCTCCGCCGACGGGTATATCCGTGCAAGCAACGGAAATACAAGGTCAATTCCGCAAAGTTTGGTTTTTTTTGCAGATCTGTCCGAACTCTTTGAAATAGAACGGAATCGCGCCGGTTTGCATCCACCATTGGCAAGACTTGGTTCACTTTCTTCAGACCCAATGCAGTTCGTAATATCCTTAGAATTGCGGGCCTTGCCTGTGGCATCTGGCCTGATGTACGAGAATTTGAACGTGGCAAGTCTACAGCGGAGTTCAAGTGCTCGGTTGGCTTTGCAACGTGAAACCGGGTCACGAGTTTTTGCGTGATTGCGTTCCGTACTTCGGCATGAAACGGGCAACACGTTGAAAAAACACTGAAAACACATTCTCTTTTTGGAAGTCACGATCCGGTAACGCCGTGATGCGAATCGTTCTTTCGTCGATGAGGAGAACATCATGTCGCAACATACCGTTCCGTCTGAACCATGGCAGAACCCTGATGAAGCCAATCAAAAGGTAGGCCGGGGTCGGCGCCGTTTGAGTGTGTTGGCGCGTTCCACTCAGGAGGTTTTAAAGGATCACAACGGTGAATCGGACCTTTTTGAAGGGACATGGCCCACGAATTTCTCGAAGGGTTTGCGTCATGACGTAAACGGAATTGTCGACGCGCAGGTCTATACCGAGTTTCTGGATGAAGTGGCTGATCCGACCTGCACCGACAATCTTGGCAATCGGTTGGCGTTGTTCGACACGCCAGCCTATTCCGGGCCCTTCCGCACCGCGCCATCAGAGGGTGGTGAATATAGGTGGCGTGCGTGGGAAGGGCCAATCCTGGGCCATCGGCTTGGTCTCAACGGATGTGACGCGGGGGTGGTGGGAATTGCACCCGCGCCCCGGCTGGGATCGGACGAGTTGGCGGCGGAGATGGCGGAGATTTACGCGATGGCCTATCTGCGGGATGTGCCGTTCGAATCCCTCAGAGATGGTGCCGGTGATGCGGCCAACGTGGCGAGTGCCCTTTGTCAGATGGAATGGTTCCGGCGCGATGGTAGCCCTCGGGACGCTGATGGCGCAGAGATTGGAAAGGTTTCGGCGGCGCGGCGGGTTCGGGACGGTGGCGGCCTGACCCCTCAAACCCTGTTTCGCGGTTGCTCACAGGGCTGTGCACAGGGACCGTATCTGTCGCAGTTCCTGGTACAGGGCCACGATCCACTGACAGCAGATCAAGCGCGCCGACAAAAGCAAAAGCTGACGCAGGCAATGGCCGTCGGGGCTGTTCCCTTCGGCGCTTTGAGGATCGACCAGAAGATCCAGCCGCAGGCGGCGGGCGTGGACTATCTGCGGGATTGGGCTGAGTGGCTGGACGTTCAGAACGGGGCGGACACGTCAGCTGAACAAGCCTTTGAGAGCGAGGGAACGAAATTCATTGAAACACCGCGCGACCTTGCCTCTTACGTGCATTTTGACAAAATTTATCAGGCTTTTTTCAATGCCTGCCAGCTGATGCTAGGACAGGGCACGCCGACAGATGAATGTTTGCCCGAGGATGGATATGCCGGTGTGCGTGATCCAGGCTCTGCCTGGGGCGGCGCGCACGTACTGTCCCTGTTGACGGAAGCCGGGGCACGGGCCCTGAGGGCCGCGAAACGCCAGACGTTTCAGGTGCATAATCGTGCCCGGCCTGAAAAGCTGGGCAGTGTTACGAGTTTGATGGCGAACGGTCACGGCGCAACCCTTGGCGCGGCCGAGCCTTTTGCCGCGACCCATCTGGGAAAACTCGAAGCGGCGACAAGCGAAGGTTTCAGCCTTATGGATGCAATCGCCGCCTCGCCTTCGGCGAAGAGGTTTGCGCATAACGCCATTTCCCATAAGGGCTTGCCGCGAAATGACCGTAACTTGCTGCTTCCGGTTGCTTACCCCGAAGGCTCGCCAATGCACCCTTCTTATGGCGCGGCTCATGGTGCCGTTGCCGGGGCATGCGTCACAGTGCTCAAAGCTTTCTTCAGAACGCACGCTTTGGATGGATCACGGGTTTCTTTGACTGCGGCTGGTCTGCCTCGGGTCCTTGTGCCAGCTGCGGGGGGTAAGACCCTGATCGACTCGACCCGACCGGAAGACAGTGCAGACTGCCTGACGCTGAATGGCGAGCTGAACAAGCTGGCTGCGAATATTGCACTTGGGCGCAATCTGGCAGGGGTTCATTTCTATAGCGATTATTTCGACAGTATCCGGATGGGTGAGCGTATCGCGGTCGGAATACTGGCGGAGCATATGGCAAAATCACCGACGTCATCGAAAGTGTCGCTGGAGACTTTTGACGGCGATCATCTCAGCATCTCGGGAAAACGGTCTTCTGGCAGTGAAATCCACGTAGCCAATAGTTCGCCTGAATTGTGGTGGACCCGCCACCTGCCAGAGCAGGCAGGTTGGGGCGGATGAGGTTTCAGATTTTTTCGGAGGGAGATTTTTCATGATGCTTACGTACCCGTCAACGATGATGATCTCTCGAACCAGGCTGGAACTGCCGTGGCAAGTATTGATGGCAGATCAGCCCTGCATTTCAGATACAGATCGGTGTTCGGTGATGGCTGTTTTTCAATCTCCAGGTTGCGCCGATAGGGGGGTGAGTGAAGCCGCCCTGTCGGACTGGAACTCGAGAATTGAAGGGTTCTTTGATGGCAATGGAGTGAGCCCGTTCCTGGTCATGGACCCAGACGACATCGTCGATGGTCAGATATCGACGGGGTTCAAATGGTCTGCCAACCCGCGCGAGCCCCGGGATTGTCTGGGCGAGGATCTGGCCGCCAGTCTTTCGGATCAGGGTTGGGCAAGCAGGGCTGAGCTGCACAATGAATTTCTGGAATATGCGCTGATTTTACGGCCCGATTCCGACGGCAAAATGCGGCCGAAGCGCTTTGTCGCCACGACCGAACTGATGGAGTGGTGGAGAACCATGGCAGTGTTCGATCTGGATCACTTCCTTTCGGTCGTTGAAACCGTATCCAGATGTTCATATTCCTGCGAAGAGTTGTTCGAGGCTTCGAAATCAGATTGGTGCGCATTGGATGTGCCTCAACGCATTGCTCGTTTTCACAAAAGCCTGGTGGGAACAGATTTTGCCCATCCACCAGAGCATCCGTTGAATATCGAACATGCTTTGTTCATGATCAGAGAGACGAACAGCCTGAGCGACCTGATCGCTACAATGCATCTTTCCTCATTCCCATATGTTGTCGGCAATGGTGAAAACAGAAGGCCCGCGCGGCTTGATGAAGTGTTACATTTTGCCGACCGACAGGATTTGTATTGTCGCCATGCGGGATCTGGGTTGGCAGGTGAAGCCCTTGATCTGGCCTTCTCCAGAGGCACAGCAACACCGACAGGGCGCGCGATGGCGTTCGCGAATCCTATGGGGCTTTATATTCGGGCGTTTCACATGTCCGAACTCTTCGTGGATGCGGTGAATGTGCCGACAGATTGGGTGCGTTATCCGCGCGGTGAAGCGGGAATGCCCATGCGCCTTGAGTTCGGGCCGGGCGATGATGATCCGCGGTTTCTGGACGATATCACCATGGGAACAGGGTCGACCGCACGGCCTGCGTCGGGTTATGCGCTTGCCAGCCTGATCGAGGTTGGCCCTTTGATAACAGTAGCGGCCAATTCACGCGCGATCACAAGGGTCGAGTTTGTTGAAGTCCCGCCTGTTGATCCAAGCGACATCGTTTGTGGACTGCCGGAAACCCAACGATGCAAACAGATTTCTGAATTTGCGGACCGGACTGAAACCGAGGTCTCTGGCAAACTGGCGCTAACTCGCCAATTCAGTCACTGACAAAGGTTTCAAACTGGCACGGCTTTGACAATGGGCAAAGGTATTTCCGGCGCGGTCATATCGAATATGGCAATCGGGCGACCGGCAGCGTTGGCCGCCGCTGTCAATACAGTCATCAGCGTCGGGTCGGGAGTCTGCCAGGCATCCGCATCGAAAGAGGATGCCGGAGTTGCCGGGCGATCGGTTCGCGCGCCGCGATACAGTCGGAACAAGCGCGCCTGTTCCTCATTCATCGCGTCATCTGTCACGCCGGTGTGGTCAAGCGTCACCATATTGCGCCAGGACACAACCGCTTCGCATGCCGCGTGCCAGACACCTGTCGCCAGATCGGCGGAAAAAGCCGTTCCATAGGTTGGCCGCCCGCCATCCGCATCGGTGCAGACCGCACGCAGTAGCAGTCCGACCTCCGGAACCACGCGAACGTGAACGCTCAGATTGCGCAGGTAGGTGTTCAGCCAGTGGGTCAGATCACGCGGCAACGCTGTTTCGGGCAACACTTGGTCGAAACCGTGTGGTCCAAGCGCATGTTCCAGGCATTCAAATGCGGCCCATAGCGCAGCGGCCTCATGCGTTGGTCCGGCTGCGGCCCCCTTCGACGTGATCTGCCCATCGCTGTCCGGCGCACCCAGAGCAAGGGCATCACGTGGCAGAACATGCGTGGCACCATCCGATGAAATCAGGCTTTCGCGGGTTTGGGGTGAATCCGTGCTGTATTGCAGCGCATAACGTTCGATCGCCTCGAAACCCGAAAGCCGCGCGGCTTCGTTCCGGTTGCGCGCTGTGCCAAAGGACACTCGATGTTTCATTGCGCCAGCGGGTGGCACTGTTCCATTTCGCAAATTGATCATGCGAAAGGCGGTGTGGATCGGAGCACCTTTGGGAAATTCAGCAAAAGAAGGTCCTGAAATTAGCCCAGCGTTTTCGGCCAGTTCAATCAGCGCGTCGGTCATTTTTGTTTCCGGATAGGTATGTAACGGGTTATACAAATGGTTGTGGTTGTTAAGAAAGGACTTTTAGTATGGCTCGTTTGATTATTAATCCGAAATACACACTTAAGGATCTTGGGTGTGAAGTTCTGAACGCCGCCCGGAGCAACGCGCTGGGGTCACAAGAGGGTCGCGACGCGGCTGAGCGACAGATTCATGAAATCCTTGCTGATGTCGGTAATCCTGCGGTGGAGTTTGTTTATGATTCCATGAACAAGGTTCATATCGTAATCCCTGATCTGAGCGATAAAGAGCCAGACCCAAATCCCGATCACGAGTCATGGTGCTGCAAGCTGGCCTATGAAGCGATGGGTGGCATTGTCGTTTATGGCTGTGGTTCCTGATCGCAGTATCTGAACTTGCCTGAGGAGTTTATTTGAGTAAGGCAAAAACCAAGATATTCCTGACCGGTCCGTTTCAGGTGATTTGCGACAACGGCCAGGATGCAACACCACGCGGCACCAAGGCGAAAGCGCTTCTCGCCTTGGTGTTGTTGTCTAAAAATGCTGTTCGCAGCAGGGCCTGGCTGCAAGACAAGCTTTGGAGCAAAAGCTCACCCGCACAGGGTGCGGCCTCGTTGCGCAAGGAACTTAGTGTCCTGACCAAGCATCTGGCCGGGTTCGGTCTGGGGTTTTTGGACATCGGGCGCGAGAATGTCTCCATCGACCTGAAAGCGCTTGAAATTGATTTGTTTGATGAACCGCTTCAACCGGATCGCGCCGAGCTTCTGGAAGGGTTGGATGTTGCAGACCCGGAATTTGAAGACTGGTTGGCAGTTGAACGGCAAGCGTATTGGGACGTTGGTTTTGATGAGAATGCGCCTGTCCCGGTTGGCGCGCGCTTTCCATCCCATTGGGGGCACCAGAGACCTGCAATTGTAGTCGAGCCGTTTGAAGTAATTGGTGACGATAACAATATCAACGTTGCGGCGGCTTCGATACGGGACGAGTTGCTTTTCCTCTTGGGTACGTTGTCGGATGTCATCGAATTGCGTGATGCGCGCAGGCAAGAAGGGCCTGTCGACGGCTATATGCTAAGCGGCAGCGTGGTAGCGGCCGAAGGGTTGCGGGTGGCGGCACAATTGACATCAACCGTGGATCAGGTGTGCCTATGGACCGAACGTTTCCGGTTTCGGGAAAAGGATACGTTTGACGCCGTTGAAGAAATCGCAATGAAAGTTGTCGAAGCGCTTCAGCTACGGCTGCGGGATGGTCACTGGTCCGAAATCTGGTCAGCACGCGCCACATCCACCGAAGTTTGGACGGCATTTCAGAATGGTCGCATTCAGGAAAGCCTTACGACCAAGGACGGCCTGTTTCGTGCCATCCGCCAGTATGAGGTCTGTTTGCAGCGCGATCCGGACTATCTGCCTGCGCGGATCGCTGTCGGATTCTGCCGCCTGGATCTGATCCGGTTGGGCATGGAAGACTCGCCGGAAAAAACGCTGGCTCTGGTCGAGGCCGACTGCGCCGTCATGCGTGAAAAACACCCGGCGGATCCTTATTGCGCCGCACTCGAAGCGTTTACCCACAGTGTTGCTGGCCATACTGCCGAGGCTTGCCAGCTGATGCGCAAGGTACTTGAGCGGTTCCACAGCAGCCCCGAATTGCTGGGCTATTATGGTGTCTTGTTGATGTATGATGACCGGCTTGAGGACGGAATAGCCACGTATCGGCAGGCCCTTGCGTTAACGCCGCACCCGCCAATCTGGATCGAGGCGAACCTGTCCATGACCCTTGCCCTCTCCGGAGACAAGGCAGCATGGCAGCACGCGCATAATGTCTTGCGAGTGGACCCCGGCAGCGTGCGGGCGCGGGTTGTGTTATGCATGTTGTCCGCCGCCGCTGGCAACCAGTCACTGGCACGCCGGCACGCCCGTCGCATCCTGGAATTGCAGCCCGGTTTCACGGCAGAGCGCTGGGCCTGGCCTGGCTGTTTCAAAAACAGAAAATACTATGACAAAGGTGCACGGCTGTTGGCCGAAGCAGGTCTGTGATGGCGTCTAATTGTCGTCCAGCACTTTGCGGGCGACGCGGAAACACTCCAACGCCTGCGGAACGCCGCAATAAATCCCGACCACGTGGATGATGGCGCGTATTTCTTCTTTAGTCACTCCGTTGGTGATGGCGCCCCGGCAGTGGATTTCCCATTCATGCATCTTTCCCAGTGCTCCGATCATGGACAGGTTCATCATTGACCGCGTTTTTGCGTCGATCACGTCATCCCCCCAGCCAAAACCCCAGCACCAGGCGGTCATGGCTTCCTGAAACGGGCGGGTGAAATCATCTGCTGCTGCAAGGTTCTTTTCCACATAGTCCGCGCCCAGTGTATTCTTCCGTTGTTCCAACCCTTTCAGGAACAGGTCTTCGTCAAATAAGTCGGCCATTGCGGGTCTCCGGTTTGTCAGCGTGTCAGGCGGTGCTTCTATGCGGTATCGTAGTGCGATATTATCCAGTGGCGCATCTGTTTTACCGGTCTGGCTGATCCATTATGTCGATATACCTATGTGGCTTTAGGCCAGGACCGGTCGATTTCGCAAGTGTGCCATTCCTTGGGCATCTGGGTGGCTGATCTATCCACTCAAGAACAGGGCAAACAGGTTATGTCTACCAGAGGCGGGTTTCATTCCACTGCCTCGCGCATCCATTGTTGCAACTTGGCGATTGAATGTTCGGACATCACACCGCAACCCGGATCCAGCACCAGCGGGCCGGGGCGGTAACCGCGGGATCTGAGGCCGCGATGAACGGATTCCACAAGCCGGATGTCTTCTTCGACCGTTGTTTCCCTGTCCTGAACGGCCAGTTGCCTGATCACCGCGCTTTCCGAACCACCTTCGGTGTACCAACCGCGCCAGACGGTGCAGTGATCCGTGTCACTTGCGCGCCAGTGATAGGTGTTCAGCACATTGCCCGGGTAGCACTGGAACGAAAACATCGGCCAAAGGAACCAAGTCTGGTAGTCGCCCGCATGAGGCACCGACAGGTCGATAGGGTAAGTCATCTTGTCGAGGCTCTGACATTCGGTCGTGTGGCGCAGCACGAAACCGCCGCCTGCATCGGGTTGGATGTCGTAGGTTTCGGGCTTGACGACACCTTCAGCGAATGTCGGGTGGTTGCTCGGACAGTGATAGCATTCCGAATAATTCTCGACGCTGACTTTCCAGTTGCAATTTTCCGGAATCTCGACCCATTCCAGCGGCTCAAGCTCGTCGATATGCGGGACAAATGTACGGATTTCCTGCCGCACTCCGGGATACCAGTCGTCCATCGGGGCTGCCTTGTCGTCGAGATTGACGAAGATGAACCCATTGAAGATTTCGGTCCGAACGGCCGTCAGGCAGATTGCACTGCGGTCAAATCCGGGGACGGATTTGATATTTGGACCCGCGCGCAACTGACCTGACAATTCATAGGTCCACGCGTGATAGGGACAGACGACAACGCGGGTGTTGCCTGTGCCCGAGACCATTTCATGCGCACGGTGCTGGCAGACGTTATAGAAAGTGCGAATTTCGCCATCGCGCCCGCGAATGCAAAACAGGCTTTGCCCGGCAATCTCGAAGGCAAAGTAATCTCCTGTTTCCCGAACCTGCGCGACATGGCCTGCGAACTGCCATGTTCGGGCCAAAAGCCCCTGCATCTCCTTCTCGAAAATGGCGGGGTCGGTATAATATCGCGCGTCCAGTGAGTGGGTCAGCGGTGCGTTCATTCGGGTTCCTCCGCATAGATGCCAAGCTGATGGCGACGACGATGGAAACGTTCGACCCGTTCGACGATCTCGTCGCTGGATACCGCGATCACGAAAGACAGCAGCGTTTCCAGCAGCGCGATGGTCGAAACGGATGACGGGAAAAACTGTGGGGTATCTGCTGCGACGACAAACCCGTGATGGGCGTTCCGGATCACAGGGCTGGCCGGACTGTCCGAGATACCTATGACAGTCAGGCCCTGCTGACGTGCCAGTTTGACCGCCTCGATCACTTCGGTGCGGTAGGGATGGCAGGTGATCGCAATCAGCACGTCCTGCTCATCGGCCCAGGCCAGATCGTCTACCGGGGTTGAACCGGGGCGGGGGATTGCATGAAACTGCTTCATCCCGGTCGAAGCCAGATAGGTAAAGTTGCGCGCGTTGGAATTGTTGACGCCCACGCCGAGTGTGAAAATCTGGCGGCAATTCCAGATGACTTCGGCAGCAGATTTCAGGCGGTTCGCGTCGATCCCTGCAAATGTTTCCTCGATATTCCGGATCGCGGCACCGATCATATCGGCATACAGCCCGCCCAATTCACCGGATTTGCCGATGTCCTGAAGCCATCTGGCGCGATCTGGAAACGACACGCGTCCCTTTCGGATTGCATCGCGAAAGGGTTCGCGAAAATCTTCGTACCCTTCAAACCCCACTTGCCGTGCCATGCGCACAAATGTGTTGGGCTTGACCTTTGCCGCCTCGGCGATTTCGCGCACGGTTGAAACCCCTACATCCGCAGGGTTTTCCAGAACGTACCGCGCGGCTTTCTGTGCCTCAGGGGTCAGGGCGTCCCACTCTTCGGTCAGACGGTCCAGAACAGTTGATGATACATTTGTGGCATTCATGATTGACGATGGTACAAATGTGTAATTAGCCTGTCGAGCAGAAAAGCGACTCGGGAAGAGGAAAAATCATGTCCGGGAATGAACTGCCGTCACACGCACGCGTGGTCATCGTCGGGGGCGGCGTCATGGGCGTTGGTCTGGCCTACCATCTGGCCCATGAAGGCTGGGGCGAAGAGACCGTTCTGTTGGAAAAGGCCGAGCTGACCAGCGGCAGTACATGGCATGCGGCAGGGCAGATTACGCATTCAACCTCAAGCTTTGGTCTGGGCAAATGCGTCGATTATAACATCGGTTTGTATTCCGGCCTGCTTGAGGCCGAGACAGGTCAGCCTGTCACATGGCATGGCTGCGGCTCGTTCCGTCTTGCTTATACCGAGGATGAGATGGATTGGCTGCGCCACACGCTGTCGGTGGGCTGGTCGCTGGGCTTCAATATCGAACTTGTCGGTCCCGAGAAGGTGGCCGAACTGCATCCGTTTTATAACCTCGAAGGTGTTCTTGGCGCGCTGCACACGCCGGATGACGGGCATGTGGACCCGACTAACGTGACCATGGCGATGGCAGCCGGGGCACGCCAGAAAGGCGTGCGCATCTTCCGCAGTTGCCGGGCGACGAACATCACGCAGGGCGCAAACGGTGAATGGATTGTTGAGACCGAACGGGGTGCAATCATCTGCGACCATGTGGTGAACGCGGGTGGCACCTACGCGCGCCAGATGGGCGAATGGTCCGGGCTGCAACTGCCCATGACGTCAATGACGCACCATTATTTTGTGACTGAACCGGTGCCGGAATTCCAGAACCTGGACAAAGAACTGCCGGTGATCCGCGATGACCGCAAAGTCTCGGGTTATATCCGGATGGAGCAGCAGCGTGGCCTGATCGGAATATACGAGAAAGAGAATCCCAACTCGGTTTGGCATGATCATTGCCCGTGGGAGTACGAGAACTGGTTGTTCGACGCGGATTATGACCGGGTAATGCCATGGCTAGAGGAAAGCCTGAACCGGATGCCGATCTTTGCGGAACTGGGTATTCAACGCGATGTGCATGGGGCGATATCACATCCGCCGGACGGCAACCCCCTGATCGGGCCTGCTCCGGGTGTGCGAAATTACTGGTGCTGTTGCGGGACACAGATTGGGATCGGTTGGGGCCCGGGTCTGACCCGAGAACTGGCGCGCTGGATGGCGCATGGGGCTGCCGATATCTCGATGCGGGATTTCGATCCGCGCCGCTTTGGCAGCTATGCCACCAAAGACTGGCAAGTGATCAAGGCGGAAGAAGATTACTGCTTGCGGCACGAAATCCCGTTTCCACACTTCAATCGACTTGCAGGGCGTCCGATCAAGCCGTCGCCACTGTATGAGTTGCTGAAATCCAAGGGCGCGGTACATGAAGAGGTCTATGGCTTCGAACGCCCCCGCTGGTTCGCCCGGGACGGCGTGGAACAACGCGATCACTATTCCTTCCGCCGCACTCCTGCCGACGACATGGTCGCGGCCGAGGTCAAGGCAGTGCGCGAACGTGTCGGCATAATGGATGTCACCGCCTTCACCAAAGTCGAAGTATCGGGGCCCGATGCCTATACCCTGTTGGATCGGTTGACTGCTAACAGGATGCCGCAAAAGGTTGGCTCGATCACGCTGACCCATATGTTGAACCGCCGTGGCCGGATCGAGTTGGAGACAACGATTGTCCGCATGGCCGAAGACCGCTTCTATCTGGTCTGTGCAGCGTTCTTCGAACAGCGCTTGCTTGATCATCTGGCGCATCATCGCAAGGGCGAAGATGTGCGGATCAACGCGCTGTCTTCCGAATGGTCGGCCTTGTCGCTTAACGGCCCCAGATCACGCGAAGTCCTGGCGCGCTGTACGGCTACCGATCTGAGCAATGCCGGGTTCCGCTGGCTGTCGGCGCAAGAGGTCACCATTGCCGATCATAAACTTTGGGCGTTTCGCATGTCTTATGCGGGCGAACTGGGTTGGGAGCTGCATATGCCCAACGCTTCCTGCCTCGACGTCTACAATGCGCTATGGGCTGCGGGCGAGGCGTATGGCATCGCGGACTACGGCAGTTTCGCCATGAACGTGATGCGGATGGAGAAGGGCTTCAAAGGGGCAGGCGAGCTGACAAACGAAGTCACGCTGGCAGACGCTGATGTGCTGCGCTTTGCCCGTACGGACAAGGATTACCTGGGCAAGGACAAGACGTTGAACACCGATTTGCCATGGGTATGTGCCTATCTGCAAGTCGAGTCGGATGGCGAAATTGATGGCCATGGAGGCGAGGCGGTGACGCTGGACGGGCGTGTCATAGGCTCGACAGCTTCGGTCGTATTCGGCCACACGGTAGGTAAGATATTGGCCTTTGCATACATCAAACCCGAAGCAGCAAAAGCGGGAACCGAGTTGGAGGTCGTGATTCACGGCAAGCCGCGTTCGGCCCGAGTACTGGATAAGCCCGCCTACGATCCAGACAGCCTGCTGCCCCGCACAGACGCAGTAATGGAGACCGCCTGATGAGCCTGCCCGCCACAATGAAAGCCATGGTCACGATGGGCCATGGAGGTTTAGAGCAGATAGTTTGGCACGATAACTGGCCGCGTCCTGAACCTGCGGAGGGTGAGGTGCTGATCAAGGTTGCGGCATGTGGCCTGAACAATACGGACGTCAACACGCGGTCGGGTTGGTACTCCAAGACGGTCACAGCCGCAACGACCGGTGGTGCGTTTGAAGAGGTTGGCGAAGAAGATCCCACCTGGGGCGGCAATCCGATCACCTTCCCGCGAATTCAAGGGGCCGATATCTGCGGGCATATCGTTTCCGTCGGCGAAGGTGTTGACCAGGCGCGTATTGGCGAGCGTGTCATCACGGATGGCTGGCTGCGCGATCCGGTGGAACCCGACAATATGGACAAGACTGGTTATTTCGGCTCGGAACGGGATGGTGGTTTTGCCGAATACGCGACAACTCTGGCGGTGAATGCTGTGGCAATCACCTCGAATCTGACGGATGCTGAACTGGCAACTTTTTCCTGCTCTTACTCCACCGCCGAAGGCATGTTGACCCGTGCCAATGTGACCGGCGAGGATACGGTTTTGGTTCCAGGTGCTTCCGGCGGTGTGGGCGGTGCGCTTGTGCAACTGGCCAAACGGCGCGGCGCGCGTGTGATCGCGATGGCATCCGAATCCAAACACGCGGACGTGGCCAGGCTTGGCCCTGACGTCATTCTGCCACGCGCTCCTGCGAACCTGCGCGAGGCGCTGGGCGTGGAAAAGATCAGTGTGGTCGCAGATGTCGTGGGCGGACCATACTGGCCGAACCTGATCGACATATTGGAACGGGGTGGCCGCTATACCTGTTCGGGCGCTATTGCAGGCCCGATCGTCGAACTTGATCTGCGCACATTCTACCTGCGCGACCTGACCTTCATCGGTTCGACCGTCATTGACCCTCAGGTCATGAAGAACCTCGCAACATACATCGAGGCTGGTGAGATCAAGCCAGCGCTTGCCGCGACATACGCGCTGGAGGATCTCCGAGAAGCACAAGCCGCGTTCATCGCGAAAGAGCACACCGGCAACATCGTGGTGATGCCATGACGCTTGACGATGTTCTCGAAGCTGCCCGTCAAATGCACCATGCGCATCCGGGCCTTGCTGCGTTCGCGCCTTGGCCGGGTGATCTGATCCCGACGGGGTTGGATGCCGCACCCATTCCCGCAACGAGGCTGGTGGCAGCCTTCGATCTTGTTGAAGACACGCCAACCCGTGACTTGATCGCGGCGGTCAATGCGACGGCGCATCTGGCACATTGGAAACATACCTACACCGAAGACGAAGTTGGTGCGGATTTCCTGAATCGATACGGCTATTATGAGCTGTTCGGTCCTACCGGACATTTTCACTCGACCCAGCTGCGTGGCTACATCGCATATTGGGGGGCTGGCCTGAATTACGATTGGCACAGCCATCAGGCCGAAGAACTCTACCTCATTCTTGGCGGAGGTGCGTTGTTCAAGGTCAATGGGAACGAAACATATCTTGGCGCCAATCAAACACGCTTGCACGCAAGCTGGCAAAGTCATGCCATGGTCACCACAGATCAGCAGATCCTGACTTATGTTCTGTGGCGCGGTGAAGGCATGGGTGATCTGCCCCGGATGGATATCGCATGAAGATCAAATCTATCACAGTATTTCACGTCGACCTCCCACTGGAGCATCCATATTGGTTGTCGGGCGGGCGGTTGAAATTCGAAACGCTTGACGCGACAGTCGTGAAAATCGAAACCGATGCGGGGTTTGTTGGCTGGGGTGAAGGGACCCCATGGGGCCATACCTATGTGCCCGCGCATGGTCCGGGTATCCGCGCCGGAATTGAAACGATGGCGCCGTTCATTCTGGGCCTGGATCCGCGGCGGGTTCTGGATGTGGAACGGGCGATGGATCTTGCCTTGCCCGGACACCTTTATGCCAAAAGCCCAATTGATATGGCCTGCTGGGATATCGCGGGTCAGGCGGCGGGCGTGCCGATTGCCGATCTGATGGGGGGTGGATCGCGGACACCGCGCCCAATTGCGTCCTCGGTCGGGGCGAAATCCGTCGACGAAACGCGCGCGGTCATAGAGCGGTACCGCCAGCGGGGCTACATCGCCCATTCCGTGAAGATTGGTGGTGACGTTGACCGGGACATCGTGCGTGTTCGCGATGTCGAGAGTATTCGGCGACCCGGCGAGATCGTTCTTTATGATGTCAATCGTGGCTGGACGCGTCAGCAAGCTTTGCGCGTGATGAGCACCTGCGCGGACCTGAATGTCATGTTCGAACAACCTTGTGAGACGCTGGATGACATTGCTGCAATCTCGGGGCTTCACACGTCACCCGTTTCAGTGGACGAAAGCCTCGTGACTTTGCAGGATGCGGCCCGTATTGCCCGCGATGGTCTGGCTCAGATTTTCGGGATCAAGTTGAACCGCGTCGGCGGGCTGACCAAGGCTGCACGCATGCGGGATATCGCGCTGGCCCATGGGATAGACATGTTTGTAATGGCCACAGGCGGTACGGTTCTGGCCGATACCGAAGCATTGCATCTGGCCGCGACCATCCCGGATGACACCTGCCTTGCAGTATGGGCCTGTCAGGACATGATCACGGTCGATATTGCCGGGGGGCGTGGGCCTCGGAATGTTGATGGCCATTTGCACCTGCCAGAAGAACCCGGGCTTGGCGTTCATCCGGACGAAGCCGCATTGGGTGATCCAGTAGGAGAATATGCTTGAGAATTGACAAGATAACGCTCTGGTCCGTCGATCTGACCAGCCATGAAACCTATCACATGGCCGGCGGCAAGACCTGCGCGACCGTGACGTCTCATATCCTGCGTCTTGAGACGGATACAGGTCTGACAGGTTGGGGCGAGGTCTGCCCGATCCCGCATTATCTGCCCGCCTATGCAAATGGAGTACCGGGGGCCATCGCTGAAATGGGTCCCGAGATTCTCGGGATTTCGCCAATTGGGGTTGACGCACCGATGCGAAAGCTGGACGGATTTCTGCAAGGCCACAGCTACGCGAAATCGATCGTCGACATTGCGCTGTGGGATCTGTTCGGCCGCGTGGCAGGGGTGCCGGTTTACGCGTTGCTGGGCGGGCGGACACGGGCAGATATGCCACTTTATCATTCGATCACATGTATCGCGCCGGACGAAATGGCGCGCATTGCAAAGGCAGCCTTCCAGACGGGCATTCGGCAATTCCAGGTCAAGCTGGGTGTCGAGGGTGATTGGCAAGCCGATGCCGAGCGGCTGATCAAAGTGCGCGAAGCCGTGGGAACCGGACCGCTTGTGTATGGCGACTGGAACTGCGGCGCATCGCGCCTTCAGGCAACGCGAACCGGGCGCGCGGTGGCGCATCTGGATGTGATGCTGGAACAGCCCTGTAAAACACTGGAAGACTGCGCCGCTGTTCGTCAGTCGACGGGTCTGCCCATGAAGATCGACGAAAACGCCTTTGATCTTGCATCGCTGAAGCGGGCGCATGAGTTGGGTTGCATGGACGCGGTGGCGCTTAAACTTTCGAAATTCGGCGGATTGTCAGCAATGCGTCGTGCACGGGATCTGACCGTGCATCTGGGTGCCGAGATTTGCGCGGAATGCACATGGGGGTCTGATATTATTACTGCGGCTTCACTTCACTTTGCGGCGTCGACGCCGAAAGGTTCTCTGATGAACACGTGCGACTTGTCGTCTTACGTGGCCCCGCGTCTGTGTCCTGATGCACCAATTCGTGAAAGCGGCCGGATTGCTCCGCCCGAAGGTCCGGGTTTAGGTGTTGTACCGGACCTCGATATCCTTGGCACCCCAATTCTGGAGATCGACTGAGATGCTGAAAATCCAATCACAATCCGAATGGATTGCTCGCGCGAACGAAGTTCTACCTGCCGGGGGGTTTGGCAACTTTGATCCAGGCATCATCATCGCCCGTGGTGAAGGCAGCCGTGTCTGGGACGAAGACGGCAACGAATATGTCGATTACCTGATCGGGTCGGGTCCGATGCTGCTGGGTCATGGCCACCCTGAAGTGATGGAAGCCGTTTTGGAACAGCTGCCCAAAGGGATGACGTTTTTTGCCAATAACAGAAAAGGAATCGAACTGGCCGAGGCCATCATCGACGCCGTTCCCTGCTGCGAGCAGGTGCGCTTTGTCGCGTCGGGAGGCGAAGCCGACATGTATGCGATTCGCCTGGCGCGGGCTTATACCGGGCGCAGCAAAATCCTGAAGTTTGAAGGCGGTTACCACGGTATGAGCGCCGAGGCGCAGATGAGCCTTGCCCCAAGCCGCAGGGTTAATTTCCCGCAGGCTGTTCCCGACAGCGCGGGTATCCCCGACAGCGTGGCCGAGCAAATGCTGATCGCGCCCTTTAACGATCTGGAAGCCGTCGCTGCTTTGCTGGATGAAAATGACGACGTTGCCGCGATTATGGTCGAGCCTTTGCAACGGATCATCCCGCCAATGCCGGGATATTTGCAGGGCCTCCGAGCTCTGTGTGATCAACATGGTGTGCTGTTGATCTTTGATGAGATTGTCACCGGATTCCGGCTGGCTTATGGCGGGGCGCAGGAACGATACAGGGTCACACCGGATATCTGCACTTTGGGCAAGATCACGGGCGGCGGCTTCCCTCTGGCTGCGCTTGGTGCCAGCGTCGAGATCATGAAGCATTTCGATAAGTCGAAGGTCGGGGAAGAAGGTTGGCTGATGCAGTTGGGTACCCTCTCGGGGAATCCGGTCGCCTCGGCCGCTGGGCTGAAGACGATGGAGATTTTGCGGCGTGAAGGCGCGTATGAGCGTTTGCGCGCAATTGGAAAACACTTGCAGCAGATTCAGTCGGACGCCTTAAATGAAGCGGGCATCGCGCATCGGATTTGCGGTGACGAGACTTTGTTTGACATCTATTTCACCAACGCCGAGTGCCGTGATTATCGCAGCGCAAACCACGATGATCCACAGCGCAACGCCACTTATAATGCGGTGCTGCGCGCCCATGGAATCTTCAAGTCTCCGGGCAAGCTTTATCCGTCGCTGGCGATCACCGATGCGGATCTGGAACAAACACGCATCGCCGTCCGTCACGCGGTTGATGCCATTTCCTGAAGGTTGGATGTATACAACGTAAACGGGTCGCTGTTGAGTTCAACAGCGACCCGCTACCTTTGGAAGTCGGGGGTCAGCCTCGCCCCCTCGAATACTGATTAAATCACCGGCAATCTGAAAACTTTTCGATACTTTAGAGACTGACCCGACTTCCTCATCGGTATGTCACTTTAATGCCCGAGAATCTCGGTGGCCACAGTGATCAAGTTCACACTGCCTTAAATTAATTTGAATTTTTCCAATCAAAAAAACCTGGACCCGCCTGTTCCAACAGTTCCGCTGCCATCGTGCGGGCCATTTCTGGCCCGTCTTTGACAGAACCGGTCACTTCTCTGTTCACGGTTTCCGACCCATCTGGGCGCAGGACTTCGCCGCGCAGCCATAAGTTGTTTCCATCCAACTCTGCCAAGCCAGCGATCGGAGTTTCGCAAGACCCGTCCAGCGCGGCCAGCAAGGTGCGTTCGGCGGCCAGCCGCCATCCCGTTTCCGCGTGATGAATCGCTTCAAGCATTTCGGCCGCGCGCATATCGTTGCTGCGCCGTTCGATGCCAATGGTACCCTGTGCAATCGCGGGCAGCATGTCATCCGGAGAAATGGCGCTGGCTGGAACCTCATCCATGCCCAGACGGTGAATGCCAGCCATGGCCAGAAAAGTGCAATCCGCGACCCCGGCTTCCAGCTTTTTCAGCCGTGTCTGCACGTTCCCGCGAAACTCGACCACTCTCAGATCCGGCCGCCGGTTCAGCAGCTGCGCCCGGCGCCGCAATGACGAAGTGCCCACAACAGCCCCTTCGGGCAGATCGTGGATTGAGTTAAGACGCGGCGAGATGAACGCGTCACGCACATCTTCGCGCGGAAGGAATGTGTCCAGAACCAGCCCTTCGGGCTGTTCAACAGGCATGTCTTTCGTTGAATGCACGGCGATATCGATTTCGGCGCGCAACATCGCCTCTTCGATTTCCTTGGTGAACAGGCCCTTGTTGCCGATTTCCTTCAGCGGGCGATCCGCATCGATCATGGCGCGATTGTCGCCGGTTGTTTTGATCACGACGATTTCAAAGGCCACTTCGGGCAGATCAAACGCATCGCTCAGGCGTTGGCGGGTTTCATAGGCCTGAGCCAGAGCCAGCGGTGAACCACGGGTGCCAATTCTGAGGGGCGATGCGGGGGTGGGCAGGGTCAAAGTCATGTGCACAGCTTTAGTCGCGTCACATTGCCCTGACAATGGGGGCTGAGCTTGACAAATTGCCGCCGAAGGACGACCCGTTGCCAAAACCGGAATACTGGGGGCGAATATGGCCGAGACAAAGAAACTGCTGAGGGCGCTGGCGGGCGAAGTACAGGATGTGCCGCCAATCTGGATGATGCGCCAGGCGGGCCGGTATCTGCCGGAATACCGGGCCACCCGTGCCCTGGCCGGAGATTTTCTGTCTTTATGCTATAACCCGGAACTGGCCGCCGAAGTCACATTGCAGCCGATCCGGCGCTATGGGTTTGATGCTGCGATCCTGTTTGCCGATATCCTGCTGGTGCCGCAGGCGCTGGGTGCGGATCTTTGGTTTGTGACCGGCGAAGGTCCACGTTTGTCGACGATCACGCGGCAATCCGAGTTTGATGCGTTGAAGCCGGTGGACGCGATTCATGAGACATTGTCGCCCGTTTATGAAACGGTTCGGATCCTGTCGCGAGAATTGCCGTCTGAGACCGCGCTGATCGGGTTTGCCGGCGCGCCCTGGACAGTCGCGACCTACATGATCGCTGGGCGTGGAACACCCGATCAGGGACCGGCACACGCTCTGCGAGAGAGCGATACTGCCTTATTCGAGGCGCTGCTGGATCGCATCACGGCGGCAACAATCGAGTATCTGTCGGCTCAGATCGACGCCGGGGTCGAGGTGGTCAAGATTTTCGACAGCTGGGCGGGTTCCCTGAAAGGTGAGGCGTTTCGCAAATACGCGGTTGAACCGTGCCGTGTGATTGCGCAGGCCATCAAGGAACGTCACCCCGGCATCCCGGTGATCGGTTTCCCGCGCGAGGCGGGGGAGGGGTATGTCGGGTTTGCCAAGACGACGGGTGTGGATTGCGTCGCGCTGGACAACTCGGTGTCGCCCGATTGGGCCGCCAGACATGTACAGGTTGATGGTTGTGTGCAGGGAAACCTGGCCTCGTCGCATATGGTGACCGGTGGGCAAGCTCTGGTGGATGAGACGCGGCGGATTGTCGAGGCGTTCTCAAACGGGCCGCACATCTTCAACCTGGGACATGGGATCACGCCGGATGCCGATCCTGAGAATGTTCAGTTGATGATCGATACGGTGCGCGGGCGGTAAGCAGATTAAAGGGGGCCAGCCCCCTTCTTGGCCTGCGGCCAATTCATCCCCCGGGATATTTTGGGCCAGATGAAGTGCGGATCAGCTCAGGCTGTCAAGCTCTGCGAGTATCTCTTTATTATGCTCGCCGCGCATGGGGCTGGGTTTCGGGGTCCAGTCATGGCCTGAAAACCGTGGGGCGGCGGCGGCCTGAAATGTACCGTCAATGTCCTGCCAGCTGTTGCGATGGAGGTTCATCGGGTGTGAGCGGGCTTCGTCCGGGCTGAGAACAGGAGCAATGCAGGCATCTGTTCCTCGAAACAGGGCCTCCCAATGGTCGCGTGGTTGACTGGCGAAGATGTCGTTCAGACGGCGTGAAAGCGAAGGCCACAGATCACGGTCGTATTGCCGCTGAAACTCGGTATCGTTTGTGAGGCCCAGTAAGTTCAGAAATTGCATGTAGAATTTTGGTTCGAGGCATTGAACGGAAATAAAACCACCGCAGGCGCAGGCGTAGGTTCTGCTCCAGTGGGGACCGTCCAACAGGCTTTGACCCCGGGTTTCAGACAGGTTGCCGGTTTGGCGCATTGTCATCAATAGGTTCATCATATGGGCCGAGCCGTCATAGATTGCCGCGTCAACGACAGTACCTGCGCCAGTGCGTTGCGCATTGATGAGCCCTGCCAGAACGCCTGCCACAAGATACATGGCCCCACCGCCGATATCACCCACCAACGTTGGCGGGGTCTGCGGTGTTTGGCCGGGATGTGATGCATACCAGAGCGCTCCGGACAGGGCGATGTAATTCAGGTCATGCCCCGCCGTGTCGGCCAGCGGGCTATCCTGCCCCCAGCCCGTCATGCGCCCATAGACCAGTTTTGGATTGCGGGTCAGGCAGACATCGGGCCCGAGCCCCAGTTTTTCCATCACACCGGGGCGGAATCCTTCGATCAGCGCATCGGCTGTGTCGATCAGGCGAAGCGCGGTATCCAGATCATTGGCGGTCTTCAGATCAAGTGCGATGGATCTTTTGCCCCGGTCCAGCAGGGAACGTTCCGGCATACCCGGTGTTGCGGCACCCCCTTTGCGGTGGATTGTAATCACGTCAGCGCCCAGATCTGCCAGTAACATGGCACTAAACGGGCCGGGGCCCAGACCTTCGAGTTCGACAACACGTATTCCGTTCAGCATCAAGGCCCTCCGTTTCCGGCAGAGTTTGCTGGCTGGTGTCGGGATTGCAAGCCGGATGATTGCTGGCGCGGGCGGTCTTCCTTTTGGCAGTTGTTCATCACATGGTGCGGAATGGGCCTGTTATCCCTGTGTTCAGGGCGATAGGGTCTGGGCCAGAACGGGGAGCGGATATGACGACCATTTTATCCATCAGAGATCTGCGCAAATCCTACGCCGATGGGTTCGAGGCGCTGAAAGGTGTGTCTCTGGACATTGAAGAAGGCGAAATTCTTGCGCTTCTGGGGCCGAATGGGGCGGGAAAAACTACTCTGATCTCGACGATCTGCGGAATAACCACGCCAACATCCGGCACGGTTTCAGTCGGCGGGCACGACATTCAGTCGGACTATCGCGCGGCGCGCAGAATGATCGGGCTTGTCCCGCAAGAGATCGCGCTGGAACCGTTTGAAAAGGTCTGGAACACGGTTCGGCTGTCACGCGGATTGTTTGGGCTGGGCAAAGACAACGCCCGGATCGAGGACATTCTGCGCAAGCTTTCGCTGTGGGAAAAGCGCAAGAACGCAATCAAGGAGTTGTCGGGCGGCATGAAACGCCGCGTGCTGATCGCCAAGGCCTTGGCGCATGAACCACGTGTTTTGTTTCTGGATGAACCGACGGCGGGTGTGGATGTCGAGCTGCGCAAGGATATGTGGGAAATCGTGGCCGAGCTGAAACGGGACGGTGTCACCATCATTCTGACCACCCACTATATCGAAGAGGCCGAAGCCATCGCGGATCGCGTCGGCGTTATTGACAAGGGTGAGTTGCTTTTGGTGCAGGATAAAGACACGCTTATGGCGCAGATGGGCAAAAAGCAGATTGTCGTCATGCTGACTGAGCCAATCGCCAAGATTCCCGATGATTTGGCCAGCCACAATCTGACCCTCAACGGCGCGGGGGATAGCCTGATCTATACCTACGATACCCATGCGGATCGCACGGGGATAACGACCCTGTTGAATGACGTGTCGCAGGCCGGGCTGGTGTTGCGCGATGTGCAGACACGGCAATCGAGCTTGGAAGAGATATTTGTAAATCTGGTATCCGGAGAGGCGGCATGAACTGGACCGCAATCGCTGCAATCTACCGGTTCGAAATGGCTCGCTTCTTTCGCACCCTGGCGCAAAGCTTCCTGTCACCGGTTCTTTCCACCTCGCTGTATTTCGTGGTTTTTGGCACCGCCATCGGCAGTCGAATTCAGGAGGTCGAGGGCGTATCCTACGGCGCGTTCATTGTGCCGGGCTTGATCATGCTGTCGGTGGTGATGCTGTCGATCTCGAACGCGTCTTTCGGAATTTATTTCCCAAAGTTTCTGGGCACCATCTACGAGCTGCTGTCGGCGCCGGTGAATTTTTTCGAAATCGTGATTGGGTATGTTGGTGCGGCGGCCACCAAAGCGCTGTTCGTGGGACTGGTCATTCTGGCCACGTCGACCTTCTTCGTCGACATACGGATCGAACACCCCTTTGCCATGGCGGCGTTTTTGATCCTGTCATGTCTCAGCTTCTCGTTGCTGGGCTTTATCATCGGGATATGGGCCAGTAATTTTGAACAGATGTCTCTGGTACCGCAGCTTGTGGTCACGCCACTTATCTTCCTTGGCGGTACGTTTTATTCAATCTCGATGCTGCCGCCTCTGTGGCAGACGATCACGTTGTTCAATCCGGTCGTCTATCTGATCTCGGGGTTTCGCTGGTCGTTTTTCGGGCTTGCGGATGTGCCCATCGCCCTGAGTTTGCTGGCCATCATAGCCTTTACTGGGGTGTGTCTGGCGGTCATTGGCTGGATCTTCAAAACTGGCTGGCGCATTCGCAGCTAACCCGCACCGGGGCGTTGCATTTTTGCCCATTGAGTGTGTGAATCTGGTTCACGTCGCGTTCAAGGTTCGAAGAGTCTCTTGTTTACGGGTTGGTGGCACTCTACATCGGCACCCATGAAGCTCAGCCTGCCGTTCGTCAAAAAACACCCCTGTGTGGCCGTTGTCCGCCTGTCCGGCGCCATTGGAATGGCCGGGCGCGGGTCCTTGAACGACGCCACGCTTGCGCCGGTTCTCGAGAAAGCCTTTCGCAAGGGAAAACCTGCGGCCGTGGCGCTTGAGATTAATTCACCGGGCGGATCCCCTGTCCAAAGTTCAATGATCGGTGCGCGCATTCGGCGTTTGTCCGAAGAACTGGACGTGCCGGTCATCGCTTTTGTCGAAGACGTCGCTGCATCCGGTGGGTATTGGCTGGCCGCAGCAGCGGATGAGATCTGGGCCGATGACAGTTCCGTACTGGGATCGATCGGTGTGATCTCGGCTGGATTTGGCGCGCATGTCTTTCTGGCGCGGCAGGGATTTGAGCGGCGGGTCCATACTGCCGGGAAATCGAAGTCCATGCTCGACCCGTTTTCACCGGAAAAGAAAGAGGATGTAGCCCGCCTGCAAGGGTTATTGGGCGATATCCACGAGAATTTCATTGCGCATGTCAAAGATCGGCGCGGGGACAAGCTGAATCAGGAAGCTGATCTGTTCACGGGCGAGGTCTGGCTGGCGCGTCGCGCGCAGGAACTGGGGCTTATCGACGGCATCGCCCATCTGAAGCCAAAGTTGCAGGACCGTTTCGGTGACAAGGTCAAATTTCGCCGCTATGGCGTGAAAAAACCGATCTGGACCCGGTTTGGTGCCAGCCTGGCGCAGGATGCTATCGCAGGGTTAGAGGAGCGGGCAGCCTACGCGCGTTTCGGTTTGTGACGTGATCGTAAAGGCTGTCACTCTTTTTCTGATCGCAATGGGCGTATTGGCAATGTTCGGCAAGCTGCGGTTTCCTGGGCAAAAGAAGCTAAGTTCGGCGAAATGTCCGCGATGCGGTCGCTATCGCATCGGAAAAGGCCCTTGTGCCTGTGAAAAAGGAGGCCGGGCTTGATCACCACGTGGCTGCTGTCTGGTCTTGGCTTGTTGATCCTGTTGCTGGCAGGCGATGCCTTGGTGCGTGGCGCAGTGAACCTGAGCCTGCGCTTGGGGGTCCCGGCCCTGATCGTCAGCCTTACGATTGTGGCCTTCGGCACGTCCGCGCCCGAGTTGCTGATTGCTATCAGTGCCGTCAAGGAACACGCACCGGGTATTGCGCTAGGTAATGTTGTCGGATCAAACACGGCCAACATCCTGTTGGTTCTTGGTCTTCCTGCGATGCTGGCAACGATCCATACCAGCGAATGCGACAGCCGTAGGAACTATGCATTCATGCTGATGGCGACGGCCCTGTTCATAGGGTTGGCGTTTTGTGGAACATTCACCGTCGTCAGCGGCCTGATCCTGCTGGCGGCTTTGGGCCTGGTTCTGATGAATGCGTTTCGTGAAGCAAAGGCGCACCGCAAGGCCTGTGGGGAAGCCTGTGCCGATGACGACGACCTTGAAGGCCTGGAAGAAGCTGATCCTGACATGCCTTACTGGAAGGTATCGGTTTACCTGATCCTCGGCCTTGTGGGCCTTCCTATGGGGGCGCACCTGCTGGTGGAAAATGCGACGGTCATCGCCCGGACATATGGTGTCAGTGAAACGGTTATCGGTCTGACCCTGATTGCGGTTGGAACGTCTTTACCCGAACTGGCGACAACCGTGATGGCCGCTTTGCGCCGACAGGCCGATGTGGCCCTTGGCAACGTGATTGGCTCGAACATGTTCAACCTTCTGGCCATTATCGGGATCGCAACCTGGTTCGGGCGTATCCCGGTCGATCCCGGTTTCCTGCATTTTGACCTTTGGGTCATGCTGGGCGCATCGCTGCTTCTGGTTCCCTTTGTTGTTTTCAAGCAGGATATCTCTCGCGGTTGGGGGCTGGTGCTGACCTTCCTTTATGCGCTTTATGTCACTGTATTGCTGGTTTGATCTGACAAAACGAGGTGAAGCATGACCCGAGCTTTAGTGACCGGTGCTGGTATTCGTCTCGGTCGGGCCATGGCGCTTTATCTGGCGGGTCGTGGATATGATGTCGCCGTTCATTATGCGTCCTCAGAACGCCCCGCGCACGAGACTGTGGCGGAGGTACAGGCTATAGGCCGACGGTCAGTGGCATTGCAGGCTGATCTGCTGGATGAGGCAGAGGTGCAGGATCTGCTGCCCAAAGCAGCCGAGGCTCTGGGCGGGCCGATCACCTGTCTGGTGAACAACGCCTCGATCTTTGAGTATGACAGCGTTCACACCGCGACCCGCCAAAGCTGGGACCGCCATCTCGACAGTAATCTGCGGGCACCGTTCGTTTTGACCCAAGCCATGGCCGGGCAGGGGCTGGCCCCGGACACGGACGAAAATGGCGAACCCCTTGCGACCGGTCTGATCATCAACATGGTGGACATGCGTGTACGCAAGCTGACACCCGAGTTCATGTCTTACACCATCGCCAAAATGGGGCTATGGACGCTGACCCGTACCTCGGCACAGGCGCTGTCCCCTGCAATCCGGGTAAATGCCATCGGACCCGGACCAACGGTACAGGGGCATCGTCAAAGCGCTGAGCATTTCCAGGCGCAACGAACGAATACTGTTCTGGAACGCGGGTCAAATCCGTCGGATATCACCGCCGCTTTGGGATATTTTCTGGATGCACACGCAGTAACGGGGCAACTGATATGCGTGGATGGCGGCCAACACCTGGGGTGGAAAACACCGGATGTTCTGGGAGTTGAATAAGCAATATCGCTGCAAGTTTTGCACCGCGCACGTTTGTGTTACCTGCGTGTTACAAAAATGTCTTTTTTTTCATACACTTGCTAAATAGGTGAAAAAATATCGTTAAAAATCAGCGTCTTGATAATGTGCCTATTTTTTGTGCATGTTAATGAAGTGGTAATGAAACAAGGGAAATTCTAAGGCTGTGAAAACTTATCTTCACACTTATCCACAGGAATCGTGGATTTGTTTTCTCTTGATCTGAAGCCCGCAAGATTGCAGCCAGTAAAAGAGAATCATATCGGAATCCCATGACTACCCACAGTGAATCGTCCCTGACCGGTTATGCCTGCATTCAGCGTTATGCAAAGACGCTGGACAGCTCACCCGGGGTGTACCGGATGCTGGATGCCGACAGTCGGGTTTTATACGTGGGCAAGGCGCGAAACCTAAAGGCGCGGGTGTCGAACTATACAAGGCCGGGTCACTCGGGCCGGATCGAGAAGATGATTTCCTCGACCGCTTCGATGATGTTTCTGACCACAAGAACGGAAACCGAGGCGCTACTGCTGGAGCAGAACCTGATCAAGCAGCTTAAACCGAAATACAATGTGCTGCTGCGGGACGACAAAAGCTTTCCCAACATCCTGGTCGCCAAGGATCATGACTTTCCGCAGATCAAAAAACACCGTGGGGCGAAGAAGGAAAAAGGCGCCTATTTCGGACCATTTGCCAGCGCGGGTGCTGTAAACCGCACATTGAACCAGCTGCAAAAGGCATTCCTGCTGCGCAACTGTTCGGATTCCATGTTCGACAGCCGCACGCGGCCCTGTCTGCTTTATCAGATCAAACGGTGTTCCGGGCCGTGTGTCGGTTTGATTTCGGAGCAGGATTACAGTGAAAGCGTCAAGGATGCAGAACGTTTCCTGTCGGGGCGCTCGACCAAGGTGCAGGAGGAACTGGCTGAACAGATGATGGCCGCGTCCGAGGCTATGGAGTTCGAACGCGCCGCCGGTCTGCGCGACCGCATCCGGGCGCTGACGCAGGTACAGACCGCGCAAGGCATCAACCCTCGTGGCGTGACCGAGGCGGATGTGATCGGCCTTTATATGGACAGCGAGCAAGCCTGTGTTCAGGTATTCTTCATCCGTGCCAACCAGAACTGGGGCAACAAGGACTTTTATCCGCGCGTTGGCCCGGATGTATCACATGCCGAAGTGATGGAGGCTTTCCTTGGCCAGTTCTACGACAACAAGGAACCACCACGGCAGTTGATCTTGTCGGACGGGATCGAAAACGCCGATTTAATGCAGGAGGCTTTGTCCAAGAAAGCCGGGCGCAAAGTCGAAATCCTTGTCCCGCTGCGTGGTGAGAAACAGGAACTGGTTGCAGGTGCCTTGCGCAATGCGCGAGAGTCTCTGGCCAGGCGCATGTCGGAAAGCGCCACGCAGGCCAAGTTGCTGCGCGGGGTGGCAGAGGCGTTTGATCTGGATGGTCCACCGGGACGGATTGAGGTCTACGATAACTCTCATATCCAAGGCACTAACGCGGTGGGTGGTATGATCGTGGCAGGGCCCGACGGGTTCATGAAAAACGCCTATCGCAAGTTCAACATTCGCGGCGACGACCTGACGCCGGGTGATGATTTCGGCATGATGAAAGAGGTTCTGAACCGTCGCTTCACCCGCCTGCAAAAAGAAGACCCGGATCGGGATAAAGGGCTTTGGCCCGACCTGCTGTTGATCGATGGCGGTGCCGGACAGGTCCGCGCCGTGCACGAGATCATGCAGGCCCACGGGGTCGAAGACATTCCGATGGTCGGTGTTGCCAAAGGGGTCGACCGTGACCACGGCAAGGAAGAGTTTCACCGGATCGGCCAGCGCCCCTTTGCCCTAAAACGCAACGATCCGGTCTTGTACTTTATTCAACGGCTAAGGGACGAGGCGCACCGTTTTGCCATTGGCACCCATCGCGCGAAACGCGCCAAGGCCGTTGGTGCCACGCCGCTGGATGAAATTCCGGGCGTCGGGGCTGCACGCAAGCGCGCCTTGCTGACTCACTTCGGCAGCGCCAAAGCGGTAAGCCGGGCCAATCTGGCAGACCTGAAAGCGGTCGAGGGAATCTCGGCCGGGTTGGCTCAGAAAGTCTATGATTTCTTCCACGACAAGGGTTAGACCTGTCGCCCCCGCCACAGGATATAGAGGCCCGAGGCTACAATAAGCGCGCTGCCGACCCACATGGTACGGTCCAGGTTTTCGCCGAACAGGGCGATACCCAACCCGATACCGAACAGCAGTCGCGTATAGCGGAACGGGGTCACGGCAGACACTTCACCCGTGCGCATTGCGTTCATGAGCGCGGCATAGGCCATGACGCCCATCAGAACCGCGCCCGTCAGATGCAGGCTGGTGTGCAGGCTAACCAGTGCCACGGGCGCGCCTTCCCACACCCGATAGGCAAGGCCGGCGACGATAATGCTGAGGAATCCATAAAACCCCAGTACTTCGGTTCCAAGGGTCGCAGGTGCCGCACGGCTGGCCAGATCACGCCCTGCGAACCCTAACATGCCCAATACGGCCAGTATCGACAGCAGCGAAAAACTGTCCCCGGTCGGTTGCAGAATAACGACGACGCCGATCATACCGACAAAAATCGCGCTCCATCGCCGCCAACCAACCGCTTCACCAAAGAATAACGCCGCGCCTGCGACCACAACCAAAGGCGTTGCTTGCAAGATCACCGTGGCCGAGGACAAGGGCGTCAACGCGATGGCGAGCACATAGAACAGCCGACCAAAGACTTCGAACAGCACCCGAACTTTCATCGGGCGGGATAGAACGTCTGGGTGTATCAGACGTTTTCCACGAGCCGACGCCAGTGCGGCAAAGATTACGGACCCGCCAGTCCCGAACAGAACCAGAACCTGCCAGATCGGAAGCGCGGTCGATGCTGCTTTCAGCAACGCATCCTCCAACGCAAAGCCCGCCATTGCGGCCACCATCCACAGGCTGCCGACCATGTTCGATCGGGCGTCGGTTTGAATATGCGCTGTCATCCTGTACGTTCCGCTTTGCAGTCGACGGGCAATCTGACTGCAAAGACGTGAAACGCCAAGTGCACGAGGCGCAAAGCGTCGGACCTGCGGCGCTTTGACCAAGCTGTTGTGAGTGACGTAGTTTTTTACCGGTTTGTCTTTTCTGTCTTGAACCGGCGATATAGGGTCCAGGCCATGAAGTGGAATTTGCCCAATATCCTGACGGTTCTACGCCTGTTGGCTGCGCCCGGTCTGGCCGTTATGTTTTTGTACTTCACCCGGCCCTATGCGGACTGGTTCGCTTTGATCCTGTTCCTTTCGGCGGCGATCACCGATTGGTTTGATGGCTATCTGGCCCGTGCGTGGAAACAGGAAACCAAGATGGGCGCGATGCTGGATCCGATTGCCGACAAGGCAATGGTGGTGATCGCGCTGATGATTCTGGTTGGCTATTCGACCGAACACTGGACGCCATGGCTGGTGCTACCCGCCACCGTGATCCTGTTCCGCGAGGTTTTTGTCTCGGGCCTGCGCGAATATCTGGGCGATGTGGCGGGGACGCTGAAGGTTACAAAGCTGGCCAAGTGGAAAACTACAGCGCAGATGATCGCCATCGCCGTGCTGTTCTCGCAGGGCATCTTTGAACACTATGCCGTGATGGCGAGTTTCGGCATGGACGCCGCGCTGGTAGAACAGATTATCGCGGGCCAGGTTGAAGATGTGAATCACCTGCGCTGGAACATCCATGGTATGTTCTGGGCAGGCCAGATCGGGCTGTGGTTGCTGTGGATTGCGGCGACGCTGACATTGATCACCGGCTATGATTACCTACGTAAAGCCATGCCACATCTGAAGGAGATCTGAGGGATGGATGTGCTGTATTTTGCATGGGTACGCGAACGTATCGGTTTGCCAAAGGAAAAAGTCGAGACGCAGGCAGTCACCGTCAATGATCTGGTGGCCGAGTTGAGCGCGCGGGAAGAACGCTATGCCGCGGCATTTGCCGATTTGTCCGCCCTGCGCGTTGCACTGGATCAGGAGTTGTCGGATTTTGACGCCTCGCTGTCGGGCGTTCGGGAAGTGGCGTTTTTTCCACCAATGACGGGCGGTTGAGCGATGCGGATCGCTGTTCAGCAGGAAGCATTCGATCTGGGCGCCGAGGCCAATGCTTTTGCCGCCGGGGATGATGCCAACGGAGCCATTGTCACCTTCACTGGCGTTGTGCGCGACCTGGCAAGCGGTGATCTGGATGTGATGGAGATTGAACACTATCCGGGTATGACGGAACGGGCGCTGACCAAGATCGCCCAGGAAGCCAAGGAGCGGTGGTCATTGGGTGACGTCCTGGTGATCCACCGTCATGGCCGACTGGCCCCGGGAGACAGGATCATGATGGTGGCGACCGCTGCGCCGCATCGTAAAGATGCGTTTGAGGCAGCGGAATATCTGATGGATTATCTGAAGTCTCGCGCACCCTTCTGGAAGAAGGAAATCACCCACTCTGGTGCGGAATGGGTCGCAGCCAAAGACGAAGACGAAGACGCGCTGACCCGGTGGTAGTGATTTAGCGACCGTTTATTCTTGCAAACTTGGGCGGTGGCGCAAGGTCGTATACTTAATCCGCGTTGTTGATCCGTCCGCGCAGTTCTTCGGCCTCCTGACGCGCGGCCCGCAGGCCATCCATAGCAGCTGCCAGCTCGGCCTCTGTCTGGGTTAGCTGGTTTGTCAATTCGGCCTCACGTTGCTGCAAATAGGTGATGGCCTGATCGCGGGTTTCCTCCGCCTCGTGCAACTCCTGACTCATCCGATCCAGATCGGCAACGTCGCTTTGACTTACTCGGGACAGGCGGTGCGCCAACCAGTTGGCAAACCAGCCCATGCAGAAGGCGGCGAACAGGATAATGGCGGTGACAATGACGAATTCTGTTCTGTTCAACTTACTGGTCCCCTGCATCCGCATCTGGTGCGGTCGTGTCGGTTTGGTCCTCTGCGGAAGTCGCAGCCTCGGCCTCAAGCGCTTCAAGGCCTGTTTCACTACTCTCAACAGGCTCAGGACGGATTAGACGGAACTCGATCCGGCGGTTTTCTTCCCGGCCCTCTTCGGTGTCGTTGTCAGCGATGGGTTGCGTTTCCCCATACCCCACAGCGGTGTAGCTGCTGGTAGGAATGCGCCGCCCGCGCAGCTCGTTCAGAATGGATTGCGCCCGCGCCTGGCTGAGTTGTTGGTTCATCTCTTCACGGCCCTGACTGTCTGTGTGGCCCTGAATCTCCATACGGATCGGACCGCAGTCGCGCAGGATATCAGCAATCTGGTTCACCACATCGCGCGAGTCTGATGCAATCGTGGCCGATCCGGGCTCAAAGGCGATTTTGCTGGTGGCCTGAATTTCAGCAATTTGGGCCTCGCAGACTTCCGGGTCGGGCAGGGCGTCCTCGGGTTCCGGTGGGGGCTGATAGGTGATGGTCAGGGTGTATTCCTGCCCCTCGCCCAACTTGTCGGACAATTGACCTGCGATGCGGGCCTTGGCGTCTTCTTCGTGGCTGAGGCCGATCAGTTCGACCGTATCGGGTGTTACGGTCAATACGCCGTTGTGGAGCTGACCCAAAGCCTCCAGACCGGCCAGAACACGTACAGGCCAGTCCGTCGGGAGATCCGAAACGATGCGGGTGGCAGTATATACCTGATCGGATCCAAAGGCCGCGCGCGCGTAGCTGTCGACCATGTCGCGCAGAGTTTCATCACCCAGCCGTCCGCGCAATTGCACCAGCCCTTCAGGGCTGCGGGTGGCCGAGAACTCGACCGGGCCACTTGGGTTCGTTGTCTCAGGCTCAGGTAAAACGGCGTGCAAGGCGAAGATCGCAGGCAGCTCGGTTTCAAGCTCGCCCACAACCCGGTCGAACACCGCAGGATCGGTTCCCTCCGCTGCGATCAGGGTAATGTCCGCGTCTGACATGGTGACCGAACCCTGGCCTATCCGGAACAGCGCCTGAATGCTTTTCTCGGCTGCTTCTGGCCAGCGTGGCGATGGTTCGCCCAAGGCGACGGTGCAGGAATAAGGCCCCGTCAACCCGGCGTTTTTCGCGGCGGCCACGATTCGGTCACGTGCCTTCTCATCCTGCGCCGAGCAGGCGTCAAAATGCCCGCCTTCTTCGTCGATCAGGTAACGCAAAGTAAAAGGTGTGACGACCGGGCGAGGTGCCGAAATCGCCAGCCCAACCCGCAGACTGGGCGGTGCCCTACGGGTCAGGTCGCGTTCCAGTTTTTGTTTTTCTTGCTGACTGTTGGCAATTGCCGTGATCCTGACCAGATCCGGGTTGGCGGAAATTTTGGCGCGGGGCAGGTGGGTCAGGGCCTCCAACGCGTAAGATATTGCGGCATCCCACCCTTTGGGCTTTGGGTAATCTGCTGTTTCCATCAGGTCCGAAATGGCAACAGATCTGTCCAGATTGCCAAGCCGTTGGATCAGCTTATCCCTGTTCTCACTGGCCGGGATCAGACCTATCACCGAAATTCCACTGTCATTTCGCAGGATTTCTACTGAAAAGCGCGGTGCTGCGAGGGCGGAAGTTGCGATAACCTCCATTTCGTCGATTACGCGGGATGTATCAACTTCGGTTCCCGCAGCGGTCAGCGCGTTAAAGCGGGTCGCTTCATCTGGCGCTGTACCGGTCAGGACCACCCGCAAACCATCGGCTTCGACCTCGGCCCAATCGTGTCCTTTCAGGTCCAGCGAGCGCCGTACAGCGAGTTCCGATGATTCTTCGATCTCGGTAACAGCATAGCTGGCCGCCAGAAGTGACAGGCCAGCTGATACAAGAAAGATCAGGGAAACAGCGATAAAATACGGCAGACGCATGTTTGGGTTTGGCACTCCTCAGGCGTTTGCGCCGATCTTTACAGGCCCCGTTCAGCAGGTGCAATCAGAGCAACAAGGCGACGCAAAGGAAGATCAGCGGAATAAAGCCGGTATCGCGGTTGGCCCGAAACAGCAGCAGCAGCTTGGCGTTGTCTTCGGTATCAAGCCCGCGCAATTGCCACATCATGTGCCAGCCCATGGCCCAGGGGCCGCAAAGCGCGACCCCCAACGCCAGAATTGACGCGTCAGGCACCCCGGCATCAATAATGGCCAGCCCCATCAGCGATATTGTTGCGACCAGAAAATACTTCAGCCATTTCGCCGTGTCGGTGCCGAACAGGCGCGCGGTGGATTTGATGCCGACCAGTTCATCATCCTCGGTATCCTGATGTGCATAGATCGTGTCATAGAACAGGGTCCAGGCGATGCCGGACAGGTACAGCGTGACAGCAGGCCAGCCGAGCGATCCGCTATGCGCCGTCCAGGCCAGTAATGCGCCCCAGTTGAAGGCCAGACCCAGAAAAACCTGAGGCCACCAGGTAAACCGTTTGGCAAACGGATAAACGGTCACCGGCAGCAAAGATAACACACCCATGGCAATTGCCGCCTGATTGAAGCTGAGAAGAATGCCAAGCGCCAGAAGGCTTTGCAGTATCATCCAGGCCGCAGCTTGCCGGACACTGACTTGCCCCGACGGTATCGGGCGCGAGCGTGTGCGTTCAACCTGTGCGTCAAATTCCCGGTCTGTAATGTCATTCCACGTGCAACCGGCACCTCGCATCAAAAAAGCTCCGAATGCGCAGCCTAGGGCAATCCACAGATCTTCCCAACGCGGTTGACCGTCATGCAGGATGGCCAGCGCCAGCCCCCACCAACATGGAAGCAGCAACAGCCATGTGCCGATGGGCCGGTCTGCGCGGCTGAGGCGCAGATACGGTCGGGCAAAGGCTGGGGCATAGGTGTCGACCCAGTTGCCGGTGACGGCATCGGCGACTTGACCATCTGGTGTTGGGGCATTGCCTTGCATATGTAGGTCTCATGAGTGCGAAAATCAGACTGTATGTAGAGCAGCCCTTGGGTCAGGGGCAATCGGTTCCTTTGACGCGCGATCAGGCGCACTATCTGTTTGGCGTCATGCGACTGCCGGTCGGAGGAGCAGTGGCGCTGTTTAACGGCAAAGATGGAGAGTGGCTGGCCGAGGTGGCCGAGTCCGGAAAACGCGGTGGCGCTCTGACCTGTGTCAGGCAGACCAAACCTTTGCAGCTGCCCCCCGATCTGTGGTTCCTGTTTGCGCCGATCAAAAAGGCGCGCACCGATTTCATTGTTGAAAAAGCCGCTGAAATGGGCGCGGCTCGCATCCTGCCAGTTCAGACCGAATTCACCAACGCAGACCGTATCCGGCAAGACCGGCTTCAGGCTCATGCAATCGAAGCCGCTGAACAATGCGGAGGAACCTACGTGCCCGAAGTGGCAGACCTTCAGCGGCTGGACCGCGTGCTGAAGACCTGGCCTGAAGGTCGGCAGTTGATGTTCTGCAACGAAGCCGAGGTCGGTTCGGCCCTGCGGCTGGCAGCGAATGAAAAAGGGCGCCCCTGGGCGATTCTCATCGGCCCGGAGGGCGGGTTTTCCAACGCTGAGCGTGCGCGGCTGTCGGCTTTACCCTATGCGCATGTGGTCAGTCTTGGCCCGCGTATTCTGCGGGCGGATACAGCGGCGGTGGCCGCATTGACCATGTGGCAGCAGGCATTGGGAGATTGGTCGTGATTCGCGAGGCGGTTCAATCGGATGCCCCGGCGCTAGAGAGGTTTCTGTCCCGCTACCCTGACAGTTCAATGTTTTTGCGCAGCAATTTGGCGGCCCACGGGGTGGGGTTGAATGCGAATGAATATTCCAGCCGCTACTTCATCTGGGGTGAGGACCAGGTCCGGGGTGTCTTCGGGCTCAGCAAGAAGGGCTATCTGATGGTTCAATTGCCCAACGCCGAAACCGAAGCTGTCGAGTGTTTCGCGCGGATGATCGAAGGCGAAACCGTTTTGGGTATGACGGGAGATGCACCTCAGGTCGAGCTGACGTTGGGCGCTCTGGGATTGGGGAAGGCGAAGTACCGGTTGAATCACGATGAACCGCTTTATCGACGTGACCTGCGAGGTCTGACTAAGGCACCTGTTCCTTATCGCGATTTGCGCGCCGAGGATCGGTCAAGACTGCACACTTGGTTCGCGGATTACATCGAGGATACCGGACAGGCCGCAGGCGAAGAGGCGCGTGAGCTTGCCGCAGAGCGCGTCGAGGCGGAAATGACCGCAGGCAGGGCGATTGTCCTGATGGAAGGCGACGCGCCGGTTGCCATGGCATCCGTGAATGCCAGGGTTCACGACCAAGTTCAGGTCGGTGGTGTTTTTGTTCCACGTAAAAACAGAAATCGTGGCCTAGGTCGACGGGTCACGACCGCATTGATGCAGAAAGCAAAATCCGAGGGTGCGGCGGCCGCGATCCTATTTGCGAACAACGCACCTGCCGCCCGTGCCTATGAGGCGATTGGGTTCCAACAGGTGGGTTGGTACAAGGTCGCTTTGCTGCAGGAACCGCAAAGGGTGCTCTCATGAGTTTCATCCGACCCGAGGCAAAACTGGCGCTTTGGCGTTGGCGCGAGGTTCTGGTTGCGGCTTTTGTCCTGATCCTTGGTCTGAGCTGGATCAGCGGGCCGGGTGGGCTGCTGGCTTGGGTAGGCTGGTTTCTGATTGTCGTGTCAGCGGCTTTGACTGTGATCGGCATACAGCGCGCGCGCTTCAGAACAGGTGTGGGGGGGCAAGGTGTCGTGACGATTGATGAAGGTCAGATCACTTATCTGGGCCCCTTGGATGGCGGCATCGTCGCGTCCCGCGAAATTGAGCGTCTGGCCCTTGACCCGACCTCCGACCCTGCACATTGGGTTCTGGATCAGCCGGGCCAGCCAGCGCTTCACATTCCTGTGAATGCAGAAGGAGCCGAGGCATTGTTCGACGTATTCTCAAACCTGCCGGGCCTCAAAACCGAGCAAATGCTGTCGGAACTCAACGGCAAATCGCAGCATCCGGTCGTTATCTGGGAACGTACACCGTCGCGCCCGGCGCATCTGCCGTTGCATTGACACTGGCGCCATTTACGACCACCACTTGACCTTCAAAACAGACACAGCAGGATCGGAGCACGGTTCATGTCCATCCCTCAGTCCGGCGGCGGTCCGATCGAACGCCATGAACAACTGGCCGAATATCTGGAATCGGGTTGCAAACCCAAGCAAGATTGGCGCATCGGCACCGAGCATGAGAAATTCGGCTATTGCAAGGACACGCTGAAACCTCTGCCTTTTGAAGGAAAGCGATCCATTGTCGCCGTGTTGGAGGGGTTGCGGGATCGCCACGGCTGGGGAGAGGTCCGTGAATCCGGTCATCTGATCGGTCTGGAAAAGGACGGCGCAAATGTCAGCCTTGAACCGGGTGGCGCGCTGGAGCTGTCGGGTGCTCCGCTGGAGACGATCCATGAAACCTGCGATGAGGTGAACACTCACCTGCGCGAGGTGAAGGATATCGCCGATGAGATCGGTGTGGGATTCATCGGACTGGGCGCGGCGCCGATCTGGACGCATGACCAGATGCCGCTGATGCCCAAGGGGCGGTATCGGCTGATGAACGATTATATGGAAAAAGTCGGCACCATGGGCCGCGCAATGATGCGGCGGACGTGTACCGTTCAGGTTAATATCGACTTCGGGTCCGAAGCCGACATGGTACAGAAACTGCGCGTGGCGCTGGCATTGCAGCCGGTAGCGACGGCGCTGTTTGCCAATTCTCCGTTCTTCGAAGGTAAAGTGAACGGTCAGAAAAGCTGGCGCAGCCATATCTGGCGACATCTGGACGATGCGCGCACGGGCATGTTGCCCTTCGTGTTTGAGGATGGCTTTGGATTCGAACGCTATGTCCAATACGCGCTCGATGTGCCGATGTATTTCGTCTACCGCGACGGGCAGTACATCAATGCGCTGGGCATGTCGTTCCGAGATTTCCTCAAGGGTGAGTTGCCTGCATTGCCGGGTGAAACGCCGACCCTGTCGGATTGGGCCGATCACCTGACAACGGCCTTCCCCGAAGCGCGGATCAAGAAGTTCATGGAGATGCGCGGCGCGGATGGTGGCCCTTGGCGACGGCTTTGCGCCTTGCCCGCCTTCTGGGTCGGGCTGACCTATGACCAAACCGCGCTGGATGCGGCGTGGGATCTGGTCAAGGGCTGGGATGCTGAAACGCGCGAGGGGCTGCGTGTTGCGGCGGCCAAAGACGGGCTTCAGGCGCAGGTTGGCAATGTCAACATGCATGATCTGGCGCGTGAAGTTGTGGCAATCTCCGAGGCGGGCCTGAAAGCCCGTGCCCGCCCCGGTGCCGGTGGTCTAGTCCCGGATGAGACGCATTTCCTGAACGCGCTGAAGGAAAGCATCGACACCGGCAAGGTTCCGGCAGATGAGTTGCTGGAACACTACAATGGCGACTGGAATGGCGACCTGACCCGGATTTATCCCGAATACAGCTATTGATGCGCCCCGTCCCGCTTGCAATCGCGGGGCGGGGCCGATAGCAGGTTCTCGACCAAATTCAGAGGGCCGTCATGGACGATCTTAAGGCAAAGTATCTGGGCCAAATCGCCGAGGCAGGCGACGAAAACGCGCTTGAGGCGATCCGCGTCGCGGCTGTTGGCAAAAAAGGCGAGGTCGCGCTGAAGATGCGCGAGCTGGGCAAGATGACTCCCGAGGAACGTCAGGTCGCAGGCCCGGCGCTGAATGCCCTGAAGGATGAGATCAACTCGGCGCTGTCCGCCAAGAAAGCCGCGCTGGCCGATGCTGCACTGGATGAGCGCCTGCGCACCGAATGGCTGGACGTTACCCTGCCGACCCGCCCGCGCCGTCAGGGGTCAATCCACCCTATCAGCCAGGCGACCGAAGAGCTGACTGCGATCTTTGCGGAACTGGGCTTCTCGGTGGCCGAAGGGCCGCGTGTCGAAGACGACTGGTACAATTTCGACGCGCTGAACATCCCCGGTCACCACCCTGCACGGGCCGAGATGGACACGTTCTATATGCACCGCGCCGAAGGCGACAATCGCCCGCCGCACGTGCTGCGCACCCATACCTCGCCGGTGCAGATCCGGTCGATGGAGAAACAGGGCGCGCCGATCCGCGTGATCTGTCCGGGCGGCGTGTACCGCGCTGACTACGACCAGACCCACACGCCGATGTTCCATCAGGTCGAGGGGTTGGCCATCGACAAGGATATCTCGATGGCGAACCTGAAATGGGTTCTGGAAGAGTTCGTGAAAGCCTTCTTTGAGGTCGACGATGTCGAACTGCGCTTCCGCGCCTCGCACTTCCCCTTCACCGAGCCATCGGCCGAGGTCGATATCCGCTGTTCCTGGGATAACGGCCAGCTGAAGATCGGCGAGGGTGACGACTGGATGGAGATTCTGGGCTCGGGCATGGTCCACCCCAAGGTGATCGCTGCCGGTGGAATTGATCCCGAGGTTTATCAGGGCTTTGCGTTTGGCATCGGGATCGACCGTCTGGCGATGCTGAAATACGGCATTCCGGATTTGCGGGCGTTCTTTGATTCCGATCTGCGCTGGCTGCGGCACTACGGGTTTGCGGCGCTGGATATGCCGAACCTGCATGGTGGTTTGTCGCGGTGAATTTCCACTTTCTGAGCGTCAATCGCGGAAAGTATTTGTGCCGCGAACATGGGTCGTTTTGTGATAGCTCTGATGGATATCTGCAAAGCTGTCCGCTTTGTTCCGATCAAAGCTCCGGCGTTTGGGAGCAAAACCGGGTAGATCGCGCCTTACAGATATTAGGTAATATTCAAGCGAGATCTCAACGGAGCCTTGCAGTTGCAACCGGATTGTTGGGTGTTGTCGGTTTGGCTGGTGTACTAGACAAATTTGCAGGTTTGGAAGCAACGGCACAATTGAACAGCTTCGTACCTGCTCTGCTTGTTGGTTTTTGCGCTTTGCTTGCGTCGGTTTTGTTTTTCATGCTGTCGATGAAACACATGGACGTGACCTTGAATGGTCCTTCAGGTCTCTTGAAATAGACCAGTGGGAAGCTCAGATTTCGGGGTTCATAGGACAGGTTGAAAGACATCATTCAATAGCAACGTTTTTTCTTGGCGCTGCCATTATGGTTATTGCCGCGGGGCTCTTAGCGCCACCATTGTGGAAAGAGTTAATAGCTTTTGCGTCTTGGATTTGCGGATTGAAGCAAAATGTGCGGAGCAAAGGCCGATAGGCCGCCGCACTATCGGTCGTTCTTTGCGGCGCCATTGGTTCAAGCCCAATGGACGACACCGCCCGCACGGGCTGGCGATTTGTCCCCGACAGCACAACGCTCAATCAGCGCTCGGATTTGGCCCGCATAAACTGCCCACTACAACCCAAGGATCGCCATCCTGCGGTCTGGCCATAGCGCGGTTTGATGTTTTGACCTTATGTAGGGCGGGCTTCAGCCCGCCATGTGCGGTGGGTGGGTGCCGGGCTGAAGCCCGGCCTACGTTCGGACCACACCGATATGTTAAGTGACAGGGCGAAATGCCCCGTTAGGGTCGGGCGCATGATCTGTCGATTGCTCTGCCTTCTTTTGCTGATGACCACGCCCGCCTTTGCCATGGGTCCCTGGAAAACCGAATGCCACGGCGATATTGCCTGTGATCTCGGTGACCGCTCGTATCACGTTCTTGAACCTGATGGCTGGGATGGTGAAACACCCCTGCCGGTGCTGCTGCATTTCCATGGTTGGGCGCGGCAGGGGACCGTTGTGGTGAACCACGAACGGATTGCCGGGGCCACGAAACGTCGGGGTGTGCTGCTGGTGGCCCCGAACGGTTTGGGCAAAAGCTGGGATTTCTGGTCCGCAGGCACCGATGATGTGCCTTTTGCCGACCGGGTGCTTGAGGATGTCTCCCGGCGCTATCCGATCGACGCGACCCGCATCTATGTATCAGGCTATTCCTTTGGCAGCGCTATGGCGTGGCGCTTTGTCTGCGAAACCGGCGATGATATAGCGGCACTGCTGGGTGTGGCCGGAACACTCCGCCAGACCGAGACCTGCCCGCAAGCCCCGCGAGAGGTGCGGCATGTCCATGGGACGGATGACACCGTGATGGATTTCCCGTTCGGTCCGGGTCGCGACATGGCATACCCGGTGGCGCTGTGGCGCGAGAAATACGGCTGCGGTGCAGCAACCCCGCGGGGTGATTGGAGTGTGGAACCGTTCCTGACCCTTAGCCGAGTGGAATGGACCACTTGCACGCAGGGGCAGGTGACGCTGGACACGCATCCCGGCGGGCATTTCATCCCCCATGGCTGGATCGGATGGCAGTTGGATGAGCTTTTGGGCCGCACCCCCACGTATCCGTGACGCGCAGAGCTTGCACCCCGGCGCATTCTTTGCCATTGCCTGTGCCGACTGGATGTTTGCCAAAAAAGGCCCCGTGCAATGAAATTCACTCTGTCCTGGCTGAAAGACCACCTCGACACTGATGCTTCGGTTGATGAAATCGCCGAGGCGCTGACCGATCTCGGGCTTGAGGTCGAAGAGATCGTGAACCCGGCCGAACGGCTGGCAGGCTTTACGCTGGGCTATGTGAAACACGCCGAAAAACACCCCGACGCAGACAAGCTGCGCGTTTGCAAGGTCGATACGGACGAGGGCGAGCTACAGATTATTTGCGGTGCGCCCAATGCGCGTGAAGGGATCACCGTCGTGGTCTGCAAACCGGGCATGTACATCCCTGGCCTGGACCTGACCATCAGCGTCGGCAAGATCCGCGGTGTCGAAAGCTTTGGCATGATGGCGTCCGAGCGTGAGTTGGAGCTGTCGGATGAACATGACGGCATCATCGAACTGCCCTCGGGCGAAGTGGGTGATACATTCGTGGGCTGGCTTGCAGAAAACGACCCATCCAAAGTCGACCCGATGATTGAAATCGCGATCACTCCGAACCGCCCGGATGCGCTGGGGGTTGAAGGGATTGCGCGCGATCTGGCCGCGCGTGGAATTGGCACGTTGAAGCAGCGTGATTATACGCCTGTTCCGGGTGATTTCGAGTGTCCGATCAAGGTGTCAATCGAAGAAGACACGCTGGACGGAGCGCCGCATTTCACCGGTCGTCTGATCCGTGGCGTGAAGAATGGCCCCAGCCCGCAATGGCTGCAGGATCAGTTGAAGGCCATAGGTCTGCGTCCGATCTCGGCGCTGGTGGATATCACCAATTACATGACCTACGATCACAACCGCCCGTTGCACGTGTTCGACGCCGACAAGGTGCAGGGCAACCTGCGGGTGCACCGGGCCAAAGGCGGCGAGACGCTGGTTGCGCTGGATGAAAAAGAATACACGCTGCAACCCGGAATGATGGTGATTTCGGATGACAAAGGCCCGGAATCGATTGCGGGCATCATGGGCGGTGAGGAAACCGGATGTACCGAGGAAACGGTAAACGTTTTCCTCGAAAGCGCGTTCTGGGATCATGTCCAGATCGCGCTCACAGGCCGTGCGCTCAAGATCAATTCCGACGCGCGCTATAGGTTCGAGCGCGGTGTTGACCCGGAATACACCCGCGAGGGGCTGGAACACGCGACCCAGATGATTCTGGATATCTGCGGCGGAGAAGCCTCCAACGTGGTTGAGGCTGGCAAAGCGCCGAACCATGCGCGCGCCTACAAGCTGAATGCGGAAAGGGTGCAGTCTCTGGTCGGGATGGATATTCCCGAAAGCGAACAGCGACAGACCCTGACCCGTCTGGGCTTTCGTCTGGAAGGCGAGATGGCCCATGTCCCCAGCTGGCGCCCGGATATCCTGGGCGAGGCTGATCTGGTGGAAGAGGTCGCGCGGATTGCTTCCTTGACCAAGCTGCAAGGCCGGCCGTTGCCGCGCGTGACCGAGGGGATACCGAAACCGGTGATGACCCCGGCGCAGCGCCGTCAGTCCATGGCGCGCCGTACCTGCGCGGCGCTGGGTTATAACGAATGCGTCAGTTATACGTTCATTGATCAGGCTTCGGCGGCTTTGTTCGGTGGTGGCGATACTACGACCATGCTGGAAAACCCGATCTCATCCGAGATGAGCCATATGCGCCCCGATCTGCTGCCCGGCCTGTTGCAGGCTGCCGCCCGCAATCAGGCGCGCGGATTCGCGGATGTCGCCCTGTTCGAGGTCGGTCCGGTCTTTCACAATGGCGAGCCGGGTGATCAGAGAACCCAGATCACCGGCCTGCTGGTAGGACGTTCTGGCCCCAAGGATGTGCACGGTGCTGCGCGCCCAGTGGACGTGTTCGACGCCAAGGCAGATGTCGAGGCTGTTCTGGCCGCCGTTGGCGCGCCCGAAAAGGTTCAGATTCTGCGCGACGGCGATCCATGGTGGCATCCGGGTCGTCATGGCAAAATCTGTCTGGGTCCGAAAAAAGTACTGGCTGTCTTCGGAGAGTTGCACCCGCGCGTTTTGCAGGCGATGGACATAAAAGGTCCGGTAATGGCATTCACCATCTGGCCGGACGAAGTGCCTTTGCCCCGAAAATCCGGTGCCACCCGCTCTGCGCTGGAACTACGCGACTTGCAGGCGGTCGAGCGTGATTTTGCCTTTGTTGTCGATGCCGATGTCGAAGCGCTGACGTTGGTAAACGCAGCCGCAGGTGCCGACAAGGCACTGATTGAGGGCGTGCGTGTCTTTGACGAATTCATTGGTGGCAGCCTTGGCGAAGGCAAGAAGTCTCTTGCCATTACCGTGCGTCTGCAACCGACTGAGGCGACGCTGAAGGAAAAGGACATCGAAGCCGTAGCCGAGAAGATCATTGCCAAGGTTGCCAAGGCGACGGGTGGGGTCCTTCGCGGTTAGAGCTCTGAGGCTCCAATGGAAAGCGCGCCTTCGGGCGCGTTTTTTATTTGGACAGGAACTTGGTCAGTAAGTCATAGACCAGCCGGATGCGGCGGCTGGTGTGCAACTCGCGATGCGTGGTCAGCCAGATCGGAAATGTGATAGCCTCCATCCCGGGGCACACACGCTCCATACCTGGTGCCGCATCACCGACGGTCTGCGACATGGGCGCTATGCCAAAGCCTTGTTTGGCGTATTCCCAAGCCACTATTCCGTTCTGAGACCCAAGCCGGAAATTCTCGTTGGTCAGGTGAATGCCAAGCGGTTTCAGATAGGCGATCATCTGATTGTTGTCGCCGAAGCTGATGAACTCATGCCGTGAAAGGTCCTGCTTTGATTTCGGGCGTCCCGCACGGTTGAGATACTCTGTGGTTGCATAGAAATGCCCGGACGCCTCCTGTACCAGCTTCGCGATTAGGTCGGGTTGATCAGGGCGGACATGGCGGATCGCGATATCTGCCTCGCGCCGCATAAGATCCTGAATATCGTTTGAGGCAATCACGTCAATCCGCAGGCGCGGGGCTTGCGCCCGGATTTCGCGCAGCAGGTCGGGCAAGACATAGGCTGACATCACGTCACTGGCGGTGATGCGAACCCGGCCTTCAATGGATTGAGCCTGTCCGGACGCCGTCAGCGCAATGCGATTGGCCGCGTCCCCCATTTTGCGTGTATGATCCAGCAGCTCCAATCCGGCCTGAGTGATCTCAAGAGTTCTGCCAACCCGTTCAAACAGCATCACGCCCAAGTCCTGTTCAAGCGCTGCTATCTGACGACTCAGCGTAGGCTGGGTTTGCCGTAGCTGCCGTGCCGCTGCGGAAAATGACCCGGTTTCAGCCGTCGCCAGAAAGGAACGGATGTGGTTCCAATCAAAATCGCCAAACTCATTCATACTAAAATGTATAGTAAACCTGCAAATTTCGGCAATTTATATTCGGTCTGCGCATGAATAAATTCTCGCCGAAAGGAGACTCCTCAATGACCACCACTGCGAAATTCTGGGATGGAGTGGCCGAGAATTATGCCCGCTCGCCCATCAAAGACATGGCTTCGTACGAGCATACGCTGGAACGGACAGCGTCTTACCTGAAGAAAACCGATGATGTTCTGGAGCTTGGGTGCGGCACAGGCATGACTGCTCTGAAGCTGTCCGGATATGTAGGATCTATCACTGCAACCGATGTGTCCCCCGGTATGTTGGCCGTTGGACGTCGAAACGCCAATTCGCAAAGCATCGAAAACGTCACCTTTGCCGAGGCTGATGCAAATCGACCGCCTGAGGGTTCATTTAATGCGGCGCTGGCATTCAATCTTTTGCATCTGGTCGAGGATCTGGATCTGACACTGAGCCAAATACATTCGGTCCTTAAACCGGGCGGACTGTTTATTTCGAAAACTTTTTGCCAGCCGTCCAGCGCGGCGAGCCTGAAGTATTACGCTATTCGTCTCGCGCTTCCGATCATGCAGTTCTTTGGTAAGGCTCCGTTTGTGCAATTCCTGTCTGAGGCGGATCTTGATGCGGCCCTTGAACGCGCCGGGTTCAGCATCATCGAGAGCGACAGTTTCCCAATACGTGACGCCCGCCGATTCCTAGTGGCTCGTAAAATGTAAGGTTTTTCCGGAATCCGCGTTGGGCTTTGGGTGTTGGACCCTTAAATTGGTCGGGAACAACATCGGAGTTTGCCATGGGCCTGAACGTTTATCTTTCCGGAGAAATCCACACCGACTGGCGTGATCAGATCATCGATGGGGCGCAAGGGTTGGACGTGACCTTCAACAGCCCCGTTACCGATCACGCGGCCAGTGATGATTGTGGTGTGGCCATTCTGGGGGCTGAGCCGAACAAGTATTGGCACGACCACAAGGGGGCGATGGTCAATGCGATCCGGACCCGCAAGGGGATTGCGGATGCGGATGTTGTCGTCGTCAGGTTTGGTGACAAGTACAAACAGTGGAACGCCGCCTTTGACGCGGGTTACGCTGCAGCACTGGGCAAGTCCATCATCGTTCTGCACGGCCCAGATCATCAGCACGCGCTGAAAGAAGTTGATGCCGCCGCACTGGCCGTGGCGGAAGAACCCGCTCAGGTGGTCGAAATTCTGCGCTACGTGCTGACAGGCGCCCTGCCCGGCTGATCGATAAAAGGGGCGCCGGTTTGGCGCCCCCTTTCTTTCAAGTGTTATCAGTCTCGTGCCGGTATGGCTTTGCCGCGCTGAACCGCTGGGCGTTGGAAGAAACGATCAACATAAGCGACGACATTGGAATAGCCGTCCCAATCAAACACATCCTTCGCGCCATAGAAATCCAGTGCATTCAGCCACGGGGCAAGCGCGATATCCGCGATGGAATATTCGCCCGCGATCCAGTCTTGTCCTTCCAGTTGCGTATTCACCACGTTCAGCAGGCGCTTGGCTTCGTTGATGTAACGCTCGCGCGGGCGCGGATCTTCTATCGCGCTGCCAGCGAACTTGTAGAAAAACCCTAGCTGGCCAAACATTGGCCCGATGCCGCCCATCTGAAACATCAGCCATTGGGTGATCCGGTGCTTGTCTGCTGCGGTTTGGCCAAGGAACTTGCCCGTTTTCTCGGCCAGATACAGCAGGATCGCGCCGCTTTCGAACAGGGCCAGCGGTGCACCGTCGGGTCCGTTGGGGTCGATTATCGCCGGGATCTTGTTGTTCGGGTTCAGCGACAGGAACTCGGGACTTTTGACATCCGAGTCTGCCAGGGTCACCAGATGCGCCTCATAGGGCAGGCCGGTTTCCTCAAGCATGATCGAGGCTTTGACGCCGTTTGGCGTTGGATAGGAGTAGAGTTGAAGGACCTTGGGATCTTTTACAGGCCATCTGTCGGTTACGAAAAAAGGCGCAAGTTGAGACATGGTAACTCCTGAGAAATGCCATTTGGGGAAAAATAGGGTGGCTTTCCCCTAAAAAACATACCCTTATTCATGCGTTTAACGCACAATTCCTATGCGATCATGCGTGAACAGAAGCGTGGTCTTAGAAAACAAGAGGGATGCTATGCTGGAAGAATTCAAGACATTCATTGCCAAGGGCAATGTCATGGACATGGCGGTCGGTATCATTATCGGTGCTGCGTTTACCGCAATTGTTACCTCGTTGGTGGGCGATCTGATCAATCCGCTTATTGGATTGTTCACAGGGGGTATCGACTTTACGAACAATTACGCCGTTCTTGCAGGCGACGTGGCCGAAGGTGCCAGCCTTGACGCGGCACGTGAAGCAGGCGCATCCGTCTTTGCCTATGGTGCTTTCATAATGGCTATCATCAATTTCCTGATCATCGCCTGGGTCGTCTTCATGCTGGTAAAAATGGTGAATAAGGTCAAAGACGCTGCTGAAGCAGAGGAAGAAGCGGCTGAAGAGGCGCCCGCAGGTCCTAGCGAACTGGACATCCTGATGGAAATCCGGGACGCTTTGAAGAAGTAGACCAGTAATTCTGTTATTACATCGGGCTCCGTACCTATCGCGGAGCCTGTTTTATTAGAATTGATGAACAGAAAACACGAGGAAATTCGAGATGGAACAAACCGCCGACTTGGCTGAGCAGGCGATTGGTATGGCCAATCAATACTTGCCCATTGCCTTGAATGCAGCGAAGGCTCTGATCGTTCTTGTTCTGGGTTGGATCGCCGCCCGAATGATCGCGGGTGTTGTACGCCGCCGGATCAACAGAACGCCGCAGATCGACCCGACACTCGGAAATTTTGCCGCCAGTGTGATCAAGTGGGCGATTTTGGCCATAGTTCTGGTCGCCGTTTTGGGGATCTTCGGGATAGAAGCCACCAGTATCGTCGCCATTCTGGGCGCTGCGTCGCTGGCTGTCGGGTTGGCACTTCAGGGTACACTGAGTGATCTTGCGGCCGGTGTGATGTTGGTGGTTTTCCGACCCTACAAGCTTGGACAGTATGTGGATATCGGTGGCACGGCAGGAACCGTTATGGATCTGAGCCTGTTCACGACCGAGCTTGTGACTCCCGATAACGTGCAGATCATTGTTCCAAACGGTCAGGCATGGGGGTCGATCATAACCAATTATTCAGCCCACGACACACGTCGTGTCGATCTGGTGTTTGGAATTGATTACGGGGACAGCGCAGATACCGCCATGCAGATCATTCTGGATGTGGCCAAGGCCGACCAGCGCATTAACAGCGATCCTGAACCCTGGGTGCGGGTCACGAATCTGGGCGACAGCTCAGTCGATCTGACTGCGCGGCTATGGTGTGCCGCAGCCGATTACTGGGACGTCAAGTTCGAGCTTACGAAGGCGGTGAAAGAGGCGTTTGACGCCAAAGGTGTTTCGATTCCGTATCCGCATTCGGTCGAAATTCAAAAACAGGGGTAAAACTGGCACCGGCCGATCGGGAAAATAATTATTCCCTCCTCAATTTGAAAAGGGCACCGCGCCGAAACCCGGTGCCCTTTTTTGTGAAAGTCGTCGGTTCGGTACCGACCGCGCCACCCTGAGAATTACTATCAACAGGCAACTTCCGGAGTGGAGGCGCTTACGATTTGACCACCACGTTTGGCGAAACGACGTCGATGCCAAGGGCCTTGCCAACGGCATAGTAGGTCAGTTTACCAGCATGAACGTTCAGACCTTCCAGCAGGTGCGGATCGTCCTGACATGCCTGTTTCCATCCCTTGTCGGCCAGCGACAGCATGAACGGCATCGTGGCATTGCCCAGTGCGATGGTCGAGGTGCGCGCAACAGCGCCCGGCATGTTGGCAACGCAGTAATGCATAATGCCATCGACATCGTAGATCGGATCGGCATGGGTGGTGGCTTTTGACGTTTCAAAGCACCCGCCTTGGTCGATGGCGACATCCACCAGTACTGCGCCGGGTTTCATCGTCGACAGTTGAGCGCGCGACACCAGTTTCGGTGCGGCTGCGCCGGGGATCAGAACAGCACCGATGACCATATCGGCGTCCTGGATCAGTTCAGCGGTCGCGCCTGCTGTCGAATACTGGTTCTTAAAAGTTCCGCCAAAGACATCGTCCAAGTAGCGCAGGCGCGGCAGCGACCGATCCAGAACGGTGACATCAGCCCCCATTCCGGCGGCAATCTTGGCCGCGTGTGTCCCGACGACACCGCCGCCAATCACAACCACTTTGGCCGGGCCGACGCCGGGAACGCCACCCATCAGAACCCCACGGCCGCCATTGGCCTTCTGCAGGGTCCAGGATCCGACCTGAGGGGCCAGACGACCGGCGACCTCGGACATAGGTGCCAGCAGCGGCAGGCCGCCGTTGGCATCTGTTACGGTTTCGTAGGCAATTGCGGTACAACCCGATTCCAGCAGGTCATGTGTCTGATCCGGGTCCGGAGCCAGGTGCAGATAGGTGAACAGCAGCTGGTCTTCACGCAGCATCTTGCGTTCCACGGCCTGCGGTTCCTTGACCTTGACGATCATGTCGGCGGTGGCAAACACCTCTTCCGCGGTGTCGATAATTTGCGCGCCTGCGGCGACATAGGCGTCATTGTCGAAACCTGCGCCGATGCCCGCGCCGGACTCGATCAGGACTTGGTGTCCGCGAGCGACCGCTTCCTGAGCGGCATTGGGCGTCATCCCGACGCGGAATTCCTGAGGTTTGATTTCCTTGGGGCAACCGATTTTCATTGGGCTCTCCGTTCATAAGCTGCTTAAATTATGTGCATTTCGTGGCGCAATTTCTGTGAAAGAAAACGTGTCAGTAGACTTTTCTTTGGAAGAATTTCCCGTACTATTCAAAAAACTCGCAAAGGATTTGCAGGAATGAGCCTGGACACGACTGATCGAAAGATTCTGGCCGCACTTCAGAAGAATGGCCGGATGTCGAATTCGGAACTGTCTGAACAGGTCAACCTGTCTCCATCTGCGTGCCACCGCCGCGTTCAACGGTTGGAGGTTGACGGCTATATCCGCAACTATGTGGCTCTGCTGGATGCGCGGAAAATGAACGTGCCTACCACCGTCTTTGTCGAGATCACGCTACAAGGCCAGGCCGAAGAGGTCCTGGATGTTTTCGAAAAGGCGGTGGCCCGAATACCAGATGTGCTGGAGTGCCATCTGATGGCCGGAACCGCAGACTACATTCTGAAGGTCGTGGCGGAAAACACAGAAGATTTCGCGCGTATCCACCGGCAATACCTGTCGCGCTTGCCTGGGGTGGCGCAGATGCAAAGTTCATTTGCGCTGCGTACCGTGTTCAAGACCACGGCCTTGCCGGTCTGACCGTCATAACGGGCCGGGATAGGTGAACAGCAGCAGGTGGGTCAGATTGAACAAGAAATGCATCGCAACAGGCACCCAAAGCCGACCGGTTGCATAAAACCCCAACCCGCACCCCAACCCGAGAAGGGATGCGAATACCACAAGCGCGGGTCCTCCGCCAATATGCGCCAATCCAAAGAGCAGGCTGGCAGCGACCAGACCGCCTGTTGCCCCAAGGCGCAAGGTAATGGCCGACTGCAAGTAGCCGCGAAAGAACGCCTCTTCCGTAAGACAAGTCAGAAACAGGTTGGACAGGCAAAAAACCAGCCACCGATAAGGGGCTGAGAGGTCCATGCGCACGGCGCCCAGCGATAGACCCAGCAGAAACAGGCCGGGCAGAATCAGAAAACCCGCTAGCAAAGGTTTTATTCTGATCTGGATTGCGCTGTTCAGCATTCCGGGCCAAGCCAGAAGAACGGCAAAGAAGACCATGGGTTTGTCCAGATTCAGGTGCAGTGTAAAACTTGTGCTCGAGGCACTTGCCTGCACCTGATCCAGCAGTTTCAAATTGTTGAATCCTGGCAGCAGATGAGCCCCCAATGCCAGGCACCACAGGATCAACAGCGTATGCCCCGCAATAGCCAGCAGACCTGTCTGGCGTGGGAGGAAGAAGGCCACGATCAGACCAAGCGCCACCGCCACGATTGCTGTCGGTGACATCAGTCCGGTAACCGAGGCGACACTGACGAACAGAATCAGCAGGGCATACGCAAGTCCGGATCGTCGCCCCATCGCCGCGACTTGGGCTGTGATCAAGATCAGCCAGGGCCATGTGACCGGCAATGTCGAAAAGAAATACGTCACGGCGTTCTCGTCTGAATTGTGGACCCAGTCATGCCGCACAAAAACAAGGCAATGCAAGCAACCTGAAAGCGCGCGATTGGCGCCTTGTGTCAATTCTTGTGCTTGTATCCTTTGGGCCAGACGTACACATTCGGGTAAAAGACCATATACCCGTCCAGACCCTGATTTCCGATAGAGACTGCTGCAACGGATCGGCTTCGATTTATCTGATGACATCAGGCGGTTACACAGGCCCGATATGGTTCGAACCCGATGACTGAGAAGGAGCTGATCTTGGCTTACGAGAACGATGGGGGCACCAAGAACTGGCTTGAGGCCGAATTGGAAGACACGCTGGATGAAGACTTCGAAATCGAGTTCAGCGAGCCTATGCTGTCGATGGAAGTCCGCAAAATCTATCGGGACCAGCACCCCGAAATGCTGGATCGCAAAGTCTATTTCCGAAACCTGCTGCGGTTGCAGGCTGAGTTGATCAAGGTGCAGGATTGGGTTCAGCACACTGGCGCCAAGGTTTGTATCCTGTTTGAAGGCCGTGATAGTGCGGGCAAGGGGGGCGTGATCAAACGGATCACGCAGCGCCTGAACCCCCGTGTCGCCCGTGTGGTCGCTCTGCCTGCCCCCAGTCGCCGCGAACAGAGCCAATGGTACTTTCAACGCTACGTGCCGCATCTGCCTGCGGCTGGTGAGATCGTGTTGTTCGACCGCTCGTGGTACAACAGGGCGGGGGTTGAGCGAGTGATGGGCTTTGCGTCCGAGGATCAGGTCGAACAGTTCTTTCAGGACGTTCCCGAATTTGAACGGATGCTGGTGCGGTCAGGGATCATTCTGCTGAAATACTGGTTTTCGATCACGGATGAAGAGCAACAACTGCGGTTCCTCATGCGTATTCACGACCCGATGAAACAGTGGAAACTGTCACCGATGGATCTTGAATCCCGCATTCGCTGGGAGGCGTACACGAAGGCCAAGGAAGACATGTTGTTTCGAACCAACATACCTGAAGCACCGTGGTATATCGTTGAGGGCAATGACAAGAAACGCGAACGTCTGAATTGTATCGAGCATCTGTTGACAAGAATCCCCTACGAAGACGTGCCACAGGAAAAGGTCAATTTGCCGGACCGGCGGTACAATCCTGAATACGAGCGGCGGGTATTGCCAGACGAGCTTTACGTCCCAAAGATTTACTGAGTAACGCATGCGAGGCCGGCAGGACCGACCTCGCACAATTTCAAGTGATCAGGCTGCATCCATCATGCAGTCATGGGTGAAGATATTGATCATGAAGACATCGCAGCCATCGTCTTCGGCCGTTTCGGTGTCGACAGGCTCAATCTCGGTCTCCGGAGTGGTATCTATGGTCGGCATGATATCGACATCGTCGACATCTGCCACATCAATGCCGTCATTCATGTCGTCGCGCCAATCAAACTCGTCAAACTGCGCTTGCAGGTTTTCAAGGAAGCTGGCGATTTCATCCAGGAATGCCTGAATATCAAAGCAGAAGGCTTCCGGCTCACCACCATCGACGACTTCAGTATCGGGCGTTTCAGGTTGCGGGTCTTCGGTTTCGGTGACGTCAGTATCCGGCGCTTCAGGTTCCGGTTCTTCAGTTTCGGTTACGTCAGTGTCCGGTGTTTCGGGTGTTGGTTCCTCGGTACCGGGGGTTTCAGGTTCCGGTTCTTCGGTCTCAGTGACGTCGGTATCAGGTGTCTCGGGGTCCGGCTCTTCAGTCTCTGTGACATCGGTGTCCGGTGTTTCGGGGGTCGGTTCCCCGGTTCCGGGGGTCTCAGTCACAGGCTCTTCGGTCTCGGTGACGTCAGTATCCGGGGTTTCGGTTTCTGGTTCCTCGGGCTCGGCAACCTCGTCCGGTGTTGTCGGAGGAACGGGCGGGGCGTTTGTATTGCCGTTGTCCAGCATGACAGCCGCGTCGGTTGCGGCAAAGTTTTGCGTGACCATCACGGCATCGAAGCCCTGCATGTCACCGGTTTCGATCCCGATCCCGATATACTTGAAATCCGGGTTCAGAATATTGGCGCGGTGACCCGGGCTGTTCATCAGGTTTTGATGCAACTGGGTGACATCGTCGCTGATACCCGGCGCGCCGCGTTCGGACTGCCATGCGATGTTTTCCCCGGTGCGCCAGCTTCCTTCAAGATCGAATCCCGCGTTTTGCATCCGCTGGGTTGCGCTGGAACCGCCTGAACCGGTGTGGCTGAAGGTGTCTGTATTCAGCATCCAGGTGCTGTGATCTTCGGACGAGTCGTTCAGCTGCGTTTCAAGCTGCAGCGGGTTGAGCCCGCGGGATGTGCGCTCCTGGTTTATCAGCGCCAGCATCTCGCGTTCGTATGTACTTGCAGTCGACATATTTGCCTCCGTTTGTGTTTGTGCCCTTGCGGACGGGCTCACTTAGAGGCGGGGACGTCGGGGGCGATAGAGGGCGGCGCAATTCAGGCGAGTTTTGGCGGCGCGATGCTACCGAGACGAGATTCGCTGCGCTGCAAAGCGCCGGGCAAAACACTGCCTGTACGGAATTGGCAGCTTGCCGCACAACCTGAACCACGAGTCGGCGGATTGTATCCGAGCCCTGAAACGACAAACCCCCGGGCCATGCCTCGGGGGTCGTCAAATAGTGTCATCCAAAGCTGGACGAAATCAAAGATCTTAAAGCAGACCTTCGCGCTGGGCTTTCTTGCGCGCCAGTTTACGGGCACGGCGAATCGCTTCAGCTTTCTCGCGCGCTTTTTTCTCGGACGGTTTCTCGAAATGTTGCTTGAGCTTCATTTCACGGAACACGCCTTCGCGCTGCAGCTTTTTCTTCAGGGCACGAAGCGCCTGATCGACGTTATTGTCGCGAACACTAACCTGCATGTGGTTGTCACCACCTTTCTAGATAGAGTTGCAAGGAAATTGCAGGAGTTGGCCGTATAGCAAAGCCGCCCTAACTTGTCTAGTACTGGGCCTGACAACCGGAGAACCGTCATGACCACCACATATGAAGATGCAAAACGGCAGCTTTTGGACGCGATGCTGAACCATGTTCCTTTCGACGGCTGGTCGGAAACCAGCTTTCGCGCCTCGGTATCCGATTGTGGTCTGGATGACGGTTTGGCACGTGCAATCTGCCCGCGCGGGGCGGTTGATCTGGCACTGGCCTTTCATGCGCGCGGCGATCAGGTGATGCTGGACCGCCTCAGGTCCGAGGACATGAGCGGGCTAAAATTCCGCGACAGGATTGCCGCTGCGGTCAGGTTCCGGTTGCAGGCTGTTGAAGACAAAGAGCTGGTGCGCCGGGGCATGACGCTGTTTTCCCTGCCAGCATATGCGGCCGATGGGGCCAAGGCGTTATGGCAGACCTGCGATCTGATCTGGGACACGCTGGGCGATACGTCAGAAGATGTGAACTGGTACACCAAACGGGCAACCTTGTCGGGGGTCTATTCCTCGACCTTGCTGTTCTGGCTGGGCGATGACAGCCCGAACCATCAGCGCACGTGGGAGTTTCTGGATCGCCGGATTGCAAATGTCATGGAGTTCGAAAAGCTCAAGGCTCAGGTACGTGACAACCCGGTGTTGAAACCCTTTCTTGCAGTTCCGAACTGGCTGGCGGGTCAGGTGAGGGCGCCGTCCAAGATGCGGGGTGATCTGCCGGGCATGTTGAACCCCAGAAAGTAACGCGTCTTGGTGCTGGGCCTTGCCTCTGATGCCTGTTAGGCATTGGGCAAAGGAGGTGCCTATGACCCAGATGATGCGTGCTGTTGAGATCACTCAACCGGGTGGTCCCGATGTTTTGCAGCTGACCGAACGGCCTATCCCTAAGCCGGGGGCCGGACAGGTTGTATTGAAAGTGTCCTATGCCGGGGTGAACCGCCCCGATGCTTTGCAACGCGCGGGCGCTTACGATCCGCCGCCGGGCGCCAGCGACCTGCCGGGGCTTGAGGCTTCGGGCGAAGTGGTTTCAGTCGGTGCGGGGGTTGAAGGACTGTCTGTCGGCGATCGGGTCTGCGCACTGCTGCCGGGCGGAGGATATGCGGAATACGTTTCGACCCCAGCGGCCCATTGTTTGCCAGTGCCTGCAGGTATGGGAATGAAAGAGGCAGCGTGTCTGCCCGAGACCTTCTTTACAGTCTGGTCCAACGTGTTCATGCGTGGCGGGTTGAAGGCAGGTGAACGCTTTTTGGTTCACGGTGGGTCCAGCGGAATTGGTACGACGGCAATCCAACTGGCCAATGCCTTTGACGCGCGCGTTTTTGCCACGGCTGGGTCGGATGAGAAATGTGAGGCTTGCGTCAAGCTGGGCGCGGAAAAGGCGATCAACTATCGAAACGAGGATTTCGTAGCAGCCATGCGCGCCGAAGGTGGGGCAAACCTGATCCTTGATATGGTCGGCGGTGGTTACATTCCGCGCAACGTCAAAGCTCTGGCCGAGGATGGGCGGCTGGTGCAAATCGCGTTTCTGCAAGGGCCTGTGGTCGAGCTGAACTTTGCCCTGATGATGGTCAAGCGTCTGACCCTGACCGGCAGCACCCTGCGCCCGCAAAGCGATCTGGCCAAGGCGCAAATCGCGCAGGACCTGCGCGAAGCTGTCTGGCCTCTTTTGGAAGCCGGAAAAGTTGCGCCCGTGATGGACAGCGAGTTTGATCTGACCGAGGCAGCCGCCGCCCATGCGCGCATGGAAAGCTCGGGTCATATTGGCAAGATTGTTCTGAAGATCGCGGGTTGAGTTTTGAATGCGCGGGCGTGTCCCGCGCGTTTACGCAACGGCTCGGCGATACAGATGCCACGTGGCATGACCCAGAACGGGCATCACCACGATAAGACCCAACAGCAGCGGCAAAGCCCCCAGGAACAAAAGCACCGCTACAATGAACCCCCAGGTCAGAATGACTCCGGGGTTGTGACGCAGCACTCTGAATGATGTCACAACAGCAACCGGCAGGCCCACTTTGCGGTCCAGCAGTAAGGGAAAACTGACCACGCTGATCGCCAGAGCGCAAAGGGCAAAAACAAACCCAACCGCAGTTCCGACAATGACCATCGTCCAGCCCGCAGAGGTCGTGAACACCTGCGTGGCAAATGCGCTGAGCGACGCTGGAACCTCGGGGCCCATCGTGTAGGTGTGAATGCTTTGCGCCACCATTAGCCAAAGCAGCAGCAGCATTACTAGGTAAAACCCCAAAACCAGAATTGCTCCGAACGACGGCGATCGAAGCACACCAAATGCGTCCAGCCAGTGAACCTCGCTGCCCTGTTCACGTTTACGGCTGATCTCATAGAGGCCCACGGCCGCAACAGGTCCGATCAGCGCGAAGCCAGCGACCAGAGGGGCCAGAAGCGGAACCAGATTGGCGTTCAGGGCAAAGCCGAACATCAAAAGCCCCGCAACCGGGTAGACCAGGACAATGAAAACGACATCTGCTCGGGTTTCGAGAAAATCCTGATACCCCGCCCTCAGGCAGGCCCGCAGGTCTTGCAGGGTCAAGGTCTGTACCATTGGCAGTTGCGTCGGATCTGTACTGCCAAGTTGCGAGACACTTTCCGTGACGTGGTCACTTGTGGCGCCCAGAGCCTGGGCCGCCCAGCTGATCGGATTTCCGATTGTCTTAGCCATTTCTTCACCCTTCCCTGGCGAGAATTGCGCCGCGGAACGGATCCGGCATTCAGTTGCCCGTGGCCGGATCAACCGGCAACGCGATGCCTCAGTATAGCATAAATTTGCGAAATCTGGATCAATACTCCGGCATCGGACGGATTGCCCTGTGTCACAGTCATGTTAGCTTGATGGCAGGCAAGAGGAGGTCAGGATGCAGAAAACAGCGAAAACGGTTGTGATTCATGAATTTGGTGGGCCTGAGGTTCTGCGGATCGAAGACAGGCCAGTGGGCGACCCCGGTCCGGGTGAGATACGTATTCGGCATCAGGCCTGCGGGTTGAATTTCATCGACGTATATCAACGCACCGGCCTGTATCCCCTTGATCTTCCACATGCTTTAGGCATGGAAGCGGCGGGTACCGTTGAAGCGGTTGGGGAAGGGGTAACGCATCTTCAGCCGGGGCAGCGGGCCGCTTACGCCGCAGCCCCGCCCGGTGCATATTGCGAGGCGCGTGTGATGCCCGCAGCGCAGGTTTGCCCGCTACCGGATGGCATCACATTCGAAGCCGGCGCCGCGATGATGCTGAAAGGTCTGACGGTTGAATACCTGTTTCACCGGACCACACCGTTGAAACGGGGCGATACGGTTCTGTTCCATGCGGCAGCTGGTGGGGTCGGGTTGATTGCATGCCAATGGGCTAAATCCGAAGGCATCACCTTGATCGGAACGGCGGGGAGTGACGAAAAATGCAGCCTTGCCCGGTTTAACGGGGCCGCGCATTGCATCAATTACAGGTCCGAGAATTTCGCAGAACGCGTGGTTGAGATTACAAAGGGTCAGGGCGTCGACGTGGTGATGGACTCGGTTGGGGCGGACACATTCGAAGGATCACTGGATTGCCTGAAACCGCTGGGCATGATGATTTCCTTCGGCAACGCCTCGGGCCCGGTTCCACCGTTCAACCTTGGGATTCTGGGCCAGAAAGGCTCGCTCAAGATCACACGGCCCACGTTATTTACACATATCGCGGATCATGCGGTGTGTCAGGCAATGGCGCGTCGCCTGTTTGGCAAAGTCGAGGGGGGTGAGGTCAAAATCCATGTCGATCAGCGTTTTGCCTTGGATCAGGTTGCTGATGCGCATCGTGCGCTTGAAGCGCGGCAAACGACCGGCAGCACAATTCTGGATCTGTAACGCAGTACCCAAACGCCATTGTCCTTTGAATGCGGATATATGTTTCGCCCGCTGGGGAAGGATGAGAGGTGTTCAAAAAACATACGGCGGCGGAAAACCCGCCGCCGCTGTGCCTGAAATAGTCAGATCTTACTGCGATTGCAGCTCTGCCGGGGATTTTTCAGCAATCGTTTCCCAGTTTGCGCTCGCGCTTTCGATGAAACCCGGGATGTCGCCTTCCCAGCGCTCCTGAATGTCTTTGGACAGGTTCAGGTACAGTTTGTTGTCGACGATCTTCCAGTGGTTCGGGTCGCCGTCGAATTTAAAGCCCATGGCCGCGCCGAAGGCACAATAGCCACCATATGCGGGCAGGTATGCTTCGGGGTTGGCCTCAAAGGCTACTTTGTTTTCTTCCGACGAGAACCGGTACAGTGCCTCATCGTGCAACGCAGTGATGCGGTAGTCGCCTTTGGTTGCCTCGCCAGCGGTGAAGTACGCCACCGGGTCATAACCCTGCATGGCCAGACCGGTCGAGCTTGCGTTGATTTCAACGCCAGCCGCCAGCGCGGAGGTTGCCAATGTGACAGACAGTGCCACGCCAGTGATCAGAGATTTAAACTTGTTCATTGCTTCACCTTTCGTGAAAAGAGCCCGTTCGGCACCGCGAAAATTGCCGCCGTAAGGCCCAGATTGTTGTCCTGTGTGGCCCGTAATTGACCGTCACGATAGCGATTTGGGAAGCGGGCTGATCACGTTCAAAACAATGATTTGTGATTGTGCGCAGGTGATAGAGCCACTGTTCTTTTTTGCCGATCTCACCTCAGGCATCCGGCCTTAGGTTCAGGACAAATGCGATGACTTTGCATGCGGACATTTCACAGGGTCTTAGCAACGCGCCGCTGCCCATGGTCTGATACAGGTTCAGGCTGATATAGTCGGCTCCGCCCAGTTCGTGTGCAACCAGCTTGTGGGATTTACCACCCGCCATTCGTTGACGCACAACAACATAGCGTCGACCGCCGGAGGTTCCGGTGAAACTGCCCAAGGGCAGTGCAAAAAGGGCAGACAGAAACCCGTCTGGCGCGATCACGGCTTTCCGATTCTGGGTTCCGTTCCGGCCTTGATCCGCGCAACGTTCGAGCTGTGCCGCCAGTAGACCAGAAGTGTCAGAATTATCCCAAGGATAAATGTAGTCCCGTTTGACAGCAACAACACCCAAGTTGTTGACAGCGCGGCCGCAGCCAATGCGCCAACCGAGGATATCCGCCAGATTGCCGCCGCGACCAGCCAGGTCAGGCAGCAGGCAACACCGATGCGCCAGTCCAGTGCCAGCCAAAGCCCCAGAAAGGTTGCCACGCCCTTGCCACCCTTGAAGCTCAGCCAAACCGGAAAGCAATGGCCTAGAAACGCCAAAAGAGCGGCAACCTGGGCCGCATCTTCACCCGCATATGCGCGTGCGATCAGAACGGCCGCCGCCCCCTTGCCTGCGTCAAACAGCAAGGTCAGTGCCGCAGCGGCCTTGTTGCCGGTGCGCAGGACATTTGTCGCCCCGATATTCCCGGACCCGATCTCGCGCAGATTTCCCAGCCCCATGATCTTGGCAAGCAACAAGCCGAAGGGAATGGAGCCCATCAGGTATCCAACCACCGCCCATTGGAGCAGTTCGCTAGTCGAGTTGTCGATTGGGGGCATCAGGGTCTCCGGAACACTTCATTACCTGCCACATAAGTCGAAATGACCTTACCTTGCATCCGCTGGCCGTCAAATGGAGTGTTCTGAGATTTTGATTTTAGTGCAAACCGATCAAGCACAAAAGGCACATCCGGATCGAACAGAACCAGATCGGCTGGCGCGCCTTTCGACAGGCGACCGCTGTCCAGTCCAAGCCGCTTGGCCGGGTTAAGGGCCATGGCCCGAAAAAGCGTCGGCAGATCCAGCTGGCCCGCGTGATACAGGCGCAAGGCCGCGGGCAGAAGCGTTTCCAGTGCGACCGCACCCGAGGCCGCTTCTTCAAACGGCAGGCGCTTGCTTTCTTCGTCCTGAGGGGTGTGCATCGAGCTGATGATATCGATCAGCCCGGTGCGAACAGCTTCAATTACCGCTTGCCTGTCGTCTTCTGATCGCAGCGGCGGCTTGACCTTGAAGAAGGTGCGATAGTCGGCCACGTCAAGCTCGTTCAACGTCAAGTGGTGGATCGACGTCCCTGCGGTTATGTCCAGCCCATTGCGCTTGGCGCGCTCCAGTGCAGGCAGCGCCCGGGCAGTGGTGATTTGGTCGGCGTGATAGGCGGCACCGGTCATCTCCAGCAGGGCAATGTCGCGGTCCAGCCCCATCCGCTCTGCCATCGGTGACACTACGGGCAGGCCGCGCAGTGCCGCGAACTTGCCACTGGTCGCTGCGGCCCCGGCGCTCAGCACCGGCTCTTGCGGGTGGGCTATCACAAGCGCGCCACAGGATTTCGCATAGGTCAGGGCACGGGAAAACACCTTGGTATTAGTGATGACGTGATCGCAATCAGTGAAGGCGATCGCGCCCGCGTCCATCAGAAACCCGATCTCGGTCATCTCACGCCCTTCGCGCCCTTTGGTCAGGGCAGCCATCGGCAGAACATTGACTGGCGCATCGGCCTGCGCCCGGCGTGTCGCGAATTCCAGCGTTTCCGGTGTGTCGACTGCTGGCAGAGTATCCGGTCGGGTGACAATCGTCGTGACACCGCCAGCTGCAGCAGCAAGTCCTGCTGACCGATAGCTTTCCTTATGACGTTCACCGGGTTCACAGACCTTGACGCCAATATCGATGATGCCAGGGGCGAGGCACTTGCCGTTGCAATCTACGATATGCCCTTCAGTACTCGGCGCGCTTCCTTCGCCTCGGGCGGTAATCCGGCCATTGTTTACCTGCAACCAGCCAGTTGACTCTGTTCCGGCTTCGGGGTCGATCAGGCGGGCGTTGGCGAAAAGAACGGAAGTCATGGAACAGCCCTTTCGATGGCGGCCTTCGTGGCGGCGGGATCGGCCTGATACTTGATCAGGTGTTTATCGCCGCCCTTGGTAACGACTTGTACGAAACTGCCCATGGTTTTGACCGCCTCGATCTGGTTCAGCGATACTTTGCGTGGACCGGGGCCGGTCAACAAAGTGCCGGTCATCTCCCAGTTAGCAGCCAGTTCTTCCGACGCCAGATACCACGCGCGGATGCCAATTGCGGCGAGGCCGGCAGGTGCTCCAGTCCAGACGTAAGGATTGCCGGTCAACCACAAGACAGCCATTGCTCCGGCCATGGCAGCGGCCGCAAGCCATGCATTGGTGCGGATATACGCGCCCTTGTCCGGGGCAAAGACTACAGGATCAGCCACAGAATCCCTCCGGTGATTAAAAGTGCTATCAATGCCATAACAGCCGAGCCTATGCGGAGCGGTTTGTTGTCAATCGGCGCGGTTTGCGGGGCCGAGAAAGGCTTGGCGCTGTCGGTTTCGATCGTTCCGCCGGTCCAATTGGTCGCCTCTTCCGTGAAAAGACCAATCATGTGAAGCCGGGGATCGGGTTCAAGGGTCGTGGCCTGGTCTTTGAACGCGGCGCTGCGCAGAACCATGACCCATCCGCCGATCTGCGCCAGCGCCGCACGGTCCAACTGATCCTCGGACACGCCGCACCCTTCGTTCAGATAGCCGTAAAGCCCAAGTGCTTCGAGGTCGGATACCGGAAAAATGTCGATCTGCTCGGGGTCCAGCCCGTCGATGCCAAGCACCTGATCGGCGGCACCCGGTTCGCGCAGGAACTTTGCCTCTTCCGGGCGCATGTCCAGTGTGAACAGGCGCAGAACGCCGCGTTCATGGGGGGCGACTTTCAGATTGTTCATGCAACCTCGCGCAGGTTGCGGGCCAGAAGGTCCATGGCGGCCATGCGGACAGCGACCCCCATCTCCACCTGCTCCTGTATTACGGATCGATTGATGTCATCAGCCAGGGTTCCGTCGATCTCAACCCCGCGGTTCATTGGGCCGGGGTGCATGACGATGGCATCGGGCTTGGCCAGCGCCAGCTTTTCCGCATTCAAGCCGTAACGGTGGTAGTACTCACGTTCTGACGGGATGAAGCCTCCGTCCATTCGTTCTTTCTGAAGGCGCAGCATCATGACCACATCGACGTCTTTGAGACCCTCGTTCATGTCGTCATATACCTCGGCCCCGAACTCGGCGAATTGCGACGGCACGAGTGTAGGCGGGCCGATCAGACGAATGCGGTTTTCCATCTTGCCCAGCAGGATCAAATTGGATCGAGCAACACGAGAGTGCGCGACATCGCCGCAAATGGCGATGTTCAGACGGTGCAGACGACCTTTGGCGCGGCGGATCGTCAGCGCGTCCAGCAAAGCTTGTGTCGGATGTTCATGCCGCCCGTCGCCTGCGTTCAGAACAGCGCAGTTGACCTTTTGCGCCAGCAGGTCGACCGCGCCCGAATGCGGGTGACGCACCACCAAAAGGTCAGGATGCATCGCGTTCAGGGTCAGCGCAGTGTCGATCAGCGTCTCGCCCTTTTTGATCGAACTGGCCTGCATCGCCATGTTCATCACATCTGCACCCAGACGCTTGCCAGCCAGTTCGAAGCTTGCCTGCGTTCGGGTCGAGTTTTCAAAGAACATGTTGATCTGGGTGAGCCCCGACAACACATCCGAATGCTTGGTCGACTGGCGGTTCATGTCGACATAGGTTTCGGCCAGATCGAGAATTTCGGTGATATCGGATTGCGACAGATGCTCGATGCCAAGAAGGTGACGATGGGCGAAACGCATGGGCGGGCTCCTGTCTGACAATCGGGCCGCTTATAGAAAGCCACGCGGTGCAAAGCAACCTAAGGATCAGAACCCTCTGGCAGTTTTTCGCAGCCACCCTCTGGCAGACATTGTTCACCCGGTTTGCACCATTTGCCGTATCCGCAGTCGATGGCTTTGATCGGCACGCAGCCCTGATGGTCCGAGCATTTGAATCCCGGACGGCACTGCGAGCCTGTTTCTTCGCACAGGAACCATCCAGGACGGGAACACCCCCCACCCGGCAGACAGGACGAGCCTCGCGCACAAGTTCGGCCATCCTCGCATATCGTAGGAGGGGCTGTACCCGGATCTGGTGTGATCCGTTCACATTCGCCGCGCCCATTGCAAAAACTGTCACCGGGGCAATCCAGACGCGATGTGCATTTGTTCGCGCCTGCGGGTGCACAACGCGCTCCACCCGCCACGCAGCGTTCAAACGGGCCGCAACTGCGCCCGCCACCGCAATAGGTGCCGCCCAGCGGTATGCAGTGCCCATCAAAGCTGCATCTTTGACCACCGGAACAACAGGTGGTGCCGCATTTGAACTGGCCCGCACGGCACTGGCCCTGTGCGTCGTGGAACGTCGCCAATGCCGGATTGCCGGTAAGCACCAGCCCAAGCCCGATCAGGGGGATTCGCAAGGTTCTGAGCATCGTGCCCTGATGGTCGGCGCGACAGAGCGACCGATCAAGCCCAATTCGCTTTCCATCAGCCCTCAGGCGGGTAAATTATCCATATGGAATCGGGCTTGGACTATTACTCTGCACGGGCCTTGCTGGAATGGCAGGTCGAACTGGGCGTGACCGAGGCAATCGGGGACGCTCCGGTTGATCGATATTCGGTGTCGGATACGTCACCAAAGCCCAAGAGGGCAGAGGTTGCGGTAACCACCCCGTCAAAGCCCGGACGGACCGACCCGGTAACGGTTGCGCAAGCAGCGGCCAAGGGGGCGGGGTCACTGGATCAGCTGCGCGATGCGATGGAAGCTTTTGATCACTGCGAGCTGAAGCGCGGGGCGCGGCAGTTGGTTTTTGCTGATGGAACGCCCGGTGCGCGGGTGATGATCATCGGTGAGGCGCCGGGCCGCGACGAAGACCGCGAGGGCAAGCCCTTTGTCGGGCGCGCGGGCCAGTTGCTGGATCGCATGTTGGCCGCGATTGATCTGGATCGCAGGCAGAACGTCTATATCACAAACGTGCTGCCATGGCGGCCCCCACAGAACCGTGACCCAAAGCCCGAAGAAATCGGGATGATGAAGCCCTTCCTGGAACGTCACGTGGCGCTGGCCCGGCCCGAGGTTCTGGTGGTGATGGGTAATATCAGCTGTCAGGCCGTTCTGGGCAAGCGCGGGATTACCCGATTGCGCGGCCAATGGGATCAGGCGATGGACCTGCCTGTGATCCCAATGTTTCATCCAGCTTATTTGCTGCGCCAGCCGCAAATGAAGCGACAGGCCTGGGCTGATCTGCTGGAGTTACAAGCCCGGCTGCGAGGTGAGTCATGAAGATCTTGGCGTTTTCCGATCTTCATATGGCGCGCAACCGCGCCGCTGATCTGGTGGCGGCCAGCGCTGATGCCGACCTGGTTATCGGCGCAGGGGATTATTGCAATATGCGGCAGGGTCTGGACGAGGCGATGCAAATGCTTTCGGGCGTTTCAGCGCCGCTGGTCCTGATACCCGGGAATGCAGAAAGCGCAGAGGATCTGGGCAAAGCTGTGCCCGAGGGTGTGCATGTTCTGCATGGAACGGGAATGACGGTGGATGGATTGCGCCTGTTCGGGCTTGGCTACGGTGTTCCACCCACACCGTTTGGTGATTGGTCCTGCGATCTGACCGAGGGTGAGGCCGCCGAACTGCTGGCGCGCTGCAGCGGAGCAGATATCCTGATTTCGCACTCACCGCCCAAGGGCCATGGGGATGTGACCTCGCAAGGCATGGCTGTGGGCTCGATCGCTGTTCGGGACGCGATCGAGCGGATACAGCCCCGTTTCACGTTTTGCGGCCATATTCACGACAGCTGGGGATATCGCGGCTCGATCGGCCGCACCCGGATCGCCAATCTTGGTCCCAAGGTAAACTGGTTCGAGGTCGCCGTATGATCGAGACAGTAACGCTGCTTGCCTTCGTTCCCGCTGCGCTGGCGCTGAACCTGACACCGGGAGCGGATATGATGTTCTGTTTCGGTCAGGGCCTGCGATCAGGTCCGCGCGCTGCAATTGCCGCAAGTGCCGGAATTTCCGCGGGTGGAATGATACAGGTCCTTCTGGCTGGGCTGGGCCTTGGCGCGGCGGTTGCGGCCTTGCCATGGCTGTTCGATGTCATTCGCTGGGTTGGTGTTGCATACCTGTTGTATCTTGCCTGGGGTGCTGTTCGAAATGGCGCAGTGTCGGCCAAGGCCCCCGTCAAACCGGCCCGGTGGTCCTTTCGGGACGGGATGCTTGTCAATCTGACGAACCCCAAGGTTATTCTGTTCGTTCTGGCCTTTATCCCACAATTTGTAGACCCGTCGCGGGGGTCGGTCCTGATGCAGTTTTTGATCTTCGGCACAATCATCGGCATCGGTGGGTTCGTCGTGAACGGGCTGGTCGGTGTTTTCGCCGGAAGCGCGGGGCGCCATCTGGTCTCGAATCCGTGCACCTCACGTATTCTGGGCTGGGTTACAGGGGGCATTTTTTGCGGCCCTTGCGGTCCGGCTTGCCATTCTGGAAAGGGCCTGACACCACATGTCGCGCATTGACGAAACCATGGAGTTCATCCCGGTTAAGATCGCCGTACTGACTGTTTCGGATACCAGATCGATGAAAGAGGACCGCTCGGGTCAGACATTGGTGGACCGGATTGAAAAGGCAGGCCATGTCGTCGCGGATCGGAGAATAATTCGGGACGAGCGCAGACAGATTGCAAATCAGTTGCGCGCGTGGGTGGCGGATGAACAGATCGACGTCGTGATTTCGACCGGCGGCACGGGTCTGACTGGGCGCGATGTCACCGTCGAGGCGCACCGCGATGTCTATGAAAAAGAGATCGAAGCCTTTGGCATTGTTTTCACGATCATCTCGATGGAAAAGATCGGAACTTCGGCGGTGCAGTCGCGGGCCACGGGGGGCGTTGCCGGGGGGACATACCTGTTCGCATTACCCGGCAGTCCGGGGGCCTGCAAGGATGCGTGGGACGGTATCTTGGAAAAACAGTTCGATTATCGCCACCGCCCGTGTAATTTTGTGGAAATAATGCCCAGATTGGACGAACATCTGCGACGGAAGTAGACTGGTCATACGTTCCATTCCGTATAACCGCCTTGTGGCTTGGCATATTTCCTGATCCAGCTACATTTTGTGGACGGCAGCGTGGTGCAACCGGGGTAACTGATTGATGCGATTTCTGCGGCATAGTCTTGTCGGTATTTTTCTGGCGTTTCTGGCGCTGGCTTTGTTGTTCGTTGCTGCACAGATGATCGTTGGGGCCGTTCAGGAGGCTTTGACGCGTGAGAACGCGACACCACCAGCACGAGAAAGGATCTTTGCTGTTGCGGTTCGGCCTGCCGAGGCGGAAACCGTCACCCCATATCTTGAAGCTTTCGGAGAGGTTCAAAGCCGCCGCAGACTGGAGTTGCGTGCGGCGCTTGGCGGTCGCGTTATTGCGCTGGCAGAAGACTTTGAAGATGGTGGAATTGTCGAGGCTGGCGAAGTGCTGGTTGAACTGGATCCGGCAGATGCACAATCCGCACTGGATCGGGCCAAGTCCGACCTCTTGGACGCTCAGTTTGAAGAGCGCGATGCAGAACGCTCGTTGCTGCTGGCGCAGGACGAGCTGAAATCGGCTGAGGCTCAGGCGGAACTGCGGGAAAGGGCATTGCAACGTCAACGCGATCTGGAATCACGGGGCGTGGGGGCCGCCGCTAGCGTGGAAGAGGCCGAACTGGCTGCCGCAGCGGCGCAACAGGCCGTACTGGCGCGGCGTATTGCGCTGGCACAGGCTGAATCCCGTGTGGATCAGGCATCAACCCTGTTGGCCCGCGCCATGATTGCACTGGAAGCTGCGGAACGTGATCTGGGCGACATGACAATCCGGGCAGGCTTTGGCGGTACTTTAACGGATGTGACTCTTGTGGAAGGGCGGCTGGTATCGGCAAATGAAAAGCTGGCTGAACTGGTTGATCCCAACGACCTTGAGGTGGCATTTCGGGTGTCAACTGCGCAGTATGTGCGGCTTCTGGATGGCGGTGATCGTCTGATCAACGCGCCGGTCACCATATCTCTTGAAGTCACAGGGACCGATCTGACCGCGATTGGCCAGATTAGCCGCGACAGCGGGTCTGCCGGTGAAGGTCAGACCGGGCGGTTGGTCTATGCCCGTCTGCAAGAGGCATCAGGGTTTAAACCCGGGGATTTCGTTACGGTGTCAGTTCAGGAACAACCGCTTGCCGGAGTTTACCGACTGCCGTCCTCGGTCCTAGATGCATCCGGAACAGTTCTTGTGCTTGGTCCTGACGACCGATTGGAAAGCCTGCCGGTTCAGCTCATCCGCCGCCAGGGGGACGAGGTTCTGCTGCGGGGCGACGGGTTGGAAGGGCGAGAGGTCGTCGTCGGACGAACCCCCCTGCTTGGGTCGGGCGTGCGGGTACGGCCCCTGCGGCTTGAGGCGGGTGTTGACCCTGGAATGGTCGAGCTGACGGACGAGAAACGTGCCGAACTTGTGGCGCAAGTCGAGGCGAACAGTGCAATGCCTCCGAAGGAAAAGACGCAGGTTCTAACCCGGCTGCGCGAAGCTCGTGTGCCGACGTCTTTGGTGCGCAGTATTGAAACCAGGGCTGGGGGATAAACGCCATGATGCGCGAGATACCTGGCGCGGCGGGCGGCATTCTCAGTTACTTCACGCGGCATCGGACAGTTGCCAACCTGATGTTGCTTGTCATGCTGGTTCTTGGCGCGGCAGCAATCCCGAACATGCGGGCGCAGTTCTTTCCGGACGTCATTCTGGAACGCGTCGATGTATCCGTAACCTGGGATGGTGCCGGGCCCGAGGACATGGACTCCGGGATCGTGCAGTTACTGGAGCCTGCGCTGCTGGCCGTCGAAGGGGTGACCAGTACCGAGGCTTCCTCGCATCCAGGTTGGACCCGGATCAGGCTGGAATTCGAACCTAACTGGGATGTGTCCCGCGCTGTTGAGGAAGTCCGGACCGCTATAGACGCTGTCACAGATCTGCCGGAAGACGCTGAGGAGCCCAAGATTCAACGCGGTGCGTGGCGTGATCGGGTGACGGATGTAGTGATCACGGGACCGACCGATACTGCTCAACTGGCGAAGCTGACGGATGAGCTTATCAATCGTTTATTCGCATCTGGTGTGACCCGCACGACAATCCGAGGTATTGCCGCACCGCGCATTGTTGTCGAGGTCACCACTGCACAGTTGATCGCAAACGATATCACGATGGCCGAAATCGCGGCAGCGATAGGTGCCGAAGTCAATACGGACCCCGCTGGCAATGTCGAAGGTGCGGGTGCTCGTGTCCGGGCGGGAACTGAGAAACGCACGCCGGAACAGATCGAAGGCATCGCGCTGCGGACGAACGAAGATGGGTCGAAGCTGAAGGTTGGCGACATAGCCACAATTCGGATTGAAGGCGTCACTCGCGACCGCAGCTATTATGTGGGCGATAATCCCGCCATGTCCATCAGAGTGGACCGGTCGAACCTGGGAGATGCGATAGGTATTCAGCACACGGTCGAGGACGTAGCCCGCGAGATGCAGGCCAGCCTGCCTGAAGGTGTGAGAATTGATCTGATCCGTACCCGGGCGCAAGCGATTACCGACCGGCTGAACATCCTCGTGGATAACGGGCTGATGGGGCTGGGGCTGGTTGTCATCCTGTTGTTCCTGTTTCTGAATGCGCGCATTGCGTTTTGGGTCGCGGCGGGTATCCCGGTGGCGATGTCGGCGGCGATTGCGCTGATGTATCTGGGCGGTCTGTCGCTGAACATGGTTTCGCTGTTTGGTCTGATCATTACCTTGGGGATCGTCGTAGATGACGCCATTGTCGTGGGCGAGCACGCCGATTATCGCGCCCGCCGATTGGGCGAGACACCTGTGGAAGCCGCAGAGCGTGCCGCCCGCCGAATGGCAATGCCGGTTCTGGCCGCCACAGTAACGACCGTGATTGCGTTTTTCGGCCTGACGTTGGTTGGAGGACGTTTCGGAGAGCTGATCCGCGATATCCCCTTCACGGTGATCGCAGTTCTGGTTGCATCGCTGGTGGAATGCTTCTTGATCCTGCCCAATCACATGGCGCACGCAATTGCGCATTCGGCCAAGGAACACTGGTACGATCTGCCGAACCGTGTCGTCAATCGTGGTTTTCGTTGGGTTCGGGATCACTTGTTCCGCCCGTTGATCGCCTGGGTGATCTGGGCGCGTTATGTGGTCGCCGCGCTGATGATCGCCATCCTGGCCAGTCAGGTCGCATTGTTCATTCGTGGCGACGTGAACTGGCGGTTCTTCAACGCACCTGAACGCAGTTCAGTCAGCGGCGGGTTTATTATGCGCGAGGGGTCGACCCGGTCAGATACGCTTGAAATGATGCGCATTCTACAGGACGCAACCAACGAACTGGGCCGGATCTACGAAGAGCGTCATGGCCGAAATCCAATTGACTATGTCCTAGCCGAAGTTGGGGGCAATGCCGGGCGTGCGCTTGCTGCGGCTGACGGCAAGGACGGCAGTGTGCTGGGTGGTATTTCGATTGAATTGATCGACGCCGATCTGCGCCCCTATTCGAGTTTTGAGTTTGTGGGCGAGCTACAGGATTTCGTACCGCGCCACCCCAAGGTCGAGGTGATCAGCTTCCGCGGTTGGCGGTCCGGCCCCGGCGGCGACGCCATCGACGTGCAGTTCTATGGCTCGGACGTAAATGTACTGAAAGCCGCATCTGAAGATTTGCAAACCGCGCTGTCGAAGTTTCCTGAAGTCTCGGCGCTTGAGGACTCTTTGGCATATGACAAGGAAGAGTTTCTTCTTGATCTGACGGCACAGGGTCAGGCGCTGGGCTTTCGGATCGAAACGCTGGGGCGGGCTTTGCGCAACCGTTTGAACGGGATTGAGGCCGCAACCTTCCCCGACGGGCCGCGCAGTGCCGAGATCCGTGTCGAACTGCCCGAAGGTGAACTGACAGCAGATTTTCTGGAACGAACTCTGATGCGTTCTCCTGACGGGGTCTATGTACCGCTGGCTGATATCGTTTCGGTCGAACGCAAGTCCGGGTTTTCGACGGTTCGGCGTGAAAACGGCCTGAGGGTGGTTTCGGTAACAGGTGACATCTCGGAGGACGATCCGGCACGGGCCGCCGAAATTGAACGCGTGATGCAGGACGAGATCCTGCCCAATATTGCAGCCGAAAGGCAGGTTGAGTGGCGCATGTCGGGTCTGAGCGAACAGGAAAACGAATTCCTGTCCGAGGCCCGCAATGGTCTGATCCTGTGCCTGACCGGTATTTACCTTGTACTGGCCTGGGTTTTTGCCAGCTGGACACGGCCCCTTGTGGTTATGGCGATTATTCCTTTTGGCCTGGTCGGGGCGATTTGGGGCCATTACATCTGGGAGGTGCCGCTTAGCATGTTCACGGTGGTCGGGTTGCTGGGCATGACAGGGATCATCATCAACGACTCCATCGTTCTTGTGACGACAATCGACGCATACCAGCAGGATCGCGGGTTGATTCCGTCTATTCTGGATGGCACGGCGGACAGGTTGCGACCCGTGATGCTGACAACGCTGACCACGGTTCTTGGCCTTGCGCCCTTACTATATGAAGGCTCTCAACAGGCGCAGTTCCTGAAACCGACAGTAATCACACTGGTCTACGGGCTTGGTTTCGGAATGTTGCTGGTGTTGGTACTTGTGCCTGCCTTGCTGGGAGTTCTCAATGACGTGGCGCGTCCGATGACAGCCATGCGCCGTGCTGCACGGGCCCCTGACAAGGTTGTTCGTGGCGCGTTGGCCGGAACCGGCGTGATGCTTGGGATCTGGTTTGCCTTGACGATGATCTGGCCCACCGTCAACGGTGCACCGCTTGCCATGCTACAAGGTCTTTATCCCGGTGATGATGGCATTGCCGCATTGAAAATGGGGCTGGGCGCGTTTGTTGCCGGCGCTGTGCCGATTGTGATTCTGAGCATTGCTGCCTCAGGCATGCTTTATGGTCGCCTCACGAAATCGGCAGATGCTTAAACCGCACGCAAGGCATATTCCATAAGCTCAATGACCCGCGCGCTCATGGGCAGGTTGCCCTGGCGAATCTGATCGACGGGAAACCACCGGGCTTCCATTGCGTCGTCACCGGCCCTCGGCGTGCCCGAGCGATACTGACAGGCGACCCCGACCAGCAGGTAATGGGACACGACCAGCCCATCTGGGGTTCGGCGCAGAAGGTCCAGATTTTTCAGATAATGTGACGACTGCGCGATCACCGAGGTTTCTTCCAGCAATTCGCGTTGTGCCGCTTCCAATACGGTTTCACCCCATTCGACATGGCCACCGGGAAACCCCCACAGCCCGGCGTCGGGCTGCTTGCTGCGCTGAACCAGAAGAACCTGATCCTGATGCAGAACAACGGCCAGGGCACCGATTTTTGGCGATTGGGTCATGAATTCAGCCTGCGCTGCAGCCCTGAATATCAACTGCGTGATTGGCGCCCAGAACAGTAATCCGGATTTCCGACCGATCCAGCGCAAAAGGTGTACCCGACGCATTGATAATCTCGGCCTCGGCCACCAACGTATCGCCCTGCCGTTGCGCAACCGGCTGCGAAGCCCAGAGGGAGGGATTGCCGGGTTCGATAACAGCCACTTCATGACCACCTGCCGATGGCATGGTCACTCGTGCTTCGATACGCATACCATCTTTCGTCGGCGTCAGACGACAGGTGGCACTGGACACACGAGCTTCTTGCGCGGAATAAGGGCGTTGCGCCAGTGCGGCGGCAATCGCGGGATGGCGTCCGGCATTGGCGTCGAGCGTGTGGTCAAAGCCCAGACGTTCCGGAATACAAACGTCTTTGCAAACGCCCAGATCCATTTCGCCCTGCAATCGGACCGGCTTGGCAGGGTTGTGCGGCGTAATCTCAATCGGAAGGACCAGTTGATTCTTGTAACCGATCGACTGCAACCCGTTCTGATCGAAGACATCGGGGGCAGGCCATGTGATCTCTACACGCCCGACATTGCTTGAGCGTTTCCAGTTGATTTCCGGCGGGATGCCAGCATCTCCGGGCGCGCGCCAGTAGGTTTTCCAACCATCCTCAAGCGTCACCTTCAAGGCGGTAAGATAAGTGCCGTTTGCAGTCCGTCCGCCATCCAGAACATCCAGCTGAACCACGCCGTCCAGACCCTGAGCGGCAACCGGGGCGGCCAGATGCAGGCAAGCGAGTGCAGCGACGGCAGTGTGTTTCATCGACATCTTCATCCCTCTTAAATGCGCGGCGTTGGCCCGGATTCCAAGTCACGTTCTGTTCACTGGGATGAAATCCGCCAAAATACCTGTTGTTCTCTTGCCAATAGACATGCTGCGGGGCCATTGTTGAGGTGTTCTGAGAAAGAGATGGCGGCCCATGGACCTGACCGGAAAACTGTTGATTGCGATGCCTGGTATGGGGGATCCGCGATTCGACCATTCGGTGGTGTATGTGTGCAGTCATGGTGACGACGGTGCCATGGGTTTGATTGTGAACAAGCCCTCGGACCTGCGGATCAAGACTTTGCTGGGTCAACTGAACATCGCCTGCCGTGTACCGATTGTCGGCGAACGCCTTGTGCATTTCGGTGGGCCGGTCGAGATGTCACGCGGCTTTGTCCTTCACAGCGCTGATTACGAGGCCAACCTGCATTCAATGCAGATTTCCGAGGATTTCAGCATGACGGCGACACTTGATGTGCTCGAGGATTTGGCGTCAGGCACTGGGCCGCTGAACTCGATGCTGGCGCTGGGCTATTCCGGCTGGGGGCCCGGTCAGCTTGAGGATGAAATTGCCATGAACGGCTGGCTAACCACCGAGGCAACGTCGAAACTTGTTTTTGATGTGCCCGATGATGCGAAATGGGAGGCAGCGTTGGCTTCTTTGGGCGTGGACCCGCTGACCCTTTCTGCCAGCGCGGGGCGAGCCTGATCAGCTGTCACGGGGTGCCGCCGCGCGCCGCAGCCGGTCATTGATTGCCGCCCCCAAACCCGTGTCAGGGATCGGAGAAACGGCAATCGGTCGCCCGGTTTCGTTCAGCTGATGCAGAAACGCAAACAGATTTGCCGCCGCTTCGGTCAAGTTGCCAGTGGCGGACAAGTTTAGGTCGCACTCTACCTGCCCAAATCCCAGTAACACCTCGTCACCCTGACGGGTTATGGCATTCAAACGGACCGGAGCGTCCGGCGCATAGTGTGATTGCAACTGGCCGGGGGCGGACAGAAGATCACCGGATTGAAGCAAATGCAGTCGCGTTTTCAGCGTCTCTTCGACCTGCTCCAGCGCGATGCCACCTGGACGCAAAAGTGCAGGTTCCCCAGCCAGGCCGATGATGGTGGATTCAAGCCCGACATCGCACGGCCCGTCATCCAGAACAGCCGCAATCTTGCCGCCAAGACCCGACCAGACATGACTTGCCGTGGTCGGACTGATCTGACCCGACGGGTTTGCCGAAGGCGCCGCAACCGGGCCATCAAATTCGGCCAGCAGCGCGCGCGCTGTCGGATGTGCCGGAACGCGCACGGCCAACGTATCCAAACCTGCCGTCACCAGCGAAGAAATCTCGTGCCCTTCGCGCAAGGGCAAAACCAAGGTAAGCGGACCGGGCCAAAAGGCCTGCGCCAGATGCTCGGCCTGATCTGACCATTGCACATACCGTTGCGCCGCGCCGACCGAAGCGACATGTGCGATCAGCGGATTGAAACTGGGCCGCCCCTTGGCCTCGTAGATCGACGCCACCGCCTGTCCGTTGCGGGCATCGCCGCCCAGGCCATAGACCGTCTCGGTCGGGAAAGCGACCAGAAGGCCCTGTCGCAACATATCTGCAGCCCGCGCGATACCGCCGGGATCCGCCGTCAATTCCTGAGTGCCGGTTGAGATCATAACTGGTGACGCCGCGTTTTGGTTGCTTGAAACATAAGGGACAGTAGGTAATTGATCCAAGCTCATACGCTTACCGGCGCTTGCCCACAATTCCAAGCCTGCCGATATGTTCTGAATTGTTAGCCTTCGAGAGTGATCATGCCCTATCGCACCCCAATTTCAGATTACCAGTTCCTGCTGGACCAAGTGGTCGGGTTCGACCAGGTCGCTGCGACGGATAAATTTGCTGATGCCAGCGGGGATGTGGTCAATGCGATCCTGACCGAAGCTGGAAAGATGTGCGAAGAGGTGATGGCCCCTCTGCAGCGTCCCGGTGATCTGGAACCTGCACGGCTTGAAAATGGAGTGCTGCGAACTTCTCCGGGATATGCAGACGGCTGGAAGGCAATTGCCGAAGGTGGCTGGATCGGGATCAGTGGTAATCCTGAATACGGGGGGATGGGGCTGCCTATGACCATCACCACGGCGGTCAACGAGATGATGAGTGCCGCCTGCCTGTCGCTGCAACTTGCGCCGCTTATGTCTCAGGGTCAGATCGAGGCGTTGGAGCATCACGCCAGCGACGAATTGAAAGCGCTGTATCTGCCTAAGATGATGACGGGGGAATGGTCGGGCACCATGAACCTGACCGAAGCTCAGGCCGGATCGGATGTTGGCGCGCTGTCTGCGAAGGCAGAGCCGAACGGTGACGGGACATATTCGATCACCGGTCAAAAGATCTTCATCTCGTGGGGCGATACCGATTTCACCGAGAATGTCTGCCATCTGGTACTGGCCCGCCTTCCCGATGGGGTGCCCGGCACCAAAGGGATCTCGTTATTCCTTGTCCCCAAATTCTTGCCTGATGAAAATGGTGATCCTGGCGCGGCCAATGATCTGAAAGTGGTTTCGCTGGAACACAAGATGGGCTTGCACGGGTCGCCCACCTGCGTGATGCAATATGACAGAGCCAAAGGCTGGCTGGTGGGCGCCGAACATGGCGGTATGGCGGCCATGTTTACCATGATGAACAATGCGCGCCTGGGCGTGGGCGGACAGGGCGTGGGCGTGGCCGAAGGTGCATATCAGCACGCGGTGGCCTATGCGCTGGAACGGAAACAAGGCAAAACGCCGTCCGGGACGATCATCGATCATGCGGATGTGCGCCGTATGCTTTTGGATATGCGTGCTGATGTTTATGCAGCACGCGCGATCCTGTTGGCCAATGCGGTTGCAATCGATATGGCAGAGGCCACTGGTGACGCCGATTGGGCTGCGCGGGCCGCGCTGTTGACGCCGATCAGCAAGGCGTTTGGTACTCAGACCGGGATGCGTGTGGCTGAAACAGGGGTCCAGGTGCATGGTGGCATGGGATATATTGAGGAAACCGGCGCAGCTCAGTTCTATCGCGATGCGCGTGTCACCGCGATCTACGAGGGCACCAACGGCATTCAGGCGATGGACCTTGTTGCGCGGAAGATGATGGACGGGGGCGAGGCTGCTTCGAACCTGCTGGATGAGATTGAAGACCAGGCTGAACGCGCCCGTGCAACACTGCCTGATCTGGCGGGCCCTGTTTGGGAAGCCACCGAAACGCTGCGCGAGGCGACAGAATGGCTGGTGGCACAGGACGATATGAATAACCGCTTTGCAGGCGCAGTTGCTTATCTGCAGGCTTTTGCCCGAGTGCTGGGCGGGCACTATCACCTGACCGCAGCCCTTGCCGACCCAGAGGGACCGCGGGCGAAACTGGCGCGGTATTATATCAACGCCCTGTTGCCCGAACATACGGGCCTTTTGGCACGGGCACAGAACGGGGCGGATGACCTTTTCGCGCTGAGCACGGACGAGTTTGCAGTTTGATGGACGGGGATCACGTATTGGGGATCAGATATCCGTGGTCTGAACCGCCCGCGCAGGGCGAAGCCACCGAGATTGCCCAAGGTGTTCTCTGGATGCGCCTGCCCCTGCCTATGGCGCTGGACCATGTAAATATCTATGCACTGGACGATGGCGACAGCTGGACCGTGATCGATACGGGGCTGTCCTCGAACAAGACGCGGCGCATCTGGGAAGCGTTGATGGCCGGACCTCTTGCAGGCAAGCCGATCAGGCGGGTGGTGGTGACTCACCACCATCCCGACCATGTTGGCAATGCCGGATGGTTTCAGACGGAACACGGCGCCGAGCTGGTGACAAGCCGCACCTCGTGGCTGTTTGCGCGGATGCTGACGCTGGATGTGCAGGAAACCTGGCCGCAAGAAACGCTGGATTTCTATCGCAGCGCGGGCATGGCATCCGAAGTTTTGAACAAACGGATGGCGGACCGGCCCTTTAATTTTGCCGACACAGTCTATCCCATGCCGCTGGGTTTTACCGGGATCAAGCAGGGTGACGTGATCCGTATGGGCGGACGTGACTGGGACGTTCATATGGGCAATGGCCATGCACCGGAACACGCCACCTTCTGGAGCCGCGATGACAATCTGGTGCTCAGCGGCGATCAGATCTTAAGTTCGATCAGTCCCAATCTGGGTGTCTATGCGACCGAACCCATGGCCGATCCGGTGTCAGGATGGATGGAGGCCTGTAAGAGGCTTCAGGCGCTCGCCCGCCCCGATCATCTGGTTTTAGGCGGGCACAAACTGCCCTTCACGGGTCTGCCGTTGCGTATGAAGCAGCTGATTGACAACCACCATGGCGCGCTGGAACGACTGCTGGATCATCTGGATCAGCCCAAATCTGCTGCTGACTGCTTTATGCCGCTGTTCAAACGTACAATCCGCGAGGGTGAGTATGGCCTTGCGCTGGTCGAGGCGGTTGCACATGTAAATCACCTCTACCACATTAGTGCAGTAACCCGGACGCAACGCGCGGATGGGGCATGGCTGTATCAACGCAAAGGGTAGACGAATGCAGGACCAGATCGAAACCTCGGCCGAGGCCGCAGAAGCCGCAGCTTTGCCAAAGTGTTACGAGGTGCACGCCGATCCCAAAGCCGAATCCGGAAGCAAAAAACTGCCCGAGACGTTGAAAAAACCGGTGGCTAGCAAGAGCCCCGCACAATGGGCATACGAGCGGTTAATCCTGTACATCCAGAATTTCGAACAGGCGCTGGACGGCGATCATGAGGTCGCGATGGGCTTTACCGGCGGCGATGCCGGCGTCATGCGGATCGAAGGGATGGGGTATTTCGACCCCGACATGATCACCTTTTACGGATCCGACGGAACCGGGGCCCGCACGCAATTGGTGCAGCATGTCAGCCAGTTGAACGTGATGTTGCGTGCGCTTCCCAAATCGGTTGAAGACAAGCCAGCCAACCGCATCGGATTCCGCCTGGCTGCAGACCTGAAAGACAGCTGACTTGCAATTCACGTTTGCGCGCCTTTGAATGAATGTATCAGTTCGGAGGTGACCGCGTGAGCAGATATTTCCATGCCGTAACACATGCCTACGCGGGGGCCTGGGCCCGGCGTCGGGTTTTTGTGCCTATCTATATCGCTGTCCGATTGCTGCTTGTGGCGTTGATTGCGCCAGGGGTGGCGCTGGCGGTCAATCTAGCAGTGTCTCTGTCTGACCAGACGGCCTTGACCGATCAGGACATTGCCATGTTCCTGCTGTCTCCGGTCGGGTTTATCTCGTCTGTTGTAGTTCTGAGCTTGTTTCTGCTGGCTGAGGTCCTGGTGTTCTCAGTCATGGCCGGGTCGCTGCGCATGGGCGAACAAGATCCCTGGCGTGCTGGCAGTGCGGCGCTCGCATTGATCCTGTCCCGTTTCCCGGCGTTGTTCGGATTTGCCGTGCGTTTCATCCTGCGTGTCCTGTTGCTTGCCCTGCCATTCGTGGCTGTCGCTGGCTTGATCGCTTGGTGGACGCTGACTGAATACGACATCAACTATTACCTGACCTTCCGCCCCCCCGCCTTCAAGGTGGCGGCTCTTCTGATCGGAGTGGTTGTTCTTGTACTGGCGTGGCTTTTGATCCGCCGCCTGTCCGCCTGGGCGCTGGCCCTGCATTTGGTCCTTTTCGAACGAACTGCGCCCCGAACGGCGTTTGCCCAAAGTGCGCAGAATATGGAAGGCAGGCGCGGGCGGTTGAAGATCGAGCTTGCCCTTTGGCTGGGGATGCGCCTTGTCATTGCCGCTTTGATTGCCGCAGTGGCCAGCCTTTTGTTTACTCTCGTACCCGTACAGGACGGCGGCAACCTCAAGCTGGCCCTGACCTTCAGTTTTGTCGTCGCTGGGCTGTGGTCATTGGCGGGGCTGGTTCTGGCGGCAACGGCGCTGGGCGCGCTGGCCGTCTTGCTGGACGGGTTTTTCGATACAGACGGAAAAAAGATCGCTCACCCAGAGCTCCGGAAAATTCGGGCGCCTGTATTTGTGACAGTGGGCGCATCCCTTGCCGCGTTGGGTATTGGCCTTTGGTCAGGTCAAAGTCTGCTGAAACGTGTGCAGGCCCCGGATCATGCCGAGGTCATTGGCCACCGGGGTGCTGCGGCCTTGCGGCCGGAAAACACGATGGCCTCGGTTCTGAAAGCCATCGAGGACGGCGCGAATTGGGTTGAAATCGATGTTCAGGAATCTGCGGATGACGTGATCATCGTGGCCCATGACAGCGATTTCATGAAGCTGGCGGGTGTTAATCTGAAGGTCTGGGATGCCACAATGGCGGATGTGGCCGATATCGACATCGGCAGCTGGTTCGACCCGGAATACGCCTCGGAACGCACGCCAACTCTGCGTGATGTGCTGGAGGCGGCCAAAGGCAAGTCCAGGGTTCTTATCGAACTGAAATACTATGGCCATGATATCGATCTGGAAAACCGGGTGATCAAACTGGTGGAAGAGTTGGAGATGCAGGACGAGGTCGCCACTATGTCGTTGAAGTACCCGGCTGTCCAAAAGATGAAGAAACTGCGCCCGGACTGGCGTTCGGGTGTATTGGCGGCCACAGCCGTTGGTGATCTGTCGGGGTTGGAGGGCGAGTTTGTCGCCGTTAACGCAGGGATGGCGACGCCGGGCCTGATCCGAAAGGTTCACGATGCCGGCAAGGATATCTATGTCTGGACAGTAAACGATCCGCTGCAGATGTCCAAAATGGCGTCTATGGGTGTCGATGGTCTGATTACTGATCGCCCGGCCATGGCCAATGAGGTTCTGCGCGTGCGCGCTGAAATGGGACCGGCAGAGCGGCTGATGTTGTGGCTGGCCACGGCGTTTGGATTACAGGTCGACACCAAAGCGATGCGCGATGAAAGCCCTTAATCTGTTGCTGTTGTTACTCATCATTCCGCATGTTGCCTTGGCACAGGACTTGATGCGCCGGTTCGAAATGCCTGCCCATCGCGCCTTGATGGACCAGAGCGACGGAGCCGAGCTGCAACCATTTGAAACAGACGGGTGCTCGGGTGGGTTGTCCGCAAGCTGGCGCTGGGTGGCAAAGCAATTCCCGCAGGTTGGTGAACTTTTTGAAGAACATCCACCTTGGGAAAACTGTTGTGTGATCCACGACCGGGCATATCACAATGCTGGCGGCGCGGATTCGGCCGAGGAGAGCTATGACGCGCGTTTGGCGGCGGATAATGCCCTGCATGCCTGTGTTGCGGCGCATGGAGAACAGTATGCCGACGAATATGCGGATCGCTACGATATGGAACCTGATCAGATCCGCTCCATTCATGCGATCACAGCGGATGCCATGTATGGGGCGGTTCGTTTCGGTGGCGGGCCGTGCAGCGGCCTGCCCTGGCGGTGGGGGTTTGGGTATCCCGGATGCTCGGTCCTCAAGTAAGCACGCCCTGCGCGCGAATGACGTGGTGACAGGCGTTTTGTTTTCCATTATCCAACAAGTCAAACACGCGAATTGGGATTCTGAGACTCATGGCTGAATACAAGCACGGCGAAATGAACATCGACGTTCAAACCAAAACTTTCAACGGTTTCATCAAAGCCACCACTTGGTGTGTGGTCGCGATCGCCTTGTTGTGCCTGTTCCTGGCAGTTTTCGCCTCGTAAGCAATTCGGGGGCGGCTTTGCTCAGGATATTGACTGCGTGCCTCGTGGCCGCAACGCTGGCTGGTTGCGCTGCATCACAGCGCTCGCAAGCGGATCAAACTGAAATTACGTCCCGCTCCTATCGCGATCCGGGGCCATCGACCCTGACCTTGTACACGATGATCAGCACCCGAACCGGTTCGGGTGCGCATACGTCGTTGATGATCAGCGGCAGTGAGCGGGTTATTTTCGACCCGGCAGGGTCGTTCCGGGCGGATGTTGTACCGATCAGGAACGATGTGCTGTACGGTATTACCCCGAATGTCGAACGTGCGTATCGCAGCAGCCACGCCCGCGAAACACATTATGCGCGCATCCAGACGATCGAGGTCACTCCGCAACAGGCCGAAATTGCATTGCAACTGGCCAAGCAGATGGGCCCGGTGGCTGGTGCATTCTGTGCGAACTCTACCTCGCAGCTGTTGCAGCAGGTTCCGGGGTTCGAACAGATCACGACCACATTCTATCCGGTCAAACTGTCGGATCAGTTTGGAGCGCTGCAAGGCGTTCAAACGGCGGAATACCGTGAAAACGACGACGCGGACCTGCAAAAGGGACTGGCGTTCAACAATGCGCGCCTGAACCAGCTGGACGCGGCTTCATCCAACTAGATACAATAATGTGTAAAGTGTTGCCGCCCCGGTAAAAATGGCCGCCAGCACGTTCTTGGTTAGAATGCCCACAGACAATGCAACCGCTGCGGCCGACATACGGGGTATATCCGGTTGTCCTTCGGTGGCTGCAGGCCAAACCACCAGCGGCGCGATCAGTGCGGGCAGGATGGCCACGGCTGTATATCGAAGGTGACGTAACAACCAAGGCGGCATCGGGCGATCACCGACGAGACCGATGAAGGTAAAGCGCAAAGCATAGCTGCCCAACGCAAGACCCACGATGATGATCCATATTGTTGTCTGATCGATCTGGTTCATGGCGCGTTCCGCTTTAGCATCAATTCTGCCTGCGCACCGGCCATCATCCCTGTCGCGCCTGCGATCAGCAGGCCCAGATTGAACGGCACACTCACGGTCAGCAGGGCAACGACAATGGCGACCAGGGCGGCGATGACATGGGCCAGCGTACGCATCATTGGCCCAATCATCGCCAGAAAGGTGATCGGCAGGGCAAAGTCCAGCGCCCAACTCTCTGGAATTTGAGCACCCAGCACGGCACCCAGACAGGTTCCCAAAACCCACAGCGGTGTGATCGGTGTGACCGAACCCAGGAAATAGGCCATTCGCTGGGGGATCGTCAGATCAGGCTCTTTTTCGAACTGCGCGATTGAACAGGCGTAAGACTGATCAACGATCAGGTAAGCCGCACATGCTCTCTGCCACAAGGGCGCGGCACCCAGAAACGGCGTCAGTGATGCGGAATACATCGCAACCCGCAGGTTCACTGCCAGGGCCGAGATCAAAACGATGATTGTCGGCGTTTCATCCTGCAGAAGTTGCAGAGCTGTGAACTGCGCCGCGCCTGCAAAAACGGTGATGGAAAAGGCGATGGTCTGCACGATATTCAACCCGGCTTCTGTCGAGAAGACACCGAACAACAGACCAAAAGGCACAGCCACGAAGACAAACGGTGTGCCGTCGCGAAAACCTTTCCAGAAGTATGACTTGGATGTGGCAGAGGCCATGGCTAAATCCTATGGTGACGCCAGCAGCAGTATCGGTCTTGTAAAGGGGTTGCAATTGGTCACCGAAACCGACGTGTCAGACTATGTAATCGCGCCTGATCCGGGCGCGGCCCACCTGACCCGTGCGGTCGAGGGCGTGGACCAGAATGGCGAGGTCAGCCAGATTTCAGTAGTCGAAGAGCGCCCACTGACGATCTTCCTCAACGCGCAGGAAATTGTGACGGCGATGACCATTGGCGACTATCCCGAATACCTGGCGCTGGGTTTTCTGCGAAATCAGGGCATGTTGCTGGCTGATGATGAGATTACCCGTGTCGATTACGATGATGATCTTGAAACCGTTGTTGTCCGCACCGCACGCGCGACTTCGTACGAAGACAAGCTGAAGAAAAAGACACGCACCAGTGGCTGCGCTGTGGGAACGGTGTTCGGGGACATGATGGAGGGCCTTGAGGGCGTTCAACTGCCACAAGTGCAGGTGCGGACCTCATGGCTTTACAAACTGGCGGCCAAGATCAACCGCACCCCGTCGCTTTATCTTGAGGCCGGGGCAATTCATGGGACTGTACTGTGTCGCGAAAACCGCCCGCTGGTTTATATGGAAGACGTGGGTCGCCATAACGCTGTCGACAAGATCGCAGGCTGGATGCTGTCCGAGGGTGCGACGGCAGAGGACAAGATCCTTTACACCACCGGTCGCCTGACATCCGAGATGGTGATCAAAACGGCAATGATGGGCATTCCCGTGTTGGCGTCCCGTTCCGGCTTTACCGCCTGGGGTGTCGAGATCGCGCGTGAGGTCGGCCTTACGCTGATCGGCCGGATGCGCGGACAGCGCTTTGTTTGTCTTTCCGGTGAGGAACGGTTGGTTCGTGATGTGGACCCGTCGACGGTTGTGGCCGAAGACAGGAAACACCGGCGGAAGAGTAGCCAATGAGTGATGAAAACAGAAAACCTCTCGGCGTTATCCTCGCAGGCGGGCAGGCCACCCGGATGGGTGGTGGTGATAAAGGCCTATTGAAGATTGGCGGGCAGACCCTGCTGTCCCATGTCGTTGATCGGTTGTCTCCTCAAGTCGATGGTTTGGCCCTGAACGCAAATGGTGACCCCAAGCGTTTCAGCGATCTGACTCTACCTGTTCTTCCTGACACAATTGAAGGCTTCGCTGGCCCTTTGGCCGGCGTTTTGGCGGGGCTAGATTGGGCGGCAGATCAGGGGGCCGACAGCATCGTAACGGCTGCCGCAGATACACCGTTCTTCCCGCGTGATCTGGTGGCGCGTCTGCAAGAGGCGGCAGCGGGGCAGGTGCATCCTCTGGTCTTGGCCACTACTCCGCGAACGGGTGACGAAGCGCTGAAATCCGGTGGGGGCAGGCGCGTCAACCGGCACCCGACCTTTGGGCTCTGGCCTGTGGCTCTGCGCGATGATCTGCGGGCGGCTCTGACGGACGGGTTGCGCAAGGTCGTGCTGTGGACTGATAAACACGACGGGCGCGAGGCTTTGTTCCAGGCTGACCCGTTTGATCCGTTCTTCAACGTCAATACACCTGACGATTTGGACCGCGCCCGGACATTGTTGGAGCAGGTATGAGAGTCTACGGCGTCACTGGCTGGAAAAACGCAGGCAAAACAGGGCTGATGGAACGGCTGGTGGCCGAGATCACGGGGCGGGGCTTTGCCGTCTCAACCGTCAAGCACGCGCATCACGGCGTCGATGTGGATCAGCCGGGCACGGACAGTCATCGTCACCGCGTTGCTGGCGCCAGCGAGGTGTTGCTTGCGTCGGGGCAGCGCGTCGCCTTGATGCAAGAGCTGCGCGGCGCACCCGAGCCGCCATTGGGCGAACTGCTGGCGCGGCTTTCCCCGGTTGATCTTGTGCTGGTTGAAGGCTTCAAGCGGGAAGGCCACCCAAAGATCGAGGCGTTTCGCGCCGAGGCGGGAAACCCTCTGATCGCGATTGAAAACGATACCGTTCGAGCCGTTGCCAGCGACACGGCGCTGGAACTAGATCGCCCGGTTTTCGACCTGAACGACACAGTCAAGATCGCGGACTTCATATTGGATGAGGTTGGTTTGTGACCCTGTTCCAGACCTTTGCCATGGTGGACTGGTCTGGTGGAAATGACACCGGGCCAACACCGCGCAAAGACGCGATCTGGGTCTGTATTGTGCGTGAAGGGCAGGCACAGGAACCTGAATACCTACGCAACCGGGCGCTTGCCGAGGCGTGGCTGGATGCCCTGATCCGCACCGAACTGAAGGCAGGTCGCCGCCTGTTTCTGGGGTGCGATTTCCCTTTTGGATACCCGAAGGGCTTTGCCCGCGCGATCACCGGAACGGATGACCCCTTGACCTTGTGGGACTGGTTCGAACAGCATGTCGAAGACGGTCCGAAAACGAACAATCGTTTCGACTTGGCAGGCCGGATCAATCGACAATTCGGAGGAAGAGGCCCATTTTGGATGAATGGCCTCGGGCGTGACATTGATGGTTTGCCGAGAACCAAAACGGGCTATTCCAATCCGTTCTCCGACCGTCGTGCGGTTGAAGCCTTGGCAAAAGGCAGCTTCACCTGCTGGCAGATGGCGGGTGCAGGCGCGGTCGGTGGGCAGGTGATGATGGGGCTTCCAGTTCTGAGTAGGCTCCGCCATCGCTTTGCCGGACAAGTCGCGGTCTGGCCGTTCGAGTCGTTGGATAGACCTATCGCCTTTGTGGAAATCTGGCCGTCGCTCACCTTAGGTGCGCCACCGGACGGGCGGATCAAGGATGCTTGGCAAGTCGAACAGGTCGCCTTGACTCTGTCGCGTTTGACAGAGCAGGAGTTGAAAGCGCAATTAGATGTTTCAGCGGCAGAGGAAGGCTGGATATTGGGTGTGACTCAGAAAAAGCCGAACATAGCCCCGCCACCATTGCGCAACGATTGTTTTGCACTGCCAGCGGGTGTGGAGTGGACGCCCGTTGATGACGCCTTGGCCTATTTGCGCGACAGGTTGCATCCGATTACCTCGGTCGAGGTGGTCGCGCTGAATACGGCGAGTGGGCGCATTCTGGCAGAAGATGTGACAGCCCAACGTTCCAACCCGCCGCAGCCGAATACAGCCGTGGATGGGTTCGGGTTCGCTGGCCCGATTTCAGATGGGCCACAGGTCCTGCCGTTGGTCGATGGGCGTGCAGCAGCCGGTATTCCGTTTGAGGGTGACGTTCCTGCGGGCCAGGCATTGCGCGTTCTGACGGGTGCCGCGCTGCCTGACGGAGTGGATACGGTTATTCTGGAAGAGGATGTCACAGTTAAAGACGGGCATATCGCATTCTACGGCCCGCTGAAAAAGGGGGCAAATACCAGGCAAGCGGGCGAGGATGTGGCCGCAGGCGATCTGGCCCTGCCTAAAGGACGCCGATTGACACCGGCTGATCTTGCGCTGCTCACCGCTTTGGGCATTGACGAGGTGAATGTGCGCAAGCCGCTGCGTGTCGCCGTGGTATCGACCGGTGATGAACTGGTCGACGCCGGAGAACGCGCCGAACCGGGTCAGATATTCGACGCCAACCGCCCGATGCTGTTGTCTCTGGTCGAAAGGCTGGGGTTTGTACCTGTGGATATGGGGCGTGTTTCAGATGATCGGGACGCCCTGCGGGAACGGCTGGATCAGGCTGCGGAACAGGTAGAAGTGATACTGACGAGTGGTGGCGCATCTGCTGGTGACGAAGACCACGTGTCTGCCTTGCTGCGCCAGGCGGGGGCGATGCAACACTGGCGGATCGCCTTGAAACCCGGTCGCCCTCTGGCTTTGGGGTTGTGGTCCGGAACACCGGTCTTTGGACTGCCCGGCAATCCCGTTGCCGCTTTGGTCTGCACCTTGATCTTTGCGCGACCGGCGCTGGGCCTGATGTCTGGCGAAGGCTGGATCGAGCCGCAAGGGTTCGAAGTGCCCGCTGCCTTTGAAAAGCGCAAGAAACCGGGCCGCCGCGAATACCTGCGCGCGCGCATACGGGAAGGCCGCGTTGAAGTCTTCAAGTCAGAAGGATCGGGCCGGATCAGCGGGCTCAGCTGGGCCGAAGGGCTGGTCGAAATAGAAGATGGTGCCCGGCATATCCAACCCGGTGATATGGTTCGGTTTATCCCGTATGGCAGTTTTGGGTTGTGAAAATCACGGTCTCACGCGGTTTTTCTGATGCGGAACGCCCACTGGTGGCGACCCTGTTCTGGCAGGCATTTTCGGCGAAACTGAACAAAGTCATGGGTCCGGATGAAAAGGGGCTGGCTTTCTTCGAAACTTCGTTGAACCCGGATTTCGCGCTTGTTGCACGGGACAAGGAAGACCGGATTTTGGGGCTTGCAGGTTTCAAGACACGCGATGGTGCATTGGCCGGAGGCGGAATGTCAGACCTAGCAAAGGTCTATGGCTGGCTTGGGGCCATTTGGCGCGCCCTCATCCTCAGCATTTTGGAGCGCGAACTGAAACCCGGCGTGTTTCAGATGGATGGCATATTTGTGGCCGCGGGCTCGCGTGGCAAAGGGGTTGGTACTGCCTTGCTGGATGCCGTTAGGTGTGAAGCGCGGAAACAAAACATGTCAGTGGTTCAGCTTGACGTTATCGAAACAAACCCCCGCGCCCGCGCTTTATATGAGCGCGAAGGATTTCGGGCTGTGGGTGAAGAAAAAACTGGACCTTTAAGCTACGTGTTTGGTTTCAGCAGCGCGACCAAGATGTCTTGGATCGTTTTGCCTGATTAATCAAACGTCCCGGCTACGCGCCCCAGCAACATGAACGCCCGCGCGGTGCGGGTCTCACCCAACGCGCTCAGTTCTGCATCACTTGCGGTGGGCTCGAACTCGGCCATCATCTTGTCGAAGCGGCGAAGAAAATGGTGGGCGGCGTCGCGGAAAATGGGATCCTGTTTCATCCGTGCAGCTGTCAGCGCCAGCGAAGACCGGTCGCGTACACCCCCCAGCGCGGCGACAGCGCGACCCCGCGCGCCCTGCGCGAACTGACGCCAGATTTCGGGCCGGGCCATGTCAGGGCGCAGGTCGTCCATATAGATGCCTTCCTGGCTGAGCAGTGTAAGAACATCCTGCGAGGCTTGCACGATCTGCGCCGTCTTGCGGTCTTTCAGCGCCACGCGCAGGGCGTTGAACCCTTCGGTGTCATTCTGAGTTTCCGGGAAGTTCAAGGCGCGGATAAAGATATCGGTGCTCAGCGGAGGCGCAATTTCTTCCGCAGATGTGCCCAGTTCAAGCGAGGTTTGAGCACCCGCAACGAGTGGTTTTGCAGGGGCGTAAGGGGGCGTTGTGCGCTTGGTCGAAAATGTTGCCAGCGTGCTTTCGGTTTTTCGCGTCGCGGCTGCTATCTCATCCAGTTTCTTTGCTACCGCAGGTTCGTAGGTGCTGGATGCGCGCTGCTGCTGCGCGACATACGCCTGACGGATCGCATCAATCGCAGTTTGCAGCCGCGCGCTTTCCTCGCGCATCACGCGGCTGGCACGCATGGCAGTGGCGGCGACCCAGATCATCGCCACAGGCATGAAAACGGCCAGAAAGGTGACAACAAAACCACCGCTCTGCGCCTTATCTGGCATCACCAGAAAAACAACCGACACCACCAGCCAAATCAGGCTGAGCACCAATGCGGCAATCTCAATCTCGGTGACAGACGGTGCCTTTGGGCGGTCATAGATGCCCAGCGAAGTCGGTCTTTCAGTTTCCGGGTCAGGTTTGGGCCCCGACATTACATGCGCTCCGGTCAGGCGTACTTGATACTCAGAATTTCATAAGAGCGCACGCCGCCAGGGGTGCGCACCTCGACACTGTCACCTTCGTCCTTGCCGATCAGGGCGCGGGCGATGGGGGATTTGATATTCAAAAGGCCAGCTTCGATATTGGCTTCATATTCACCGACGATCTGCCACGTCTTTTCTTCGTCGGTATCCTCGTCAACCAATGTAACCTTTGCGCCAAACTTGATCGCGCCAGACAGTTTTGCTGGGTCAATTACATCCGCCAGTGACAGGATACCTTCCAGTTCCTTGATGCGACCTTCGATAAACCCCTGCTTTTCGCGGGCTGAATGATATTCGGCGTTTTCTTTCAGGTCGCCAAGTTCGCGCGCCGATGCGATGGCTTCGATGATCGCAGGGCGTTCGACGGATTTGAGGTTCTTCAGCTCAGCTGCGAGTGCGGCATTGCCCGCAGGCGTCATCGGGATCTTTTCCATACTCTCTACGTCCACGCATAAACTGACTCGCCCCGCCGCACAGAAGCGTCGGGGCGAGTCCTAGGTTGACGATTACCTGACCCAAATACCACGTGAATTGCAAGGGGTGTCATCAGTTGCAGCGATCAATTTGCAACATTGCGCCGCCGGGATTGTTTCGGGTGTGGCCTGTGGCGATGGTCCGGTTGCCCGCCCTTGCACCATCGCTTTGAAGGCGTGCAGAGCCACAGCATCTCAATCATATTGAACCACTTCAAACTCGATGCCGTTGTCATCCCTGAAATAGAACCGACGCCCCGGTTCGTAATCGGCATGATTATGGGGTTCGAACCCGGCCTTGCGCACCTTGGCCTCGGTTGCATCGATATCTTCGACCAGAACACCAACATGATTCAGCCCGCCGACGATATCGTAGCTGCTTTCGACCAATGGTTTCGGCGCATCTGGTTTGTAAAGCGCAAGATAGGTGTGGGCCGATCCGACATGCACCGTGTATCCGCCTGATATTGCGGGTCCTTCCCACCGTGTTTTCCAGCCAAAGACCTGCTGCATCCAGGCGGCCGAGGCCTGTGGGTCGCTGACAGTGAAATTGGTATGTTCAAGCGTTGCCATCATGGGATCTCCTTTTTTGGCTTGTTTCGACTCACCGTAATTTCTAAACCTAACTTTAGGTCAAGGTATTTCTTCGAGGGCGACATGGCTGTTTCAGAAGGGTTGGCAATCGGGGCATTGGCCCGACGTACGGGGTTGGCCGTTTCGGCGATCCGGTATTACGAAGCACAGGGTTTGATCGCGCCCTGGCGCAATGCAGGTGGGCAGCGACGTTACCAGCGGGCGGATATCCGGCGGCTGAGTTTTGTCATGATCGCACAGCAGTTTGGCCTGACCTTGCCTGAAATTCGCGAGGTCTTGTCGGGCTTGCCGGGAAAGCGAACACCGACACCACAGGATTGGAAAGCCATAAGCGTGCGGTTGCGCACTCATCTGGACCAGCGAATCGATACCCTGATGCGATTGCGCGACAATCTGGACGGCTGCATCGGGTGTGGGTGCCTCAGCTTGCCGAAATGCAAGCTTTATAACCCCGATGACAGGGCAAAATCCCATGGTAGCGGTCCCAGATACCTGATGGGTGATGCACCAGAGGACTGATGTGTCGAATAGCGCCCTTGTTACGCCGTGTTTCGATTGACCAAAGTCTTACTGACCATGTAATCAGCCGTGAAACAAAATTGCGCAGATCCTGCAGTGACAGCGCCAATTCGGAAAGTAAGCTAGGGAGCCCGCGATGGCCGAGATTGAACGCGAAGCAATGGAATATGACGTGGTGATCGTAGGCGCAGGTCCTGCGGGCCTGTCGGCGGCCATTCGTCTGAAACAGCTGGATGCGGATCTGAACGTTGTCGTTCTGGAAAAGGGCTCGGAAGTGGGCGCTCATATCCTGTCTGGCGCAGTTCTCGATCCCTGCGGGCTGGATGCTTTGATCCCGGATTGGAAGGCTAAGGGTGCTCCGCTGAACGTGCCGGTGCATGAAGACAATTTCTACATGCTGGGCGAGGCAGGTAAAATCCGCATCCCCAACTTCCCGATGCCGCCGCTGATGAACAACCATGGCAACTACATCGTTTCGATGGGCAATGTTTGCCGCTGGATGGCCGAGCAGGCTGAGGAACTGGGCGTGGAAATCTTCCCCGGCATGGCCTGTTCCGAACTGGTTTACGGCGATAACGGTGAAGTCAAAGGCGTAGTGGCCGGTGTCTTTGGTCTGGAAGCGGACGGCTCTTATGGCCCCAATACTGAGCCTGGCATGGAACTGCACGGCAAATACGTCTTCTTGTCGGAAGGTGTGCGCGGCTCACTGTCCAAGGAAGTCATCGCCAAATACGACTTGTCTGCCGGCAAAGAGCCGCAGAAATACGGCGTCGGCATGAAAGAGATCTGGGAGATCGATCCGGCAAAGCACAAGGAAGGTACGGTCACGCACACAATGGGCTGGCCTCTGGGCGGCAACGCAGGCGGCGGGTCGTTCATCTATCATCTTGAAAACAATCAGGTCTATGTCGGCTTTGTGGTTCACCTGAACTACAAAAACCCGCACCTGTACCCCTACATGGAATTCCAGCGCTTCAAGCATCACCCGATGGTGGCCGAGCTGCTGAAAGGCGGCAAGCGCGTGGCTTACGGTGCCCGTGCGATCACCGAAGGCGGCCTTCAATCGATGCCCAAGCTGGTGGCGCCGGGCGTGGCGCTGCTGGGCTGTTCCGCGGGCATGGTCAACGTGCCGCGCATCAAGGGCAACCACAATGCGATGCTGTCGGGTAAGGCCGCGGCTGAGGCTGCTTATGACGCGATCAAGGCTGACCGTTCAGGCGATGAGCTGACCGCTTACGAGGCCGATGTCCGCAATGGCGCAATTGGCAAGGACCTGAAGAAGGTGCGCAACGTCAAGCCGATGTGGTCCAAGTGGGGCATGATCCCTTCGCTGGTGCTGGGTGGTCTGGACATGTGGACCAACACATTGGGCTTTTCGCTCTTTGGTACTCTTGGACATGGCAAGAACGATGCCCAGTCGACCGAGGAAGCCAGCAAGCACAAGCCGATCGATTATCCCAAGCCCGATGGCACGCTGTCCTTTGACCGTCTGACCAACGTGTCCTTTGCGGCAACCAATCACGAGGAAAGCCAGCCCTGCCACCTGCGCCTGACGGACCCGGATATCCCGGTCAAGGTCAACCTGCCCAAGTTCGACGAACCGGCGCAGCGCTATTGCCCGGCAGGCGTGTACGAAATGGTCGAGGATGACAACGGTCCGCGATTCGTCATCAACTTCCAGAACTGCGTTCACTGCAAAACCTGCGACATCAAGGATCCAAGCCAGAATATCACCTGGACCACGCCGCAGGGTGGCGACGGACCAAACTATCCGAACATGTAAGCAAAAAACCGGCAATGGCAGGGTCGTGAAGGCTCTGCCATTGCCTCTTGCCGACCGAAGCCCTAGCTTAACCGTCAGTCAACGATAGTAAGGCAGGATTTCGGTGGTTTCCCTGGTTCGTCGCACGGCATTGTCCGTGCTGCTCATGTCGTCGGTCGCTGTGCCGGCCTTTTCGGATTCGGGTGCCGGTTCATATCTGGCCGGGCGTCAGGCGATCTACGAAAGCGACTATTCTGCGGCGGAAAGATACTACGCCCAGGCTCTCAGGTTTGATCCGGAAAACGCGCTGCTCTTGGAAAGCGTTGTTGTCGCCCGCCTTGCGCTGGGGGAAATTGCCCGTGCTTTGCCTGTTGCAAAGCAGATCGAGGAAGCCAACCTCCCCAGTCAGGCCGCGCGCATGGCGATTTCGGCCAATTTGATTGCTGACGGCAAGTTTGACGAACTTCTGGCGCGTGACCCTGAAACGCAGGGGATCGGTCCTTTGGTTGATGGGCTGATGATCGCATGGGCCCATCTGGGGCAAGGTGAAATGACAAAGGCCATGGAGCAGTTCGATGCCGTGGCCACGCAGGAAGGCCTCAGGGAATTTGCGCTGTATCACAAAGCCATGGCACTGGCCTCTATCGGCGATTTCGAAGGTGCCGAGGTGATTTTTGCGGATAATAACGACGCGGTTGCGCGGTTCTCGCGTCGGGCCGCGCTGGCCCGTACAGAGGTGCTGTCACAGCTGGATCGCAACGAAGACGCCATTCGATTTCTGGACGATGTGTTTGTTTCCGGTAGCGATCCGACCATTGAAGCCTATACCGGCCAATTGACCGCGGGCGAGACGCTTCCGTTCACCCATGCGGGCTCTGCGCTGGATGGCATGGCGGAAATATTCTTTACCGTTGGTGCCGCATTGAACAGCGAGGCTTCGGCTGACTACGTCCTGCTTTACGCGCGACTGGCGAGCTTTCTGCGCCCTGACCACGTGGACGCCATTCTGCTGAGCGCGGAATTGCTGGACAAGCTGCAACAGTATGATCTGGCTGTTGCGGCCTATCGTATGGTCCCGGCAGGCAGCAATGACCACCATGCCGCAGAACTTGGACGGGCCGAAATCCTGGATAAATCCGGAAAAACCGATGCGGCCATTGAAGTTCTGCAAAACCTGGCGCTGCAAAACCCTGATTTGCCCAGCGTGCATGTTTCTCTGGCAGATCTTCAGCGTCGTCAGGAAAACTATGCGGCTGCGGTTGCCTCTTATGACACTGCGATTGCTTTGACGGACAGTCAGGCAGGTGGGAATTGGTTCCTGCACTACGCGCGCGGCATAAGCCACGAGCGGCTGAAGCAGTGGGATCAGGCTGAAACCGATTTCCGCCGGGCGCTGGAGTTGAATCCGGATCAGCCGCAGGTGCTGAACTACTTGGGCTATTCTTTGGTAGAACGGAAAGAAAAGCTGGATGAAGCGCTGGACATGATCCAACGCGCGGTCGAAGCCCGCCCGGATAGCGGCTACATCGTGGATAGTCTGGGTTGGGTTCTGTTCCGTCTGGGTCGTTACGAAGAAGCGGTCGAGCATATGGAGCGCGCGGTCGAGCTGATGCCTGTTGATCCGGTCGTCAATGATCATCTGGGGGATGTCTATTGGGCTGTCGGACGTGCGCGCGAGGCCGAGTTCCAATGGAAGCGGGCGCTGTCCTTTGTTGACCCCGAAGACACAGATGGCGAGGCTGACCCAGATCGTATTCGACGCAAGATCGAGGTCGGACTAAGTGCCGTTCTGGCCGAAGAAGGTGCGGAACCTTTGAAAGTCGCAAATGGAAATTAAGGCGTTTGCGCCCGCTAAGATCAACCTGACCCTGCATGTGACCGGACGTCGTAAGGACGGTTATCACCTGTTGGATTCGTTAGTGGTTTTTGCTGATCTCGGCGATCAGTTGACATTCACACCCGGCCCCGAGCTGACTATGGACGTGAATGGGGAGTTTGCTGAAGGCGTGCCCACCGACAGCCGTAACCTGGTCTGGAAAGCGGCCGAAGGTGTCGGTTGGACCGGGCATATCGACCTGATCAAATCTCTGCCCCACGGAGCAGGTATTGGGGGCGGGTCATCGGATGCGGCCGCCATGCTGAATATGCTGGGCGGTCTGGGCCGTGACATCCCGCCTGACCTGCCGTTGTCACTGGGGGCAGATGTGCCCGTTTGTCTGGAAAGCCGGGCGATCAGAATGCAAGGCATTGGCGATCGTTTGGCGGCGGTGAACTTTCCGAACCTACCCGCCCTGTTGGTCAACCCGAATGTGCCGGTGCCGACAGGAGCCGTTTTCAACGCGCTGGCGTCCCGAGACAATCCGCCGATGCCTGAGCTGGTTCCAGATTTTGAAGACGCTGAAGCCTGTGCCCTGTGGTTGCGTGATCAACGCAATGACTTGCAGGTACCTGCCATGGGCGTTGCACGTGAGATCGAACAGGTTTTGGACGAGTTGAACATGACCAGTCGTGCCCTTGTGACGCGCATGTCGGGGTCAGGATCAACCTGTTTTGCCCTATATCCCACAATGAAAGACGCGCATCTCGCGGCCTATGAGATCGGTGCGGCGCATCCTGACTGGTGGTGCCGCGCGACGCAGCTTAACTAAGGCGCGAGACCACGTAATCGGCCAGTTCGCGCAGCAGGCTGCGAATTTCATGATCGGGCAGAACATCCAAAGATGCCTTTGCCTTGTTCGCCCAGCCTAAAGCGTCCTGCCGGGTTTTTTCCAGCGTTGCGTATTTGTCCATCAAACCCAGCGCATGATCCAGATCACCGTCCTGTTGGCGGCCTTTTTCGATCGTACGCTCCCAGAATGCGCGTTCTTCGGGCGTGGCCTGTGCAACAGCCTTGATGACAGGCAGGGTCAGCTTTCGTTCGCGGAAATCATCGCCCACATTCTTGCCGGTTGTCTTGCTGTCCCCTTGATAGTCCAGCAGATCGTCTGCAATCTGGAATGCGATCCCCAATGCGTCACCATAATCGAACAGGGCCTTGATCTGTTCTTCCGATGCACCGGCGATCACGCCGCCCACCTCGGTCGCAGCTGAAAACAAAGCTGCTGTCTTGCCGCGCACGACCTGTAGGTAAACGCTTTCATCTGTCCGTAGGTCGGTTGCTGCGGTCATTTGCAGCACCTCGCCCTCGGCGATGGTTGCTGAGGCATTGGCCAAGATATCCAGAACCCGCAGCGAACCCGTTTCGACCATCAATTGGAAGCTGCGAGAAAACAGGTAATCACCGACCAGCACACTGGATTTATTGTCCCAAAGTAGATTTGCGGTCGGGCGTCCGCGCCGCTGCGCGCTCTCATCCACAACGTCGTCGTGCAGAAGGGTAGCGGTATGGATGAACTCGACCGTGGCAGCAAGGCGTACATGGTGCTCGCCCGAATAGCCAAACAGCCGCGCCGCTGCCAATGTCAGCATCGGGCGCAGGCGCTTTCCGCCCGCCTCGACGAGATGCTGGGTCACTTCGGGGATACGTGGGGCATGGTCCGACGCCATCCGGGTGCGGATCAACGTATTCACAGCCTCCATTTCACCCGCCAATATATCAGCGAGGCGCTCATGCGGTTTTGAGATCATGCCGACGGTCATCATTCTCCTGATACAAGGCTCGACTTCCGCCCCGCCTTGCCCTTACATCCATCCCCATGAAAGAACTATTGCGCAGTACCGATCCGACGATCCTGGCCTTTGCATCCGCTCTCCTTGAAGGCGAGGATATAGACTGCTTTCAGATGGACGTAAATATGAGCATCCTCGAAGGTGGGATCGGAATCTTTCCCCGCCGACTGATGGTTCGCGCCGAAGACCTGACCCGTGCCGAACGTGTGATGCGCGACAATGAAATTCCGCTTGGCCGATGACCCGGTTTTCCGATAGCGAACTCAGCTGCAATGATTTCTTGGGGGGCAGGGTTCGATTGCTGCAACCTCGGTCGGGTTATCGTGCCGGGGTCGACCCGGTATTGCTTGCCGCATCCGTTCCGGCCAGCGCGGGTCAGTCCGTGTTGGAGCTGGGGTGCGGCGCAGGGGCTGCCATTCTTTGCTTGTCCTCCCGAGTGCCCGGTCTGCACGTGTCAGGTATCGAGCTACAGCCCGCCTATGCGGAATTGGCCCGCAGAAATGCGGAAATCAACCGGATAGAGCTGGAAGTTGTCCAAGCTGATCTGACCGCTATGCCCGAGGCGTTTCGGCAGCGCCAGTTCGATCACGTCATTGCGAATCCGCCCTATTATCGGGCGGGGGCGCATAGCCCTGCAAAGGATGCGGGACGAAGTGTGGCCCTGAGCGAAGACACCCAGTTGGCCGACTGGATTGCAGTGGCTGCCAGACGCCTTGCGCCAAAAGGGTACCTGCACATGATCCAAAAAGCCGATCGACTGCCCGACATGATGGCAGCGTGCCAGGGGTTGCTGGGATCGGTAGAGTTGTTGCCGCTAAGCCCACGGACAGGTCGGGAGGCTGAGCTGATCATTCTGCGCGCCCGCAAAGGAGGGCGTGCGGCATTTCGCCTCCACCCACCTTTGATTGTGCACTCGGGTGAACGTCACGAAAAAGACGGCGAAAGCTATACGGATGCAATTTCGGCCGTGCTCCGGAAGGCCGCTGCCCTGCCCGGGTTTTGACGACGACCGGCAATGTCCAGCCGATTTTGTCGGATTTGTTTCAGATTCTGTGCGTCTGCAGCGTGACAGGGTGGAAACGATGTGATCAACTTCTTACGTGACATTCAGACACGTATAAAAGGAGGATCGCAATGAGCGTGAGCGCACATCTGACAGAACTGAAGAAAAAGCACGAATCTCTCGGTCTAGAAGTAGAACAAGCCCAACGCTCGCCAGGCATCGATGATCTCCACATCGCCCAGCTGAAGAAACAGAAGCTCAAGCTGAAGGAAGAGATCGAGCGACTGTCTGCTTAAGATTTCAAACTGGAACGGGCCGCGATCAAGGCCCCACCGGTAACCAGAAAGGCCGCGATCGCCAGCCCCCAGGATGGGGCAGCGATCCCGGCCATCACCAAAGCAAGTGTCGACAATAGCGGGGCCGCGTAAGATGAGGTCCCGAGCATTTGAATATCACCCTGCTTTACCCCGATATCCCAGACATAAAAGGCCAGTCCAACGGGCCCTAGGCCAAGCGCCAGTACAGAAACCCACCCCAGTGTCGTGTCGGGCAGTACAGTGTCTTCCATTGCCAAGTGCAGCAGACCCGAAGCCATCGCAGCCATCAGACAAAAGACCGCAACCGAACTGGTCGGTGTACCCCCCAATTTGCGCGACAAAACCGAATAGCCTGACCATGTCAGGGCGCAAAGCAGGGCCAATGCATATCCCGGCAGGTGTTGTGCCTGAAAACCGGCGCTCCCGCCTCCGGTGATGATCAAAGCAGCCCCAGCAAAGCCAAGGCATGCCCCGATCAAGTGACCAGTGCGAAGCTGCTCGCCCGGTAGCAGGCCGGAAAACAGAACGATAAGAAGGGGCCAGAGATAGGCAATCAACCCGGCCTCGGCCGCGGGGGCCATACGCAGGGCTGAAAAATACAATGCGTGGTACCCGAACAGACCCAATGAACCGAGCAAGTAGGTCGTCCAGGGGACCAGTTTCAACCCGCTAAACCCACCGGTTGCGGCTGTCCAGATCAACCCAAGCGTACCACCAATCGAAAAGCAGATCGTGTTCAACAGCAATGGCGGTGTGGGTGCAGAGCCGACGGTCAAAAGCGCCAGCAAAGCCCATAAAAGTACGGCCCCAAAGCCGATGGCTGTTGCGCACGTTTTGGTCATGATCCGGAAACCTCTTCGATCGGAATTATGTCGAACTCATCCGAAATATGCGCGGTCTTTTCAATCTCGGTCAGGAACCAATCCCGAAAGGCTGCGATCTGAGGACGTTTCTCGGCCCCCGGAAGGCACAGGAACCGGAACCGGCCCTGCGTTTCCAGCGCGACCTTGAAGGGGGCAACCAGCCGACCCTCGGTCAAGTCCTTGAGGATCATGGCGCGCCGTCCAAGGGCGACACCAACACCGGCGACAGCGGCGTCAATCGCGTGATCTGCGTTGGAAAAATGCGCCCCATGAGTGGGGATGAAGTCGATACCCACAGCGCGGAACCAGGCAGGCCAGTCGCAGGGCGGGGTCAGAAAATTGATCGAATCGTCGTGGATCAACGGTGCGTCGCGCAGGCTGTCTGGCGTGGTGAATTGCTCCGCCAGCTCCGGGGTCATGACCGGGGTCAGCCACTCTTTTCTTACAGGTACGGAATACAGCCCCTCATCGGCGGAATTGCCAAACCGGATGGCAACATCCACATCATCCCGCTCCAGATCCATGTTGCGCAATGTGGCCGAGAATTTCAGGTCGATTTCCGGATGTGCACGGGCGAATTCGTAAAGGCGAGGTGCGAGCCACTTTGCAGTCAGTGCCGGACCTGCGGTGACGGTCAGTCCGGTGTCTTCCTCCTGCCTGCGTACAGCACGCCACGCGCTTTGCAATGTGGCAAAGCCCTCTGCCGCGCCGGGGGCCAGGGCGCGGCCCGCATCGGTCAGTTCCACAGCACGGTTCAGACGGCGGAACAGAGGGCGACCCAGATGCTCCTCAAGCGATTTGATCTGAAAGGACAGGGCCGCTGGCGTCACGTGCAGCTCTTCCGCCGCTTTCGCGAAGGACATGTGCCGGGCCGCGGCATCAAAAGCTCGAAGCGCGGTAAGTGGGGGCAGATAATCACTCATGGTCAAGAAATTATTAACTGAAGGTTCAGGAAACTTCGTTTGTCATGATCATAGGTGACCTTCATATTCACATCAGGTCAAGCAAAACTGAATTGAAAGGCGGCTACCATGATCGAGATGACAACAAATCCCGCCGCCCAAGTGGCGATCCTGCGCGCGCATGAAGAGCGTGGCAAGGTGGTCCGGCAGTTGTGGAATTGGGTATTGGGTTCCCGCTGATCGCAGCGCGCGCGATCTTACGGGATAAGGATGGGCCGGCCCTAATGGACCGGCCCGTTTTCACAATTCTGATTGCAGATCAGACGAAGAACTGGGCGCCGTTGGCCGAGATGGTCGAGCCGTTGATGAACTGAGATTCGTCCGAGGCCAGGAAGGTCACACAGCGTGCAATCTCTCCTGGTTCGCCCAGACGACCGGCGGGGATCTGGCCAATAATCGATTCGCGTACCTTTTCGGGCACCGCCATCACCATCTCGGTTGCAATATAACCGGGGCAGATCGCGTTGGCCGTGATGCCTGCCCGCGCGCCTTCCTGCGCCAGAGATTTAACGATGCCCAGATCGCCCGCCTTGGTCGCAGCATAGTTCACCTGAGCGAACTGACCTTTCTGGCCGTTGATCGAGCTGATGACGATGACACGGCCAAATTTGCGCTCGCGCATGCCGGGCCAGACAGGGTGCACAGTGTTGAATACGCCGGTCAGGTTGGTGTCGATCACGTCTTTCCACTGATCGGGTGTCATTTTGTGGAAAGGTGCATCACGGGTGATGCCTGCGTTGGCGACAACGACATCGATGGGGCCAACCTCGGCCTCGACCTTTTCGATGCCCGCTTTGGATTCGTCATAATCGGCGACGTTCCACTTGTAGGTCTTGATGCCGGTTTCTTCGGTGAATTTCGCGGCGGCTTCGTCATTCCCTGCATAGGTGGCCGCAACGTTGTATCCTTCGGCTTTGAGCGCCTTGGAAATTGCTGCGCCAATGCCGCGGGAACCGCCGGTAACGAGTGCTGTACGTGCCATTTAGGACTCCTCCAATTTTAGTCGCCTTGGTAATGCTGTTACTTTGAGAGATGTTTGTGCGCAATATTGTTTCGTCATTAAGGTGTTTATTTCGGATGGCAATATCGTCGCATCTAAGGGGTACGACCCCAGTGTAACAAAAAAGGGCGTCCCATGGACGCCCTTTTCTATTTGGTTATTGCCGCACTTAGTCGCGCTCCACACACAGGGCGACACCCATGCCGCCGCCGATGCACAAGGTGGCCAGACCTTTCTTTGCGTCGCGGCGCTTCATTTCGAACAGCAGCGTGTTCAGAACGCGGCAACCTGATGCGCCGATTGGGTGGCCGATGGCAATTGCGCCGCCGTTCACGTTCACAATCGACGGATCCCAGCCCATATCTTTGTTCACTGCGCAGGCCTGCGCGGCAAAGGCTTCGTTGGCTTCAACAAGGTCCAGATCGTCGACGGACCAACCCGCTTTTTCCAATGCCTTGCGCGAAGCGTAGATCGGGCCAACGCCCATGATCGACGGGTCCAGCCCGGCAGTTGCGTAGGACGCGATGCGCGCCAAAGGTTCGATTCCGCGCTTCTCTGCGTTTTGAGCTGACATCAGCAGGGTTGCGGCCGCGCCGTCGTTCAGGCCCGAAGCGTTTGCAGCAGTGACCGATCCGTCCTTGGTAAAGGCGGGGCGCAGCTTTGCCATGGCTTCCATTGTAGCGCCGTGGCGGATGTATTCGTCCTTGTCCATCACGATGTCACCCTTGCGGGTCTTGATGGTGAAGGGCACGATTTCGTCGACAAACTTGCCGGCTTTTTGCGCCGCCTCGGCCTTGTTCTGCGAAGCAACAGCGAATTCATCCTGCATGTCGCGGCTGATCTGCCATTTCTCGGCAACATTTTCCGCCGTCTGACCCATGTGATAACCGTTGAAGGCATCCCACAGACCATCGCGGATCATGGTGTCGATATACTTCATATCACCCATCTTGTGACCGGCACGCAGGGCAGCTGCGTGGGGCGACAGGGTCATGTTTTCTTGACCGCCAGCGGCGACGATTTCGGCATCGCCGAGTTGGATGTGCTGAGCGCCCAATGCGACCGCACGCAGGCCCGAGCCGCAAACCTGGTTGATTCCCCAGGCGGCACTTTCCTGCGGCAAACCGGCGTTGATATGCGCCTGCCGAGCCGGGTTCTGCCCCTGAGCCGCAGTCAGCACCTGACCCAAGATGGTTTCGCTGACTTCGCCTTTTTCAATCCCGGCGCGCTCAACAACTGCTTCCAGGACGGCCGCGCCCAGATCATGTGCGGGGGTGTTCGCAAACGAACCACTAAAGCTGCCGACACCTGTTCGTGCGGCGGATGCGATTACTACGTTGGTCATATGATCAGTCCTTTACCGTCATTGTCTGGCGGAATGTCTGACGGCGCAGGCCGAGAGTTTCCCTCTCGAAACAAGAGCGCCCCGTTATCCCCCGCTCAAGTACTTCTGCAATAGCGTAATGCTGCACTTGCAGCAACGGGCAGCTTGTCTCAGCTTGGGAAATGGCGGAAAAATGTCAATCACCCACGGGTCAACTTGCTGTTTTTGAAATTTTTTCCTGTTTCCACGGGGGTGAAACACTTGGCGCGCCAAACAGAAAACCCTGCATGCAATCCACGCCACTTTCAAGCAAAAATGCCGCATCCTTCTGAGTTTCGACCGATTCGGCAGTGACCAGAATTTCAAACTCACGCGCCACGGCAATCAGGGCCCGCACCAAAGCCTGGTTGTCGGGGCTGTTGCTGATGCCCCTGATAAACTGACCATCGATCTTGGCGGCGTCGAACAGAAACTCGCGAAAGTGGCGGAAACTGAAATTGCTGGCACCAAAGTCGTCTAGCGCAAAGGCGATGCCGCGATCCTGTAGGCGGTCCATGAAGTCGACCACCAATTCCGGCACCTGCATGGCAGAACTTTCGGAGATTTCTAGGATCAGCCTTTCGCCCAGCTGCGGATCCCGTTTCAGAAACCGGTCCAGTATACCGGACCAGTTGGAATAACCGATTGAGCGGGCGGACATGTTGATCGACAGGCGGATCTGGGGGTTCTTCACCAACGTGCGCAGACCAAGTTCCAACGCGACGCAGTCGAGATCACGTCCGATCGGAGTGTTTTCAACCTGTGGCATGAACTCGCGCGCGGGGATAACGCGCCCTGTTTCATCCAATACACGAATGAAGCCTTCGTAAAACGCGATGTCATGCGGCGGGTGCGCCTGAACAACCGGCTGAAAGGCCAACCGACATTGCTTGTGCTTCACAGCATCGGTTGCCATCTGAACCACCGAACGATCCCGTGTTGACACTGCTGCATTCAAAGGGGTGTCCAACCCTTCGGGAAGATTGGTGAGCTTTTTGTTTCCCATAGGCGCAGATTCCCGTGTGTCCGGAACAGGTGTTTTGACACAGTTTCGGGGCAAACAGATGAATCTGCGGTTAAAGCGTCAGAAGAAGTTGCTTATTGCGGTTTTAGCGCGCGGAATGCCCGGCACGGGCCAGCGATGCCGCGGCTCCAAGAAGGGCTCCTGTCGCACCCAGAATCATCAGGACAAAACCCAGTGCGATCAGAGTGCCAACAAAGCTGCCGAGCGCGGCAAGCATGGCCAGCAACAGGCCAAACAACCCCACGAAGGTTGAAATGGTTGCCAAACGTTTCATGCCGCCCCTCGCTCATCTATGCGCCACATTCAATCACTGATATGGCGTGCAAAAACCGGAGTTCAAGTCTAGCGGGGCCTGACGGCTGTGTCAGGCCTGTTCTGCCTGTCCTTTGGGCAGGATCTTGTCGACCTGCTCAAAACCGGGCGTTCCCCGGTCCTCGGGGTGGCGAGCCAAGTGCTTGGCTTTTATCTGTTCCGAGTTGTCGCGGCTGCCGTCGTGGCTGTACCCAGGAGGTGCAAAACAATAGGCCAGACGTTGCCGCAGTTTCAGGCCTGGCTGCGTGGCATCATGCCAAATGCCGACCCATTCGTGAAACGCAACGCGCAACGGGTTGAAGGTGCCGATATTGTGAACCAGCCCGTAGTCGACACGGTCGTTTTCCAGTTCAGGCACAAATGTCCCAAACAGCTTGTCCCAGATGATGAAAACTCCGGCGTAATTACAATCCAGGTACCGCGCGTTCCTGCCGTGATGCGCGCGATGATGGCTGGGGGTATTCATGACCGCTTCGAACCATCGGGGCATTTTGCCGATGGCCTCGGTGTGAATCCAGAATTGATAGATCAGATTCAATCCGCCGACGAACAGAACCATGGCGGGATGGAAACCCAGCAGGATCAGCGGCGCGCGAACGACCATCATGAACGTAAAGGTGTAGGTCCAAGTCTGCCGCAGAGCTGTGGTCAGATTGTAGTGCTGTGAACTGTGGTGGTTGACATGGCTGGCCCAGACCCAGCGAATGCGATGCCCAAAACGGTGTACCCAGTAATAGCGAAGATCATCCAGAACAAAGCACAGAATGATAACGGGAATTGACGTGCCCAGGTCCAAAGGAGTGATCTGCCACAGCCACATGAAAAACGCATAGGCAATAAAGCCCAGCAAAAAGCCCGACGCGATGTTCCCGGCCCCCATGATCAGCGAGGTCACAGCATCGCGCGTTTCATACCGCCCGCCTTTGCCTTTGACTGCGATCCACAGGAATTCTGCCAGAATAGCAGCGATGAAAAACGGGACGGCCCATTGCACCGCATCGGGAAAGCTTACCTGGTCTGTCATGCGGGCCTCATCAAGTGTTGCCAGTGCTGGCGTTCGGTCTGGTCAAGGTGAAGGGTCGCGCGCGGGGTGCTGAAGTCGTGAAACCGAACTTCGATGCCATTGGCGGTCTCAAACCAGTCGAAATCCTGAAGATGCCGCGCTACTGTGTCGGCCCCGAAGGACCAGATCAACCCAGCCCCGTTCTGGGTTCTTACCAGCGCCGCGTGACCGTCATGGGCGATTGTCACGTCGATCACCGTGTCATCAGGGAAATGCCGCAGCCACTGGCGTGGCGCCGTGTCCGGCGTCAGCACGTGCAACCGCGACTTGCCCGTCAGATGCAACAATACCGTAATCCCAGCTATGCCCCCAACGACCAACACCAATAGAATTTCCAGCGGCATTCCATCCTCCTGAGCGCAGAGTGCAAAGGAGGATGGAAACTGTCAAAGGTGGCGTCGCGTCAGTTGTGTTCCAAAACCAAGGCTTTGACCGGAACCATTCGACAAGCGGGAATACAGGTCGGAGATCGTGTAGGTTACCGGATCTCCCTTGCCCTTCTTGAGTACAACCTTGGTGATAGCAGCATCGGCGGCCATCCAGAAAACACCCGCCGTCGCCGCAATTCCTGCAATTGGTTTCACCAAAATATCCTCCGGGTTAAATGCCCGGAGGATATGATGATTCACTGATCTTTAGGCTATTTCCTCAGCTTTCTGCGCCAACAAGCGTCGAGATAATCGCCTTGGCGCTGTCCGAATTCCATTCGGCGTCGCCGATCAACCGCGCGATTTCCTGACCTTCGGGATTCAGAATGACCGTGATGGGCAACGCAATTACGCCAAATTCGCGCGCGGCGGCCGAGCTGAGGTCCTGATGACGCGGCAGGTTGGATATGCCATTTTCTTCAAAAAACTTCTTGATCCCTGCTGGCGAGTTGCGGCCTGTGGCAAGGGTCAGAACCTGGAACATGTCACCCCCGAACTCGTTCTGCAATTCAGCGATCTGAGGCATCTCTTTGCGGCAGGGGGCGCACCAGGTGGCCCAGAAGTTCAGCAGCACATACTTGCCCTCATAATCGGCCAGCGTGCCGACACCCCCGTCATCTTCCAGCTGAAACTCGATCACTTTTGCCGGTTTCGGTTCTTCATGCAAGATAAGGCGCTTCAGACTGCCTTCCCGTAAGGGGCCCAGTGTCGCAGCATCGGTTGCAAAAGCGGCATTTGCACCTAGCGCAAGGGCCATATAAAGGGGGATCAAACGAAATAGGCGCATATCAACTCCGGGTTTTCTTACATGACCGATCAATCCTCGAACCAGATGTGGGGCGGCCGCTTTGCCGCCGGTCCTGACGCGATCATGGAGGCGATCAACGCCTCGATCGGGTTCGATCAGCGGATGGCAGCCCAGGACATCGAAGGCTCGCGCGCCCATGCGGCCATGTTGGCTGCTACAGGCGTCATAAGTGATAGTGATGCGCAGGCCATTCGGGAAGGGCTGCTCACCGTTTTGTCAGAAATCCAGAGCGGCACGTTTAAGTTCTCAACAGCGTTGGAAGACATACACATGAATGTCGAGGCGCGGCTGAAAGAGATCATCGGCGAGCCTGCTGGCCGTTTGCACACAGGGCGTTCGCGCAACGATCAGGTGGCGACGGATTTCAAACTGTGGGTCCGGGATCAGCTAGATGCGGCTGAAACTGGTCTGCTGGCTTTGATTCGTGCGCTTTTGGCGCAGGCCGAAGCAGGCGCCGATTGGGTCATGCCCGGCTTCACCCACCTGCAAACTGCGCAACCCGTAACATGGGGCCACCACATGATGGCCTATGTCGAGATGTTTGGCCGCGACCTGAGCCGTGTCCGCGACGCCCGTGCCCGAATGAACGAATCCCCGTTGGGGGCCGCCGCGCTGGCAGGCACATCTTTCCCCATTGATCGCCATATGACGGCGCAGGCGTTGGGCTTTGATCGCCCCGCCGCCAACTCGCTTGATGCCGTCAGCGACCGCGATTTCGCGCTGGAGTTCCTGTCGACCGCCTCGATCTGCGCTGTGCACCTGTCGCGCTTTGCCGAGGAGCTGGTGATTTGGTCGTCGGCCCAGTTCCGTTTCGTGTCCCTTTCCGACCGGTTTTCGACCGGCTCGTCGATCATGCCGCAGAAAAAGAACCCGGATGCAGCCGAGCTGATCCGCGCCAAGGTTGGGCGCATCTATGGGGCCAATACCGCGCTGATGATGGTGATGAAGGGCCTGCCGCTGGCCTATTCAAAGGACATGCAGGAGGACAAGGAACAGGTCTTTGATGCCGCTGACAACTGGATGCTGGCTCTGGCGGCGATGGAAGGGATGGTCAAGGACATGACCGCCAACCGCGACAGCCTTGCCGCCGCCGCCGGGTCGGGTTTCTCGACCGCGACGGATCTGGCCGACTGGCTGGTGCGCGTGCTGGGCCTGCCCTTCCGCGACGCGCATCACGTCACAGGATCGCTGGTGGCCATGGCCGAAGGTAAGGAATGTGACCTGCGCGACCTGGCTCTGGACGATATGCAATCGGTCCATGGTGAAATCTCGGATGACGTCTACTCTGTCCTTGGCGTCGACAATTCGGTAAACTCGCGCCAGTCCTACGGCGGTACTGCCCCCGATCAGGTGCGGGCTCAGATCGAACGATGGAAGGCAATGGTATGACGACCGCGCTACGTACGATCCTGATAACGGTTTCCGGCTTGGTGCTGGCCGGGTGCGGGGCTGATGGCGAGCCTGATCAACCAACTGCCCCTCAACCCACGGTCAATGCCACCATTGGGGTTGGATCAAGCGGCGCGTATGTTGGCGGGGGTGTCGGCCTAAGCCGCGGACCGCTGGGCATTTATCTTGGATTCTGATCCTTTTGAATGTTGCGCCCATGGTCCCGGCACCTCATGTTGGGTCCACGTATCGATTACCTGTCACACAAAGAAATGGTATTGAAATGAGAATTCTGGGATTGGTTTGTGCACTTGCTGTTTTGGCGGCTTGCGAGCCTTCGTCAGCGCGACGTCTGGAACCTGCGGCCGAACCAAAACAATCGGGCACCGGCATTTCAATCTCGGGCTATGGCCGAGTTGGTGTTTCAACGCAAAACTAAACCGGGACTAAGGATACAGAATCCATTGATCCGAAGTCCTTTTATGGTCTAAGCGCGCAAGCATGGATCACTTTTTGTACCGCGACGGCGCGCTTTACGCCGAGGATGTCCCCGTCTCCGAAATCGCAGCCGCGGTTGGAACACCGTTCTACGTCTATTCCACGGCTACATTGCTGCGGCATTTCAAACTGTTCGATGACGCGTTGGACGGCACCGATCATCTGGTCTGCTACGCGATGAAGGCGGCCAGCAATCAGGCGATCCTTAAGACATTGGCCCAAGCAGGTGCGGGGATGGACGTGGTCTCGGGTGGAGAATATCTGCGGGCAAAGGCGGCTGGTGTTCCCGGTGACAAGATCGTGTTCTCAGGTGTGGGGAAAACAGCGGACGAGATACGCATGGCGCTGAGCGGCGGCATTCGCCAGTTCAATGTCGAATCCGAGCCCGAAATGGAAGTGATCAACGCCATTGCGCTTGAGCTTGGCGTGATCGCGCCGATTACCGTCAGGGTGAACCCGGATGTTGATGCCAGGACGCATGCCAAGATTGCCACGGGCAAGTCCGAGAACAAGTTTGGCATTCCGATTGCCCGCGCCTCGGAAGTTTATGCTCACGCCGCCGACCTGCCGGGGCTGGAGGTGATTGGCATCGACGTTCACATCGGCTCGCAACTGACCGAACTTGAACCGTATGAGTTGGCCTACACAAAGGTGGCCGAGCTGACCGAGCGCCTCCGCTCTGAAGGTCACAACATTAGGCGCCTCGACCTGGGCGGTGGTTTGGGCATTCCATACACCCGGTCGAACGACGCACCGCCCTTGCCGATTGAATATGGTGCGCTGGTCAAGAAAACACTGGGCCATCTGGGCTGTGAGATCGAGATTGAGCCGGGCCGCCTGATCGCGGGCAATGCCGGGATCATGGTCAGCAAGGTCATCTATGTGAAATCAGGCGAAGGTCGCGACTTTTTGATCCTTGATGGGGCGATGAATGACCTGATCCGGCCTGCAATGTACGAAGCGTACCACGATATCGTAGCGGTGCAGGAACCGGCGGCTGGCGTGGAACAGCAAGCCTATGACATCGTAGGCCCGGTCTGCGAATCCGGGGATACCTTTGCCAAGCAGCGCAATATGCCACCGTTGAAATCGGGTGATCTGGTCGCATTTCGCAGCGCGGGTGCATACGGTGCGGTGATGTCCAGCGAATACAATACCCGTCCGTTGATCCCTGAAGTTCTGGTGAATGGCGATCAATTTGCAGTCATTCGTGAACGGCCAAGCTTTGACGAAATCATAAACCGCGATACCATACCATCGTGGCTTTGACGCGATAACCGCGCGGGCCCGTCCCGGAGGCCCGTCTTGACCAACAGTACGAACCTGCCCGTTCCGCGCCTGTCCCTGTGGCTAACCCATCTTGGCATGGTGGCTGAACAGGTGCTGCGCGCGTTCTGGCCTGCGTTCTCGATTGTTCTGGCTTTGCTCGCCGCTCTGATGCTGGGGCTGCAGGATCATCTGCCCGTTGAAATCGTCTGGGGTGCTGGTGCGCTGTCGTTGATTTCTTTTGGTGTAGCATCCGTCCGCGGTGTCACGAAATTCAAGCTGCCGTCCCGCGCTGATGCGCTGGCGCGGCTGGATGAGGCTCTGCCCGGTCGGCCGATTCAGGCTTTGCTGGATGATCAGGCAATCGGTACCAACGATGGGGACTCGGTTGCCTTGTGGCAGGCGCACAAAGCCCGCATGGCACAGCGTGCGGCCACTGCTGAGGCTGTGAAACCAGATCTTCGGCTTGCGTCGCGTGATCCGTATGCGCTGCGCTATGCCGCTCTGCTGGTATTTGTCGTGGCGCTGATCTTTGGTTCGTTGTGGCGCGTGGGTTCAGTGGCGGACATGGCGCCGGGTACAGCCGTCGCTGGACAGGGCCCAACTTGGGAAGGATGGGTGGAACCCCCCAGATACACAGGTTTGCCGACCTTATATCTTGCTGATCAGACGGGGGCGGCGCTTTCTGTTCCCAAGGGCAGTCGCATCACCTTGCGACTTTACGGTGAGGTCGGTGCACATAGTCTGACCGAAAGCAGTTCTGCCAGCGGAACCGAGGCGGCAACAGACCCGGAACAGGAGTTTGTCGCCGAACGCTCGGGTCAGTTGCGCATTGATGGACCGGCGGGGCGGGACTGGTCGGTGCAGGTCATTGACGACGCGGCTCCGCAGATTGCAGTTTCCGGCACCGCCCAGTCTGAAGCGGGCGGGCAGATGAAGCTGCCATTTTCCGCCAGCGACGATTACGGAGTGGTTTCGGGCTTGGCCCGGATCGAGCTGGATTTGCCGGCGATTGACCGTCGGTACGGACTGGCGGCCGAGCCAGAGCCGCGCGAGGTGATCGAAATTGAATTACCCATGCCGATCACCGGTGATCGGGCAGATTTCACCGAAGACCTGATCGAGGACTTCTCGCAGCATCCGTGGGCGCATTTGCCGGTCAGGATTACCTTGATGGCAACGGATGCAGCGGAGCAGCAAACGTCTTCGGATTCCTATGAGACGGCATTGCCAGCACGGCGCTTCTTTGATCCGCTGGCGGCAGCCGTGATTGAGCAAAGGCGCGATCTGCTTTGGTCGCGATCCAATGCGCCTCGTGTCTCGCAGTTGCTGAGGGCTGTGTCGCACCACCCTGAGGATCTGTTTCGTTCTGACACAGCCTATCTGCGTCTGCGGGTTGTTCTGAGGCGATTGGAAACTTTTCATCGATACGGGTTGAAACCCAAACAACAGGAAGAGATTGCACAAGCCCTGTGGGACCTTGCCGTGGTGATCGAGGACGGGACGCTGGCGGATGCATTGGAACGGATGCGCCGCGCGCAGGAACGTCTGACCGAGGCGATGAAGAACGGGGCCAGCGATGAAGAAATAGCGGAGTTGATGCAGGAATTGCGCGAGGCGACGCAGGATTACCTTCAGCAACTACAACGTCTGGCACAGCAAGATGGAGAAGACGGCGAACGTCAGCCCGGCCAGAATAGTGAATCTTTGCAAATGACGCAGGATGACCTGCAGCGCATGATGGACCGTATTCAGGAACTGATGGAACAAGGTCGCATGGCCGAAGCCCAGCAGGCGCTGGAAGAATTCCAGCAGATGATGGAGAACATGCGTGTAACTCAGGGTCAGGGCCAAGGGCAGCAATCCGAAGGCCAGCAGGCCATGGAAGGTCTTGCCGAAACCCTGCGCGAACAGCAGGGTCTTAGCGATCAGGCCTTTCGTGATTTGCAGGAACAATTCAACCCCGGCGCGCAATCAGGTGAAAGCCAAGGGAACGAAGGCCGCAACGGCGGGCAAGGTCGGGGGCAAAGCCACGAAGGTCAGGGCGGACAAGGTGAAGGTTCGGATCAGGCCGGAGACGGTGAGCAGGGGCAAGGCTCGCTCGCCGACCGACAGCAAGCGTTGAGAGACGAGTTGGGTCGTCAGCAACAAGGTCTCCCCGGTGTCGGCACGCCCGAAGGTGACGCCGCACGCGAGGCGTTGGATCGGGCCGGGCGCGCCATGGACGAGGCCGAGCAAGCTCTGCGTGGCGATGATCTCGCCGAAGCTATCGACCGTCAATCCGAAGCGATGGAAGCGTTGCGCGAAGGGATGCGGTCGCTGGGTGAAGCCATGGCGCAGGAACAGCAGAACCAACCAGGGCAGGGAACGCAGGACGGCGACATGCAGGCCAACAACCGCGATCCGCTGGGCCGAAACCCAGGCGCTGCCGGTTCGATTTCAACCGACGAGAACCTGTTGCAGGGCGAAGACGTTTATCGCCGGGCGCGCGAGTTGCTGGATGAAATCCGCCGCCGGACCGGTGAAACAGATCGTCCCCAGATCGAGCTGGAATACCTCAAGCGGTTGCTGGAGCGGTTCTAGCCCTTAGTTCTGCGCACCGGATCCTGCCTGAGTTTCGAGCCAGATGCGCGCCTGATCCACCAGCGACACATATGAGCTGAGCAACGGATCGGCCTGCGGTACAGCCTCGCTGATCTGGCGGGCATTCCCGTAGATCAGGTACAGAACCACGCCGATGATCAGCATCAGCGCAAAACCGCGCAAGAACCCACCGGACTTGCGAGGCGCCTGCGCCTCATCTTCTGCCGGGTCCGACCGCATGCTCGAGTTGATGGCATCGACATCCGGCAGCGCATTCTTTTGCCCGGCATCAACGGCGGTTTCCGAAGTTGCAGGGCGTTTGGGCCTGACCTTTGGCTCTGGTGGGGCTTCCAGGCCCAGATCGGGCTGGCTTTCCAGGCCACCGCCTTCCTGCGCGCGCAACTCCGCTTCTCGTGCGGCTTCTTCTTTCAGGATACTGGCGACTGATGGGGCAACATTTCCTGTGGAAGCAGAAGGTTTTTCGACCTCTGGCGCTGTTTTTTCGGCAGGCTCGGAGTCCTTCTGGGCCTCGACCTCGGTATCAGATGTATCTGCCTCAACAGGCTTGTCCTCAGGCGCGTTCGGTTCAACTGTCGCCTCGGATGGATGCTTGGCCTGAAACCAGGTCTGATCGCAGTTCGAACACTGCACGTCGCGGCCTTCCTCGGGGATGACCTCGTCAGGAACTTCGTACTGCGCAGTGCAATTCGGACATGTAAGACGCATACTGCCTCCTCGGCCGGGTGAAGAGCCGATAATAGTTTTTTCAGGGATGATATTCCGTTAAGACCCAACAGCAAAGGGCGTTTTCGGTTTCATGGGCCAAGTGTCACCAATTGGACTCGGTAGAACCATTGAAACCGTCGCCCTGCTCGGGCAAGAAGAGCGGCAAAATATTGGGGGCACGTGTGATCGAGCTGGAAAATGTCAGCTATACCTACGGTGGCGGCGAGTTGCTGAGCGATGTCTCGGTTCAATTGCAGCCGGGGTCGTTCCATTTTCTGACCGGGCCATCGGGGGCGGGAAAGACGACATTACTCAAGCTGTGTTACGGGGCACTGTTACCAACCTCAGGACGTCTTAGCGTGTTTGATCAGGATATCTCGGCCCTTGATCGGGATCAGCTGGCCGTGCTCCGCCGACGCGTTGGTGTTGTTCATCAGGATTGCCAGTTCCTTGACCATATGACGCTTGCCGAGAATGTCGCCTTGCCACTGATGGTCTCTGGGCGCGGGGAATCGTCCGGGCAAGACAATCTGACCGAACTGCTCAGCTGGGTGGGGCTTGGTTCACGTCTCGAAGCGCGGCCACCGGAATTGTCCGGCGGTGAACGTCAACGGGCGGCTCTGGCGCGCGCCGTCATTCTGTCGCCCGATGTCATATTGGCGGATGAGCCCACGGGCAATGTTGATTGGGAGATGTCGCAACGTTTGTTGCACCTGCTGGTTGAGCTGAACCGTATGGGAAAGACCGTTCTGATTGCCACCCATGACCTGAGCCTGATCCGCGCGGCAAAAAGTCATGTTCAGGCCCGTGTCTTGCGGATTTCGCAGCGGAAGCTGCATTTGGCGGGGGCAGACCTGTGACTGGGGCTGATATCCAAAACCTGTTGCGCGGCGATACCCGTGCTGACCGCGTTGTTCCGCCAACCGGCTACACCGCGCATCTGACGCTGTTTGTCGCTGGTGCTATGGCATTTCTTGCTGTTTTTGCTTTGGCTTTGTCCCTCGCCTCTGGCCGCATCGCGGATCGGTGGGCCTCGGAACTGGCGGGCGCTGCAACCTTACGCATCAACGCACCGGCCGAGCAGCTTGCTGCCCAGACAGAAGCGGCATTGACCGTCCTCAGCCAGACACCCGGTGTCGCGTCTGCTCGTGCGCTTAGCGCAGATGAACAAGCCGCGTTGCTGGCACCATGGTTCGGGCCGGACCTGCCGTTGGATACTTTGCCAATCCCGCAGCTGATCGAGATCATCGAGGGTGAACCGGGGCTGGATGTGATCGGACTGCGATTGCGATTGGGGGCCGAGGCGCCCGGCGCGGTTCTGGATGATCACACGCGATGGCGCGAACCGCTGGTCGATGCAGCGATGTCCCTGCGTCGCCTGGGGTGGATATCAATCCTGCTGATTGGCGGTGCGACCGCTGCGATGATTACCCTTGCAGCCAACGCCTCACTTGCGGCCAATGCGCAGATTATCGAAGTTCTGCGATTGGTTGGCGCGCAGGATGGTTTCATCGCGGGGGCTTTTGTACGGCGGTTTACCTATCGCGCGTTTTTCGGCGCCTCGGTTGGGACCCTGCTGGGAATGACTGGTGTCTTGCTTTTGCCCGAAGCTTCGGACGCGGGCGGATTTCTGACCGGAGTTGGATTTCAGGGTAAAGACTGGGTGTTGCCGGTTCTTATCCCCGTCCTTGGGGCAGCCGTTGCCTTTGTTGCCACATGGGCCGCAGCCCGACGCAAGTTGAAGGAGCTTTCCTGATGTTGATGGCAATTCAGTGGGTTCGTTCCCTCATCTTCATGATTGTGATCTATGCCTGGATGCTGGTCCTTGGCATCGCGTTTCTGCCTTATGCTCTGTTTTCCAAAAACGGTGCGCTGAAAGCGTGTAAAACCTACGCCAAAAGCACCATGTGGCTGGCCCGGTGGATGGTTGGTATTCGCTGCGAGGTGCGGGGCAATGCCCCAACGAATGAAGTGGTCATCGGGGCCAAACATCAGTCGTTCCTTGATATAATCATGATTTTCGACGCCATTCCGCACGGCAAGTTTATCATGAAGCGCGAGCTGTTGTTCACACCCGTCATTGGCATGTATGCACGACGCCTTGGCTGTATCCCGGTCAATCGCGGCAAGCGCGGTGCGGCTGTGGCAAAAATGGTCAAGGACGTCTCAAAAGAGTTTTCCGAACCCGGTCAGCTGGTGATCTATCCCCAGGGCACGCGTGTGGCGCCGGGTTTAAAGAAACCCTACAAGGTTGGTACAGCGGTCTTGTATGAAGGCCTTGGTTTTCCATGTGTTCCGGTTGCGACGAATGCTGGCGTGTTCTGGCCCCGCACAGGCGTGATGCGTAAACCCGGCCTTGCCATTGTAGATTTTCTGGAGCCGATCAAACCAGGTGTTGCCCGCGATGAGTTCCTCGCGCGGTTGGAGGAAGTCATCGAAACACGCTCGAACGAATTGATGCGCGAAGTGGGGTTTGATCCCGATGGAATTCATTGAAAAAGTAGAAGATCTCGAGGCGTTGTACGGAACGCCGGGTGCTGCTTCGTTGCGAAAGGTCGTTCGACACTTAACTCCGCTCTATCGCAAGTGGATTGAAGCCGCGCGCCTTTGTGTTCTCAGTACAGTTGGTCCCGAGGGTGTGGACGGAAGCCCACGTGGGGACGACGGTGCTGTTGTGCGCGAATTGAACCCAAAAACACTGGCGCTGCCTGACTGGCGGGGAAACAACCGCCTGGACAGCTTGCGCAACATTGTTCGGGACCCGCGCGTTTCGCTGATGTTCTTTGTGCCGGGTTCTGACAATGTCGTTCGGGTTAACGGAACAGCCCGATTGACCGCAGACGCGGCATTGCGCAACCAGTTCGAAAAGGCTGGCAAGGTTCCGGCGACGGTTATCGTCGTGCAGATTGACGAGATTTACAGTCAGTGCGCGCGTGCACTGATGCGCGCCCGCACTTGGACTTGTGGAGACGAAAGCAAGGACCTTCCGACGATTGGGCAGCTTCTGTCCGAGGCGTCAGAGGGTGAAGAGGGCGGCGCGCAATATGACAAAGACTGGGCTGCACGCGCCGCCAAAACAATGTGGTAGGTAGCGGACGGTTGTTCAGTCAAGCTGCGGCGGCTCCGATTCTGGACACCTTTTTGATCCAGCGCTCAACGCTGCCCGGTTTGGGATAGCTTGCGCCTGCAAAGTAAGTGAATCGCGTTGGTTTGAAGCCAACAAACCCGAGGATCTGGTCCCGAACCTGTCGAATAAGCGCTTGCCTGTACATCAGGCGCATGAACCAGCCCGGCGTATCTGAGGTCAGGATAACGCGTGCCGTGCGTCCGGTCAGCATCGGGGCTGGCAGGCCAGCCATCGTCGTGTTTCGGGTGTCGAATGTCCGCCCCGGTATGAACATCCGGTCAATCAATCCTTTGAGTTTTGCAGGCAGCCCGCCCCACCACATAGGTGTGGTCAGGACCAGATGGTCGCTCCATTCGAAGTCCTGCAACACGTGTTCCAGAACCGGTTCAAGCGGCTTGAAGTCGTGATAGTTGCCCTGACCGAAATCAAAATCGAATTGCAGGTCGCTCAGGTGGACTATTCGGACATCATGTCCGTTTTTGCGGGCTGCCTCGCCATAGGTTTCTGCGAATGTGCGTGACAAGCTGCTTTCTGCCGGATGTCCATCGAGGATGAGGATTTTCTTGGGGTGCATCGGGGTTCTCCTAAAAATGACCATGGTCAGTTTATAGAATCTAAAAATGACCGCGGTCAATATTAAATTTGACCACGGTCAAAAAATGTGCGATTGGGCGTTATGCAAAAAACGATCCAGAAACGTACCATCAAGACCCGCGCCAAGCTTCTATCAGCTGCGGAAGAGGTTATCCGACATGGCGGATATGAAGCCTTGCGGGTGGATGAAGTTGTAAAGGCCGCGGGTGTTGCCAAGGGAACCTTCTTTGCACACTTCCGCGACAAGGACGCGCTGATGGAAATCTTGATAGCGGACAAGCTGAATGCTTGCCTGGATCAGGCCCAATCCGGTACACCACCCAAAACGGTACCAGAGATTATCGCTTCGCTGGAACCGGTCCACGAATTCATGACGTCCGAACGGTACGTGTTCGATCTGTTGATCAGATACTCGGGGGCAACGGCTATCGCAGATATTGGGCCGATTGCCTATTGTTTTGAACGGTATTTCCGGGTCGTGATGATGTGGCTTGAAACCGCAGAGGTACGCAAAGATGTACCATCCGAGCTGTTGGCAGAAGGCGTGCAGGCCTTTGCCATTCAGGCCATGTCCTTACAGTATTGCGCGCTGCATTCAGCGACAACGTTCACAGACAGGCTGGAAACCTATCTGGATGCATGGCTGACCCCGGCAAGCTGATCGCCGCCGGGGTCAGGGGTGTTAGCTGTGGATCGGGCCGTCTCCGCAGGCCAGGGCAGCCTCGCGCACCGCTTCGGAATACGTCGGATGCGCGTGGCAGGTGAGCGCCAGATCCTCGGCAGAAGCACCGAATTCCATCGCCACACAAACCTCGTGGATCAGATCACCTGCGCCCGGGCCGATGATATGGGCACCCAGGATGCGATCGGTTTCCTTGTCGGCCAGAATCTTGACGAACCCGTCAGCCGCAAAATTCGCCTTGGCGCGCCCATTGCCCATGAACATGAACTTGCCGACCTTATAGGCACGACCCTGTTCCTTGAGCGTCGCTTCGGTTTCACCAACATTCGCGACTTCTGGCCAAGTGTAGATCACGCCCGGAATCACGCCATAATTCACATGACCGTGCTTGCCTGCAACCTGTTCGGCAGCGGCTATTCCTTCGTCTTCGGCCTTGTGTGCCAGCATCGGGCCTTCGGTCACGTCGCCAATTGCATAGATGCCCGGCACGTTGGTCTGCCAGTCGGCACCAACCTTGATCTGACCACGTTGGGTCATCTCGACGCCCAAAGCGTCCAGTCCCAGACCATCCGAATAGGGTTTGCGGCCTGTGGCAACCAGCACAGTGTCGGCGTCGATCACATGTTCACTGTCGTCTTTGAGCAGCTTGTAGGTAACTTTGGCCTTGGTCTTGGTCGCTTCGGTTTTCTGCACCGCTGCACCCATGATAAAGGTCAGGCCCTGTTTCTTGAGAATGCGCTGGAAGGTTTTTTGCACCTCAGGGTCCATGCCCGGCGTGATCTCCTTGAGGAACTCGATCACCGTCACCTCGGCGCCCAGGCGGCTGTAAACCGATCCCAGTTCCAGCCCGATCACACCCGCGCCGATCACAACCATTTTCTTCGGGACCTTGTTCAGCGACAAAGCACCGGTCGAAGTCACGACGACCTTCTCATCAACTTCAACACCGGGCAGGGAAGATGGTTCCGATCCAGAGGCGATGATAATGTTCTTGGTCTGGTGGACCTCATCACCCACCTTGACCTGACCTGCGGCTGGGATTGATCCCCAGCCTTTCAGCCAGTCGATCTTGTTCTTCTTGAACAGAAATTCGATGCCCTTGGTGTTGCCGTCGATGACCTCGTCCTTGTAGGCCTGCATCTGCTTCCAATCGACCGAAGGCGCTTTGCCCTTCAGGCCCATCTTGGCAAAGTTATGCTCGGCCTCGTGCAGCTGGTGGCTGGCATGCAGCAGCGCCTTGGAGGGAATGCAGCCCACGTTCAGGCAAGTTCCGCCCAGTGTTTCGCGCCCTTCGACCACGGCGGTTTTCAAACCCAGTTGAGCGCAGCGGATCGCGCAGACATAGCCGCCGGGTCCGGCGCCGATTACGATGACGTCATAATTTGCCATTATATTCTCCTAAATCGACCGGACGCTCCGGCTCTTCCCCGACCCGATTTGGCGGGTCGGAAATAGTCATTGTCAAACAGGTTCCAGCAGCTTGATCGAGATATGGGCAATTCCGCCCCGCTCGTGATGCATCGCCAATTCTTCGGAACCAAAGAAGGCTTTGGCCTTGTCCAGGTTTGTAACCTCGAACATCGCGATGGCGTGGTCTTTTTGGTCGGGGTCGCGCCAGACGTGCAGGTCGCGGATACCCGCGGCCTTGCGCATCGGTTTGTCCTCGCGGAATACTTTCAGCCAGGCGTGGAAATCGGCCACATCGGCCTGCCAGAGTACATGTGTCGCCATGGTTACAGATCCATCAGCAGGCGGCGCGGGTCTTCCAGCGCCTCTTTCACACGAACCAGGAAGGTAACGGCACCTTTGCCATCGACAATCCGGTGGTCATACGACAAGGCCAGATACATCATCGGGCGGATCTTGATCTCACCATTGATGACCATCGGGCGGTCCTGGATCTTGTGCATGCCCAGAATACCCGACTGAGGGGGGTTCAGGATCGGCGAGGACATCAGCGAACCATAGACACCACCATTCGAGATGGTGAAGGTGCCACCCTGCATCTCAGCCATGCTCAGCTTGCCGTCACGGGCGCGCTTGCCCTTTTCGGCGATGGCTTTTTCGATCGCGGCAAAGGACATGCTGTCGGCATCACGGATCACGGGAACGACCAGACCCTGCGGCGTACCAGCGGCGACGCCCATATGCACGAAGTTCTTGTAGACGATGTCGGTTCCATCAATCTCGGCATTGACCTCGGGTACTTCTTTCAGCGCGTGGCAGCAGGCCTTGGTGAAGAAGGACATAAAGCCCAAACGCACGCCATGCTTCTTCTCGAACTGGTCTTTGTACTGATTGCGCAGGGCCATGACCTCGGTCATGTCCACCTCGTTGTAGGTGGTCAGGATCGCAGCGGTGTTTTGTGCGTCCTTGAGACGTTTGGCAATGGTTTGGCGCAGGCGGGTCATCCGCACGCGTTCTTCGCGGGCCTCGTCCTCGGCAGCCACAGGGGCGCGTGGGGCTTGGGCCACAGGGGCGGGCGCAGTCGCCGCAGGTGCCGGGGCTGAAACTGCTGCAACGGCTTTGGCTACGTCTTCCTTCATGATGCGACCGTCGCGGCCTGTTCCGGTGACCTGATCAGCCGACAGTCCAGCTTCGGCCATTGCTTTCTGGGCGGACGGCGCGTTTGCGACGTCTTTTCCGGTGCTTGTTGCTGCGGGTGCCGCCGCTGCTGCCTGGGCCGGCGCGGCTGCTGCACCAGCGGCAGCTCCGGAGATGACAGCCAGCTTGGCAGCCGCATCCACGGTCGATCCTTCTGGAGCAACGATTTCCGCAAGAACACCCGAAGTCGGTGCGGGAACTTCAACCGAGACTTTATCGGTTTCCAATTCGCACAGCATCTCGTCCTGCGCGACGTTGTCGCCAACCTTCTTGAACCAGGTCGAAACGGTTGCCTCCGTCACAGACTCACCAAGTGTCGGAACCATCACGTCAACCGACCCACCTGATGCGGCAGGTGCCGCTGCCGGGGCTGCGGCTGGCGCCGGGGCTGCGCCTTCGCCCGCCGCAATCGTTGCCAGCAAGGCGTCAACACCGACGGTTTCGCCTTCGGCTGCCACGATTTCACCCATTACACCCGCTGCGGGAGAAGGAACCTCGACGGTGACCTTGTCTGTCTCCAGCTCACACAGCATCTCATCCATGGCGACCGCATCACCGGGCTTTTTGAACCAGGTTGCAACTGTGGCTTCGGTGACCGATTCGCCAAGCGTGGGAACACGAACTTCAATCGTCATCGCTTACTTTCCTTCAATGCTCAGCGCTTCGTTAACCAGCGCTTCTTGTTGGGCTTTGTGTTGGCTGGCCAGCCCCGTTGCGGGCGAGGCCGATGTGGCGCGACCGGCATAGGTCGGGCGAGTGTGTTTAGCATCGATACGGGACAGGACCCATTCGATGTTGGGTTCGATAAAGGTCCACGCACCCTGGTTCTTGGGCTCTTCCTGACACCAGACCATCTCGGCATTCTTGAACCGTTCGAGTTCGTTGATCAGTGAATGTGCCGGGAACGGATAGAATTGTTCGATCCGCATCAGGTAGATGTCGTCGATGCCACGCGCGTCGCGTTCCTCCAGCAGGTCGAAATAGACCTTGCCGGAACACATGACGACGCGCTTCATCTTGTCATCGGCCACCAGCTTGGTGTCAGAGTTGCCCTTCTGCGCGTCATCCCACAGCACCCGGTGGAAGCTGGAGCCTGTGGTGAAGTCGTCCGCCGTGCTGACGGCCAGCTTGTGACGCAGCAGCGACTTCGGTGTCACCAGGATCAGCGGTTTCCGGAAAGTACGGTGCAACTGACGGCGCAGGATGTGGAAATAGTTCGCGGGTGTCGTACAGTTCGCCACGATCCAGTTGTCCTGACCGCACATTTGCAGGAACCGTTCCAGACGCGCTGACGAGTGTTCCGGGCCTTGCCCTTCAAAGCCATGCGGCAGCAGTGTGACAAGACCGGACATCCGCAGCCACTTGCTTTCGCCCGAGCTGATAAACTGGTCGAACATGATCTGCGCACCGTTGGCAAAGTCGCCGAACTGCGCCTCCCACAGAACCAGAGCGTTCGGTTCTGCTAGCGAATAGCCGTATTCGAAACCCAGCACCGCGTATTCCGACAGCATCGAGTCGATGACATCGTATTGGGATTGCCCGGCACGGATGTTGTTAAGCGGGTAATACCGTTCTTCGGTTTCCTGATGAACAAACCCAGAGTGACGCTGGCTGAAGGTGCCCCGTGTTGCATCCTGTCCGGCCAGACGCACGGGATATCCTTCGGTCAGCAACGAGCCAAACGCCAGTGCCTCGCCCGTGGCCCAGTCGAAGCCTGCACCAGTCTCGAACATCTGTTTCTTATGTTCCAGCAACCGCTCAACAGTTTTGTGCATTGCGAAATCGTCAGGAGCCTTGGTCAGCGCGGCTCCGATTTCCGCCAGTGTCTCTGCCGAGATCGCTGTTTCACCCCGGACATAATCATCCTTGTTCTTGTCCAGATGCGACCAGCGCCCATCCAGCCAGTCGGCCTTGTTGGGTTTATAGTCTTTCCCGGCCTCGAACTCGTCGTTCAGGTGGGCCTGAAAAGCGGCCTTCATATCTTCGATCTCACCCTCGGGGATCAGCCCGTCCTTGACCAGCCGCTCGGTGTACAAGGAAAGCGTAGTTTTATGGGTTTTGATCTTCTTGTACATGATCGGGTTGGTGAACATGGGCTCATCGCCCTCGTTATGGCCAAACCGGCGATAGCAGAAGATGTCCAGAACCACGTCTTTATGGAACTTCTGGCGGAACTCGGTCGCCACCTTCGCGGCGTGAACCACCGCCTCGGGGTCGTCGCCGTTCACATGGAAGATCGGGGCCTCGACCATCAGCGCGATATCGGTCGGATAGGGGCTCGAGCGGCTGAAATGCGGCGCGGTAGTGAACCCGATCTGGTTGTTCACCACGATATGCATGGTGCCGCCGGTTCTGTGCCCTTTCAGGCCAGACAGGCCAAAGCCTTCGGCCACCACACCCTGACCGGCAAAGGCCGCGTCACCGTGCAGCAATATGGCCATGACCCTGGTGCGATCTGTATCGCCCAGTTGGTCCTGCTTGGCGCGGACCTTACCCAGAACCACCGGGTTTACCGCCTCAAGGTGAGAGGGGTTGGCGGTCAGTGACAGGTGCACACTGTTGCCATCGAATTCGCGATCGCTGGAGGCGCCGAGGTGATATTTCACGTCGCCAGAGCCATCCACGTCTTCGGGCTTGAAGCTACCGCCCTGGAATTCGTTGAAAATCGCGCGATAAGGCTTGCCCATCACGTTGGCCAGAATGTTCAGGCGACCCCGGTGCGGCATCCCGATGACGATGTCACTAAGGCCAAGCGCACCACCGCGCTTGATGATCTGTTCCATCGCCGGGATAAGCGCCTCGCCACCGTCCAGACCGAACCGCTTGGTGCCCATGTACTTGACGTGCAGGAACTTCTCGAAACCCTCGGCCTCGACCATCTTGTTCAGGATCGCCTTGCGGCCTTCCTTGGTGAACTGGATTTCCTTGCCATAGCCCTCGATCCGCTCCTTCAGCCAGGCGGCCTCTTCCGGGTTCGAGATATGCATGTATTGCAGTGCGAAGGTGCCGCAATATGTACGTTTCACGATTTCAACGATCTGCCGCATCGAAGCGACCTGCAATCCCAGCACGTTGTCGATAAAGATCGGGCGATCCATGTCGGCATCGGTGAAACCGTAAGTCTTCGGGTCCAGCTCAGGGTGTGTGCTGGCAGCACGCATGCCCAGCGGGTCCAGATCCGCAGCCAGATGGCCCCGGATGCGATAGGCCCGGATCAGCATCAGTGCCCGCAAACTGTCCAGCACGGCGCGTTTGATCTGGTCGTCGCTGACCTCAGCGCCTTTCTCAGCCGCCTTGTCCTTGATCTTTTTGCCCGCCGCTTTGGCGTCAATCTCGGCCCATTCACCAGTCAGCGCACCAGTCAGGTCGTCTGCTGGCATTGGCGGCCAGTCGGTGCGCGCCCAGGACGGACCGTCGGCTTCGCGTTGAACATCGGGTGCGGCATCGCCCATGGCATCAAAGAACGCGCCCCATGCGGCATCCACCGCACCGGGGTTCTTTGTGTATTGCGCATAAAGCTGTTCCAGATATTCGGCATTATGCCCCTGCATGAAGCTTGAGGCATGAAAGGCGGAATTGGGCGAATGTTCGGTCATAGGGCTACCTCTGTTGGGTTGGGACCGTATTGATTGGTGCCTGGCTGGCTGGGGCGTGTCAGCCACCATAGAACCAGGAGGGGCGACACCACCAGTACCAGTAGTGTCGGAAGAACGATGAGCAACGTGGCGCGGGTGAACAGGATATCCAGCCTGCCGCCATGCTGGAAATGAGAGGCCAGGCCGATACCGAAAACGAGCACGGCTCCGGCGCCAAGGATCAACAGGATCGGCAGCAGAGCATACAGCCCGCTGCGACCGGTATCATGCATCCGCCGGAAAGCGACCGCCAAATGAGGAAAGAAGACAATCAGGCCGACGATGCCCTGCACCGGTTGTGATGACGTGGCTGACACGGATTTCGAGGTTTCAGTTTCCGTCACCGCGACCTGCGTGAAGAACTGCCAATCAATGATCCCAGCGATGATGTTCCAGATCACGATGAACAGGAAGAAGAACCAGTATTCGGGGCGGGAGGCGCGACCCGAGAAGGTGAAAAACTTGGAGAAACAGATACGGATCGCGTCAGAGAAGGTCATTTGAACTATTCCGATATCCTCAAATCTATCTGGAGCAGCGCACGACCAAGTGTCGTGCTCCCGGCCACTCTTCTGGATGGCGCAAGTCGGTATCTTCTACTTCCACGACTTTCGCACCTCTTGCTTCACATAGCTTTACTGGGGCAGCACTAAGTTGCCTGCGGTCAATCTTGTCTGGATAATAAAACACTCCGACTTGCGAGCCTAAACCAACAATAGCGGCGAGTGCTTCTTTATCTATGCCTGACACCGGCTCGGTTACTGCGGATTGCCCATCGTCAGCTTCGGAGGAGCGCTCGACCGACGTGTCGAGTTCGGAAGCACATCCTTGCAGCAACAGGGTTGCTGCAAGGGGCAGGATGAGCGCGGCCAGCTTCAACCAATCGCCTCCAACACAGCCTCACCCAGCTGCGCCGGGCTTTCGGCCACGACGATCCCGGCCGAGCGCATGGCTTCGATCTTGTCCTCGGCACCGCCCTTGCCGCCGGCGACGATTGCGCCCGCGTGGCCCATGCGGCGGCCCGGAGGGGCCGTGCGGCCTGCGATGAAGCCTGCAACCGGCTTTTTGCGGCCTTTCTTGGCCTCATCGGCCAGGAACTGCGCAGCCTCTTCCTCGGCTGAGCCGCCGATCTCGCCAATCATGATGATCGAAGTGGTCTCGTCATCTGCCAGGAACCATTCCAGCACGTCGATATGCTCAGTCCCTTTGATCGGGTCGCCGCCAATGCCCACACAGGTGGACTGGCCCAGTCCTACATCCGTTGTCTGTTTCACGGCTTCATAAGTAAGCGTACCCGAGCGGGAAACGACACCCACGCTCCCGCGTTTGTGAATGTGGCCGGGCATGATGCCGATCTTGCAGGCGTCAGGCGTGATGACACCGGGGCAGTTCGGGCCGATCAGGCGCGACTTGCTGCCTTCCAGTGCGCGTTTCACCTTCATCATGTCCAAAACCGGGATACCTTCGGTGATGCAGACAATCACTTCCATCTCGGCATCAATCGCTTCGAGGATCGAGTCCGCCGCGAATGGGGGCGGTACGTAGATCACCGATGCGTTGGCTTCGGTCACGTGCTTGGCCTCGTGGACCGAGTTGAACACGGGCAGGCCCAAATGCTCCATCCCGCCTTTGCCGGGGGTTACGCCGCCAACCATCTTGGTGCCATAGGCAATGGCCTGTTCGCTGTGGAATGTACCTTGCGAGCCGGTAAAGCCCTGACAGATCACTTTGGTGTTTTCGTCGATGAGGACTGCCATTTTGTCCCTTTCTCTAGGCGGTGTTGGATTGATAGGGTTCTGCCGCTGGAAGAACCTGCGGCGCATAGGTAATTTTCTGAAGCGTGGCGCGACCAAGGACCAGGTTGGCCATCGTGCGCAGGCCGCTGCTGATTTCGGCGATACCGCGCCTGATTTTTTGTCGAACCAGCGGCCAGCCCGTAGGGCGTGCGCGGGGGGCACCCATCTGGATTTCACCCGGCGCTTCGTTGCCTTGCTCGACCATCGCAGGGACCACCTGATAGACATTGACCCTACGCGCCGCAGCCGAGGCTGACGGGTTGAACAACAGGCCATCCAGCGTGATGTCATAGGGCTTTTGCGCCAGAAAGTGTTCTGCCGCTTGCCGGGTCAACGCATATGCGGCACCGCCGGGGTGGCGTGAGTGCATCAGGCGCAGTTCCCGACCCAGATGGGATGAGCTTTTGCGCTCAAGTGCGAGGTAAAGCTTTGTGCTGCGCCAGCGTTCGAACCGCACGATATCGGCATCCTCTGGCCACCAGGATGCATCGTTCAACCAATCCGCCAGTTCTGGCGACAGGAAAACATCATCCTCAAGTATCAAAGCCTGCTCCGCGCCAGAGGCGACAACGGCCTCCCACGCTTTGGCATGGCTTAGGGTGCAGGCCATGTCCTTGGTATGGAAATAACCCCACGGCCCCTCAGCCTGACAATCACGCAGGAATTCCTCACGGGTGGCGGCGTCGCAATCAACAGCGTTGACGCGCGTCGCCGACAGGCCTGCCTTTTGCAGTTCCTGCTCCATCAAACGCGCCCGCCCTGTGGCGCGTTCTAGACCAATGAGGAAGATGGGGATGGTCATCAGATCGGTTGTTTCTTTCGATTTCCCGCGTGAAATAGATAAACTTGGATTATAGATGCCGTGGGGTCGGCCTGTAGCCGACTCCACAGCACCTTGCTTACCCCTTAACCGCCTTCACGATCTTCTCGGCACCGTCTTTCAGGTTGTCCGCGGCGATCACGTCGAGGCCAGAGGTGTTGATGATCTCTTTGCCCTTCTCAACGTTCGTGCCTTCCAGACGCACGACCAGCGGCACTTTCAGACCAACCTCTTTCACTGCAGCGACAACGCCCTCGGCGATGACGTCACAGCGCATGATGCCGCCGAAGATGTTGACCAGAATGCCTTTGACCTGCGGGTCCGAGGTGATGATCTTGAACGCTTCGGTCACTTTCTCTTTGGTGGCACCGCCGCCTACGTCGAGGAAGTTGGCCGGCTCGGCCCCATACAGCTTGATGATGTCCATCGTCGCCATCGCCAGACCGGCGCCGTTGACCATGCACCCGATCTCACCATCCAGCGCGATGTAGTTCAGGTCGTACTTGGAGGCTTCGAGTTCCTTGGGGTCTTCCTCGGTCGTGTCGCGCAGTTCAGCGATATCCGGGTGGCGGTAGACCGCGTTGCCATCAAAGCCAACTTTGGCATCCAGCACTTTCAGGTCGCCAATGTCGGATACGATCAGCGGGTTGATCTCGAGCATCTCCATATCCTTCTCGACGAAGGCTTTGTAGAGGATGCCCATAAGCCTGACACATTGCTTGACCTGCGCGCCCTCAAGCCCCAGCGAAAACGCGATGCGGCGACCGTGGTAGGGTTGGTAGCCGGTGGCCGGGTCAACCGAGAAGGACAGGATTTTCTCGGGCGTCGCGGCGGCAACTTCTTCGATGTCCATACCGCCTTCGGTCGAGCAGACAAACGAGATACGGCTGGTCTGACGATCCACCAGCAGGGCCAAGTACAGTTCACGCTCGATGCCGGAACCGGCTTCGATATAGATGCGGTTGACCTGCTTGCCTGCCGGACCCGTCTGATGGGTGACCAGGGTGCGACCCAGCATCTTCTTGGCTTCTTCGGCCGCTTCCTCGACCGATTTCGTCAGACGGACACCGCCTTTTTCACCAGCGTCGGCTTCTTTGAAGGATCCTTTGCCACGGCCACCCGCGTGTATCTGCGCCTTGACGACCCAAAGCGGCCCATCCAGCTCACCGGCTGCGGTTTTGGCTTCCTCGGCGCGCAGCACGGCGCGACCATCGGAGACCGGAGCGCCGTAGCTGCGAAGAAGAGCCTTGGCCTGATATTCGTGAATGTTCATCGAAATTGTCCCGTCTGACTGCGTTTAACCGTTATAGGCGTGTCTAGCGGGTAAATTTAAAGGGTTTTTTGACCTGTGACGGGAAATTGCCGAAGATTTGCAACATTTGTGATCACGGGTTTTTAGGGTGTGATCACAAAAACTCGAGTGTCATCAATTGATTCGATAATCCTGCACAGTTTTTTGAAATCACATTCGAAAAAAGGGATTTGCGACGTTTGCGCCAACATATGCGGCCGGGTTCCGCGGTGGCAAATGAAAACCGGCCCATAATTGGGCCGGTCTCAAATTCAGATTGTCTGGCAGTTTTACGCCAGTGAACTGTCGATGCCTTTGCATGCCTCGATCAGGCCTTTCACGGCGTTGACCGAATTGTCGAAACCGGCTTGCTCGTCTTCGTTCAGCTTGATGTTTACGATGCGCTCGACGCCACCAGCGCCGATGACTGTCGGCACCCCGACATAAAGGCCGTTAACGCCTAATTCACCGCTGCAGTACGCCGCACAAGGCAGAACACGCTTCTGGTCTTTCAGATAGGCTTCGGCCATTTCGATCGCCGAAGTGGCGGGCGCGTAATAAGCCGACCCGGTTTTCAGCAGGCCTACGATTTCCGCGCCACCATCACGGGTGCGCTGTACGATGGCATCCAGCTTTTCTTGCGAGGTCCAGCCCATTTCAACCAGATCAGGCAGCGGGATACCGGCAACGGTCGAATAACGAACCGACGGCACCATGGTGTCGCCATGTCCGCCTAATACGAACGCGGTTACATCGCGCATCGAGACGTTGAACTCTTCCGACAGGAAATGCGCGAAACGTGCTGAATCCAGCACGCCAGCCATGCCGCAGACTTTGTTGTGCGGCAGGCCCGAGAATTCGCGCAGCGCCCAGACCATGGCGTCCAGCGGGTTGGTGATGCAGATCACGAACGCATCGGGCGCATGCGCTGCGATACCTTCGCCGACCGACTTCATGACTTTCAGGTTGATGCCCAGCAGGTCATCGCGGCTCATGCCCGGTTTGCGGGCTACGCCTGCGGTCACGATGCAGACATCCGCGCCAGCAATATCGGCATAGTCGCTGGTACCTTTCATCAAAGCGTCAAAGCCTTCGGACGGGCCGGATTCGGCGATGTCGAGCGCCTTGCCCTGTGGCAATCCGTCAGCAATGTCAAACAGGACAACGTCACCCAGTTCTTTGACAGCTGCAAGATGCGCAAGCGTGCCGCCGATGTTCCCCGCGCCGATCAGCGCAATCTTGGGTCTGGCCATTTGGAATATCTCCGGTCGGTTTTGAAATCGCGGCTGTGCTAGTCGCTAAAACGGCATTAGGCAAGAGTTCTGCGACGTGGCATACAACCGCATACCGTTTGCGAGACCCCATGTGGTTGCGCTAAAGGGCCTTTGAGACAAGCCAAAACCGGGACCGGTGCATGTTTGAATTAAACCTGATGTTTTTTGCAGTGGCGATCCCGGCGGTGATATTTGCGGGTATCTCAAAGGGCGGTTTCGGCTCGGGCGTGGCTTTTGCGTCATCATCGATTCTGGCCTTGATCTTAACGCCCGGGCAGGCCCTGGCCCTGATGCTGCCGATTCTGATGGTGATCGATGTGGCCACTTTGGGCCCTTATTGGAAGCGGTGGAGCTGGAGGGATGCGCGCCTGCTGATCCTGGGTGCTGTACCCGGTGTGGCAATGGGGGCATGGCTTTACCGTTCAACGGATGATGACCTGCTGCGCCTGCTGATCGGCGGCATCTCGGTCGGGTTCGTGATCTGGCACATCGCACAGTCAAAAGGCTGGGTGCGCGGATTTGCCAGACGGTTGCCACCCTCCGCTGGCCTGTTTGCAGGGCTGGTCGCGGGCTTCACCAGCTTCGTCAGCCATGCCGGAGGCCCTCCAGCTGCCGTTTACCTGTTGTCCCAACGGCTGACAAAGACCGAGTTTCAAGCCAGTACGGTATTGGTTTTCTGGGTGATTAATATCGCGAAGTTTGTACCCTACGCTTATCTGGGCATGTTCACGTGGCAGACGGCATGGGCCGATATGCTGTTAACACCGTTTGCTGTTCTCGGTGCGTGGCTGGGCGTCCGCGCACATTTCATGTTGTCCGAACGCCTGTTCTTTGGAATTGCCTATATGCTGCTGACCCTCACAGGCAGTAAGCTGATCTGGGACGCACTTACCTGATCAGGCGTTCGGGGGCAGCGCTTCGGCTACAGCCTCAAAAGCTTGCCCCGAAGCGACAAGGCAGGTGACCCCGTTGGGCAAGGTCACCGTGATGGTCCAGCTGCCGCCTTGAGCTGAGGCGAAAAGTTCCATGACTGCGCCTTGCTGGGCCAGACCAAAGCCCCTGCGCGTTTCGCCATAAGTGTCGGTCAACCTTTTCAGCACATCCTCTCGCGGTGCGCAGTTTTGCCCCTGGGCCTGTACCTGTTGTGCCGCCAGAACCATGATCCCAAGTCCCATCGTCATCTCGAACATTGTCTTTCGCATCCCGAATCCTTTCGGTTCCCTCTGCTGGTCAGGGTGCGGCGTAGGCGCCGAAATTCAGTTAAGGCAAAGCACGTTGCGCCCTGTTTGCTGCGGTGCGGCAATTTTGGGCTTGAACTTTCCGGTAAAAAATGCCCCATTCCGCGCAACTTTATTTCAATGGGAGTGGTCCATGGATCCTCGTCAGCGCCCCTATCGTTCGGTTCTCTATATTCCTGGGTCCCGGGATAGGGCTTTGGAAAAGGCCCGCACTCTGCCGGTAGATGCAATCATCTTCGATCTGGAAGATGCGGTCGCGGCCGACGAAAAGGACAATGCGCGCGAAACGCTCAAGGCGGCTTTGGCTGCCGGAGGGTACGGGTCACGCGTCAAGATTGTCCGGATCAACGGGTTGGACACCGAATGGGGCCGTGCGGATGCCGAGGCTGTGCGCGAAATGGATGCCGACGTAGTCCTGTTGCCTAAGGTGAATTCGGCGGCTGACGTGGATGCGCTGGCTGCGATCACCGGAGATCTGCCGATCTGGGCCATGATGGAAACCCCGCGTGGAATGCTGAACGCGGCAGAAATCGCCGCGCATCCGCTGATGGCCGGATTCGTGATGGGAACAAATGATCTGGCGAAAGAGTTGCAAACCCGCTTCCGCCCAGATCGCCTGCCTATGATGACCTCGTTAGGGCTGTGCTTGCTGGCCGCCAAGGCCGAAGGGCTGATTATCATCGACGGTGTTTACAACGCCTTCAAGGATGTCGAAGGTCTGGCTTTCGAATGTGCGCAAGGCCGCGATATGGGCTTTGATGGTAAAACGCTGATCCACCCGGCCCAGGTCGAAGTGGCAAATACTGCCTTCGCGCCATCGGATCACGAGATCGACCTGGCTCGCCGCCAGATCTCGGCCTTTGAAGAGACCGAGGCGCTTGGCCAAGGGGTCGCTGTTGTCGATGGCAAGATTGTCGAAAATCTGCACGTTGTAACTGCCCGCGAAATTCTGGCAAAAGCAGAGGCGATATTAGCTTTGCAAGCGGGGTAGGCCAGCATGGGCTTTGTTCTTCTGATCTTGGGTGTGGCGCTGTGGTGGGGGGCGCATCTGTTCAAACGTGTGGCACCTGAACGCCGCGCCGCAATGGGTGACGCGGGTAAAGGCGCTGTTGCCCTGGCTTTGGTCGCGTCGATCCTACTGATGATCTTCGGGTATCGCATGACCGACTTCATCCATGTTTGGGCGCCGCCAACCTTTCTGGTTCACGTCAACAACCTGTTGGTTTTGGTCGCGATTTATATGATGAGCCCTGCGGGCACAAAAGGCCGGCTGCTGAACAAGCTGCGCCACCCGATGCTGGGCGGGTTCAAACTGTGGGCTTTTGTGCACCTGTTGGTGAACGGCGATCTGGCCTCGATCATCCTGTTCGGTGGCCTTCTGGCCTGGGCGGTGGTCGAAGTCATTGTAATCAACAAGTCTGAACCCGAGTGGACCCCGGCAGAGCCTGGCACTTACGGCAAGGATGCGATGTTCTTTGTGGCTTCGATCGTTCTGATGGGAATTATCGGATACATCCATGGGCTGGTTGGCCCTTCTCCCTTCGGCTCATAAGGATTTGATTTGATGTCGAAGCTTTATCGCTTGCTGACCGAAGAAGACACTTCGGCCTTCTGTCACAAGGTGTCCGAAGCCCTGTCAAAGGGATGGGAGCTGTATGGCGACCCGGCTTACGCCTTTGATGCCAACGGCAACGTAATGCGTTGTGCGCAGGCCGTGACCAAAGAGGCCGAGGCCGACTATTCCCCCGACATAAAACTGGGACAGCAGTAATGGCGAAAACAAATCCGGGCCGATTTTTCGAGGACTATTCTGTAGGGCAGGTGTTGCAGCATGCAGTACCTCGCACCGTGACCGAGGGAGAGCGCGGCTTGTATCATGCGCTCTATCCGGCACGTCATGCGCTTTACTCTTCGGATGAATTTGCTCGGGACTGTGGGTTGCCGGAAAGCCCGATTGATGATCTGGCCGCGTTCCACATCGTGTTCGGCAAAACCGTGCCTGACATTTCCTTGAACGCGGTTGCCAATCTGGGCTATGCCGAAGGCCGTTGGCTGAAACCTGTTTATGCAGGCGATACGCTGCGATCCGTATCAGAGGTTATCGGCCTGAAGCAGAATTCCAACGGAAAAACCGGTGTTGTCTGGGTTCGTACCCGCGGGTTGAACCAGTTGGACGAGGTGGTTCTTGAATATGTGCGCTGGGTCATGGTGCGCAAGGCAAACATGGATGCACCCGCGCCCGAGACGGTTGTTCCTGATTTGAAGGCTGTGCTTGATCCGCAGGACCTGACCGTGCCGGAAGGGCTCAATTTTGCAAACTACGATTTTGCCCTCGCGGGCGAGGTGCATCGCTGGGGCGATTATGAGATCGGTGAAACCATCGATCATGTGGACGGTGTCACTGTGGAAGAGGCCGAACATATGCTGGCTACACGTCTGTGGCAGAACACCGCCAAGGTGCATTACGACCTGACGTTCCGTCCGGAAGGCAGGCTCATTTATGGTGGGCATGTAATCTCGATGGCGCGGACATTGTCCTTCAATGGCCTTGCAAATGCGCAGATGATTGTCGGCTTGAATGGTGGTGCCCATGCTAACCCGTGTTTTGCGGGTGATACGATCAAGGCATGGTCCGAAGTTCTGGACAAAGCGGAAACCGGGGTTGCCGGCATAGGCGCTGTGCGATTGCGTCTGGTCGCGACCAAGGGCGGTGATCCGTTCAAGCTGAAGAACGAAGAAGGGCGTTACCTGCCAGACGTTCTGCTGGATCTCGATTATTGGGCTTTGATGCCCAAATAGGTGATCTGACGGATATGTGACGCCACGGCTTGCAAGGCGTGATAGGTTTGCACAATGAACCTGCTACGCGCGATATTGGCCAGCGTCACTCTGGCACCGGCGGCTCAGGCCTGCGATCTGGCCTTGGCTTTAGCCGTGGATGTTTCTGGTTCAGTCGATAGCAGCGAATATCGCATCCAGATGGATGGGTTGGCCGCTGGTTTGCGCGACCCGATCGTGTCCGAGGCGCTGGTGCGGGGGCAGGCGCGGCTGATGCTGGTGCAGTGGACCGGCTCATCGCGCCAGCGGATCACTATTCCCTGGACCCGTATCGATAGTTTTGTCACGCTGGATCAGTTTGCGGACCAGGTCGCCGCCGATCCGCGCATCTGGCGGAATTTTTCGACGGCAATTGGTGAGGCGCTTCAAATGACCCTGAGTTCGTTCGATTCGGTTTCAGACTGCCGACGGCACCTGATAGATCTGTCAGGGGATGGTGTGTCCAATGAAGGGATTGAACCGACGCGGGTACATGCGGCCCTGCGCGCCGAGGGGGTCGTAGTCAACGCGCTGGCTATTGAGGAAAGCGAACCGGATCTGACGGCGTATTTCTTTGAGAATGTCATCGTGGGCGAAGGTGCTTTTGTTGTTTCTGCCACCGGGTTCGCGGATTACCCGGAACGAATTCGCCGAAAACTGCTGCGAGAAGTGACGCAGCAAACGGCAGGCCTGAAATGACAGGTTGAGAGATTCGTGATCACATCTCTTTGGCCTTGAAAACGCTAACATTGACAGCGCGGAATGTGATATGTGATCACGAGATTATTTTGTGTGATCACATATTTGAATTATCCGTGTAATTGAGCGCAATTTGATGGTTTTTGCACTCGCAGCACGTGACAGTGTCGCAAAAACCAGTAAAACGTTCGGTAGCCAACCGAAAAGGAGCCGCCATGGCCGATGTAAATCGGGGCAATCGCCCACTTTCGCCGCATCTGTCGATTTATCGCCCGCAGTTGACGTCGATCACGTCCATCCTGACGCGCATCACCGGCAACGCCCTTCTGCTCGCAGCTCTGTTGATCGTCTGGTGGTTTCTGGCCGCAGCAACTTCGCCCGAGGCGTTTGCGGTAGCGAATGGGGTAATAACCTCGATGCTTGGAGACCTTGTGATGGCGCTATCCGTTTGGGGGCTTTGGTATCACACGTTGGCCGGAGTGCGGCACCTGATCTGGGACAACGCGGTTGGTCTGGACCTTCCGACGGCGACCAAGCTGGCTTGGGCCGTTGTCATCGGATCGGTCGTCTTGACCCTTCTGACCCTTGTCCTCGTCGCGTGATTGGAGGCCTGACATGCGTTATCTGACCGACCGCAAACGTGCCGCTGGCCTTGGCTCGGCGAAATCCGGCACTGCCCATTTCTGGGCAATGAAAGTCAGCTCGGTTGCTTTGCTGATCCTTGTGCCGTTGTTTGTATTTACATTTGGTCCGATCCTGGGCCAGCCATTCGAGGTCGTTCTCGACTACTACTCGCGACCTTTCCCTGCCATCGTGGCAGCACTGACGCTGGCGGTTGGCTTCAAACACTTCGCGGACGGTGCACAGGTGATGCTTGAGGATTATGTTCACGGCACGCTTGAAAAGGTCCTGATCATTCTGTTGACCTGCCTGTCCTACGGCGCAGCAGCGGCTGGTATCTTCGCTATCGCGCGCATTGCCCTTTAATTCCTGGAGCTGAAAGAAATGGCTGCATACGAATACGAAACGCATGAATATGACGTGGTCGTTGTCGGCGCCGGTGGGGCCGGTCTGCGGGCGACGCTGGGTATGGCGGAACAGGGTCTGCGCACGGCCTGTGTGACCAAGGTTTTCCCAACCCGTTCGCACACCGTAGCAGCTCAGGGCGGTATCGCCGCGTCGTTGTCAAACATGGGCCCCGACCATTGGCAGTGGCATATGTACGACACTGTGAAAGGCTCGGATTGGCTGGGCGACACCGATGCGATGGAATACCTCGCGCGGGAAGCGCCCAAGGCTGTTTACGAACTGGAGCACTATGGCGTTCCGTTCAGCCGAACCGAAGAGGGTAAGATCTATCAACGCCCGTTTGGTGGTCACACCACTGAATTCGGCGAAGGCCCGGCAGTACAGCGCACCTGTGCCGCTGCGGACAGGACCGGCCACGCGATCCTTCATACGCTCTATGGCCAGTCGCTGAAGAACAATGCTGAGTTTTATATCGAGTACTTCGCTATCGATCTGATCATGTCCGATGACGGTCAGTGTCAGGGTGTTGTCTGCTGGAAGCTGGACGATGGCACGATGCATGTCTTCAATGCCAAGATGGTTGTGCTGGCGACCGGCGGGTATGGCCGCGCCTATTTCAGCGCGACCTCGGCCCATACCTGCACCGGTGACGGTGGCGGCATGGTGGCCCGTGCCGGCCTGGCCTTGCAGGATATGGAATTCGTTCAGTTCCACCCCACCGGCATCTACGGTTCGGGCTGTCTGATCACTGAAGGAGCGCGTGGCGAGGGTGGTTACCTGACCAACTCGGAAGGTGAACGGTTCATGGAGCGTTATGCGCCCCAGTACAAGGACCTTGCACCGCGCGATTACGTCTCGCGTTCGATGACCTTGGAAATCCGCGAAGGTCGTGGTGTCGGAGCGGAAGGGGATCATATTCACCTGAACCTCAGTCACCTGCCAGCCGAGGCTTTGGCAGAACGTCTTCCCGGCATTTCGGAAAGCGCCAAGATCTTTGCCGGCGTGGATGTCACCAAAGAACCGATCCCGGTTCTGCCAACCGTGCACTACAACATGGGCGGTATCCCCACAAACTATTGGGGTGAAGTTCTGAACCCAACGGCCGAGAACCCGACAGCTGTGGTGCCGGGCCTGATGGCAGTGGGCGAGGCCGGTTGCGCCTCGGTCCACGGCGCGAACCGGTTGGGCTCGAACTCGCTGATTGACCTTGTGGTCTTTGGCCGCGCGGCAGCGATCCGGGCAGGCAAAGTCGTGGATGCAGAAGCTGCGAACCCGGTTCTGAACCAGGCATCGGTCGACAAGGCCTTTGACCGGTTCGACGCGGTGCGCAATGCCAGCGGTTCCATCCCGACCGCCGAGTTGCGGCTTGAGATGCAGAAAACCATGCAAGCGGATGCTGCCGTATTCCGCACCGCCAAGACCATGGCCGAAGGCGTCGAGAAGATGACGGCAATCGCTGCCAAGATGGACGATCTGAAAGTCACCGACCGGTCGCTGGTCTGGAACAGTGACCTGATGGAAACGCTGGAATTGACCAACCTGATGCCCAACGCGCTGGCCACGATCGTCGGCGCAGAGGCGCGCAAGGAATCCCGTGGTGCCCACGCGCACGAAGATTTCTCTGCGCGTGATGATGAAAACTGGCGTGTTCATACGGTTAGCCGGGTCGAAGGCAACCAGGTTGAGCTTAGCTATCGTCCTGTGATCGTCGATCCGCTGACGACCGAAGACGAAGGTGGCATCAGCCTGAAGAAAATCGCGCCCAAGGCACGTACGTTCTAAAAGGCTCGGACAGCAGGCAATGGTGAGCAAGCGCCAAATACCCACGAAGACCGCAACGGCCATTGGCCAGCGGTCGGTCCGTGTCCGGTGCTTGTCATGACGGTCGAGGTCCTGCAATCCGGTTCAGGCGATCCCAAGATCATCCTGATCGGGCTGAACCGCTGTGCGACGACCTCGTTTCACAGGCTGTTTCAGAATAGCGGGATACCGTCGGTTCATTGGGAAGATGACCAGGGCCGAAACCTTGCGCACCGCATGTTGACCAACATAGCCATGGGGCGACGACCATTGGACGGGTTTGGAGCGGTGCGGGCCTTCACTGACATCGCTTTTGTCAGTTCGCGCTTCATGTTGGACGGGGCGCGTTTCTTTCGTGAATTGCATGCAGCTTACCCGAATGCCTATTTCTTGCTGAACACGAGGGACAGGGATGACTGGATAGCTTCGCGCGCCAACCATTCCGGTGGCGGGTATCTGGATCGGTGCTGCAAAGCCAATGGGCAGAGTGCGGATGAAGTGAAACACGGCTGGGCGCATATGTATGATGTGCACCATGCCGAGGTCGAAGCCTATTTCGACGGCAACTCGCGATTCCTGCGCTTTGATATCGACTGTGGTGATCCGCAGCGCGTTGCGGACTGGCTCGCGCCGGATTTTGACGTGAACATCGCCCATTGGGGGCATTATAACCGAGGGGCGTCCCAGCGCGCCCGGACAGGCTGAAAGGCGGCCTTGTGCTGAATGGAGAATTGACATGGTTCAACTGACCCTGCCCAAAAATTCCCGGATTACGACCGGCAAGACCTGGCCCAAGCCGGATGGCGCGACCAATGTGCGCAAGTTCCAGATTTATCGCTGGAACCCGGATGATGGTCAGAACCCCCGTGTCGATACCTACTTTGTTGATATGGACACGTGCGGGCCGATGGTTTTGGACGCGCTGATCAAGATCAAGAACGAAATCGACCCGACCCTGACATTTCGCCGATCATGCCGTGAAGGCATCTGCGGATCGTGCGCGATGAATATCGACGGGATCAACACGCTGGCCTGTATCTATGGAATGGATGAGATCAAGGGCGACGTGAAAATCTATCCGCTGCCGCATATGCCTGTGGTCAAAGATCTGATCCCTGATCTGACTCATTTTTATGCCCAGCATGCTTCGATCATGCCGTGGCTGGAAACCAAGACCAACCGTCCTGCAAAGGAATGGAAGCAGTCGATCGAAGACCGGAAAAAGCTGGATGGTCTCTATGAGTGTGTAATGTGCGCCAGCTGCTCGACCTCGTGCCCGAGTTACTGGTGGAACGGCGATCGGTATCTTGGCCCCGCTGCTCTGCTGCACGCATACCGCTGGATCATCGACAGTCGGGATGAGGCCACGGGTGAGCGCCTGGACGAGTTGGAAGATCCGTTCAAGCTCTATCGCTGCCACACCATCATGAATTGCGCCAAGACCTGTCCCAAAGGTCTGAACCCGGCCAAGGCGATTGCCGAGATTAAAAAGATGATGGTCGAACGCGCGGTATAATCACCTGCACCGAATTGCGGTAAACGCATGTCGATCTTGCAAAATAAGGCGATGTAGCCCCGGCTGCATTGTCTTATTTTTTGCTCAGGGAGGAGTGATGAGTTCGAGTCAGGATCACTCCAATGAATGCAAACACATCCAAACAAAAAATCGACGCTAAAGAGGCGCTGAAACTGCTGGAGCAGGCATGGGCCTACTACACGCCGGAACCGGTTAAAGCCGACAAAGAGCCCGAGCTGTTCGAATACGCAAACGCGGCCTGATCCAATACGACAACCCTTGAAAAACTTCGGTCAATCGGCAAAGCAGAGGAATGCCTGTTCTTCTACTTTTGTTGGCCGCTGCAGTGTTCGCCTATTTTTTCTGGCGCTCGCGCCATTCCACGCTGACACGGGATTGTCGTTGGCGACAGGACAGACGCCATGGCATCTGGCGGTGTAGCTTTTGTGGAGCGGCAGTCGCTGCGCCGGACCAACCTATGCGCTGTCTTAAGGCAAGTGATGGTTGAGAATAGGGCTTTTCGCGAGCCAGAGAATCCGCCACTCTGCACGCCATGACCGGTTCTGAGAATACTGCCCGCCCCCCAGAAGATGCCGAAGCCCGTCGTTCGGTCGCCCCTGTCATTTGTTATCCGAACGATGCCTTGCCGCGACCAGATTTGCCCTGGATCAGATCTGTACGCCAACGGGCAGTCAAAACCGGCGAAGTCCTGGTTCCTCCGCGTGAGGCGCGCTGTTTCGATGTACCTGCCGGGCATTTCTTTCGCATCACATCGGTTCAAGGCCCGCAGGTTGGCGATTTGAACCTGTGGAACCGCAATGATTTGTCCGAGCGCTTTTATTCCGGAAAAACGCGGGCTCTGCATGGCACGCACCTGACCACCGGAGAGCGGATGTGGTCCAGTTTCCCACATCTGCGCCCGATGGCCACGATCATAGCGGATACACTGGAATGGTACGGGATCGATACCCATGGGGGGTCGGTTCATGACGTGATTGGCACGCGTTGTGATCCATATACGGGCAATTTGCTGTCCGGCACGCAGTATCATCATTGCTGCCATTCCAACCTGACCTGTGCGCTGGCGGATCATCTGAATATCCCGATGGATGAGGCCGAACCCGCGGTGCACGACGTTCTGAACGTCTTCATGTGTACTGGTTTCACTCGGGATACAGGTCAGTATTTCATGAAAGCATCGCCCGTTCGCCCCGGCGACTATCTGGAATTCTTTGCCGAAATCGATCTGCTTGGCAATCTCAGCGCCTGTCCGGGTGGGGATTGCTCGTCCGAGCATTCCTCGGACACCGCCGCGTGTTATCCCTTGTTGGTCGAAACATTTGCCGCGACGGTCACAGACTTAGATGGTTGGGAAAGCCCGGCGCGCAATGGCTATGATCGCACGCACGGGCGTTAGGATAGGCGGGCACCCACCTTACTGTTAATTGCCCGGGAATGCGGCCTGTAGCGCGATTTCCACCATGTCTCCAAAGCTGCTTTCACGTTCCGAGGATGGCAGAGCTTCTCCCGTCAGAAGGTGATCGGAAACGGTGAGAACTGCCAGAGCACGACATTTGTGGCGCGCTGCCAGGATATAGAGCTCGGCCGCCTCCATTTCGACGCCGAGAATCCCGTGACGCACCATCTGTTCGTTCAGGTCCGGGCGCTCATCATAGAAAACGTCCGAAGAATAAATCCCACCGACATGGGTAGGGGTTCCTTTGGCAGCCGCCACCTTCGCGGCCGCCTGCAACAAACTCCAATCGGCGCAGGGCGCAAAATTCAGTTCTTTCATGATACCGCGTGACGGCGTACTCAGCGTCGTCGAAGTCATTGCCAGAATGACGTCTCGAATTTTGACACTGTCCTGCATTCCGCCACACGACCCAATTCGGATCAGGGTTCTTGCACCGTAATCGCGAATTAACTCGTTTACGTAAATGGAGAGCGAGGGCATTCCCATGCCGCTACCCTGTATCGTTACAGGATTTCCCTTCCAATTTCCGGTAAACCCAAGCATTCCCCGGACGTTATTGACCTGTTTCACATCGTCCAAAAACGTCTCGGCTGCCCATTTCGCCCGATAAGGATCTCCGGGTAATAGGACAGTGTCTGCAATTTCGCCTTTTTCAGCGCCGATATGAATTGTCATTGTTTTGATCCGCCCTGATCAGATTTCTAGATCGGAAATATCGGCGCCCGCCTGCAACGCGTCATGCACCCATTTCGGCTTGCGGCCACGACCTGTCCAGGTTTGTTCCGGATTGCCAGGATTGCGGTATTTTTCTTTTGTTTTCTTTTGCTTGGATGCGCGGGGTACGTCGCTTGAAAGTTCGGACAGCGAATACCCGAATTCTGCGGCAGCCTTTTCTGCGGCTTTCAAAGCCTCACGGCGCTCGCGTTTTTCCGCTCCTACCAAGGCTTTTTCGACATCGTCGCGCAATGCCAAAAGGTCTTTGCGCGACATCTGTTCAAGATTGAACCCCATCATTCATCTCCAAAGGATATATTTTACGGTACACTTGAGCGCGCACCGTAATTCTAGCGAATGGTTTATTCCATCCCAAATATCCAAAGGGAAGAAACGGGGAATTAAGGTTCTAAAACCTCAGTTACTCGGCTGCGAGGTTTTTGGGGTCAACCAGCGTTACAATATCGCTCATGATCGCATTAAGTTCAAAGTTTTTGGGGGTGTAAACCTTGGCTACACCCATGGCTTTCAATTTTGCGGCATCTTCATCCGGAATAATTCCGCCGACAACCACGGGAATGTGAGACAGGCCAGCCTTTTGCAGCCGATCCATTACATCTTCGACCAAAGGCAGATGGCTACCGGACAGGATCGACAACCCGATGACATGTGCGTCATAGTCGCGGGCTGAGGTGACAATTTCTTCCGGGGTCAGCCGGATACCTTCATAGCTGATATCCATGCCGCAGTCGCGGGCACGGAACGCGATTTGTTCGGCGCCGTTGGAATGGCCGTCCAACCCCGGTTTTCCAACCAGGAATTTCAGGCGCCGTCCCAGTTTGTCGCTGACGGCATCAACCGCCGCGCGCAGATCATCCAACCCCTCGGTCTTGTTCGAGACCGAACCGGAAACGCCGGTCGGGCCACGATAAGTGCCGAAAACCTTGCGCATCTCTTCGGCCCACTCCCCGGTTGTCACACCCGCCTTGGCAGCGGCAATGGACGGCTCCATGACGTTCGCTCCTGTCTGAGCCGCCTGGCGCAACGCAGCCAAGGTCGCTGCAACAGCCGCTTCGTCGCGCTCAGCCCGCCACGCGTTCAGGCGGTCGATCTGTTCCTGTTCTACCGCAGGATCAACGACCATGATGCCGCCATCTTCGGTCTGAAGGGGCGAAGCCTCGCCTTCCATCCATTTGTTCACGCCAACGACGACGGTTTCGTTGCGTTCGATCCGGTTCAGACGTTCAGCGTTGGAATCCACAAGGCGGGATTTCATATACTCGATTGATGCAACCGCACCGCCCATCGCATCCAGATTCGCCAGCTCTGCCCGCGCGCCTGCTTTCAATTCTTCGACCTTGCCATCAACAGCAGGGTTGCCATCGAACAGGTCATCGAATTCCAACAGGTCAGTTTCATAGGCCAGAATCTGCTGCATCCGCATGGACCATTGCTGGTCCCAGGGGCGTGGCAGGCCAAGCGCCTCGTTCCAGGCAGGCAACTGCACCGCACGGGCGCGTGCATTCTTCGACAGGGTTACGGCCAGCATCTCGATCAGGATGCGGTAGACATTGTTCTCAGGTTGTTGCTCGGTCAGCCCCAGAGAGTTCACCTGCACACCATAGCGGAAGCGGCGGAACTTTGGGTTCTCGACACCATATCGCTGTTGCAGGATTTCGTCCCAAAGATCGACAAATGCGCGCATTTTGCACATTTCAGTGACAAAGCGGATGCCAGCATTCACAAAAAAGGAAATCCGGCCGCAAAGCGCGGGGAAATCCTCGGCAGGTACTCGTGGGCGCAATTCGTCCAGCACGGCAATGGCTGTTGCCAGCGCATAAGCAAGTTCTTGTTCCGGTGTCGCGCCAGCCTCTTGCAAATGATAGGAACACACATTCATCGGGTTCCACTTGGGGACATTGGAATAGCAATACTCGGCCACGTCCGCGATCATCTTCAGCGACGGTTTTGGCGGGCAAACATAAGTGCCCCGGCTCAGATATTCCTTGATCAGGTCGTTCTGGACCGTGCCCTGCAACTTGGAAACGTCAGCGCCCTGTTCCTCGGCCGCTGCGATGTAAAGGGCAAGCAACCAAGGGGCGGTGGCGTTGATCGTCATAGACGTGTTCATCTGTTCCAATGGAATCTGATCGAACAAAACCCGCATATCGCCCAGATGGCAGACGGGCACCCCGACCTTGCCAACTTCGCCACGTGCCAACGTGTGGTCACTGTCATATCCGGTCTGGGTGGGCAGATCGAAGGCTACCGAAAGACCGGTTTGCCCTTTGGCGAGGTTGCCACGATATAGCGCGTTCGAGGCCTTGGCGGTAGAATGACCGGCATAGGTCCGGATGAGCCAGGGGCGATCTTTCTGCATCTGCGTCATGAAGGGGCCTCGCGTTTCGGTGGGCAATAAAATTACGTCTATGGGTTCTAAAGCGCAATTTTAGGGACAAGTCAATTCGCTGCGTTGCGGCATCCTGCAATTGTTCAGATTGTGAGCAGCTGCGATTGGTGGCAAGGTGCGGCCATGACGCAAACCGTGGAACTTCCGCTTTGGCTTTTTGTGCTGATCGTGGTCTTTGCCATGGTTACTTTCGCTTCACATTTCCTGTTCCCGTCAGTCCGATGGTTCTTCCGCCGCCGGTTGGAACGTGCCGTGGCGCGTTTGAACCAGCGCCTGCAACGTCCGATCCAACCGTTCAAGCTGGCCCGTCGGCACGACATGATTCAACGGCTGATTTATGATCCACAGGTCGGTAAAGCGGTCCAGCATCACGCCCTTGAAACCGGAATACCCGAAGCTGTCGCGTCCGAGCAGGCACGCCGCTATGCCCGCGAAATAGTGCCGTCCTTTTCCGCCTTCGCCTATTTCAGTTTTGCGATCCGTTTGGCCCGGCTGCTAAGCAATACGTTCTACGAGGTGCGGCTTAGCTACGAAGACGAAGACGCGGTCAGGACTATCGACCCTGATGCAACCGTTGTTTTTGTGATGAACCACAGAAGCAACATGGACTACGTGTTGGTTACATATCTGGCGGCCCCGCATTCTGCTTTATCCTACGCGGTAGGAGAATGGGCTCGGGTTTGGCCGCTCAGTCGGTTGATCCGTGCAATGGGGGCCTACTTTATCCGGCGCAAGTCAGGCAGCGAGCTCTACCGGCAGGTTTTGTCCACCTATGTGCGCCATGCGACCGAAGCCGGAGTGACGCAAGCCATGTTTCCAGAAGGTGGTTTAAGCCTGACAGGAGCGCTCGCCCGCCCAAAGCTTGGATTGCTCAAGTACATAATGGATGGGACGACGTCGCAGGGGCGTGATGTTGTATTCGTTCCCGTCGCTTTGAATTATGATCGCGTGCTTGAAGACACCATTCTGACCCGCGCGGCGTTGGGAACAGAACGTCGTTTCCGGGCGCGGATCGGGGTCATCACGCGTTGGATTCTCAAACAGATCTGGCGGCGAGTGATCGGGCGCTACAAGCGGTTTGGGCTGGCATCGGTCCGGTACGGAGTGCCGATTTCCCTGAAAGAGTTCCGGGCCGAAGGCAGTGACGACATGATGACCGATCTGGCGCGCACATTGATGCAGCGTATCCAGAACGCGATCCCGTTGGTTCCGGCCCCTGCGGCCTGTTTGCTGATACGTGACAATGGGCCGATGGCGGAACAGGATCTGCGGTCATGTATTCAGAAGATGATGGAACGCGACGGTAGGCAGACCCAAGACAATGCGCCGGCCATATCAAGCGCTTTGGACCAGTTGATTGAACGACGGATTCTCAAGCGGCAGGGAGATATTCTTTCTGCATCTGGGCAACGCGGTGATCTGCTGGAGTATTATGCAGCATCTGTACCGGTTTCCGCGCGCCCCTCAAATTCTGCGTCTGCAAAATAATTTCTGCAACTGCTGGGTCATAAAATTACAATTTCTCATCGAAACAGGTTGCAATATTTCGCAGCGGCCAATATTTCATCTGATAAAGCACGCGATTCTGCGTCGCGGCAAAAGTATTGAAAAAGGAGGCCAGCATGGCTTTGGACACCGAAACCGGTATCGCGTCGTATGAGGCACCCGAAAAAGACCTCTATGAAATGGGTGAGATCCCTCCGATGGGATATGTGCCGAAACAAATGTACGCCTGGGCCATCCGAAAGGAACGCCATGGCGAGCCAAGCACAGCGATGCAGCAGGAAGTGGTCGATGTACCCACGCTGGACAGCAATGAGGTGCTTGTTCTGGTGATGGCAGCAGGCGTTAATTACAACGGTGTCTGGGCTGCACTGGGCCAGCCGATCAGCCCCTTTGATGGCCACAAGGCACCGTACCATGTCGCGGGCTCTGATGCATCGGGTATCGTCTGGGCCGTTGGTGACAAGGTCAAGCGGTGGAAGGTTGGCGACGAAGTTGTCATCCACTGCAACCAGGACGATGGCGACGACGAAGAATGCAACGGCGGCGACCCAATGTATTCGACCAGCCAGCGGATCTGGGGCTACGAAACACCTGACGGCTCATTCAGCCAGTTCACGCGCGTGCAGGCTCAACAGTTGATGCCGCGCCCTAAGCACCTGACATGGGAAGAAGCAGCGTGCTACACGCTGACACTGGCGACAGCTTATCGTATGCTGTTTGGTCACGAACCGCATGACCTGAAACCGGGTCAGAACGTTCTGGTCTGGGGTGCCTCGGGCGGTCTGGGGTCTTATGCTATCCAGTTGATCAACACAGCCGGGGCAAACGCGATCGGGGTGATCTCGGACGAAAGCAAGCGTGATTTCGTCATGGGTCTGGGCGCAAAGGGGGTTTTGAACCGCCGCGACTTTAATTGCTGGGGTCAACTGCCCACGGTCAATACGCCCGAATACGCCGAGTGGTTCAAAGAGGCCCGCAAATTCGGCAAGGCAATCTGGGACATCACCGGCAAGGGCAACAATGTCGACATGGTGTTCGAGCATCCGGGCGAGAGCACCTTCCCGGTCTCGACTTTCGTGGTGAAAAAAGGCGGCATGGTTGTGATTTGTGCGGGGACGTCCGGGTTCAACTGCACATTCGATGTGCGTTACATGTGGATGCACCAGAAACGCCTGCAGGGTTCGCATTTTGCCCATCTGAAACAGGCGGCGGCGGCGAACAAGCTGATGGTCGAGCGCCGCCTGGATCCCTGTATGTCCGAGGTGTTTGCCTGGAACGACCTACCGGAAGCACATATGAAGATGCTGCGGAATGAACACAAGCCGGGCAACATGTCTGTGCTTGTTCAGGCGCCGCGTACCGGGCTGCGCACTCTCGAAGAAGTTTTGGACGCAGGCTGATAAAGTTAAGGACGTTAGACAAAAACCACCCGCGAATCGCACTGCCGGTTCGCGGGTGGTTTTCTGTTTGCAGACCTTTTTCATGGTTTCAAATGCTTGCGATTCTTACTCCCGCTATTTTTGGGGAGTAGAAACCGGTGAATAGGTCGAAAAAGATCATACATGTTATGGTTGTGTTAACGCTTCGTTAACTGTTTCAGAGAAACCCTGATGGCGCAAAATGAGTGGATATTGGACGTACTATCGGACCTCAATGCGTTCGCCGTTGCGAATGGGTTGAGCGCGCTTGCAGAACAGCTTGATGATACAAGACTGATTGCCGCGGCCGAGATTGCGTCCCTGAAGAACGAGGCACGGGCGCCCGCGGATGGGAACGAAAACCGATTTGGGTCAAATCCTACAGGATTTGGAAAACACCAGCACGCTTGAAGAGCTCAGCATCGTTGCCGAGTGTCTGCGAGACACTTTGAAGATCGCACATCTGACATATCATTGGGTTGACGGCGCAGGGGACCAATACGGCTATACGACCTACTCAGACGCCTGGGACGAACGATACAGGGAAAAAAACTATCATCGTATTGATCCTGTAATTCTGGGGTGTTTCCAGCGATTTCACCCAGTTGACTGGAAGTCTCTGGACTGGTCCAGCAAGGTGGCCAAATCATTCCTTCAGGATGCCCACGACCATGGGGTCGGCAATCAGGGATACTCGATCCCGATCCGAGGGCCAAACGGTCAGTTCGCTCTTTTTACCGTTAACCACAGCTGCGACGATCAAACCTGGCAGACCTTCATCTCGACCTACGGACGTGAGTTGATTCTTGTTGCGCACTACATCAACCGCAAAGCGCTGGAGTTTGAAAAGGACAGGCAACCGGATGCCACGCGCGGCCTGTCGCCCCGTGAAATCGATGCCATTACCCTTTTGGCACTGGGTTACAGCCGTGCTCAGGTGGCGCATTCCCTGTCGATTTCCGAACACACGCTACGCGTTTACATTGAAAGCGCCCGGTCGAAACTCGGAGCCCTTAACACGACCCACGCAATCGCAACGGCACTCAGCCGGGGATTAATAGTCGTTTAAGGCCAGAGCGTCCTCAAAACGCAATATTAACCACGACTCTGTACTCCCTTCGTTCCTGCACAGGACGACAAGGGGAAAGTCATGTTGCGTTATCTATATGCCGATGAGTTACACAGATTTCCGACTCTGGCTGAGGGGATGTTCAAGGATCGCGCAGATCAGTTCAAAACCCGGTTGGGGTGGGATGTCCATGTCAACAAAAAAGGAGAAGAGCGGGATGAGTACGACGACCTCAACCCGCTTTATGTCATCTGGGAAGAACCGGATGGCAGCCATGGCGGGTCGATGCGGGTATTGCCGACAACAGGCCGGGTAATGATCAATGAGGTGTTTGGGCATCTCAACGGCGGCAAGCCGATTTGCAGCCCGCTGATCTGGGAGGTGACCCGGTTCTGCCTGTCCCGCACAGCCAGCCCGCACACTGCCGGGGCCATCATGCTAAGCGGGGGCGAGATGATGGAAGGCTTTGGCCTGACGCATATTGCCGGTGTTTTTGATGCCCGTATGATCCGGATCTATCGTCTGATCGGGTCGTCCCCCGAGGTTCTTGGAACCCAAGGCAAAGGGCGTGACCAGATCTCGGTTGGGTTGTGGCCCTATTCAGCGGATGATTGCAACCGCGTGGCTGAACGGGCAGGGATCCCGCGTGAGCTTTCGCGCATGTGGTTCAAGGCGGCTTTCGGGCGATCCAAACTGCACCGATTTGCCTTGTCTGCCTAAGGACCGGAAAACGCAATTCCGCATCTGGTGATGGTTGGCGCGGCCCTGTAGGGTCGCGCCATGTCTTTGCCCAACGTGACCTTCTCAGATGATCAGGCCGCCGCGTATGACAGCATCGCCGAGATGCTGCGCTCAGCCGGTGTCGACCTGGAGGACGATGCCCTTCTGAAACTGCCGGGGGCAGGGAAGTCTGGCGTGATGGCTGTCATCGGCAAGGCCGGGTCCGGCAAAACGTTGCTACTGGCCGAACTATATAAGGCGCTGGCGGAGACCGGCGTTCAGGTCGTGTCCGGCGATTACGAAAGCCGGAAATCCAGAGACAAGCGCAGCCTTGCCATTCTGGCCCCCACGAACAAAGCCGCAAGTGTTCTGCGCCTTCGCGGTGTTCCGGCAACTACTATTCACCGCATCCTTTATACGCCGGTCTATGACCCAGAATACGAGCGTATCGCCGAGTGGCTGGCCGGAAATGATGAGCGCCCCGAGATCGAAGGTCTGACAGACGAAGCTTTGGACCGTGCTGCTTCGTTTTATCGTAACAACAAATCGATCCCCGGAGCGCTGGCCGCAGCCGGATTGCGCGGTTCAGATTTCATCACTGGTTGGAAACGACGTGAGGAACCGCTGGATATCGGGTTTGTCGATGAGGCGTCGATGCTGGATGATCGTCAGTTCGAGGACCTGAAGGAGATATTCCCGACCCTTCTACTGTTCGGTGATCCCGCACAGCTGGCTCCGGTCAATCAGTCCGGCAGCATGGTGTTTGAAGCCTTGCCCGAACCGCGAAAGCTGACGCTTCAGCGTGTGCATCGGCAGGATGCAGATAACCCGATCCTGGATCTGGCGCACGCTCTTGCCGATCCGTCGATGGGATTTGAAGAATTTGAGCGTCTGGTCGAAGACACTGCCCGGCGGGATGACAGGGTCGTTTGGGGGCAGCGGGTCGAAGTTGATCTGATGGCGCGCAGCCCGGTTCTGGTCTGGCGTAACGCCACGCGCATTCGTTTGATACAGGCGTTCAGGCAAGTTCATGGTGCACCGGATACGGAGCTTTTGGAAGGCGAGCCGCTGATCTGCGACGGGATCGAGTTGCCGTTGAAGCACCGCAAGAAGCGGTTGGATCTTGAGGCGCGCGGCCTGATCAAAGGGGCCCAGGTTGTTTATCTTGGTCCCGGTCGTAAGCCTGGGTTTTCGCGCTTGCATGTGATGGGGGCCGAAGACCCACAGGTCAGCGCCGCGTCGATTGTCCAGATCGAAAAACCGGATGAGGAAGAGCCCTTCATTCCTTTTGCTGCCCGTATGGGGGCGACGTTTTTGCACGGGGCTGCGGTGACGATACATAAGGCACAAGGATCACAGTGGGACACGGTTCAGGTGTTTGCCCCTGACATTTACGCCGCGGCCCGTATGGGCCGTTCCGAGGCCGGGCAACCTTTGTGGAAGCGTTTGGCTTATGTTGCGATCACCCGCGCACAAGAGCGTTTGATCTGGGTGGTCCGTAACCGGCTGTCGAAACCCACCCACCCGTTGCAGATTGATGATTTGCGCGCGGTCCCCGCAGTTTCACTCACACTGGAGACAGAAGAGACATGGGTTCCATAATCGTAACTGGTGCAAGCTCTGGCATAGGTCGGGCCACCGCCGAGCTTTTTCTGGTGCAGGGCTGGACGGTCGGGCTGCTGGCGCGCAGCGCGGACAAGCTGAATGCCCTCGCGCAGGAATACCCGGCGGCCATAGCATTACCCGCAGATGTGACCGACCCGGACGCAGTCAAACAGGCGTTCCACGCCTTCATGGATCGGACAGGGCGACTTGATGTTCTGTTTAACAACGCTGGTATTTTTGCCCGCGGCGGCACAATCGACGAAATCGCGTTGGACGATTGGTATCAAACCGTCAATGTCAACCTGAACGGTATGTTTCTATGCGCGCGCGAGGCCTTTGGGATCATGCGTCATCAAAGCCCGCAGGGCGGGCGGATCATCAATAACGGCTCGATTGCTGCGCATGTTCCGCGCCCGAATTCTGTACATTATTCGGCGACCAAACATGCCATTACCGGGCTGACGCGCAGCCTTTCACTGGATGGGCGATCCTTTGGAATTGCATGTGGTCAGATCGATATCGGCAACGCACGTACGCAGATGGTTCAGGATCTGGTGGATGCGGCGCAGGCGGCAGGCCAGACGCCGGACCCAACCATGGCGGTCGAGGATGCCGCGCGGTCTGTTCTGCATATGGCCACCTTGCCGCCCGAAGCGAATGTGCAGTTCATGACGGTCATGGCCACGACCATGCCCTATATCGGCAGGGGGTGAGTGTCAGTTTTCCCGCAACAGACGGAACGCTGTCGACGCGCCCCAACCTGCGGCAATCGCGATAACCAATGACATCAGCCCGTACCAAGCGGGTTGCTGACGGGACATGTTGTACAGAAACCGCTCCAACCCGACTTTGCGGACATCGATTGTGGTTTCGTATTGTGATACGACCTCTCCTCCGCGGGTCAGGAAGATCCGGGCGGAATAATCCCCTTCGGTGAGGTCCGCGGGCATGTCGATTGACGTCCGGAACAAGGTTTGTTCGTCCACGGCCACTGTGTTCTCGCGGATGGAATACAGGTGTTCGGATTCACGGATACGGATTACGGCATCTGCAAAATCCTGAGCACCACGGATGTGCATGGCCGCTCCGACCGACCGGATCGCGCGTTCAATCGAAATGCGGTGACGCAGGTCTTCGGTATCGGTCAGAATTTGATCCAACGGTTCGCTGGTGGCTACCGCGTAAAAGCTTGGTGCCAGATCAACCAGAACGCTATCGGTGTTAACCCATATTCCCAGCTTTCGCTCTTTGCGGCGAACCGTAACGGGCTCGGACGGGCCTGCAACTGCGACGATAACCGCGACCGGTGGGCCTGGGGGAATAGGGGTTTCCCGTTTGATGGCCCCGAAAATGAGGATCTCGGACCCGTCAAAGTCGGCAGTGATCGCAACACGATCCTGGCTAAGGCCCAGGACGACCTGCTCTTCATCGGCAGCGGCTGGCAGGCTGAACAGGCACAAAGCGGCAAAGACATAGCGCAGCATTCTCAATGCCCCCCGCTGTTGCCAAGCGAATAAAGCTCGGATGGTTCAAGAAGCAAATCAAGGGCCAGCTTGCCGCAGACGACCAGAACCAGCGCCGCTAACAGAACGCGCAGCTGTTCAGCCGGCATGCGCGATCCGATTACGGTTCCGATCTGAGCGCCAACGACGCCTCCGACCAGCAGCAAAACCGCCAGGACGATGTCCACTGTATAGTTGGTGGTCGCGTGCAGCATTGTTGTAAATGCAGTTACAAAGATGATCTGAAACAACGATGTGCCGACAACGACTTTGGTAGGCATCCCCAGCAGGTAGATCATCGCCGGGACCATGATGAAACCGCCACCGACACCCATGATCGCGGACAAGACCCCGACGCTTAGACCAACCACAGCCGGTGGAATGACCGAGATATAAAGACCTGATGTGCGAAAGCGCATCTTGAAGGGCATTGAATGAACCCAGCCACGTTGGCGGCGCTTGGCTGGCGCTGCCCCGCCTTTTTTGGCTTTGCGCAGCGCCCTCAGGCTTTCGATGAACATCAGACTGCCAATGATACCAAGGAAGACCACGTAACAAAGGGTTACCAGAAGGTCGACCTGGCCCAGGCTTTTTAGGTAGTTAAAGACAACAACACCCAACGCAGCCCCGATCAGACCACCTGTTAACAATACCGTACCCATCTTGAGGTCTACGGTCTTTCGTCGAAAATGGGCCAGCACCCCGGAAAAAGACGAGGCAACAATCTGATTGGCCTCGGTCGCAACCGCAACAGCCGGTGGTATGCCAATGAAGAACAGCAGCGGCGTCATGAGGAACCCGCCGCCGACCCCGAACATCCCCGACAGAATTCCAACCATTCCACCCAGACCAAGGAGTAGAAATGCATTTACCGAGACTTCGGCTATGGGCAGGTAAATATGCATGATACCGTCACTTTGCGCTGGGTCTTGGCTTGCCTTCTATCACACTCGAGTTCAAGAGCGGTAATTGTCGCGTGGCGCGGATCAATCAACATCATACCCCTCCCGGTTCTGCCAGAGAAAAGATCTCTATTGGCGGCAACAGAAGGTCAAATCCGATCTTTCCGGCAACACTCATGACAAGAAGCGCGAGTAGAATGCGCAGCTGTTCTGCTTTCAGACGCGCACCGATCTGCGTCCCCAACTGTGCGCCCAGAACTCCGCCGGTCAACAGGAACAGGGCAAGGACTATGTCGACGCTGAAATTTGTCGATGCATGTATCATGGTTGTGAAACCGGCGACGAAAATGATCTGGAACAGGGATGTCCCGATAACCACTTTGGTTGGGATGCCAAGAACATAGATCATCGCGGGCACCATGATGAACCCTCCGCCGACACCCATGATCGCAGACAGGATGCCAACGCCAAACCCGACCAGCGCAGGTGGTATAACCGAGATATAAAGGCTTGATGCCCGAAACCGCATCTTGAAGGGCAGTGTGTGAACCCATGTACGCTGGCGTCGCTTGGGGGCAGATTGAGTACCGGACTTGCTGGCCTTTCGGATGGCGGCAAGACTTTCGATGAACATGAGGGTCCCGATGGCCCCCAGAAACACGACGTAGCAAATCTGTACAGCCAGATCGACCTGACCGAGGTGTTTGAGAAAATTGAAAACCAGCATACCCAGGGCCGCGCCAAACAACCCTCCGGTCAGCAGAACGCTTCCCATCTTTAAGTCCACGGTCTTGCGCCTGAGATGCGCCAGCAATCCCGAAATAGAAGAGGCGACAACCTGATTGGCCGATGTGGCCACGGCAACCGCCGGGGGAATGCCGATAAAAAACAGCAGCGGAGTGATCAAAAATCCTCCGCCGACCCCGAACATGCCGGATAAAACACCGACGACCCCACCGATCCCCAACAGCAGGAATGGGCTGACAGAAACTTCGGCTATGGGAAGGTATACGTGCATACCCTCTTAGAACGGTTGCGGCATGCAAAATCAACTCTGCATGCCGCCTTGCAGCGAACAGGACCGAAACTCATTTCGGAACTGGCCTTATTAGCGCTCCTTGATGTAGGGCTCTCCGCCTGCACGCGGTGGTACGGCCTTGCCAACAAACCCGGCCAGAATAACCACTGTCAGAATATAGGGCAGGGCATCCATCACCTGGACCGGAATCACTATGCCGCCAAGATCGATGTTCTGGAATCGAAGTGCTACGGCCTGAAGCAGGCCAAACAGCAAACAGGCCCACATGGCGTGCCACGGGCGCCATTTGGCAAAGATCAGGGCAGCCAGTGCAATAAAGCCGCGACCAGCGGTCATTTCCTTGACGAACCCAGCCTGCAAAGCCGTTGCCAGGTAAGCACCTGCAATACCACAAAGTACACCACAGATCGCGACGGCTGCGAAACGTAGGCCAACCACGGACACGCCTGCTGTGTCGACCGCTGCCGGGTTTTCACCCACAGCTCGCAGGCGCAGGCCGAACCGTGTGCGGAAGAGCACCCACCATGTCGCTGGGACCATCAGGAATGCGACATAGACAAGGATGGAATGGCCTGAGAGCAGTTCGGAATAGATCGGGCCGACAATCGGAACCCCTCCGAGCGCGTCGGAAAATGGAAAATTGATAGGCTCGAACCGGCCGCCACCAAAGAGCGAGGGCGTGCGACCGCCCTGCTGGAACCAGCTTTGGGCGACAAGCACCGTCAGGCCCGAGGCAAGAAAGTTGATGGCGACACCCGAGATCAGCTGGTTGCCCCGGAAGGTTATCGATGCCAACCCGTGCAGTCCTGACAGCACCAGTGACGATCCGATACCAGCCAGCAGGCCCAGCCAGACTGACCCTGTAACCGCCGCGACAGCCGCAGAAAAGAACGCGGCTACCAGCATCTTACCTTCCAGCCCGATGTCGAAAATGCCAGCCCGTTCCGAATACAGACCGGCCAAACAGGCCAGCAGAAGCGGCGTGGAAAGACGGATGGTCGAATCCAGAACCTGGATGAGGGTTACAAAGAAGTCCATTACTCTGCCCTCTTCCGCATACCAAGGAACAGTTTCTCAAGCGGCATCCGTACCATGTTGTCCAGTGCCCCGGTGAACAGGATCACCAGCGCCTGAATGACCACAATTAGTTCGCGGGGGATCGATGCCCACAGTGCCAACTCGGCCCCGCCCTGATACAGGAACCCGAACAAAAGCGCGGCCAGCAATACGCCGAAAGGATGTGACCGCCCCATAAGGGCCACCGCAATCCCGATGAACCCAGCACCCTCGGTCGAGTTCAGGACAAGGCGCTCCGCCTCGCCCATAACGTTGTTGATGGCCATCAGACCTGCCAGCGCACCCGAGATCAGCATCGCAACAATGGTAATGCGAACCGGCGAGATGCCGGCATAGACCGCGCCGGTTTCCGAGTGGCCGTAAGCACGGATTTCATAGCCCAGCCGGGTCCGCCAGATCAGCGCCCAGACGACGACACAGGCCAGCAAAGCGATGAAGAACGTAATGTTTACCGGAGCCCCCCGGAACACCACGTTCTCTGCGGTTGAGAACATTGACTGGAATGTTGGCAGATGGACGGATTCGGGGAACCGTGCGGTTGCCGGGTCCTGCGACCCTTGCGGGCGCATGACATTGACCAGCATGTAGTTGAGAAACGCAGCGGCGATAAAATTGAACATGATCGTGGTGATCACGATATGGCTGCCGCGCTTGGCCTGAAGATAGGCCGGGATAGCGGCCCAAAACGCGCCGAACAGCATTGATGCCGCGCAGGCCGCAAGCAATGCAATGCTCCAATGCGGCCAGTCGACGTAAAGGCAAACCATTGCCACCCCAAGACCGCCCAACATCGCCTGACCTTCGCCACCGATGTTGAACAAGCGGGCGTGGAATGCGACGGCGACCGCAAGGCCGGTAAACATGAAGTTTGTTGCGTAATAGAGCGTATAGCCCCAGCCATAGGTTGACCCCAACGCGCCCGAAACCATCAGCTTAACAGCCTCGACGGGGTTTTCTCCGATGGCGAGAATGACCAGCGCCGACAGGATAGCGGCCAGCATCAGACTGATCAGCGGGATCAGAACAACATCTGCCCATTTAGGCATCTTTTCCATCCTACGCGGCCTCTCCTGCAACACCGGCCATCAGCAGGCCAAGTTCTTTTTCATCTGTTTCATTGGGCAGCCGTTCACCCATGATATGCCCGTCGAACATCACTGCGATCCGGTCGGACAGCGAGAATATCTCTTCCAACTCAACCGAAACCAGCAGGATCGCCTTGCCTTGATCGCGCAGGGCCACGATCTGCTTGTGAATGAATTCGATCGCGCCGATGTCAACGCCGCGCGTCGGCTGGCCGACCAGCAGCAGGTCAGGGTTTCGCTCGATTTCGCGGGCAACGACGATTTTCTGCTGGTTTCCACCCGAAAAGCTCTTGGCTGCAAGCCAAGGATCCGGTGGCCGGACATCGAATTTCTCGATCTTGGCTTCGGTATCAGCACGCAACGCGGCATTGTCCATGAACAGGCCCCGCTGATAAGCGGGGTCCCGGTGATAGCCAAAGGCCACGTTTTCCCACGCGTGGAAATCCATAATCAGGCCTTCACGCTGCCGATCTTCCGGCACATGCGCTATATGCTGTGCACGACGCGCCTGACCGTCAGATCCGGCTCCGCTTAGGGCCAGCGGTTCGCCGTTCAGCTTGATCGAGCCTTGTCCCGGACGCATCCCGCCCAGAACCTCCAGCAGTTCCGACTGCCCATTGCCCGCCACACCGGCAATACCGACGATCTCACCGGCACGAACGGTCAGGTCGATACCTTTGACCCGTTCAACACCGGCGGAATCGAAAACGCTCAGCTTTTCGATCTCAAGAATGGGTTTGCCCGGCGTCGCAGGCACCTTGTCGACTTGCAGCAAAACCTTACGGCCTACCATCAGTTCGGCCAGTTCTTCCGGGCTGGTGTCCAAAGTTTTCACCGTAGCTGTCATCTGCCCACGGCGCATGACCGAAACGGTATCGGTGTTTTCCATGATTTCGCGCAGCTTGTGGGTGATCACGATGATCGTTTTCCCTTCGGCCCGTAGACGATCCAGGATACGAAACAGTTGGTCAGCCTCAGCCGGGGTCAGAACACCAGTTGGTTCATCCAGAATCAGAATCTCGGCCTTGCGATACAAAGCCTTCAAAATCTCGACACGCTGCTGCATCCCCACACCGATCTCATCAATGCGTTTGTCGGGGTCAACGAACAGTTCGTATTCTTCTTCCAGTTCTTTCAGCTCTTTGCGGGCCTTGACCAGAGACGGAGCCAGAAGGCCGCCATCTTCAGCACCCAGAACGATGTTTTCCAGAACCGTGAAATTCTCCACCAGCTTGAAATGCTGAAACACCATCCCGATGCCCGAGGCGATAGCCGCCTGGCTGTCAGGGATTTCGGTCTTTGTTCCGTTGATCCAAATTTCACCTTTGTCGGCTTTGTAAAAGCCGTAGAGGATGCTCATCAGCGTGGATTTGCCCGCACCGTTTTCACCGATGATCCCATGGATCGTACCGGGGGCGACGCTGATTGAGATGTCTTTGTTGGCCTGAACCGGCCCAAAGGATTTGGAAATCCCTTTGAGCTCAATGGCGGGGACGGTCATGTCTTACCCTCAACTGCCGAAAAGCCCATCCGGCAGGTGGCACGGATGGCAGAGTGGATGGCAGGGCGGAAGGGTTCCTTCCGCCCCGCGCGGTATCAGAACTGCAGTGCGGGGCAGCTGTCGTTCTCGTAATAGCTGACAACGGTGATATCGCCGTTGATGATGGCTTTGCGGGCTTCTTCCACCGCATCGTTCATTTGGGCCGAAACAAGCTCTTTGTTGTTATCGTCCATGGCGACGCCAACACCTTCTTCGGCCAGACCCATTGTGAACACGCCGGTTTCTACGGCGTCACCTGCTTTCATCGCGTCATACACCGCAACGTCCACACGCTTCAACATCGACGTCAGGACCTTGCCCGGATGCAGGTGGTTCTGGTTGCTGTCCACGCCGATCGACAGGATGCCTTCGTCAGCTGCCGTTTGCAGAACGCCTACACCTGTACCACCAGCTGCGGCATAGATCACGTCAGCACCCTGGCTGATCTGTGCTTTTGTAAGTTCCGAACCTTTTACAGGATCGTTCCACGCCGCAGGGGTGGTGCCGGTCATGTTGGCGACAACATTGATGTCCGGGTTCACGGCTTTGGCGCCTTGTGCGTATCCGCAGCCAAAGTGGCGGATCAGCGGAATGTCCATACCGCCGATAAAGCCAACGGTGCCCGATTTCGATGCCATCGCTGCCATCATGCCAACCAGGTACGATCCTTCATGCTCGGCAAAGCCGATCTGGCGGATGTTGGGGATGTCCAGCCAGTTCACGTCGACAGCCACGAATTTGGTTTCAGGATAGTCGCCTGCAACGGCTGACAATGGATCAGCCATACCGAAGCCCATGGTGATGATCGGGTTGGCACCTGATTCTGCGAAACGGCGCAGAGCCTGTTCGCGCTGTGCTTCCGACTGGATCTCGATCTCGCGGTATTCGCCGCCGGTCTCATCGGCCCAACGCTGCGCGCCATTATATGCGGCTTCGTTGAAAGATTTGTCGAACTTGCCGCCCAGGTCAAAGATCAGCGCCGGTTCAGCGAAAGCTGCACCTGCGGTCAGAGCGACAGCAGCGGCAGCACCCATCAAGGATTTCATCAGGGTCATTTAAGTCTCCCATTTTTTTTGTTGGCACGAAGTCAGATTAGCCCCGTTTACCCACTTTTAGCGAGCATAAGTGTTGTGATGGCGGGAATTAAGGACGTTTGCAACCGTCATGGTCAATTGATTTCTGACCAAATGGTCTAAAAAATCTCTGGTTGCCGTTAGGGCAGTGGGCGTTCCATCACAAGAGCATCGATATTTGGGCCTGTTTTTCTGGAATAATAACCCTTGCGCTGACCGCACTGGCGATACCCGCATCGCCCATACAGCGCGATTGCTGCAACATTGTCGGCTGCGACGTCCAGAAAAGCGCGGTTTGCCTGCAAAGTGACTGCCCGGTCGTGCCAGTTGCGCATGGTCTGAAACCCCAGACCTTGTCTTTGAAACGCGGGGTGAGTCGCAATCGTCAGCAACTCTGCCTCACCCGCGATCACCTGAAACAGGGCAAAGCAACGGTCATCCCCGACGTAATCAGTTAACCGGTTCTCCAAAAGGCTGGCGAATTCATCGGCAGTCCATGGGCGTGACTGGGTGAATGCCGCTGCATGTGTCGCTGCCATCTCGTAAGGCGTCATTGGTCCAGCAACACAGGCGGCACATCTCGGGACGGGGCTGCGTCCGCAGGTCTGACATATAGCGGGGCCGGAGGTGCACTGACCTTGCGCCATCGTCTTGCGGCATGTCTGGCAACGGCTTGTACCTGCAATGCGGGGTCGGAGCAGACATACAAAGGCCCATGCTGTTCGGCCTCGTCCCTAGGCAAAAGGCAAGGGCCGGTTCCGGGAAGTTGTACATACACCTGTTCGCGCGGCGCAGGGATGGCTGGAAGTTGGCTCTCTTCTGCCAGTTCAATCAGAGCATCGAATCCAGAAACGCCCACCGCCGGGACGCCAAGGCCCAAGGCAAGGCCCCGGGCGGCAGAGACCGAGATGCGTATACCCGTGAAATTTCCTGGCCCAATCCCAACACCGATAGCGTCCAGATCGGCCCATACGCAACCGGCCTCGGTCAGCACTTCTTGCAGCAAGGGCATCAATCGTTCGGCTTGACCCCGCGACATGCCTTCTACACGGGATACTGCGATCACACCGCCACGCAACAAAGCGGCCGCGCAATGCGCGGCCGATGTATCAAATGCCAGGATCGTCGGGTCAGACGGCAACTGGGCGAACCTCAGTCACTTCGGGGATGTAATGGCGCAGCAGGTTTTCGATACCCATCTTCAGTGTCAGGGTCGATGACGGGCATCCCGCGCAGGCGCCTTGCATGTGCAGATAGACGACGCCGCGATCAAAACCATGAAAGGTGATGTCGCCACCGTCCTGTGCCACGGCCGGGCGCACGCGGCTGTCCAGCAGGTCTTTGATCTGGTTGACGATTTCTGCATCTTCTCCGGTATGTTCGGCATGACCCGAGGCCGCTGCCGCGTCGGCACCCATGACGGGTTGACCGGATTGATAATGCTCCATCACTGCGCCAAGAATTGCAGGTTTGATGTGATCCCATTGAACATCGTCGGATTTGGTCACCGTGACAAAGTCGTTTCCAAAGAACACCCCCGTCACGCCGTTTACCGCAAAGATTCGTTTGGCCAATGGGGACTTGTCACCAGCCTCGGCTGTCGGGAAATCCGCGGTTCCAGCCTCAAGAACCGTTTGGCCGGGCAGAAATTTCAACGTGGCCGGGTTTGGGGTGGATTCGGTCTGGATGAACATGAGGCAGCTCCGTCTGAGGTGTTCCTGATATGCGCTCAGGGGTCGGAGAAGTCAATATTTGGAACGATTCTAAATTGTGACCGCGTAACGAATCGCGTCATCCAGCCGGTCATCTCCCCAAAACAACTCTGTCCCTGCCACAAAACTGGGTGCGCCGAACAGGCCAAGTGCTTTTGCGCGCGCGGATTGCTCGAACAGCGCAGCCTTGATGCTCGGATCTTTTGCACGATTCATCACTGCCGCAGGCAGACCCGCCATCTTCAGGCAATCCTCAAGCACGTCTTCGTCAGAAATGTCCCTCCCGCCCCCGAATTCAGCGCTGAAAACAGCCTTTGCGAAGGCAACCCGTTCTTCGCCATGCTCAATGGCCAGAGTCAGGCGCGCTGCGGTGAGGGAGTTTTGCGGGAACGGGTCAGGCCGAACCAACGGCAGTCCGCGTGCGCCGCAAAGACGTTCCATGTCGCGCCACATATAGCGCCCTTTGGCCGGATACAGGTTGAACGGTGACGTGCGCCATCCCTGATCCGCGAAAATCGGACCCAACAGAAAAGGCTGCCATTCGACCGAGACGCCTTTGTCCTGCGCAGCCTGTTCGATCCGCATCGCGCTGAGATAGGAATAGGTCGAGGCGAAGTCGAACCAGAACTGCAACGTCTTCGCCATGTTCGATCCTCAGGTGATTTCTTCCAGCTTTTCCTTGCTCAGGTCACCGGGAACAATCGTGATCGGGATCGGTAGGCTGCCAGAGTTTTTTGTGAGCTGAGTCACCAGCGGGCCGGGGCCTTTCTTGTCAGTCCCCGCCCCAAGAACAAGAACGCCGATCTCAGGGTCAGACTGAACGTGTTCGATGATCTGCGGCACCGGATCACCTTCGCGAATGGCCAGTTCAGGTTCTACATTCTGTTTGTCGCGCATCCATTTGGCGAAGACTTCGAAATGGGCATGGATACGTTCCCGGGCTTCTTCGCGCATGGTTTCGGCAACACCGATCCAGTGATTGAACTCGTCCGGCGGAATAACCGACAAGATCGTCACTCCGCCACCTGTATGCGCGGCACGCATCGCGGCGAAACGCATTGCGTTCAGGCATTCACGGCTGTCATCCAGAACAACTAAGAACTTACGCATGGGTGTCCTCTTCAATTTTAAGGGATCATGCCCGAGCGTTTGCGTACTGGCAACTCGGACACGTTCATGTCGATGTACTAGCGTTCGCTTGCAGCCCAGTCCCAGTAAAGTGCGCGGGCACGGCGGGCAATGGGACCAACCTGAAACTGTGTGTCTTCCAGTGCAGTTACCGATGTGATCTTGCTCATATTGCCGGACATGAAAACCTCATCCGCCTGGTGAAAATCCTCGAAACCCAAGACCGTTTCATGAACTGTGACACCATCCTCGCGCAGATTCTTGATATGTCGCGCCCGCGTGATCCCTGCCAAAAATGTGCCGTTGGGGATCGGGGTAAAGACCTCGCCATCCTTGACCATGAAGATGTTGGCCGTTGCCGTTTCGGCCACATTGCCCATCGCGTCAGCGATCAGAGCGTTCGAGAATCCTTTGGAGCGTGCCTCTTGCAACATGCGCGCATTGTTGGGGTAAAGGCACCCGGCCTTGGCATTGACCACAGCCGATTCCAGTACCGGGCGACGGAATCGCGTGGTCGCCAGTGTGGCCGAAGCCGTTTCAGGTGCCATTGGGATTTCTTCTAGACAGATGGCAAACCCTGTGCTGTTTTCCTGCGGAACGATTGCCGTGCTATCGCCGTCAATGCCCCAATACATCGGGCGGATATAGACAGCCGTGTCAGGGCTGTAGGCTTGCAACCCTTCATGCACCAATTCGACCATCTGCTCGGTTGTCATGGTCGGTGTCAGCATCAGGGCTTCGGCGGACCGGTTCACCCGGGCGCAATGCGCGTGCAGATCAGGGGCCAACCCGTCGAAATAACGGGCGCCGTCAAAGACCGAAGACCCTAGCCACGACCCGTGATCCGCTGCGCGCATGATGGGAGTATCCCCGTCATGCCATTGGCCCTGAAAATAGGTCCGGATGTTTTTGCCGGTTGCCATGACGCCCTCCTGTGGTTCAGGCAGACCCTAGGTGGGCGTCAGGCGAAGGTCCAGTGCATTCAGCGTGATGCTGATCCGACCATACCGACGATTTCATAGGTCTTTTGCAGGATCGGAGCGGCGATCTGACGCGCGCGCTCGGCTCCGTGAGCCAGAATCCGGTCAATCTCGGCCTGTTCCCCCATAAGACGCGACATCTCAGTCGAGATTGGGGCCAGCTTGGCGACTGCCAGATCAGCCAACATCGGTTTGAAATCACCGAACTGCTTGCCCCCAACTTCGGCCAGAACCTGGTCGATGCTCTGGTCGCTGAGTGCTGCGTAAATATTGACCAGATTGCGCGCTTCGGGGCGGCCCTCCAGACCTTCGACATCCGACGGCAAAGCGTCAGGGTCGGTCTTGGCCTTGCGGATTTTCTTGGCGATCGCATCGGCATCATCGGTCAGGTTGATCCGGCTCATGTCCGAGGGGTCGGACTTTGACATCTTCTTGGACCCATCCCGCAAGCTCATGACCCTTGTGGCTGACCCTTCGATCACCGGCTCGGTGATGGGAAAGAAATCGACGCCAAAATCGTTGTTGAATTTTATGGCGATGTCGCGGGTCAACTCCAGATGCTGTTTCTGGTCTTCTCCAACTGGCACATGGGTTGCGTGATAGATCAGAATATCGGCTGCCATCAGAGCAGGGTAGGCAAACAGGCCAAGCGAAGCGTTCTGCTGGTTTTTGCCCGCCTTGTCCTTCCACTGGGTCATGCGCTGCATCCAACCCATGCGCGCGACACAGTTGAATATCCAGGCCAGTTGCGCGTGTTCCGGCACCTGACTTTGGTTGAACAAGATTGATTTTTCCGGGTTTAGACCGGAAGCGATGTAACCGGCACAAAGCTCCCGCGTTGCATGCTGCAACTCGGTTGGGTCTTGCCAGACGGTGATCGCGTGCAGATCGACCATGCAATAGATAGTCTCAAATTTCTCGCTCTGCATTCTCACCCAGTTCCGAAGCGCCCCGAGATAGTTGCCGAGATGCAAATTGCCCGAAGGCTGCGCACCGGAAAACACGCGTGGCGTGAATTGGGACTCAGTCATCAAAGGGAACTCCTGTCTGGAAAAATCAGCCCCCGTCGCTTACCCATGAGGCAAAGGGACGTCAACAGCCGCGAAAGGCCAGCCCAATGAGCAGTGAGCATTACACACCGCCTGTGAACCCTCTGCCACCTGCTGTGGTGGCGCTGGTTCTGTTCATCATCGGGATAGAAATTGCCTTCACGCTGGGATCACGCGGGCTGGTCGGAGGGCCAGCAGCGGTGGGCTGGCGGCTGGATGCGATCCAGCATTATGCGTTCTCTGCGGATATTTTCGACTGGATGGTTCTGAACGGGCGCTGGCCATTCGAACATGTCATCCGCTTCGTGACCTACCCCTTTGTATCCGCCAATTTCACGCAGGCGATTTTCGTCTGTGTTTTCGTGCTGGCGATGGGCAAAATGGTTGGCGAAGTGTTCGGCGGTTTCCCAATGCTGCTGATTTTTGTCGTGTCGGGCATTGGCGGCGCATTGGCCTACGCCGTGTTACTGGACCCGCGCTATCCGCTGATCGGAGGGTTCCCGCCGGTGTACGGTCTGATCGGCGCATTTACGTGGTTGTTGTGGCGCAAACTGTCACTTGTAGGTGCAAACCAAGCACGGGCATTTCAATTGATTGCCGTCCTTATGGGCATACAATTTCTTTTCGGCCTGATCTTTGGCGGCAACTGGGAATGGGTTGCTGATCTGGGTGGGTTTGCCACCGGTTTTGGCTTGTCTTTTCTTGTTGCACCGGGCGCGTGGTCCCGGATCGTCGGCCGCATTCGCCGGGATTGATCAGGACCGGCGCAGGGCGTGTTTGAACTCCGACAGTTTGAAAGCGCCGAAGATATGGCCCAGAAGGAAATATGAGACGGCAGCGACCATGATCAGGACCAGCAGTGCCAGATAGCGCCAGCCGGGAACATCCAACGCCCACCCGAACAGGTGGAGCGCGGCGTACAATACCGCACCCATCCCAAGCGAAGCGGCGACAATCCGGCCCGCGCGCTTTTTGAACCGGACATCAAAGCGCGCCTCTTCACCCATTCGTCGTGCGCCGAAAGCCAGTAGCACCACCATCGCCCACCCCGCAGTCGATGCGGCAATTGCTGGCGCGATCCAGCCCACCAGTGGAAACAGACCAAACGCCAGAGCAGCGTTCACGATCATCGCAACAACTGCGTAGTGAAACGGGGAACGCGTATCCTCGCGCGCAAAGAACAGCGGTTGCAGCAATTTTTGCAACATAAAGGCCGGAAGCCCGACCCCGTAGATGGCAACCGCAAGGGCCGTGGCGGCCGTATCCTCGGGGCCGAACTGACCACGTTCGAACAGCACCGATACGAGAGGGTATGGCATAACCACGAAGGCCACAGTCGAAGGCAGCGTGAGCAGCAGTGTGAACTCACCGGCCCGGGAAAAGGCATTGCGTGCGCCCTCTTTGTCCTCCGCACGCAAACGGCGGGACAGGTCCGGCAACAAGACTATGCCGACAGCAATGCCCACAACACCCAAAGGCAACTGGTAGAGTCTGTCTGCGGCAAAAAGCCAGCTGACGGCATTTTCGGTTTTCGATGCAACCAATTGCCCGACAACGAGATTGACCTGTGTGACCCCCATCGCCAGCGCGGCCGGGACCGCGATACGTACCATCCGTCGCATTTCAGGCGTCAGGCGCGGCATGCTGGGGCGGATGCGGATGTCGGCGCGTTCGGTTGCGATCCAGACCAGCGCCAGCTGCGCGACACCGGCCACTGGAATGACAGGGATCAACCACCGGATCACCTCGCCGCCGGACATGGCACCGGCAATCAGGGCGGTGCAAGCGAAGATGTTCAGCAGAACAGGTGCAGCTGCCGCCGCCGCGAACCGCCCGGTTGCATTCAGAACGCCTGAAAACAAGGCAGCCAGAGACATGAACAGGATGTATGGAAACACAACATATCCATAGTCCACCGCCAGATCGAACCGTTCATCGCCGTAAAACCCTTCGGCGGTCAGCCAGACCAGACCGGGCATGAAAACCATGGCCAGCCCGACCAGCGCAAGAACAGCCACGGCCAAAAGATTGAACGCGTCCTGCGCAAAACCCTGAGGGTCTTCGTCTGCTTCCAGTCGTTTGGAAAACATCGGCACAAAGGCCGCGTTAAATGCCCCCTCGGCGAAAAAGCGGCGGAACATGTTGGGCAGGCGAAAGGCAGCAACAAAGGCATCCATCACTGGGCCCGGCCCGATATAGGCCGTCAGCAGTATCTCTCGCAGAAACCCCAGAATTCGGCTGGCGAGCGTCCAGAAGCCGACCGTGAACAGGCCCGAGAACAAGCGTATTTGCTTCATGAGGCCGCACGCTCGGCACCTTCGGTGATCGCCGTGCGCAGCTTCGCCTCAAGTCCGCGCTGTTTGCTTTCCGAGTAATACTTCAAGCCGAACATGTCCTTGACGTAGAACGTATCGACCACCTGCTCGCCATAGGTCGCAATCACGGCATTGGCGATATAAACGTTCGCCGCGGCCAGGGTCCGGGTCAGGTCAAACAGCAGGCCGGGGCGGTCGCGTGTGTCTACTTCGATGATCGTGTAGATTTCAGAGCCCTCATTGTCGAACGTGATATGTGTTGGCACGTTGAAAGCGCGTTCGCGTTTCTTGATCTTGTCACGTGACTTCAGCGCTTCCTTGGCGACGACTTCGCCGCGCAGGGTCTTGTGAATCATCTGGGTCAAGCGTGGAAGGCGCGATGCCTCGAACGGGTGCCCCTCGGCGTCCTGTATCCAGAACGCGTCCGTTACGTAGCCGTCTTTGGTGGTATAGCTGCGGGCATCGACGACATTCGCGCCAACCAGAGCCAGTGCCCCGGCGATGCGGGCAAAAATACCGGGGTGATCGCCCATCGCGAAACAGGCCCGCGTCGCATCACGGTCTTCATCAGGTTGTAGGCGAATTTCCATCGCGCCGGGATCGCCGCTTTGTTCCAGCGCGTGCAGCATCTCGGCAAACTCGATATGCGTCGCAAGATTCAGGCCCTGCCAATACGGGGCGTAGTGGCGCCCGGTCTCGACCTTGAGGTCAGCCTTGGACCAGTTGTCCAAAGCGCGGCGCAGTGCTGTTTTGGCCTCGGCCCCCCGGTTTGCCCGGTTCAGATCTTCCATACCGGTTTCCAGTGCACGCTTTGTTTCAGCATGCAGGGCGCGCAGCAGAGTGGCCTTCCAGTTGTTCCAGGTGGTCGGGCCAACGCCGCGAATGTCGCAAACCGTCAGAACCGTCAGCAGATCCAGCCGTTTGGTTGTCTGAACGGCCTTGGCAAAATCGCGCACTGTCCGAGGGTCGGAGATATCGCGTTTTTGGGCCATATCGGACATAAGCAAGTGATAGCGCACCAGCCATTCAACGGTTTCGGAATCCGATTTGTTCAGGCCGAGCCGAGGCGCCACCTTGCGCGCGATCTGCGCCCCGAGAATCGAGTGGTCTTCGGGGCGACCTTTCGCAATGTCGTGCAGAAGAAGCGCGACATACAGCACCTTGCGATTGACCCCGCCTTTCAGAATCGAAGAGGCCAGAGGCAGAGATTCGATCAGCTCTCCGCGTTCGATCTGGGCAAGATTGACGATGCACTGGATCGTATGCTCGTCCACCGTATAGCTGTGATACATATTGAACTGCATCATTGCCACGATGTGCTCGAACTCGGGCAGGAAAGCGGACAGCACGCCCAACTCGTTCATCCGTCGCAATGCGCGTTCCGGGTTGCCGTGTTTCAACATCAGATCTAGGAAAATGCGCTGAGCTTCCTTGTCGCCGCGCATTTCGTCATCGATCAGATGCAGGTTCGCGCTCACCAGCCGCATGGCATCAGGATGGATCAGCATACCTGTCCGCAAACCTTCTTCGAACAGGCGCAGCAGGTTCACTTTGTCGGAGAGAAATTTCTCAGGTTCCACCAGATCCAGACGACCGTGAACCACCTTGTACCCTGCCTTGACCCGTCGACGCCTGCGGAAAATGCGTTCCAGCAGCGGCGCACCTTTCATGTGCAGCGCTTCGAGTTTGGTCAGGAAGATGCGCGTCAACTCACCTACGCGGGTGGCTTCGCGGAAATACCGCTGCATGAACACTTCGACCGCGCGACGCCCGGCGCGGTCCTCGTACCCCATGCGCGCGGCGACCTCGACCTGCATGTCAAAGGTAAGCTGCTCGGTCGCGCGACCGGTGACTAGATGCAGGTGTGATCGCACAGCCCAAAGGAATTCCTCGGCCTGAACGAAGGTCTTGAACTCTTCGGGGGTGAACAACCCCAAAGGCACCAGTTCGGCCACGTCCTGAACGCCATAGACATATTTCGCGATCCAGTAGAGGGATTGCAGGTCACGCAGGCCGCCTTTGCCTTCCTTCACGTTGGGTTCGACCATGTAACGCTCGCCTTGTTTATGGTGGCGTTCATCACGTTCGTGCAACTTGGCTTCGATGAACTCGCGTTCGGTTCCCTTGAACAGTTCGTCTTTCAGCCTTCGGTCCAACCCGTCCGCCAGTGCCTTGTCGCCGGCCAGATAGCGTTGCTCCAACATCGCTGTGCGGATCGTAAAATCCTCGGCACCCAACCGCAGACAATCTTTGATCGTGCGTGACGAATGCCCGACCTTAAGTCGCAAATCCCACAGGATATAAAGCATCGACTCGATGACGCTCTCGGCCCAGGCGGTGATCTTGTAGGGGGTGAGGAATAGCAGGTCGACATCTGAAAACGGTGCCATTTCCCCGCGTCCGTAGCCGCCAACAGCCAGAACGGCGATCTTTTCACCTTGGGTGGGTGTTGCAAGCGGATGCAGGCGTGTGCTTGAGACCAGCATCGCCGTCCCAACCAGTTGATCTGTCAGGTATGTATATGAGCGCGTGAGTGCGCGCGCGTCGAAAGGACGTTCGCCAAATGCCTCTGCAATGGCCGCGCGGCCAGACTTTTGAGCCTCGCGTAGAACGCGCACCGTCTCGGACCGCATTTTGGTGTTGTCCGGGCAGACCTCAAAGGCCTGAGCCAGTGCATCATTGACGGCAGTGCTGTCGAAGATGTCTCCGGCGGGGCAGATCAACGCGCTTTCGGGCACGTTGATCGCGCCAGTCTGATCAGAAACCGGCGCCAGAGAAGTTTTGCGGGGCAGGGTCAATCACAACCACCTGTTTGTTCTGGATCGTGGCAACCGCCAGACCGCGTTCGTTGGTGCCGTCCGGGCGCAGACGGAAGATGCCGCCAACGCCCTGGAAACCGGCGCTCTGTGTCAGGGCCGAAGCGGTCAGGGCGTCTGATTTGCCCTGGCTGACCAAGGCGCCAATTGCGGCGATACCGTCGTAGGCCAAACCGCTGATCGGGTGCGGTGCTTCGCCGTAGGTTGCGTTGTAACGCTGACGGTAGGCTTGTGCCTTGGACGGGTCAGGCAGCGCAAACCACCCCCCCTGAACCCCCGGAAGCTCCAGAGTTTGCGGCGGGATATCCCAACGTGTCAGGCCAATGAATTGCGTGGTTGCCGGAGAAACACCGGCCTCTGGCAGCAATTGCGAGAACAGCGGCAATGCCCCCGCCGTGGTCGCCGTCAGGAAGATCGAATCCGCGCCCGTCGAATCGACAGTGGCCTTGATCGTGGGAACCGCATTGATGACGCCCTGTTGCGACCGGTCGTAAGCGACGGTCCCTGCATTGTTGACCCGGCTGTTCGCTATGGCATTGGCGATTGCGGACCGGCCCAACTGTCCTGCGGCGTCGTTGCTGTGCACGACCACCGTGTTGACCTTGCCCTGACTGCCCGCATAATTCACCAGCCGGTTGGCCGTGTTGTCAAAGGTCGGGCCCAATACAAAGACGTTGCCGCCTGCAATGCTGGCGTTGTTTGAAAACGAAAGAACGTTGACGTTCTTGCTCAGCACCGCCAATCCGGCAGCATTCGCTGCTTGGGCATATACCGGACCAATGATGATTTTTGCCCCGTCCGCAACAGCCTGCTGTGCAACGGCTGTCGCCGTGTTCGGGTTTCCGGCCGTGTCATAAACGCGTAAGTCGATCTGGACATTCGGCAAATCCGACATCGCAAGACGCGCGGCATTCTCAAGGCTTTGCGCCAGCGCTGCATCACCAGATTGCGCAGATCCTCTGGGAACCAGCAAGGCGACAGGAACCGGCTTTGCGGTATTGATCGAGGGACCTCCGCCAAGACCACCTGGTTCACAGGCAGCAAGAAACGCTGCGGTCGTCAGGGCAGCGGCGACTTTCGCCAGCTTGCTTACGGGCTTGCAAACGGTAAACATCTAAATGAAAACTCCCTGATCCGGCGGCTGCGAATGCTTCTGTTCTGTTGAGCCGCGATAATAAACGTCACGCTGTGAGGGTCCAGCTTTGAATTTCCAAAAGATCAAGTTGGCTGCGGGCCTGTATTTTGTTGCCACTCCGATTGGAACAGCACGCGACATTACGCTCAGGGCCTTAGATGTTTTGGCCTCAGCCGATGTGATTGCGGGAGAAGACACCCGCAGTTTACGTCGCTTGATGGAAATACATGGCATCCCGCTGGAAGGCCGGCGAATCCAAGCCTATCACGACCACAGCGGCGCAGGCGCACGCGGCAAGATCATGGAGGCGCTGGCGCAAGGGCAATCGGTGGCCTACGCGTCCGAAGCAGGAATGCCGCTAATTGCCGATCCGGGCTATGATTTGGGCAAGCAGGCCGCCGAAGCCGGGTATACCGTGACCTGCGCCCCGGGCGCGTCTGCCGTTGTAACGGCCCTGACGTTGGCGGGGCTTCCCACGGACGCCTTCTTTTTTGCAGGCTTCCTTCCTAACGCATCCAAAGCACGCCGCACCCGTATCGAGGCGTTGAAGGACATCCCCGGCACATTGGTGTTCTACGAATCTCCGAAACGCGTTGCCGCCTGTCTGTCAGACTTGGCTGAATGCCTGGGGCCTGAACGGCAGGCTGCGCTTTGTCGAGAGCTGACGAAAAAGTTTGAGGAGGTCCGTCGCAGCAGCCTGTCCGAACTGGCAGAGGAGTATCGGGGCAAGACCGTCAAAGGCGAGATCGTCCTGCTGGTGGACCGCGGTCATTCGCAAAGTGTTAACGAATCCGATCTAGAAGAAGCTTTGAAACGGGCTTTGGAAAATCACTCGGTTCGGGATGCAGCGGATTTTGTATCGGAAATGTACGACCTGCCGCGTCGACCGATTTATCAGAAAGCATTGAAATTGGGCAAGGGATGACATGGGGCGGCGTGAACGACAGGGTTCGATCTCTTACCACGCCGGACAGGCCGCAGAGTCACAGGTCGCCGCAGATTACGAGCGTCGGGGCTTTGCCATAGCGCATCGTCGCTGGCGGGGCGCTGGCGGAGAGATCGATCTGATTGTGCGCGACGGCGACGGGCTTGTGTTCATCGAAGTTAAAAAAAGCACCAGCTTTGAAAAGGCCGCTGCCCGGATCAGCCGCAGGCAGATCGAACGGATTTACGCCTCTGCCGCGCAGTTCTTGGAAAACGAGCCGGACGGGCAGCTGACAAACGTGCGCTTTGACGCGGCGCTTGTGGATGGTTCTGGCGCGGTTCAAATCATCGAAAACGCCTTTGGTTTTGGCTAAGCCCCATTGAACCCACAGGCGTGCTGGTCCATGTATCTGGCGGGAAACTGAGGGACATGCCATGAAAATCGCCTTTCAAATGGACCCGATCGGGGCCGTGGATATCAACGCCGACAGCTCATTCCGTCTGGCGGAAGAGGCACAGGCGCGCGGGCATTCTTTGTTTTTCTATGGTCCGGATCATTTGGCCTATCAGCAGGGTCGCATCACCGCGCGAGGTCACGACATGACTGTGCAAAGGGTTGCCAGAGATCCTGCGGTTCTGGGTCCCGAACGTGAGGTGGATCTTGCCGATTTCGATGTCGTCTGGCTGCGTCAGGACCCGCCTTTTGACATGCATTACATCACGTCCACGCATTTGCTGGATCGTCTCAAGGGTCAGACGCTGGTCGTCAACGATCCGTTCTGGGTGCGCAACTACCCGGAAAAGCTGCTGGTGCTGGATTTCCCCGACCTGACCCCGCCAACAACGATTGCGCGTGATTTGCAGACGATCAAGGCGTTCAAGGAAAAGCACGGCGATATCATCCTCAAGCCGCTTTACGGGAATGGCGGCGCGGGTGTGTTCCGGCTTGATGCCAATGACCGCAACCTGACTTCCTTGCATGAACTGTTCACCGGATTCTCGCGCGAACCTTTGATCGTGCAGAAATTCCTGCCGGATGTCAGCAATGGCGACAAACGGGTGATCCTGGTGGATGGCGAAGCGGTCGGCGCAATCAACCGGGTACCCGCCAAAGGCGAAACACGGTCGAACATGCATGTTGGCGGACGTCCGGAAAAGATCGGCTTGTCCGAACGCGATCTTGAGATCTGCGCGGCGATTGGGCCTCTGCTGAAGGAAAAGGGTCAGGTCTTTGTCGGAATTGACGTTATTGGCGACTATCTGACCGAGATTAACGTGACTTCACCGACCGGCATTCAGGAGCTGGAACGGTTTGACGGCATAAATATTGCTGAAAAGATCTGGCAGGCCATCGAGGCCAAGCTTTAGGCCATAACCCGGGCAGAGATCCGAAAACTAAGTGCCTCGGCCACGTGTTGGCGGCGGATATCGGTCGCGCCGTCCAGATCGGCGATGGTGCGCGCCACCCTTAGGATTCTATGGAAGGCCCGGGCTGACAGGCCGAAACGATCTGCGGCTTTCAACAGCAGCTCTTTTCCTTCGGCATCGGGCGTGGCGATCTCTTCCAGTATTTTGCCTTCTGCATCAGCGTTTTGTCGTAACTCCGGCGTGTCACAAAACCGGTCTGCCTGAATGGCTCGCGCCCTTTCGACACGTGCTGCAACCGTCGCCGAACTGTCGCCCGAAGGGGGCAGATCGAGGTCTGTAAAGCCCACGGGCGGAACTTCGATCCGCAGGTCGAACCTGTCCATCAACGGGCCCGAGATTCGGTTCAGGTAATCTTCGCCACATCCCGGTGCCCGCGAACAGGCACGGGACGGATCGGTCAGATAGCCACATTTGCAAGGGTTGGCGGCGGCGACCAGCATGAAACGACAGGGGTATTTCACATGGGCGTTCGCGCGCGCCACCATGACTTCGCCGGTTTCAATGGGTTGCCGCAGGGTTTCCAGAACGGTGCGTGGAAATTCGGGGAATTCATCCATGAACAGCACACCATTATGGGCCAATGAGATTTCGCCCGGTTTGGCCCCTTTCCCACCACCAACTATGGCCGCCATTGAGGCCGTGTGGTGCGGTTCGCGGAACGGGCGAGTGCGGTTTATTCCGCCTTCATCCAGTAACCCACATAGCGATTGGATCATCGACGTCTCCAGGGCTTCCACGGCAGTAAGCGGCGGTAAAATTCCGGGAAGCCGCGCCGCCAGCATGGATTTGCCCGATCCCGGCGTGCCGATCATGATCAAGTGGTGACGTCCGGCGGCGGCGATTTCCAGGGCGCGTTTGGCGCGCTCCTGCCCTTTCACATCGCGCAGGTCGCGGTTGGACGGTGTCAGGTTCACTTCGCCAGCTTGCGCCGCTGGCAAAGGGGATTGGCCCGAGAAATGGCGCACGACCTCTCCAAGTGATCCGGCGCCGATCACTTGAGTGGCATCTACCCAGGCCGCCTCGGCGCTGGAGGCGCGCGGACAAAGCAAGGCGCGGTCTTCTGAAGCTGCCGTCATGGCGGCAGGCAAGGTACCGACAACCGGAACCAGAGAACCGTCGAGCGACAACTCTCCCAATGCAACGGTGCTTTCTGCGGCATCGGCTGGGATGATATCGAGCGCGGACAAAAGCGCCACCGCAATGGGCAGGTCGAAATGGCTGCCTTCTTTGGGAAGGTCAGCAGGGGACAGGTTGATGGTGATCCGCTTGGACGGCAGCGCGATGGCCATCGCGTTCAGCGCGCTGCGGACGCGGTCACGCGCCTCGGACACGGCTTTGTCGGGCAGGCCCACGATGGAAAAGGCTGGCAGTCCGGGTGAGACCGCGCATTGCACCTCGACTGGGCGGGCATCAACCCCTTGAAAAGCAACGGTGTGGGCGCGGGCGACCATGGCAGTCCTGTTTTGGTTAACAGGACGTTGCTGCCACGGTTCTGGTTTAAGAGTCGTTAACGGCTGCGCGCATGGCCGCGAATTTGGGCCATGCTTCGGGGTCGGCCACAGTTTTGTTCCGGCAGAATGGGTTGCAGAACCCCCAGCATTGCCCGTCAAGCTCCAGGAAATCGGTGACAGGCTTGCCGGAATACGGGCAGGCGGCGTTGATTGACGGACCACCTGAAACCGGCTTCGCAGCAGAAACACCCCCGACTGGCCAAGGGCTGGACGGCAAATCCTGCGCGTAAGGGAAGGTGTCGTACTCAACGGTCAATCCCATGGCGCGCCACTGTCTGACGATGGGATCAGAGAGCAATTCCATGCAATAAGCCCGGTTCACCTCTGACACCGGCAGCCCATATCCGACGATCCGCGCTGCTACAGGTGTGTAGAAGACGTCTGCCAGTGAATAGGCACCAAATATCGGGCCTTGGTCTGCCCCTGACACGCTCCGCGCATGTGCCCAGAGTGTTTCAACCCGCTCAAGGTCTGACAAAGTCGCCTCAGACGGCGCGAAGCCTTGCCACACGTTTCGCAGCTGCATGGCGCATTCTCCACGCAGGGCGCTGAAACCGGCCACCATTTCGGCGCATAGCCAGCGGGCGGTTGCCCGGGCTGCGGCATCCGAAGGCCACAACCCGGCATCGGGGTGGCGTTCGGCCAGGGTTTCGGCCATTGCCAGGCTTTCCCCCACAACCGTTCCATCCGGCAGGCGCAAGGCGGGAACAAGGCGAGCAGGGGCCAACGGTTCCATGTCTTGCGCCATAGTGCCGGAATAGAGGCCGATCATGTGGCTGTGATAGGGCAGGTTGAATTTCTCAAGCATCAACCAGCCGCGCATTGACCAGCTGGAGAAGAGGCGATCGCCGATATAAAGGTCATAAGTCATGCGCGGACGATGCCTCAGCTTTGCGGACCGGTAAATCAGTGATTTGTGTTGGACCTGTTCACGGAAGGTGATTGATCGACCCGACAGTCCACGCCTCGCCGTTGACAGCGATATCCGTCACCGAAAGGTTGTCGATCCGATGCGCAAAGGTCTGCTGCCCGTCCAGACCAAGGGCGCGCTGCACTTGTGTCAGGATCACGCCGAAATGCGCGACGATCACCAGATCGCGGCCCGTATGCGCGGACATAAGCGCGTCGATCGCGGAATCGACCCGGTCGCGAACCTCATTCCAGCTTTCACCTTGCGGTGGGCGGACATCACCGGGGTTGTCCCAATAGGCAAAAGCCAGCTCGGGGTCTTCGGCTTCAATATCGGCAAACCCGCGAAGCTCCCACTGACCGAAATGGATTTCCCGCAGGTCTGGATGATGTGGCAGACGGTGACGCTGGCCCTGAATGGCCGAAGCAGTGTCAATCGCGCGCGACAGGTCGGACGAAATCACAAGTGCATCGAATGGCAAATGGTCGTGCAGGCGCTTCAGCGCCGCTGTATCGCTTAGATCAGCAGGCAGATCGGACCAACCAACCATCGTCTTTGCATGCGTGGGCCCGTGGCGAACAAGATGTAGTCGTGTCACGGTAGCTGCCCTTTCAGGACCAACGGCAACCCGGCGGTCACTTGCACCACCAGATCAGCCTGCGCCGCAAGTGCGATGTTCAGCCGACCCTGCGCTTCGCGAAAGCGGCGGGCAAGCGCGTTATCCGGAACAATACCGTGCCCGACTTCGTTCGACACGATCACAATCTGCGCGGGGCATGCGCGCAGGGCCTTTAGCAGGTCAGTTTGGACTGCGCCCAGATCAGTTTCGGCCAGCAAGTGATTGCTGAGCCACATGGTGGCACAATCGACCAGACATACCTGATCCGAGGACAGGCTGGACAGCACCGGCCTCAGGTCAAGGGGCTCTTCAATCGTGGTCCAACCGCCGCCCCGCTGTTCCAGATGGCGATCAACCTTCTGCCGCATCTCTTCATCAAACACTTGTGATGTCGCTAGATAAACTCGATTTTTCCCTGTGGAAACAACGAGGTCCTCGGCAAATACCGACTTGCCTGAAGCAGCTCCGCCCAGAATTAAGGTTAAATCTGACGCCACAGTACTTACCTAAAGATGATCCAATTGGTGCCGTTTTGCGTATCGGTCATAGGTCGGCATGGCAAGCCCGGCCAACGCCTGCAAATCAGGGGAGAGGTTTATGGCACTGGACAACGCGACAGATTTTTCGATGTCCCGGCAAGCGATGAAGGCCGAGTTGCTGGATGCGGAAACGGAACTGAGGCTGGCCTATGCCTGGCGTGACCAGCGTGATGAACAGGCGCTGCACCGCCTGATCACAGCGTATATGCGGCTGGCAATTTCGATGGCGGCCAAGTTCAAACGCTATGGCGCGCCGATGAATGACCTTATCCAGGAGGCCGGTCTGGGTTTGATGAAGGCCGCAGACAAGTTCGACCCTGATCGTGGGGTGCGGTTTTCGACTTATGCGGTGTGGTGGATTAAGGCGAGCATTCAGGATTATGTGATGCGGAACTGGTCCATGGTGCGAACGGGGTCCACCTCGGCGCAGAAATCGCTGTTTTTTAACATGCGTCGGGTTCAGGCCCGGCTGGAACGCGAGGCCGCGACCGAAGGTCTTGAACTGGATCGCCACCAGTTGCATCAGATGATCGCCACAGAGATTGGCGTTCCTATGCGCGATGTGGAACTGATGGAAGGTCGGCTGTCAGGGTCGGATTTTTCCCTGAACGCGGTGCAATCCGCCGACGAAGACGGGCGTGAATGGATCGATGCGCTGGAAGATGAACGCGAACAGGCCGCCGAAGCAGTTGAACACACCCACGACACCGAACAGTTGCGCCAGTGGTTGCTGATCGCGATGAACGCACTGAATGACCGCGAGCGGTTCATTGTGCGCGAACGCAAACTGCGCGAGCCTGCGCGGACACTGGAGAGTCTCGGCGTCGAGTTGGGACTGTCCAAGGAGCGGGTGCGACAGCTTGAGGCCGCAGCGTTCGCAAAAATGCGCAAGAACCTTGAAGCCCAGTCGAACGAGGTGCAACACTTCATCGCATGAAACAGCTTGCGATTCTTGCGTGTGTTCTGGGCCTTACGGTTACAGCGGCGCGACCCGGACTGGCGGAAGATCTTATTTCCGATGATGCGGCTCTCGCGATGCGGGATGCAGATGTGGTAATTCTGGGTGAGGTTCACGACAATCCCCGCCACCACCTCATTCAAGCCGAAGCGATAAAGGAAATCTCACCCTCGGGCGTTGTCTGGGAGATGGTCACCGAAGAAGGCGCGCAACGGCTGGCGCAAAAAGCGGTGTCCAACCCGGAAGAGTTGAGCCGTATTCTGCAATGGGCAGAAAGTGGTTGGCCACCGCTCAGGCTGTATTATCCGGTGTTCAAGGCCTCAGGCGCGCCGGTCTACGGGGCCATGGTGCCGCGTGCTGCCGCGCGGGCCGCGATGGAACGCGGGGCCGCCACGGCGCTGGGTGCAGACGCGGCGCGCTATGGTTTGACTGTACCGCTGACGCCCGAGGAGCAGGCAGCGCGCGAGGCGGATCAAATGGCCGCGCATTGCGAAGCTCTCCCGCCGGAAATGTTACCGCAGATGGTCGCGATCCAGCGTTTGCGCGATGCGGTTCTGGCCCGTGCGGTGATGCGCGCGATGGAAGAAACCGGCGGCCCGGTTGCCGTGATCACTGGGAACGGACATGCGCGCAAAGACCGAGGTATCCCGACATTTCTTGAACGCCTTCAACCCGGATGGAAGGTGGTCTCGGTCGGACAGTCCGAGGACGACATCATCGACGGTGACTTTGATATCGTAATCGACAGCCCCACAGTCGAGCGTGAAGATCCCTGTGCGGCGTTTCAGGTTCAGAATTAATCGCTGGAACAACCTGCTGGGCTTGCCTAATGTCGGGGCCGACCGGGACAGGAAGGGCTGAACATGCTGTCATCCAAACGCATTCTGCTGATCATCGGCGGCGGCATCGCGGCCTACAAATCGCTGGACCTGATCCGCAGGCTGCGTGAACGCGGCGCAGCTGTGACGCCTGTGCTGACGCGTGCGGCAGAGGAATTTGTAACACCTCTGTCCGTGTCTGCACTTGCCTCAGAAAAGGTCTATGGAGATCTGTTTGATCTGACCGCCGAGGCCGAGATGGGCCATATCCAGCTGTCACGCTCCGCCGATCTGATCGTCGTGGCCCCCGCAACAGCAGACCTGATGGGCAAGATGGCCGGGGGGTTGGCAAATGATCTGGCATCGACCCTTCTGATGGCGACAGACACGCCTGTTCTGTGTGCACCCGCGATGAATGTACGCATGTGGGAACACCCGGCGACACAACGCAACCTGATGCAGCTTCAAGCGGATGGCGTGCGCTTTGTTGGCCCAAACGAAGGTGATATGGCCTGCGGTGAATATGGGCCGGGACGCATGTCGGAACCGCTGGAAATCGTCGCGGCGGTTGAGGCGCAGCTTGCGGCAGGACCCTTGGTAGGAAAGCGCGTGCTGGTAACTTCGGGCCCGACGCATGAGCCGATTGATCCGGTCCGGTATATCGCGAACCGCTCTTCCGGGGCGCAGGGCTCGGCCGTGGCACAGGCGCTTGCGGATTTGGGGGCCAAGGTGATCTTTGTCACGGGCCCCGCAGACGTACCGCCACCGGCGGGCGTGCAGGTCGTGCCGGTCGAGACCGCGCAACAGATGTCGGACGCGGTTGATGCGGCGCTTCCCGTCGATGCGGGCGTGTTTGCGGCTGCGGTGGCAGATTGGCGCGTGGCCAGTGCGTCGGACAAGAAACTGAAGAAAAGTCGCGACGGTCTGCCGGTTCTGGAATTTGCCGAGAACCCCGACATTCTCAAACGCGTCTCGCGGATGGAAAATGGGCGCCCACCTTTGGTTGTCGGCTTTGCGGCCGAGACCGATGACGTGATTGAACACGCCACCGCCAAGCGACTGCGCAAAGGCTGTGACTGGATTGTCGCCAACGATGTCAGCCCTTCCACCGGGATCATGGGCGGGTCCGAGAATGCGGTTATCCTGATCTCGGACAGCGGAGCCGAGGAATGGCCGCGTATGGGCAAGGCTGAGGTTGCGCGGAGGTTGGCAAGCAGGATCGCAGACGCGTTGGCGGGCTGAAGGAAAGGCAAAACCATGGTTGCAATTCGAGTGATCCGCGAAGACGGGGCAGACCCCGCCGTGGCGCTTCCGTCCTACGAAACTGTGGGTGCTGCTGGCGCGGACGTGCGTGCCAACTTGCCCCAGGAGGCTTCGATCGTGCTGGAGCCCGGACAGCGGGCGCTAGTACCGACCGGTCTGCGCATTGAAATCCCGCAGGGATACGAGGTTCAGGTTCGGCCCCGCTCGGGCCTTGCACTGAAACACGGGATCACGCTGCCCAATACGCCGGGCACTATTGACAGTGACTATCGCGGACCTCTGGGGGTGATCGTGATGAATGCCGGTCAGGAACGGTTCGAGATTGCCCATGGTGATCGTATCGCGCAGCTGGTAGTTGCCCCTGTCGTGCAGGCGGCATTCGAACTGGCTGAGGCATTGGGTGAAACAGATCGTGGGGCTGGCGGTTTCGGCTCGACCGGGCGCGGCTGATGCTGCTGGTTCTTGTTCTGGCAGCGGGGCTATGGGGCGTTGGCTATATCGCCGGCACGTCTAAATCGGCGCGTGTGGTGTCGGTGAGTGTGTTGTTGGTCGGGGTGATCCTGTCTCATCTGATCTTGCCGGATGGGCATCCCCTGCGCGAAGCAACCGGTGGGTCTGCGGCGCTGTGGCTGATCCTTGCAGGTTTCGCGGCCATCGTTTTGTTATATGGCCGTGTGTTGAAGGCCCTGCGCAACCGCGCAGTACAAGCCTCCAAGCCGGAAACCACCATGCCCTCTGACCGTTTCACCGAAACCGAACTGAACCGGTACGCCCGTCACATTGTGCTGCGCGAATTGGGCGGGCCGGGTCAGAAAAAGTTGAAACAAGCCCGTGTTCTGGTGATCGGTGCAGGAGGTTTGGGCGCCCCGGCGCTGCAATACCTAGCGGCCGCAGGTGTGGGTACAATCGGGGTCATTGACGACGACATAGTCGAGAATGCGAACCTGCAGCGGCAGGTGATCCACCGCGATGCAGATATTGATATGCCCAAGGTCTTTTCCGCCCAGCAAGCGATGGAGGCGCAGAACCCGAATGTGGTAGTTCTGCCCTTTCATCGCAGATTGGGCGATGAAATCGCGGCAGAACTTTTTGCCGACTTCGATCTGATCCTTGACGGTACGGATAATTTTGAGACCCGCTATCTGGCCAACCGGACTGCCGCCGCGCTGGGCAAGCCACTGATTTCGGGGGCCTTGTCGCAGTGGGAAGGGCAGCTCAGCGTGTTTGACCCAGCCAATGGCAGCCCGTGCTACCAGTGTATCTTTCCCGAAGCCCCGGCCCCCGGTCTGGCCCCGTCCTGTTCCGAGGCCGGTGTGATTGGCCCGTTGCCGGGTGTTGTTGGATCGATGATGGCGGTTGAGGCGATAAAGGTGATCACGGGCGCTGGCATGGCGCTGCGGGGCGAGATGCTGATCTACGACGCCCTATACGGTGAAAGCCGCAAGATCACGCTGACCCGCCGTGCCGATTGCCCCATTTGCGGTGCCGCAAGCAATTAACCTTTCTTAACGTGGGCTGGGGGTTCTGGAACACCCGGCCATGGCGAACTAGCTATAGGGTCAAAGGAGATCCGCATGACCAACCCGATCCTGTCCGACTGGACCACCCCATTCGAAATAGCCCCTTTCGCCGATATTTCGGACGAAGATTTTGCACCGGCTTTGGATCAGGCGATGACTGCGCATAACGCGCAGATCGACGCGATTGCAGCAAATGCAGAGGCCCCTACTTTCGCGAACACGGTGGAAGCCCTTGAGGCTGCGGGCGAGCAGCTGGACAAGGTTCTGTCGGTCTTCTTCACTGTTGCAGGCGCAGACAGCAACCCCAAGCGGGAAGAGTTGCAGCGCGCGTTTTCACCCAAGCTGTCGGCGCATTTCTCGGGAATTTCCTCGAACAAGGCGCTGTTTGAACGCGTTGCAAACCTTTGGGCGCGGCGCGAAAACCTGAACCTGACCGAGGAACAGGCACGCGTTCTGATGCTTACCCATCGGGGCTTTGTTCGTGCAGGCGCGGCGTTGGACGGGGACAAAGACGCTCGTATACAAGAAATCAAGTCGCGCCTCGCCTCGTTGGGGACATCCTTTACCCAGAACCTGCTGGCGGATGAGCGGGATTGGTTCATGAACCTGACCGAAGAAGATCTGTGGGGCCTGCCGGAATTCGTTGTGAATGCGGCACGGGCTGCTGGTGCGGAAAAGGGCGCCGTGGGGCCGGTTGTTACCCTCTCCCGGTCGCTGATCGTGCCGTTTCTTCAGTTTTCACCCCGTAGGGATCTGCGCGAAAAAGCCTATCGCGCCTGGGCTGCCCGCGGGGCGAATGGTGGCGAGACCGACAATCGCGACATCGCAGCTGAGATTCTGGGCTTGCGTGAGGAACGCGCCAAGCTGTTGGGCTATGACAACTTCGCCGATTACAAGCTGGAAACTGAAATGGCTCGTACTCCGGACCGGGTACGTGAGTTGTTGATGCAGGTGTGGGAACCTGCCAAGGCCCGCGCCGATGCGGACGCGGAAATCCTGACCCAGATGATGCAGAAAGACGGTGTCAACGGCCCGCTGGAAGCATGGGACTGGCGCTATTACGCTGAAAAGCGGCGCAAGGCGGAACATGATCTGGATGAGGCGGAACTGAAACCCTACCTGCAACTGGACCGGATGATCGAGGCATCGTTTGCTTGTGCAAACCGCCTGTTCGGGCTGGAATTCAAGCCTTTGAACGTGCCGCTTTATCACCCGGATTGCCGCGCGTGGGAAGTTACGCGCAACGGTCGGCATGTCGCCGTGTTCATCGGTGACTACTTTGCACGGGGGTCAAAGCGATCAGGTGCCTGGTGCAGCGCGATGCGGGCACAGGCCAGATTCCCGAAAGAACAGGCACCGATTGTCATCAATGTCTGCAACTTCGCCAAGGGTGATCCGGCACTGCTGTCTTATGACGATGCACGCACCCTGTTCCACGAGTTTGGCCACGCCTTGCACCAGATGCTGTCCAACGTGACCTATGAAAGCATCTCGGGTACTTCGGTTGCGCGCGATTTTGTCGAACTGCCCAGCCAGCTTTATGAACACTGGTTGGAAGTGCCCGAAGTTCTGGCCGAGTTTGCCACCCATGCCGAAACGGGCGAACCGATGCCGCAGGAGATGCTTGAAAAAGTGCTGAACGCCGCCAATTTCGACCAGGGGTTCCAGACGGTGGAATATGTCGCCTCGGCCCTTGTCGATCTGGCCTTCCACGATGGCGACGCCCCGGCAGACCCGATGGCAAAACAGGCCGAAGTTCTTGCCGGGTTGGGGATGCCGCAAGCCATTGGAATGCGCCACGCCACGCCCCACTTTGCGCATGTTTTCGCAGGCGATGGCTATAGCTCGGGCTACTACAGCTATATGTGGTCCGAGGTGATGGATGCTGACGCCTTTGCGGCCTTCGAAGAAGCAGGTGGTGCCTTTGATCCTGAACGGGCCAAAGCGCTGGAAGACAATATCTTGTCCACCGGCGGTTCGCGCGAGGCAGAGGATTTGTATCTGGCGTTCCGGGGACGATTGCCGGGCGTGGATGCCCTGTTGAAAGGCCGCGGTCTGATTGCGGCGTGACGTCAGTAGCCCAGCGTGCGGTCGACCAGGTGCACAAAGGGCTCGCCGGATTCCCCGCGCCGGATGTTTTCGCAAATGACCTGTGCGGCAGTGATCGGGCGGGTCTCGGACGCGATATGCGGGGTCACGGTGACATTCGGATGCGCCCAATAGGGGTGATCGGTGGGCAAGGGCTCGACACGGAACACATCCAGCGTTGCGTGGCCCACCTGGCCCGAGTTCAGGGCATCCAATAGCGCATCATCATCAATCAGCGGCCCGCGTCCCGGGTTGATGATACGCGCACCTTTGGGAAGCAGGGCCAGCGTTTCCGCATTCAGCGCGTTTTCAGTGGCAGGTGTATTGGGCAGCAACAAGACTATGATTTCGGCGTGAGAAAGCGCCTGGCGCAGCCCTTCGGCACCATGCAGGCAGGTTACGCCGGGGATGTTCTTGACTGTACGGCTCCAGCCAGAGACCCGAAACTCAAGCGCGGTCAGCGCGCGGGCCACCGCTTCGCCCAATGCTCCAAGCCCCAGAATACAAACGTTGCGCTCTTGCGCCAGCGGTGGGACATCTGGGGTCCAGACACCGTCCTGTACCGTGATGTGCCGGTCCATCCCCAGATGGTAGCGCAACACGTGGCCAACCACCCACTCGATCATGCCTTGCGTCAGACCGTGATCCACCATCCGCGCCAATGGAACGATCAGTGTTTCGTTACCCACGATTTTTTCGACACCGGCCCAAAGGCTCAGCACCGCTTTCAGGCGCGTGAAAGGTCTGAAATCCTGTACCCCTCCGTTTGGGGCGTAAACAACGTAATCGACCTGATCCGGTTCGAACTCGGTTCCTAGCTGGACGTCCAGACCCGCCTCATCAAGATATTGTGTCAGCAGCGGCTGATACACCGGCCAAAGGGCAGGGCGCGCGGAAAACAGGACGTTCACAGACATCAGAGCCCTTTCAGATCAACGGGGGCGGTGAATATGGGCGCTTTGGACGATGCCAAAGGCTGCCATCAGAACAAGCATGGCCGAGCCACCATAGCTGACCATTGGCAGTGGTACACCCACGACAGGGGCCATGCCCATTACCATTGACATGTTGACGGCAAAAAACAGGAAGAAGTTCAGCGCGATACCCAGCGTGACCAGAGATGAAAACCGGTCCTTGGTTGCCAGGGCCGTGACCATGCAGAAAACCAGAATCAAGGCATAAAGGGTCAACAGGGTCGTTCCCCCGACAAATCCGAACTCTTCGGCCAACGTCGTGAAAATGAAATCGGTATGCTTCTCGGGCAGGAAGTTCAGGCGGGACTGCGTGCCTTGCATGAAACCACGCCCGTTCCATCCCCCGGACCCCAAGGCAATCTTGGACTGGGTAATGTGGTATCCGGCCCCCAATGGGTCGGTGGACGGGTCCAGAAAGGTGTCGATGCGCCGAAACTGATAGTCCTTCAATAATTGCCAGTCGGTCCCACGGCTGTTGAACACAGCGGCGATCAGGCCCACGACAGCAGCAATAACGGCGGCAAAATAGGCCCAGTGAACCCCTGCCAGAAACATCAACCCACCTCCTGCGGCCAGAAGCAGGATGGATGTGCCAAGATCGGGCTGTTTCAGAACCAGCAAGGTAGGCAAGATGATCAGGACAACCGGAATAAGAACCCAAAGCGGACGAGACGTTTTGTGCGAGGGAAGCCAGTCGTAATAAGCTGCAAGCAACATGACCAGCGTGACTTTCATGACCTCTGAGGGTTGCAGGCGCATAAACCCAAGGTCGATCCAGCGCTGTGCACCCATGCCGATGGTGCCGAACAGTTCAACAAATACCAGCAAAGCCACCGAGCCGAGATAGGCCAGCACCGACATGTTGCGCCAGAACCAAATCGGAACCAGTGCGATGATGAACATCACTGTCAGGCCAAGCCCGAAACGTTCCATTTGCGGCTCGGCCCAGGGCGTCCACGAACCGCCTGCAACGGAGTACAGCATCAGAAAGCCCGCGCTGGCGGTGCTGATCAGCAGCAACGTCAGCGGCCAGTTCATATACAGGAACTTGCGAAACCCCGACGGCGTGGATTTGACGGCATATTCAAGATAGCTCATGCACGGTCCTTTCCATCCGGTCGCGCCTTGGGGCGCTTGTCACCCTCCAGCCGTTTTTGCTGTTCCTTGATGCGTTCGCGGTCGGCAACCGGGTATGCCTCAAGCGGCGGAGTGCCGTCATAAAGAGCTTGCAGCATGATGTCGCGTGCAACCGGGGCTGCGGCTGTGGACCCGCCGCCGCCATGCTCAACAACCACGGCCACCGCATATTTTGGGTTGTCATACGGTGCGAAGCAAACGAACAGCGCGTGGTCGCGACGCTCCCACGGCAAGTCCTCGTTTCGGATCACGCCTGCGGCCCGTTCTGCTTTGGTGATGTTTCGAACCTGGCTGGTTCCGGTTTTCCCCGCCATCCGGAACTCATCCGCGATGATGCGGCTTCGATATGCCGTTCCCCGCCTGTCATTCGAGACCGAGAACATGGCCTTGCGGACCTGTTCCAGATTGTAAGAATTAAGGCCCAGTGGTTCTCCGGCGCCCGAGGGTTGTTCAACACCGTCGATCGAGCGCACCAGGCGCGGCGTGACCGCGCGACCGGTGGCGATGCGGGCGGCCATCACAGAAAGCTGCAGCGGTGAAGCCAGCATGAATCCCTGGCCGATGGACGCGTTTGCCGTATCGCCCACAAGCCACTCCTGACCGTGCGCGCGCTGCTTCCATTCCTGATTGGGGGCCAGCCCATCCGCCACCGCTGACATAGGGATGTCATGCTTGACCCCCAGTCCCAAAGTGCGGGCCATGTCAGAGATCTTGTCGATGCCAACCCGCAGAGCCACGTCATAGTAATAGACATCGCAGCTGCGTTTCAGCGAAAGGTTGAGGTCGACCGTTCCGTGCCCGCCACGCTTCCAGCAATGGAAGCGACGGCTGCCGACCTTCAGGTGTCCGGGGCAGTACACGGTGTTGCCGGGAGAGACTACGCCAGCTTCCAACGCGGCCAGCGCGGTGACCATCTTGAAGGTCGATCCCGGAGGATAAGTTCCTTGCACGGATTTATTCGCCAACGGACGGTACTTGTCTTCTGTCAATGCCCGGTAATCGGCGACCGAAATGCCACGAACAAACAGGTTCGGATCAAAACTGGGTGCCGAGGCGACCGCACGCAGATCACCGGTTACGCAGTCTATGACAACTGCGGCTGCACTTTCGCCCGCCAGTCGCGCCTGTGCATATTGTTGCAGATCAGCGTCGATGGACAGTTGCAGGTCTGCGCCGGGTTGTCCTTCCTGCCGGTCAAGCTCGCGCATGACGCGGCCCGTCGCGTTGACCTCGACCCGCTTTGCACCGGCCTTGCCGCGCAGTTCGATTTCCTGCTTGGCCTCAAGGCCAACCTTTCCAATCTGGAACCTTGGAATGCGCAATACCGGCTCAGGGTCTTCTATCTTGCTGAGGTCATAGTCGCTGACCGGGCCAACATAGCCGACGATATGTGCGAAATCCTCGTATCGTGGGTATTGCCGTGTCAGGCCGACCTCGGGCGTTACGCCCGGCAGCGCCGGAGCATTGACCGCAACCTTCGAGATATCCTCCCACGTAACCTGATCCGCCAGCGTCACCGGCAGAAACGGCGCCGAGCGGCGCATTTCAGTCCTGGCGCGCTCGATCTCATCTTCGTTCAGAGGGATCAGTTCCGACAGTTTGGCGATGACTTTTTCCACGTCATCGGCGTCTTCACGCACGATGACGATGCGATAGGAAGGTGAGTTCTGGCCGATGATCTGGCCGTTCCGGTCATAGATACGCCCACGGGTCGGCGGGATAAGCCGGATGTTGATACGGTTTTCTTCGGCCAACAGGCGGTATTCGTCGGCCTGTTCGACCTGCATGAACCGCATTCGTGCCGCCAGACCGCCTATGAACACCGCCTGTAGACCACCCAGCAACAGCGCTCTGCGTGGCAGGCGCTTATAGGCAAGGCCCTGGGATTTGGGTTTACGCTGTTTCATGCCCGGCTTCCCACAGCGCTGACATCAGCAGCGGATATGCGGCGAACCCCCAACGCGCTTTGGCTAAGCAACACGACCAACGGGTAGACAGCGACCGTCAGCACAAGCTGAATCACGACCGGCCCCAATGCGGCCTGTTGCACGGACATCACCGATAGTACGACCCTGTTCATCAAAATGACCGCCGTGATCACAATGCCGACAGACATCCATTCTCCGGCAAATCCCGCATCCCTCATACCCAACGCCGCTGACCGCAAATAGGCCGACCCGACTACGGTCAGCGCTGCCAAAAGGCCCGGTGGACGTTGCAGTAGAAAGTCGGCCATCAGCATGACAAGCGCAACCAATACAGTCGGGACGTAATCGGGCCGCCGTAGCACCCAGGCAAAAGTCAGGGCAATCAGGACGTCGGGAAAAGGCCAACGATCGGGTTGAGCGTCCAACGGCAACAGATGCAGAAACAGCACAGCAAAAGCCAGCAAGGCATAAAGGCTGCGCATGGCCCAGATTTGCGAGGCCGGTCTATCCATCGCTGACCTCATCCGGGGTCAGCGCCGCCTCTGGGCGGGTGGGCCCGACTATACTGCCCGGATCCTGAATGGGCGGAGCCGAGTGAAACCGCAGAACCCTGAGAAATTCGAGCCTTTCGAAATCTGCCGACAGGCGGACCCGCAGGCGCCCCCCGGGATCTGCCGCAATTTGACCGATCAGCAGGCCCGCAGGAAACACGCCGCCATCACCCGAAGTGATCACCCGGTCGCCGGGGCGAACCAGCTCGCGGTTTTCAAGAAACTCCACCGCGGGCGCGGGGTTGTTGTCGCCTTTGATTAGCGCGGTCTGGCCAGAAGGTTGAATGGTTGCGGGAATCGCGCTGGTGGCATCCGTCACAAGGATCACGCGTGCCGTGTCAGGGCCAACACCTGATATCCTGCCGACCAGGCCAATGCCGTCCATCGTGGCCCATCCATCCACGATCCCGTCACGCTCTCCGACATTCAGCAGAACGGATTGCCGGAATGGCGACCCGCTGTCGGCCATGACAACGCCGGTGATATAAGTCAGACGCGGGTCAAGGCGGACATTGTTCAAATCCAGCAGTCGCGCGTTTTCCTGTTCAAGCTGCAAAGCAGCCTCTTTCCAGGCGCGCATCAGGCGCAGTTCGCTACGCAGTTCCCGGTTCTGCTCGCTCAGGCGCTGATAGCTTTGGAAGTCACGCACCAGATTGACGGCGGCAGTCACGGGGACCATGGCCCATTCCATCGACGGTACAACCGTATCCACGATCCGCGCGCGGAACCGTTCAACGCGCGGGCTGTCGATGCGCCACAGAAGGAAGATACCAAGCAGGCACAGCACAACGATCCCCAGCAACAAACGTCGCAGGGGGGTAGTGTACTCATCGCGCTGTGATCGGTCTTTTGCCACAGGTTACCTTCCCGTGCTGCTCGCGCCGACATAACCCTATCTTCCGAGGGTGCGCGCCTTAGCTTTCGTAGTCAATCGCGTGGCGCAGCTGTTTTTCATATTCCAGTGCTTTGCCGGTGCCCAAAGCCACACAATTCAGGCTTTCGTCCGCAATGGATACCGCCAGGCCGGTCTGTTCGCGTAGGGCCAGGTCCAGATCGCCCAGCAGCGCGCCGCCGCCGGTCAGCATCACACCACGGTCGACAATGTCCGCAGCCAAATCGGGGGGCGTTGTCTCAAGCGCGGTCATAACCGCCTCGCAGATCTGTTGCACGGGCTCTGACAGCGCTTCGGCCACCTGGGCCTGGCTGATCTCGATTTCCTTGGGCACGCCGTTCAACAGATCACGCCCCCGGATATGCATCGACTGACCGCGCCCGTCGTCGGGCATGCGGGCGGTACCAATGGTTGTCTTGATGCGTTCAGCCGTGGATTCACCTACCAGCAGGTTCTGCTGGCGACGCAGGTAGGAAATGATGGCCTCGTCCATCCGGTCACCACCAACGCGGACCGAACGGGCATAGACAATGTCTCCCAACGACAGAACAGCAACCTCGGTAGTGCCCCCGCCAATATCAACAACCATGTTGCCGGTCGGGTCGGTGATCGGCATGCCGGCCCCGATTGCGGCCGCAATCGGTTCGGCAATCAGGCCCGCGCGACGGGCACCTGCTGACAGGACCGACTGCCGGATTGCACGTTTTTCGACCGGGGTTGCGCCATGGGGAACGCAGACAATGATCTTGGGTTTCGAGAAGGTCGAGCGTTTGTGCACCTTGCGGATGAAGTGCTTGATCATTTCTTCGGCAGTATCAAAATCCGCGATCACACCTTCACGCATGGGGCGGATGGCTTCGATCGAACCGGGCGTCCGACCCAGCATCAGCTTGGCATCTTCGCCAACAGCCAGAACTTTCTTCACACCGTCTTTGACGTGATAGGCCACAACCGAAGGTTCAGACAGGATGACACCGCGCCCCTTGACGTAAACCAGCGTGTTTGCTGTTCCAAGGTCGATAGCCATGTCCGCTGTGAACAGGCCGCCCAGATTGCCAAAGATCCCCATGTTTTCCCTGATCCTGTAATGTCGGTTTTCTACTGCCCGCGACTCGACGGTTCCGGGACGGATGACTTATAGGGTGCCATCACGCCCGGTAAAAGGGCTGATTCCGCGACAATCAGCACCTTTCCGCCTTATTGAATGGGACTTTAGAAGGCAAAATGCTCTCTTATCAACACATTTACCACGCCGGGAATCTGGCGGATGTCCAAAAGCACGCTTTACTGGCGTGGGTGCTGGATTATCTGACACGCAAGGACAAGCCGCTCAGCTATATCGAAACGCATTCCGGGCGTGGGTTGTATCGGTTGGATGCAGACGAATCCATTCGGACAGGAGAGGCAGAGGCAGGGATCGGTCGCGCACAGCGGGAAGGGTGGTTCGGGCCCGACCACCCGATGGCGCAGGTCCTGAAGCAGGTACAGGCCCGGTACGGCGACATGGCCTATCCAGGATCGCCGATGATTGCTGCGACTATGTTGCGGGAACAGGACAGTTTGCACCTCGCGGAACTGCACCCACAGGAATTTGCGGCCCTGTCGTTGGCGATGTCGCCGTTTGGGGCGAAAGTCTATCAGCAGGATGGGTTCGATCTGGCGCAGTCCTTGCTGCCTCCAGCTCCGCGCCGGGGCATGATGCTGATTGACCCCAGTTACGAGGTGAAAGTCGATTATGACCGCTTGCCCGGCATTATCGCCAAGCTGCACCGCAAGTGGAATGTGGGCGTGATTGCCCTTTGGTACCCGATCCTGACGGACAATCGACATACCGGGATGACTGCGGCGCTCAAATCGCGAAACTACCCCAAAGCCATTTGCCACGAAGTGACATTCCCGCCTGCGCGTGAGGGGCACCGGATGATTGGGTCAGGTATGTTTGTTGTGAACGCGCCGTTCGGTATCGGCGACGAAATGAACCGCCTTTCCAAGCTTTTCGCGCAGCTTTAGCTGCAGACGAGACGCTGGTCGGGATAAAGCACCCAATCCATCACCGTGGGTCGTGTTGGATTTTCCGGGCAACCAAACTTGCGGTTGCCCGGATGATTTACGCAATCACGTCAGGTCTTTATAGCTGATCTCGCGCGCATCCGCGCCCGGCCCAGCTTTTTCACGGCGCACAATCAGGCGGTTGAGAGCGTGGATATAAGCCTTTGCTGACGCCACGACGGTGTCGGTGTTTGCCGACTGGCCGGTTGCGATCATTCCATCCTCTTCCAGGCGCACGGAAACCGTCGCCTGTGCGTCCGTGCCCTCGGTTACGGCATGAACCTGATAAAGCTGAAGCCGTGCTGTGTTGGGGTAAATCGCACGGATCGCCTTAAAGGTCGCATCCACCGGGCCGTCGCCATGTTCAGTGGCGGTTTTGTCCACGCCTTCAACCTCCAGCTCGACCGTCGATTCCGCCTGACCACCCGTGCCGCAAGTCACCTTCATCGAAACCAGTTGCAGGTGGTCGTCAGCCTCGTCCAGCGTCATCAGTGCAATGAGATCGTCGTCGAACACCTCTTTCTTGCGATCTGCCAGATCCTTGAACCGGACGAAGATATCCTTGAGCTGGTTGTCGCCCACCTCAAACCCCAGCGTTTCGAGCTTGTCGCGCAAGGCTGCGCGGCCCGAATGTTTGCCAAGCGGCAAGGATGTTCCCGAAAGACCAATGTCCTCAGGACGCATGATTTCAAAGTTTTCGCGGTTTTTCAGCATCCCGTCCTGATGGATGCCACTTTCATGGGCAAAAGCGTTCTTGCCGACAATTGCCTTGTTGAACTGCACCGGAAAGCCCGAGACCGTCGCAACCCGACGCGAGATGTGCATGATCTTGGTGGTGTCGATGCCAGTGTGCCACGGCATGATATCGTTGCGCGTGCGCAGTGCCATGACAACTTCTTCCAGCGCCGTGTTGCCAGCGCGTTCGCCCAGACCGTTGATGGTGCATTCGATCTGGCGGGCACCACCTGCCACAGCGGCCAGCGAGTTCGCGGTCGCCATGCCAAGGTCATTGTGGCAATGGGTGGCAAAGATCACGTCATCCGCCCCCGGCACCGTTTCGATCAGACGCTTGATCAGGTCCGCGCTTTCCACCGGAGCGGTATAGCCCACCGTATCCGGGATATTGATCGTGGTTGCCCCAGCCTTGATCGCGATCTCGATCACACGGCAAAGGTAATCCCATTCGGTTCGCGTCGCGTCCATCGGAGACCACTGCACGTTTTCGCACAGGTTGCGCGCGTGGCTGACCGTTTCGTGGATCTTGTCGGCCATCTCGTCCATGGTCAGGTTCGGGATGGCGCGGTGCAGCGGCGAAGTGCCGATGAACGTGTGAATGCGGTTCTTCTCGGCGTGTTTTACCGCCTCCCAGCAGCGGTCGATATCGGCAAAATTTGCACGGGCCAGACCGCAGATGCGGCTGTTTTTCGACCGCTGTGCAATTTCGGTCACAGCCTTGAAATCGCCTTCGGACGCGATGGGGAAACCGGCCTCGATGATATCGACGCCCATGTCGTCCAGCAGCTCGGCGATTTCGAGCTTTTCGTCATGGGTCATGGTGGCGCCGGGGCTCTGCTCGCCGTCGCGCAAAGTGGTATCGAAGATCAAGACGCGGTCTTGGTCGGTCACGTTGGTCATGGGGTTCTCTTTCTTCTTCTGTCCTAAAGCCTATGGCGCGCTGGCGTCCTCCTCTGAGCGGGCGCGCCGGATGGCACGCTCAGAGGCGGATTAGGATCAGTAGGCCACGCAGCGACGCACCGCGAAGGGCGGTGTCGACACAAGGGATATCTGCGCGGTTGATCATGGGATTGAGGTTATACAGAGCCCGCCGGGAATGAAAAGAACCAATTTGCAATACGCGAACTTCTGGCAACTGCCCTTGTTTCGACCGCCTTGATTGTTTGCACAGCGCCGCTAGCTGATCATGGATGGAAACTGCATTGATAATTGGTGCTTCTGGCGGGATAGGCGCAGCTGTTACCGGACGGCTGGTTGAGCAGGGCGTTTCGGTCACGCGGTTGTCCCGGTCGGAGGACGGCTTTGACCTGACCGATCCGGACGGGGTGATGCTGAAGCTTGAAAACCTACCGGGTCAGTTTGATCTGATTCTGGTGGCTTCGGGCGCCTTGGAGATAGACGGCTCTGTGCCGGAAAAGACCATTCGGGCGATTTCAGCCAACGCCATGATGGATCAGTTTGCGTTGAATGCCGTTGGTCCGGCATTGGTGCTAAGCCACGCGTATCATCTGTTGCCGCGACAAAGACGATCTGTATTCGCGGTGCTTTCGGCGCGGGTGGGATCAATCGGGGATAATCGGATAGGTGGTTGGATCAGCTACCGTGCGGCCAAGGCAGCGGTCAATCAGGTCGTCCATACCGCCGCAATTGAATTGGCCCGAACACATAAACAGGCGATTTGCGTCGCCCTTCACCCCGGCACGGTAAAAACAGAGTTCACGAACAAATACCTGGGTCGTCATCCTGCCGTCGAACCTGAAGCCGCCGCCGATAACCTGTTGAACGTGATACGCGGGTTAACGCTCACTGATACCGGAGGGTTCTATGATTGGGCCGGTAAGCGGGTCCCGTGGTGAGCCTTCACCCGTCCGAGGTTCCGGTTGCCTCAGTATTTGCATCAGGGTTGGGTTGCGGGGCAGGGGTGTCAGCGTCGCTCTGCTGGTCCGAGGTCTGATCTGGCAACACGCCGTTTTCCCAGACACCGCTTTCCTCCTGGCCGTTGGCATAGCGCATCGTCCCACTGCCTTGCCGTTTGTTGTCGACAAAGCTGCCCTCATACACATCCCCGTTCGAGTAGGTGGCGGTACCCACGCCGTTGATTTTTCCGTCCGACCAGTCGCCCGTATACTTGAACCCGGCAGGGGTTACGATTTCCCCTTTGCCGTGCCGTTTTCCGTTCAGGAAATCACCGGTGTAGACCGTGCCATCGGAATAGGTCGCCTTGCCTTTGCCCTGACGCACGCCTTCAACCCAGTCGCCGTCATATACCGAGCCATCTGCGCGCGTAACCACACCCTTGCCGTGGCTTTGCGCGTTTTTGAATTGGCCTTTGTAGATCATACCATTGGTATAGGTGGCCGTGCCCTGACCCTCGATAACACCCGCGATCCATTCGCCTTCATAGGTCGATCCGTCCGGATAGGTGATGCTGCCGTTTCCTTCGGCCAGATCGGCAACAAAATCGCCGACATAGACAGAGCCATCCGGATAGGTCACTTCGCCAAGACCTTCAATCTGCCCGGCGTTCCAGTCGCCGGTATACACAAAGCCGTCCGTTCCGGTGAACGTTCCTTTGCCGTGGCGACGGTCGTCGACAAAATCGCCTTCGTACACATCCCCTTGGGCGTGGGTCACTTTGCCCTTGCCGTGGCGGCGCCCTTCTTGAAGTTCGCCTTCGTATACATCGCCATTGGAATAGGTCAGGCTGCCCGTCCCGGTGATCTGGTCCCCGGACCAATCCCCTGAATACACCATTCCGTCGGGCATCGTCTGCGTGCCGGTGCCATCGCGCATGCCTGCGCTGACGTCGCCCTCGTAAACGCTGCCATCGGCATAGGTGATCCTTGCTTTGCCCTGCCGCTCACCGTCGACCCAGTCGCCGTCATAGATATATCCGTCGGGAAAACTCAGCACGCCCTTGCCATGTCGCTGGGCGTTCCTGAATTCACCCTCATAGCGCGTGCCGTTCGTGAATTCAGCGATGCCGGTGCCGTTGATTGACCCGTTGGACCAATCGCCCTCGTAGCTGCTGCCATTGGCATAGATAATCTTGCCGCGCCCTTCGGGCTGACCCTTGGCGAACATGCCTTCGTAGACTGACCCGTCGGGGTAGTGTGTCGTACCCTGACCCTGAATCTCGCCTTCTACCCACTGCCCCGTGTACTCAAACCCATTCGGCAGCCGATACGTTCCTGTCCCGTGCCGCAACCCGTTCTCATAAGTGCCTTCATAGACACCGCCAACTTCATCATCCTTGACGATGACGGTCCCGTCCTGCGCGAAAGCAGTGGCAGCTGTCAGGCTCATCCCCGCCGCCAAAATAGAGTTTCGGATCACGTTCATTTCTGGTCCTGTCTGCCCGGTCGTCGCTGGTGATATCTCTTTCGCAAAACTAAGGTACCGTTGCGGGCAGAGCAACGGCTTTTGCCGCATTGGTCTTTTACTCGCGCAGTGATCTGCTAAATGGCAATAGGACTTACGAGGCAAGAGGGCAGCATGGCCGACCGTTTCCGCATCACTCTGGCGCAACTGAACCCGACCGTTGGCGATATCGAAGGCAACGCGGCCAAGGCCGTTGCGGCATGGGAACAAGGCAAGGCAGCGGGCGCGGATCTGGTGGCCTTCCCCGAGATGTTCATCACCGGCTACAACACGCAGGATCTGGTTCTCAAACCGGTATTCCACCGCGCAGCCATGGCTGCGGTCGAAGCGCTGGCCGCAAAATGCGCTGAAGGTCCTGCAATTGCCATTGGTGGTCCCTGGGTCGACGATGGAAAGCTGTACAACGCCTACCTGATCCTGAAGAGTGGCCGGATCACCAGCAAGGTTCTGAAGCACCACTTGCCGAATGAGACGGTGTTCGACGAAGTGCGCTTGTATGATGCGGGTCCATTGGGTGGGCCGTATTCGGTAGGGAATTTCCGGATTGGCAGCCCGATCTGCGAAGACAGCTGGCACCCGGACGTGGCAGAAACGCTGGAGGAAACCGGGGCCGAGTTTTTGTTGATCCCCAACGGGTCGCCTTATTTTCGGGATAAATACGATGTGCGACTGAACCATATGGTCGCGCGCGTGGTCGAAACCGGCCTGCCGCTGATCTACTTGAATATGGTTGGCGGGCAGGATGATCAGGTCTTTGACGGTGCTAGTTTTGGCCTGAACCCGGGCGGGGAATTGGCGTTCCGGATGCCGGTTTTTGACGAGCTGCTCTCGCAAGTCGATCTTGAGCGCGGCGAAGACGGCTGGCGGATCGCATCAGGTGAAATCGTGCCCCAACCGGATGAGTGGGAGCAGGATTATCGCGCAATGGTGCAGTCCCTTCGCGACTATATGGGAAAAACAGGTTTCAAGAAGGCGCTGCTGGGCTTGTCCGGTGGGGTCGATTCTGCGCTGGTTGCGACCATTGCGGTCGATGCCATCGGGGCCGAAAATGTCCGCTGCGTGATGCTGCCGTCGGAATACACCAGCCAGGCCTCGCTTGACGATGCCGAGGCGGTCGCCAAAGCGCTGGGCGTGCATTATGACTACGTGCCGATCTCGGACAGCCGCGCAGCCGTCACCAGCACTTTGGCACCGCTGTTTGCAGGGCTGGATGAAGGGTTGACCGAAGAAAACATTCAATCCCGCCTGCGCGGGTTGCTGTTGATGGCGATCTCGAACAAGTTCGGCGAAATGCTGTTGACCACCGGCAACAAATCCGAGGTCGCCGTGGGCTATGCCACGATCTATGGCGACATGAACGGCGGCTATAATCCGATCAAGGATCTGTACAAGACCCGTGTGTTCGAAACCTGCCGCTGGCGCAATGCCAATCACCGAGACTGGATGATGGGCCCTGCAGGCGAAGTGATCCGTCCCTCTGTCATCGACAAACCGCCCAGTGCGGAACTGCGCGAAGATCAGAAAGACAGCGATAGCCTGCCGGATTACCCGGTGCTGGACGGAATACTTGAGATCCTGGTCGATCAGGACGGATCGATCGCAGACTGTGTCGCCGCCGGGTACAACGAAGCAGATGCTCAGCGGGTCGAACATCTGGTTTATATCAGCGAGTATAAACGGTTTCAGTCCGCCCCCGGCACGCGCCTGAGCAACCGCGCGTTCTGGCTGGATCGGCGGTATCCAATTGTGAATCGCTGGCGCGATCGCCCCTGATTGCCGCAATTCGCGCGCGGGATTGGAAACAGTAAAGTTTCCGTCCTTTTGATTGTTTTCAGATTTCTCGTTATGGGCCTGCCACGGGCGCTAAAACCGGTCTCTGACTTGTTGTGACGCCAACTTTCTGCCACATTTTGGCTTGAAAATTGCCCTATGTGGGGCGGGTGCGACGCAATTCTCAAAGTCGCGAATTGATTTTGATGAAGTGTGACGCATCCGGGGTTGGATGTCTGAGTAAATGGTTTGGTTTTGACATGTATGAGGAATATCAAGGATCGCATCATGCTCTTTTGAAACGGCGGACGATGGAATCTCCGTCGCAGGAGCTGGATGAGGAAAAGCTGGAAGCGGCGATTGCCGGTGTCCTGAATGAACAGCGGCTGTCCGACGAACAGGCAGCGGCGTCGCTTCGGGCTGAGTTTCCAAGCTTGTTGCCGCAGAAGGACGTAACCGCGCAGACCGTGCAAAAAGACACCGGATTGACCGCGAAGCTGCGTCAGAAATGGGCGGAACTGTCCGGCGCAGCGTGATGTGCTGAGGATTTTCGTTGCCATTGGCGTCTGGGCCACAGGCGTAAAAATAGTGCTGATGTTGTGACAATTCGTGTTGCCAAACTTCTGGGTCTTGGTCCCCATACGGGTTCAGGCGACAGAGTATTGCGTATTTATGACGGCACCAAAACCGAACCCCGTAGAATCCGATCTTGCCCTTCCCAAATCTGTTGATGTTGTCGTTGTTGGCGGCGGCATAATCGGCGTTTCAACCGCGCTGGAACTGGCTGAACGCGGCGCTTCCGTCCTTTTGTGCGAAAAGGGGCAGATTGCAGCTGAACAAAGCTCGCGCAATTGGGGGTGGGTGCGTTTGGGCATGCGTGACCCCCGCGAAATTCCCCTGATGCAAGAGGCGTTGCGGATCTGGCAGACCCTTGATGCCCGCTTGGATGGCAATACCGGCTATGCGCAATCCGGCATTCTTTTCGGCGCGTCCGGCAAGCGGGGAGAAGTCAACCTGAAGCGTTGGATGCGCCATGTGGAAGGATTGCAGACCGGGGCAAAAATGGTGTCGGGACGCGAGTTGGCAGAGTTGTTGCACGGGCACGAAACCGGCCTGGCATCTGCTCTGTACATGCCGCAGGACGGGCGGGCTGAACCGCAATGGGCCGCCCCGGCCATCGCCGAAGCCGCACGTCGTCTAGGTGCTGTGATCATGACAGGCTGCGCTGTGCGAAGTGTGGACATTCAGGATGGGCGTATTGCTGGTGTATTCACCGAACGCGGCAAGGTCGCCTGTGGGCGCGTGGTTTTGGCGGGGGGTGCGTGGTCGCGTCTGTTTGCGGGCAATGCAGGTATCAACCTGCCGCAGCTTAAGGTTCTGAACACAGTTCTGCGGACCTCTCCGGTGAAAGATGGGCCCGAAACTGCGCTATGGTCGGATGATTTTGCGATCCGAAAGCGCGCAGATGGCGGGCACACCATCGCGTCGGGACATCAGAACACGGTTGATATCGTGCCAGACAGTTTCCGGCTGGGGTTGCAGTTTCGTTTTGCCTTTGCGCAGGAATGGAAATCCCTGCGTTTTCGCTGGTCAAAACAGTGGGCTATCGAGGCCCGTCAGAACAGAAAATGGTTGCCGACCGACGTAACCCCGTTCGAGCTGTGCCGGGTTTTGGATCCTGAACCTTCGCAGAAGTTTTTGCGACAAGCCTGGGCCAGTGCACGAAAAGGATTTCCTGCCTTGCAGGACAGTGAAATCGTCCAAAGTTGGGCGGGTATGATTGATGTTACCCCCGACGCCATTCCCGTAATCTCGGGCGTGGATGACATGCCGGGTATGTATATCGCCACCGGCTTTTCCGGCCACGGCTTTGGCATCGGGCCCGGCGCCGGCCGCCTGACGGCTGACCTTGTCACTGATTCAACCCCTTGTGTGGATCCGACCGCGTTCCGTCTGTCTCGGTTCACTGACGGCTCAAAAGTGCGACTGGATCCGGGTTACTAGGGGCTTAGCCCATCATCTGATAGCTGACCGGAACAAAGCGGAAGCCCTCGCCCCGTGTCTCGACAAAGCCCGCGGCAGGGAAGGGCATGTGATAGCCGACCATCGGCATCTTGTCGGCTGCCAGCATGCCAAGAACTTTACGGCGCGCGGCTGTTGCGGCGGCCTTGTCCATGTCAAACCGAACCTCCCATTCCGGATGGGCAAAGGACCACACGTAATGGTTGGCCAAATCCGCTGTCAGCAGAAGGCGCTGTCCGTTGCTTTCCAGATGATAGACCGTATGGCCCGGAGTATGGCCGTGGGCCGCAACCGCAGTTATGCCCGACGCCACTTGCTCTCCATCACCGATAAAGCTCATCTTCTCGGCCAGCGGCGTGACTTTTGCGGCCACAAGATCACCGACATTGTTTCCGGCCTCTTGCGCGGACCAGAAATCGTATTCCGTTGCCGAGGTCACATAGCGTGCGTTGGCAAAGGTCGGTGCGCCATCCGTTGTCATGCCGCCTATATGGTCTGGATGCATATGGGTCAGCACGACAACGTCGATCTGATCCGGGCTGACACCTGCATCGGCCAAAGCGGCTTGAATGCCGCCTTGCCCCAGACCGGTGTCGAACAACACCAGTTCCGATCCGGTGTTGACCAGTGAGGGGGTAAAGAAGAACTGGGCAGTGTCGGCGGGAATAAAGTTCTCAGCCGAAACCTTTGCAAAGTCTTCATCAGACGCGCCACCGCCAAGGATATCCTTGGCGCCGTCACGCGGCAGGCTGCCATCCAGCAGGGTCGTGACGGTAAAGTCGCCGACCTTGAAGGATTTGGCGATGGTCGAGTTGGCCTTGGCGTCAGAGCCTGCGGCCAATACCGGCGCTGCTGCCGTGGCAAACGGCAAGGCGGCAGCAGTTCCCAAAGCGGCGCGGCGCGTAAGTTTGATCGTCATTATCGTTCTCCCTGTCAGAACACCTTAGAAAAAACTAGAACGGTGTGAGATTCTGACCAGATGTTACGACATCCACGTAGGGTGCATGGATGAACAATACGTGTTAATTTTTGTTCATGCCGCGATCGCAGAACAAAACCGTTCCAACGGATCAAAGTGTAGAAGATTTCCTTAATTCGGTCCAATCAGAACGTCGGGCCGAGGAGGCGCGCGCTCTGGATGAACTGTTTCGGGCCACCACCGGGTTTGATCCGGTCATGTGGGGCCCGTCGATGGTCGGGTATGGCCGTTATCACTATCGCTACGCCTCGGGCCGAGAGGGCGATTTTCTGGCAACCGGATTTTCCCCGCGCACGTCGGTGCTGGTGATTTATATCATGCCGGGTTACGCGGATTTTAGCGGCATTCTGGCCCGGATGGGCAAGCACAAGCTGGGCAAGTCCTGCCTGTATGTGAACACGCTGGCGGATATCGACATGCAGGTTCTGTCGGAACTCATTCGCGCCGGGTTGGACGACCTTGGCAGGATATGGCCCGTGGAACCGCGTTGAATCACCTGAGGGATCAAGCGGTGGCTGGACAAAAACGCGCCTATGTGACAAGAGCCGCGCCAACAGGAGACACCCATGACAACCACCCGTTTTGCCCCGTCGCCCACCGGTTACATCCATGTGGGCAACCTGCGCACCGCCCTGATGAACTATCTGATCGCCCGCAAGGCGGGCGGTACGTTCATCCTGCGCATCGATGACACCGACCCCGAACGCTCGAAAGAGGAATATGTCGATGCCATCAAACAGGATCTTGAATGGCTGGGTTTGCACTGGGATCGTGTCGAGCGTCAATCCGAGCGTTTGGACCGCTACGCCGAGGCGGCTGACAAGTTGCGCGCGATGGGGCGGTTTTATGAAGCGTTTGAGACGCCGACCGAGCTGGACCTGAAGCGCAAGAAACAGCTGAACATGGGCAAGCCGCCGGTTTATGACCGCGCCGCGCTGAACCTGTCGGATGCCGAGAAGGATGCCCTGCGCGCCGAACGTGGCAACGGTGTCTGGCGTTTCAAGCTGGATCACGAACGAATCGAGTGGACCGACGGAATTCTGGGCGACATTTCGATCGATGCGGCCTCGGTCTCTGATCCGGTGCTGATCCGTGGTGATGGACAGGTACTTTATACGATTGCGTCGGTGGTGGATGACACCGAAATGGGCGTGACTGATGTCGTGCGCGGCTCGGACCACGTGACCAACACTGCGACCCAGATTCAGATCATCAATGCACTGGGCGGGGATTGCCCGCGCTTTGCGCATCACTCGCTGCTGACCGGCCCGCAGGGCGAAGCACTGTCGAAACGCCTTGGTACGCTGGCCCTGCGCGATCTGCGTGAACAGGGTGTGCAGCCGATGGCACTGCTGAGCCTGATGGCGCGTCTGGGTTCGTCCGATCCGGTCGAGCTGCGCTCGGATATGGCCGAGTTGATCGACGGCTTTGACGTGAGCCGGTTTGGTGCCGCGCCGACCAAGTTTGACGTGCAGGACCTGTTCCCGCTGACCGCCAAATACCTGCAGTCTCTGCCGCTGGCGAATGTGGCCGGTGCTGTCGCGGATGCCGGGGTGCCTGCCGAACTGGCTGAACCGTTCTGGGCCATGGCGCGGGAAAACATCACTACTTTGGCCGACCTCAAAGGGTGGTGGGATCTGTGCCGCGATGGTGCCGAGCCGTTGGTTGCGGATGAAGATCGCGAATTCATCGCTCAGGCCATGTCGCTGCTGCCCGAAGGCCCGTTTGATGGCGACACCTGGGGGGCCTGGACCAATGCCGTGAAAGAGGCGACAGGCCGCAAGGGGAAAGGTCTGTTCATGCCGCTGCGCAAGGCGTTGACCGGTGCAGAGCGTGGCCCGGAAATGGCTGCGTTGCTGCCGTTGCTGCAGGTGATCCGCGCGCGCGGGTAAACCGCTACTATTCCAGCAAAAAGGGTCGTGCCCAGGCGCGACCCTTTTTATGCCGGCTGTTCAATCCGGGCCGACAAACTGGTCAGGCGGTCATCGACAAAATCACGCTCAGCAGGTTTGAGTTGCTGGTGGCGCGGATAGCGCGGTTCGGCGCGATCATTCAAGATCGGGGCGTTCCAGCCGGTTGTCGTCTCAAAGAAACGATCCGCGCCGTCTTCTCCGAACGCCCGCAAGTAACCCTGAACAACAACATCGATGTAGCTGAGTAGCAGGGGGTGGTGATTGCTGGGCTCGTTATGCCGATCCTGCGGGACGGCGTAGACTGCAATTTCAACTTCATGTGTCAGTGGATGTGAAATCGAATGCGTCGCAGGAATTCGGTCGTACGCCCATTCCCGTTCATCCAGTGCGGCCCAGTCGTTCCTTGGGACATGCGCGATCATTCCCTCAATTTCAGACTCCGGGTCTGGGACAGCTGTCAGGAACGCGACCGGGCGCAGATCGGTATGACGCCATGCGCGTTTCCAACCTTTCAGCTTTGCCGGGCGGGGGTCGGGGAAATCATGTGTGGCGAGGTTCACAAGGCTTCCATAGCCAAAGAAATAGGGGTCGGCCATGCGAGAGGTGTCCTTTGGGTCGATTGATGTATGTCAAACCGCTTTTTTCCGCGACATGCAATAAGGCTTCATCTTTTATTCAGGGAGGCCCTCATGCGGATTACCAAACGGACGAATATCGCTGTGCGCCTGTTGATGTATTGCGCCGCACACCCGGACCGGCTGGTCACCAAAGCCGAGATCGCCGAAGTCTGCAACATCTCGGAAAACCATCTGGCTCAGGTGATCAACCAGTTAAGCCAGTTGAATTACCTGAGCACTCAGCGCGGCCGCAACGGCGGTATGTCGTTGGCACGCCCGGCAAGTCAAATCCGGATCGGCGCGGTGTTTCGGCATGTCGAAGGGGCCTTGCCCATCGCCGAGTGTTTTGCGGATGCGGATAACACCTGTCCTTTGACCGATGCCTGTAGGCTGCGGCTGGCATTACAGGATGCGGCGGAAGTTTTTTATGCGTCTCTGGACGAAGTGTCGTTGGATGCGCTGGTTTGTGACAACGACCCGTTGCTGAAGCTGTTGCAGCCGGTGGCCTGCGTACGCTGACCTTAGTCGCTGGCCCGCAAAATGCGGGCTGGCCGGGCCGAGAGAGGGCGCAGTGCGAAGGCGAAACCTGCGCAGAGCGTAACGCCGATACCGGCCAGAACAATGCCAAAGGCCGAAGACCAGATCACAGTAAAACCTGTGTCGAAGATGTACGTGGCCACAGCCCAGCCGCCCAGGATGCCGACCAGCAAGGCGACGCAGCCCGCCGCGGTGCCCAGCAAGACCGAGCGCAGCCCAAAACTGCGCAGGATGCGGCTACGGTCAGCCCCCAACGTCTTGAGGATTGCCGCCTCGTATCTGCGGGCGGGTTCACCGGCGGCTGCCGCCCCGATCAGAACCAGAAATCCGGTCAATAACGACACGCCCGCGCCATACGAGGTTGCGGCGGCAATTCCTGCCAAAAGGCCCGAAACCCGGTCAATGGCATCGCGCACTCGGATGGCCGTGATGTTGGGGAACTGGCCTGCAAGATCTCGCAGAATGGCGGCCTCGGCCTGTTCTTCTGCATATACCGTCGCAATAAAGCTGTGTGGCGCGCCCGCCAGCGCCGACGGGTTCATCGACATGACAAAACCCATACCCGCTGTGGAAAAATCCACCTCTCGGGTTGAGGTCAGCTCTGCGGTGATATCCCGCCCCAGGATGTTGACAGTTATCTGATCTCCGAGTTTCAGACCCATCTCTTCGGCTTCTTCGGCTGCAAAGCTGATCTGTGGTGCACCAGAATAATCCTCTGCCCACCATTCCCCCGCTGTCACCCGCGTATTTTTCGGGGGGACGGCTGAATAGGTGACGCCGCGGTCTCCCTCCAGTACCCAATGATCTCCTGCTACCTCGCGTGCGGGGCGGCCGTTTATCTGAGTGATGATCCCCCGCAGCATTGGTGCGCTTTCAATGCGGCTGACAGCCGGATCGGTTTGCAGCCGTTCGGTAAAACCCGGCATCTGGTCTTTTTGAATATCGACAAAGAAGTATGAGGGCGCGACATCCGGCAGATTGCCGGAGATCGCATTGCGCAGCGTGCCGTCGATCTGCCCAACCGCTGCCAGCACTGACAAACCCAGACCAAGTGACAAAACCACCGACCCCGCGCCTTCACGCGGATCAGAGATGGCGGACAAGGCCCATCGCAGGGCAGGGCGGCCCCGCGCCAAAGGTGTTCCGGCCCGTGCCAGTTTGCGAATGGCATAGGCGGCGAGCGCCAGCAGGATCAGTGCGCCCGCTAGTCCGCCACTGGTCCACAGGGTTAGGCGAGTTGATCCGCTGAACCAGGACGCAATCGCGATCAGGGACGCCAATCCAATCCCGGTTGCCGCGACGTAAACCGCGCGTGGGATGGGACGAGCTGCGCTCAGCGCATCGCGAAACAGGGTTGCGGCGCGCACATCTTCGGTTCTGGCCAGCGGCCAGAGCGTGAACAGAAACGCTGTCAGCAAGCCATAAAGTGCGGCCTCGATCAGCGGTCGCGGATAGAGCGAGAACACCGCCGGAACCGGCAACCGGTATTCCAGCAGCGGCGCCAGCAAAAGCGGAGCCACTCCGCCCAGCACCAGCCCAATTACAATGCCGGTCAGGGACAGCACTCCGATTTGAAACAGGTAAGTTTGAAAAATGGTAGCGCGATCCGCCCCTAATGTCCGCAATGTCGCAATGGTTTCCGTTTTCTGGCTCAGATAGGCCCGCACGGCGGCGGACACACCGATGCCACCGACGGCAAGCCCTGACAACCCGACAAGGACCAGAAAGGCACTCAGGCGGTTGACGAATTCCGATATGCCCGGCGCGCCGTTGCGTGCATCGCTCCAGCGCATCCCCGAGCCCTCAAGCGCGGCGCTGGCACGTGCGGACACCTCCGACAGGTTCGCGTTTTGGGGCAAGGTCAGCCGGTACCTGGTCGAAAAAAGCGTTCCGGGTTCCAGCAGGCCAGATGCCTGCAACGCTTCGGTACGCACCATTGTACGTGGCCCCAAGGCAAAACCAGCCGCGGCGCTGTCGGGTTCATTCCGAAGTGCGGCCATCAGAATGAACTCTTGCGTGCCTAGCGCGAAGTGATCACCGACCGACAAACCAAGCCGGTCGATCAGAACGGGTTCCATAACGGCACCGGGTAATCCGGACCTGCCGTTCAGGGCGTCGTCCAGCGTGATGCCCGGTTCCAGCTTGACCGATCCGACCAGCGGATAAGCCTTATCTACCGACTTGACCTGGGTCAGAGCACGTTCCGGCCCGGTGTCGTGGGGTACAACCGCCATCGAGCGGAAATCGACAATCTCGGACACCTGCTCGGATGCCTGTTGCATCCAGAGGCGCTCGGCCTCAGTGGCAAAACGATAAGTGAACTCAAGCTCGGCATCGCCGCCCAACAGTGATGCCCCTTCGCGGGTCAGCCCGGTCTGAATCGCATGACGCACCGATCCGACGGCTGCGATGGCTGCGACGCCCAAGGCCAGACAAGCCAGAAAGATGCGAAACCCGCGCAGGCCCCCGCGCAGCTCTCGACGGGCCAGCCGCGCGGCGAGCCGAAGGCTCATTCTGCGGCCTCCTGCCGTATCTCGTCGGCAATCCTGCCGTCGCGCAGCCGGATCACCCGGTCACATCGTTCAGCCAGTGAACGGCTGTGCGTCACAAGAACCAGCGTCGCTTCATATTTACGCCGAAGCCCGAACAGCAGATCAACGATCGCGGCACCGTTTGTCTCGTCCAGATTCCCGGTCGGTTCGTCCGCCAGCAAGATCTTGGGGCGTGGTGCCGATGCGCGCGCCAGGGCAACTCGTTGCTGCTCGCCACCCGACAACTGTGCTGGGTAATGATCGCGGCGATGCGATAATCCCACGGCATTCAGTTCAGTCTCAGCCCGGTGAAACGCATCTTTGTGCCCTGCCAGTTCCAGTGGTGTCGCCACGTTTTCCAACGCGGTCATCGTTGGGATCAGGTGGAAATTCTGAAACACCACGCCCATGTTGTCGCGCCGAAACCGCGCCAGGGCGTCCTCGTCCATGCTTGTCAAATTCTGATCCAAGGCCAAGATCTGACCGCTTGTTGCCTGTTCCAACCCACCCATCAGCATCAACAGCGACGATTTTCCCGACCCCGATGGCCCGATCAGCCCCAGCGTTTCCCCCCTGTTCACGGTCAACGTAATGTCATGCAAAATATCGACCCGCCCGGCATTGCCATCCAGCGATAAAGCGGCATTCTGAAGAGCGAGAACAGCAGGCGTCATGGGTCTTCCCGATAAAGGAGCGGTTTTTGGGATATGGAGTGATCACCGTATTGCGCAAGGTTTTGATGGCAAGTCCATTTGTGTTCTGCGGTTTTGCGGCCACAGCCGAACAGGTGGCGATTGCAGCCCTTGGGGACTCGCTGACGCAAGGCTACGGGCTGGTGGAGGAGAACGGGTTTGTTCCCCAGCTTGACCGTTGGTTGCAGGCGCAGGGCGCAGATGTCCGGGTTATCAACGCAGGTGTCTCGGGCGATACAACGGCGGGTGGCGCTGCGCGGGTAGAATGGACCCTGACACCCGATGTGGACGGAATGATCGTTGCCTTAGGCGGGAATGACTTGTTGCGCGGGATCGATCCTGCTGTTTCGCAAGCCAATCTGCGCAAGATCCTTGAGGTTGCACGCGATGCCAAGGTTCCTGTCTTGTTGATCGGAATGCAGGCGCCGGGCAACTACGGCGCTGAATACAAGCTGGCATTCGATGGCATGTACCCTGCGCTGGCGCAGGAGTTTGAAGTTCTGTTTTTCAGCAGTTTCTTCGAGGGGCTTGCAGCGGAGGGCGACCCTGCGGCCGTATCGCACTTCATGCAATCGGACGGCATTCATCCAAATGCGGCGGGGGTGGCGAAGATCGTCGAAGCGCTGGGCCCCTCTGTGCTCCAACTTGTAACGCAGGCGGGCGGGGAAGGTTAGCCATCCCCGTGATAGCGATCAGACGACTGTAACAACCGTTCCGATGGGGACCCGGTTATACAGATCGATGACATGTTCATTCAGCATTCGAATACACCCGTTTGACACCGCCCTGCCTATGGTTTGTGGCTGGGTCGTACCATGGATTCGGAAATAGGTATCGACACCGTTCTGGAACAAATACATCGCGCGCGCGCCGAGGGGGTTATCCCCACCCCCCGGCTGGACATAGTCATTGTCCTTGAATTTTGCATAGGCCACCGGATCGCGCTGGATCATCTCTTGGGTCGGGCGCCAGGTCGGCCATTCCTTTTTCACATCGATGGTAGCGGTGCCGGTGAATTCCAGACCTGCCTTGCCGACGCCGCAGCCATAGCGGATCGCTTTGCGTGGTTCGGTGACATAGTAAAGATAGAATGAACGGGGGGCGACCAGCAGCTGCCCGGGCAGAAACTGCTTTTTGATGCGCACGAATTGCGGTGTCGGATCATACTCGACCGCCTTCTTGGCGCTGGCAACGCCCGGCAGCAGCGTGGCCGCTGTTCCGGCCAGAAAAACTCGGCGTGTAAACATCGAAACCCTCATCAATTGACCAATGAAACCTAAGAGTCAGTTTCATCATGATATGTTATTTGGTCAATTCTGGGGCAAGCATCACGCATCCGTGATGTGATCAAACAGCCACCGAAACGGCAGCGGTTGAACAAAAGGATGAGGGTTTTCCCTCATCCTTTCAACAGCTTATGCAAGCTGGATGTTGTCGGCGCTTTCGCGGCCGTCACGACCCGAACGCAGTTCGTACGTGACTTTCTGGTTGTCGGCCAGACCGGTCAGGCCCGAGCGTTCGACGGACGAGATGTGGACGAAGATGTCCTTGCCGCCATCTTCGGGTGCGATAAAGCCGTAGCCTTTGGTGGTGTTGAACCATTTTACGGTGCCTGCTGGCATATCCGTGTCTCCTGTTTGGTGCTGCCCACGGAGTTGCGGCAGCCTGGCGTCGTAGGTCTGGATCGATAGACTGAGCGCCGTAGAAGGAGACAGTAGGTCGAAATAGAAAAACGTTAGCACCTTGCATATGGCATTGAGGTAAGCCTGTGGCAAGAGTGGTTTGTACGGATTGTACAGAGGCCAGAGGGCAGAAGGCCCAATTTGTACAAGAATCCGCTGATGGGTTTCAGGCTGATTTGACAGCGTCCCGGGCGCTCTGACCACCCTGTCTGTTGATACGCGCGACGGCGGTGAAAAACCCGGACCCACACTTTCCCGGCCGGCCATCCGGAGCGGTCACTACGTGCCACGCCTGCGCGGGAGAGTGACACTTTTTCGTTGCAGGCACGTGTTCAGGACCAGTGTTGTTCTGACCGGTTAAGCGTGGGTTCCGCTCACAACAGACGGTTTTTATTCATAAATCACTATGTTTGAAAAATTTGCGATCTGGTGCTATAGTTTCAGGCAACCGTGGGGGCGGATATGAAAGTTGTTTGTACGATAACCTTGTTGTGCTGGGCCGGAGCGGCGCAGGCCCTGACTGTTCCATTTGGAACAGAGGGTTCGATGACGGGCGCGCGTGAAGGCGGGTTCAAATTCGACAACATGTTCGAAGTTGAACTCGAGTTGAAGACACCGGTCTTCGCGAAGGAGAACCCGCGCCGTAATGAAAGACGTCGTCGTCTTGTCGAGCTTGGAGGACCCAAGCGTTTGCCCGAGATTCTGGCTGAACGGACAGAGGTCGTGGAGGACTCCGGGCCCGAGTTCTGCGAGCTGTGGTGCAATGAGCCCGGGTCCGAAGAAACGCCGGTCGACGTGAACGTCTCGGCCGTGCCGCTTCCGGCCAGTTGGCTGCTGCTGGTTGGGGCGCTGACAGGGCTGTTCGGCGTCGGGCGGCTGCGCGGCAACCGATCCGGATAAGCGCCGCACCTGCAATCATCCTTGAATGCTGTGATATGGGACACCGAAGGTTGGCGGACCACCCGACCTGCGGCAGTGGCCTGAAAAGGCGCGTGTTAACCACTTGGTAGTCATACCTGCGCCACCTTGCGCGCATGAGTGATTATCGCCGCGTCCGCATTCCCGGAGCCAGATATTTCTTTACGGTGTCGCTGGCCGACCGGTCATCGGATCTGTTGACCCGCGAGGTCGCACATCTGCGCGGGGCTTTTGCCGAAGCGCAGCGGGAGCGCCCGTTTTGGTGTGATGCGTTTGTGGTGTTGCCGGATCATCTTCACGTGGTGTGGACCTTGCCGCCGGGCGATGCGGATTATTCCACGCGGTGGGGTGCGATCAAGGCGCGGTTCACCATGCGCGTGAACAAGGCAAACCGTAGGCCGGGCTTCAGCCCGGCACCCGAACCCACGCATCTACCTGTTGTGACCTCTGGCAGATATGCCGGGCTGAAGCCCGGCCTACGGGCCAACAAACGCGAAGGGGCGGTTTGGCAGCGTCGGTTTTGGGAGCATACCATTCGTGACGAGCGGGATTACCGCAATCATATGGCCTATTGTTGGGGGAACCCGGTCAAGCACGGGTTGGTGGCGCGCCCGACCGATTGGCCGTATTCGTCGATTCATCGTGATATCCGCGCAAGCCGAGTTGATCCGGAATGGAGCGGCGGTGTGACGGACGGCGCATTCGGAGAGCCGAGATACAAAGAACACCCCCCGTAGGCCGGGCTTCAGCCCGGCATCCACCATTCCCCTCAGAGCGATTGAAGGGTTTTGAGGCCATTCATCGGCGGATGTTGGTAAAGGTGTGGGTGTTTCGAGTGGTGCCGGGCTGAAGCCCGGCCTACCAGTTGGCGTGAGGGGTGCGAGAACTCATCCTAGGATTGCTCTGGAATAAGAAAGGGCGGTCTAGAGACCGCCCAACGTCACACGAAAAATCCGAGTATCGTTAGCAAGAGTGCAATAGTGCCAATAACATCGGCATAAGACACTCGCCCTTTCAATTTGAATGAAAACCGCATTGGAATTTACCTCAGCGATGCTCATCCGGATGAGCGTTAAACTTCGCTCAGTGTTTATATACCGCCCCAATTTTTAGCGGTTTGGTATGCTCCTATGATCACTTGGAGCTACCTTTCGACGGCCACCCGCTCAGATTATTCGTGGCACCGCCACGAGTCCTGTCGGACCGACTTAGCTTACTTCCCGCTAGGGTTTCAACACAGCGCCGCTAAGCGCTTGCAGCTTCTGGGCAGACGCTGACGTTGTCCACTCCGTGGGTCTTCAGGTCCGCCACGCGGTGTTTTGAGCACCTCCGCTACCAACGCTAAATGTAGTAGCTGTGCAGCGGATTTACAATAGATGTTTACGCTTGCGCTCAATTCAACGGAGCGCGAACGCGCCCGCTATGCGGACGCTGCCTCGCGCCCGTTCGAAAATCGCTTTGCGATTTACCGAACGAACTTCTTATGCTTCAACCGCTTGGGCTCCAGCGCATCAGGCCCCAACCGCCGCTTCTTATCCTCTTCGTAATCCTCGAAGTTGCCCTCGAACCATTCCACATGGGCGTCGCCTTCGAACGCCAGAATATGCGTGCAAATCCGGTCGAGGAAGAAGCGGTCGTGTGAGATGACGACGGCGCAGCCGGCGAAATCGACCAGCGCGTCTTCCAGTGCGCGCAGGGTTTCGACGTCGAGGTCGTTCGTGGGTTCGTCGAGCAGCAGGACGTTGCCGCCCTCTTTCAACAGGCGGGCCATGTGGACGCGGTTGCGCTCACCGCCTGACAGCAGCGAGACCTTTTTCTGCTGGTCGCCGCCCTTGAAGTTGAAGGACGAGCAATAGGCGCGGGAATTGACCTGCGCGTCGCCCAGTTGGATAATCTCGGCGCCGCCGGTGATCGCCTCCCACACGGTGTCGTTGTCTTTCAGGTCGTCGCGGGACTGGTCGACATAAGACAGCTCGACCGTGTCGCCCAGCGTGATGGTGCCGCTGTCGGGCTGTTCCTGACCGGTGAGCATCTTGAACAGCGTCGATTTACCCGCGCCGTTGGGGCCGATGACGCCGACAATGCCGCCGGGGGGCAGGGCGAAGTCCAGCCCTTCGATCAATTGCTTGTCGCCCATGTGTTTCGACAGGCCCTCGACCTCGATCACCTTGCCACCAAGGCGCTGGCCGTTGGGGATGACGATCTGGGCGCGGGTCAGCTTTTCGCGTTCGGACTGTTCGGCCAGCTCGTTATAGGCGTTGATCCGGGCCTTGGATTTGGCCTGACGGGCCTTCTGGCCCTGACGCATCCATTCCAGCTCGCGCTGCAGGGTTTTCTGCTTGGACTTGTCCTCGCGGGCTTCCTGCTCCAGCCGTTTGGCCTTTTGTTCCAGCCATGCGGAGTAGTTGCCTTCGTACGGAATGCCGCGGCCGCGGTCGAGTTCGAGGATCCAGCCGGTGATGTCATCCAGGAAGTAACGGTCGTGGGTGACGATCAGGATGGTGCCCTTGTAGTCGATCAGGTGCTGTTGCAGCCATGCGATGGTTTCGGCGTCCAGGTGGTTGGTCGGTTCGTCCAGGAGCAGCATGTCGGGCGCTTCCAGCAGCAGCTTGCAGAGCGCCACGCGGCGTTTCTCACCCCCCGAGAGGTTGGCGATGTTGGCATCGTCCGGCGGGCAGCGCAGCGCCTCCATGCTGACGTCGATCTGGCTGTCGAGGTCCCAGAGGTTTTCCGCGTCGATCGCGTCCTGCAGGGTGGTCATTTCCTCCATCAGCTCGTCCGAGTAATTCTCGGCGATCTCCATGGCAATCTCGTTGAAGCGATCGACCTTGGCCTTTTTCGCGGCCACGCCCAGCATCACGTTTTCTCGGACGGTGAGCGATTCATCCAGCTGCGGTTCCTGCGGCAGATAGCCAACCTTGGCACCTTGGGCGGCCCATGCCTCGCCGGTGAAATCGGTGTCGAGGCCGGCCATGATCTTCATCAGCGTCGATTTACCCGCGCCGTTGACGCCGACAACACCGATTTTCACACCGGGCAGAAAGCTGAGGTGGATGTTTTCAAAGCACTTCTTGCCACCGGGATAGGTCTTGGAGACACCCTGCATGTGGTAGACATATTGATAGGCGGCCATGTCGCGTCCTCTGGGTCGGGAAATTGGGTTGAAACGCTGGATATCCGAGCGGGGCGGGCGGGGCAAGCTGGTGGTTTTGTGAATTTCGTCCCGTATCTGCATGGGCTAGGTTTGCCGGGCTGTATGAGGGGCATGAAGTGGTGGCACTAGCGGAACTGATATCAGGCTGGGCGCAGCCAGGACGTGTCGAATGGATAGGCGTCCGGCCCGAGCGGCGGGTTGGGGTGGAGGTTGTGAGGGAGGCGGTGGTCTCCCCCAATGGCCTCGACGGCGACCGGGGCCGTGCGGGCAAGCGGGCGGTTTCTCTGATCCAGCGGGAGCATTTGGGGGCGATTGGGTCCTATTTGGGGCGGGGGCCGGTTGCGCCCGAAATCCTGCGGCGCAATCTGGTGGTTTCGGGGGTCAACCTTGCTGCGCTCAAGGGGCGTGAGGTGCAGGTGGGCGAGGCCGTTTTGCGCTTTACCGTGATCTGTGCACCGTGCAGCCGGATGGAAGAGGCGCTGGGCAAGGGCGGCTATTCTGCCGTGCGGGGGCATGGGGGATGGTGTGCCGAAGTTGTCAGGCCGGGGCGGGTTGCGCTGGGTGACGCCGTGCAACCGATTGATTGACAACGCGGCCCGGTTCTGAACATCAGCAGGTTATGGAGCGGTACGACATCCCATACGCGCGGCCCGGGCAGGTCGTTGGGCTGTTCGGCGGGTCATTCGATCCGCCGCATCGGGGCCATGTGCATGTAACGCGTGAGGCGATGAAGGCCTTTGGTCTGGATCGGGTGTGGTGGCTGGTGTCACCCGGCAATCCGTTGAAAGAGCGGGGGCCTGCGCCGATCGCGCGGCGGATGGCGGCGGCGCGTCAGGTGATGCAGCATCCGAAGGTGGATGTGACGGATATCGAGGCGCTGGTCGGCACGCGGGCGACGGCGGACACTCTGACAGCGCTCAGGTGGCTTTACCCGCAGGTGCGGTTTGTCTGGCTGATGGGCGCGGATAATCTGGCGCAGTTTCATCGCTGGAAAGACTGGCGGCTGATCATGGACACTGTGCCGGTGGGCGTGGTGGCGCGGCCGGGCGAGCGGATCTCGGCCCGGATGTCGCCTGCGGCGCGGGTCTATGCGAAGTACCGGATCGACGGGCAGGCGCGGCATCTTCTGGGGCAGGCACAGGCCCCGGCGTGGTGTTTCGTGAACGTGCCGATGATCGATGTCAGTTCGACCGAACTCCGGACGCGCGGGGAATGGGGCGCAGAAGTGTTGCCGGAATAGCCCCAACGGGCGCATAATCTAACACAGTGGTTGTGTGCTTTTGATCTGTGGGATTTTAATTCGGCTATGGCTGGTCGTTTTTCACGTCGATTGTTTCTGGGGGGATTAGGGGCGTCCCTGATCCCGGCAGCGGGCCTTGCGCAGGCGCCGCTTGTATCGCTGAGGCCGCAGGCGCGCGGGGTCATATTAAGCGGTGCCGAGCGATTGGTGGCCGCAGCAGGCCTGAAAGGCGAAGTTGTGTTTGCGGTTGCGGATGTGGCGACCGGGGCGCAACTGGAAGTGTTTGGTGAGGGCGCAAGTCTGCCCCCGGCCAGCGTTGGAAAGGCAATGACCGCGCTTTATGCGCTGGATGTTCTGGGGCCGGAACACCGGTTCGAGACTCGCCTAGTGGCGGATGGCCGGATCGAGAAGGGCGTTCTGCACGGCGATTTGATTCTGGTTGGGGGCGGCGACCCGCTGCTGGATACGGATGGGCTGGCCGCGATGGCGGCCAATTTGCGCGAGGCCGGGATTATCGAAGTGCGCGGCGCGTTCAGGGTTTACGACGGGGCGTTGCCTTATGTGTTCAGCATCGATCCCGGGCAGCCGGATCATGTGGGCTATAGCCCGGCTGTCAGCGGCATTTCCCTGAACTTCAACCGCGTCCATTTCGAATGGAAACGCGCAGGGAGTGGCTATGACATAACCATGGATGCCCGCAGCGCGCGTTATGTGCCTGCGGTGGATGTCTCGGCCATGCGGGTCGAGGATCGCAGCCTGCCGATCTATACCTATCAGGCAAGCGCGCGGCAGGATCGCTGGACCGTGGCCAAGGGCGCGCTGGGCAATGGGGGGGCCCGCTGGTTGCCGGTGCGCAAGCCCGCTTTATACGCGGGTGATGTGTTTCGCACCTTGGCGCGGTCGAACGGGATCGTTTTGAAGCGTGTTCAGGTGACACGCCAGAGCGTGCGGGGTGTTGATCTTGTGGTGCATCGCAGCGACAGTTTGGACCATGTCCTGCGCGGGATGCTGAAATACTCGACCAACCTGACGGCCGAGATGGTCGGGCTGGCCGCGACCAGGGCGCGCGGTGTTGACCCGCACACTCTGGCGGAATCAGCAGCCGAGATGAACCGGTGGGCCGCCAGTCGTTTCGGCGTGACCGGGATCGCCATGGTCGATCATTCGGGACTGAGCGATGCCTCGCGCATGGTACCGGCGGATTTGGTTGCGGCCCTTGTTGCAACACAGAAATCGGGGATGTTGCGACCCCTGATGAAACCTTTTGCACTGACCGACCGGAACGGGCGGCCCGTCAAGAACCACCCAATCAAGGTTGATGCCAAGACAGGGACATTGAACTTTGTATCCGGGTTGGGCGGTTTCCTGACAACTGCGGACGGGGTCGATCTGGCCTTTGCGATATTCACCGCCGACGTGGATCATCGCGCCACGATCCCACGCGCCCAGCGTGAACGCCCGGATGGCGCACGCAGCTGGAACAGCAGATCACGGAAATTGCAGCGCGCCTTGCTGGAGCGCTGGGGATCACTTTACGGAAGCTGAAACCTGAAACCGGCCTGGAGCGGGCGTCAGACGGTGTGGCGCGCCCGGGCCCCGCGCTCGATCGCGGCCGCGTGCAGGCGGTCGATGTTCAGCTCGTACCGGATTTCTTCCAGCAGGCGCAGTTCGGGTTCGGCCAGCGTTCCGTCAGCGGCGGCGACGTCACAGGCCAAAGCATAGGCCGTTTCGTTCAGGCGTTCGGGCAGGTTGTCCCGGATCAGACCGAACAGCGCATCCAGCCCGTCTTCCTGTTCGAACAGGTCAAACACGACCTGCGACACGTGGCGCATCCGGTCGATGTCGTACCCGGCGAAAACCGGCAACATGTTCACGGCGACCTCGATCTTGACCAGCTCGGCGGTTCGGATGGTTTCGTCGGAGGCCGAGATCGCAACCATGATCGCCACAAGGCAATCCTGTGGGGACATCGGGTGGGGAACTTGCTCGGTCATTCGGGGCATCCTGCTTGGGGTTCGTCAATGGCGCAGGATAGAAGGGGGGCGGGGCAGGTTCAACATCTTGTTTTATCCGCATTGTGCGGCAGGTTGAACCGGTCAGGTGTTCATAATCGCCATACCGCTGAGCAAAAGGCCCGCCCCGATCCAATAGCGCAGCCCCAGCGTTTCCCCGAAGAACAGCCACGAGGCGAGGGGAACCAGTATGAAGCTCAGGGCCATAAACGGATAGGCCTGCGACAGCGGTACATGCCTGAGGACGTAAATCCAGAGTATCGTTGCTGTGCCGTAAATCGCCAGAGCGACGAGCAAGAAAGGATCGAGCAGGGTATGCAACACCCCCATCGCCCCGGTCGCGGTGCGGCCGTCGATCCGCCCGCCGGCAAGTTTGAACAGCACCTGTCCGACCGAAATCATGACAGGTGTGAGAAGCAGCCCGGTCCAGATCAGCGCTGTGGGTGCGGTTGCGCTCATGCAGCCTGATCCTTGAGGGGCTTTTCGGTGGGTTCCTCGGCCGGGCGATCCTCGCAGTAATAGATATCACGCCCGATATCCTCGCAGGTGTGAAACCTGGGGCTGGGATGCACGGCGCGCAGAAAGCTGTGGGTGTAGGGAAAGAAATTGAAATGCGGGTTGAAGCTGTAGCGATATTCCCGTTCGCGCGGGACCACGATGATGACCCGCTTGCGCGCGACCCGGCGCAATTCAGCGATGGCACGGCGGTAATCCAGCAGATGTTCGATCACATGGGTGCAGATAACCGTGTCAAAACTGTTGTCCTCAAAAGGCAGGTCTTCGATCCGGGCGGCAACATATCTGATGTTTTCGATGGCTTCAGCGTCATCGACAACGAAATCGACGCCGGTCATGGCCGTGATGTCCGGGCGTAGGGAGCGGATGCGTTGCAGCAGGGCCCCGGTGCCGCAGCCGACGTCGCAGATGCTGTCGCCAACAATGTCGCTGGCGATCCGGTCGATGCAGGCGTCGGAATTGTCGGTTCCGTCATGCACGCGCGGGTGTTCCCGGTAGAGCGTTTCGTATTCTTCGTCTGTCAGAAAAGGCGCGCGTTCGCGGAACGCCGCCAGCCGGGTAATGTGTTCCCCCCAGACACGGCGCGCAAGCCAGTGAAAGGCGGCGCTGTCGCGCAGGATCGGCGGGACGATATCCTCGAGCACAAAGCGGATCAGGTTGGTGGTTTCGCGTCGCATCTCGTTTCCTTTGGCCCCGGGGAGGTTTCCCGGCATCTTTCCATCGTAGCACCGCTGTGCAAACACGCGAAATATCCGGATCAGGTCAAAGCCTGTCGCCCGTGTCTTTTATGTTTCGCGCGCCAAACCCACCCCATGAGTGTGGCTGGAGTAGGGCCTGCGGATGGAAAAATCGGTGCGGGATGGCGGCGCAGGGGGCGTGGATCAGAGGCTGAGGGCGGGCAGAACAGCCAATTGGCGGCAAAACCCCGTGACAAGGTGGTTTTCCAGGGTTCCGGGCGGTGAAAACACCGGTGCTTTATTGACTCATGCTGCACTGGCACAATAGGAGGGGCCGGTCGGGTTGCGTGGTGCAGCCGCGACCGTTTCCCCAATGGAGCACATTGAAATGTCTGAACTGCGCGAAACCGCGATGTCGTCCAAGGCCTGGCCCTTTGAAGAGGCGCGCCGGTTGCTCAAACGCTATCAGAAAGGTGCTCCGGAAAAAGGGTATGTGCTGTTTGAAACCGGATATGGCCCGTCGGGCCTGCCGCATATCGGCACGTTCGGCGAGGTGGCGCGGACCACGATGGTCAAGCGTGCCTTTGAGGCGCTGTCGGACATCCCGACCAAGCTGATCTGTTTTTCGGACGATCTGGACGGGATGCGCAAGGTTCCCAGCAACGTGCCGAACCCCGAGGCGTTGGAAGAGCATTTGCAGCGCCCGCTGACCTCGGTTCCTGATCCTTTTGGCGAGTATGACAGCTTTGGCGAGCATAACAACGCGATGCTGCGCCGGTTCCTTGATACCTTCGGGTTCGAATACGAGTTCTACTCGGCGCGCGACTTTTATCGCTCGGGCCAGTTCGACGAGATTCTGAAGCGTGCGGTTGAACGCTATGACGACGTGATGGCCATCATGTTGAAAAGCCTGCGGGAAGAACGCCAGCAGACCTATTCGATCTTCCTGCCGATCCACCCGGAAACCGGGCGGGTTCTGTATGTGCCGATGAAAAAGGTCTGCGCCGAGACCTATACCGTTACCTTCGATGATGAAGACGGCAAGGAATGGACCGTGCCCGTCACCGGTGGCAATGTGAAGCTGCAATGGAAGCCGGATTTCGGGGCGCGCTGGGCGGCGCTGGGCGTTGATTTCGAGATGTACGGCAAGGAACACGCGACCAACGAAAAGATCTATGACGGGATCTGCCGGGCCTTGGGTGGCCGCGCGCCCGAGCATTTCAGCTATGAGCTGTTTCTGGATGAGAACGGACAGAAGATTTCGAAATCGTCGGGCAATGGTGTCTCGATTGACGAATGGCTGACCTATGCGCCGACCGAGTCGCTGGCTTATTTCATGTACCAAAAGCCCAAGACGGCCAAGCGGATGCATTTCGACGTGATCCCGAAAGCCTATGATGAGTATCATCAGCAGTTGCGCGCCTATCCGGGGCAGGACCTGAAGGCACAGTTGAACAACCCGGTCTGGCATATCCACGGCGGCGACGTGCCTGAATCGACCCTGATCGTACCCTTTGCGATGCTGCTGAATCTGGCATCGGTTTCCGGTGCCGAAGACAAAGAGGCACTGTGGGGCTTTATTCGCCGCTATGCGCCCGAGGCAACGGCAGAGAGCCATCCCGATCTGGACAAGGCAGCCGGTTTTGCCGTGCGGTACTTCAACGATTTCGTCAAGCCGACGCGCAAGCATCGCGCGCCGACGGATCAGGAGCGCGAGGCGCTGGAAGCGCTGAAGGCGGCGCTTGAGGCATATGATGGCCCGACCGAGGATGAAGCGTTGCAATCGGTGGTCTATGCCATCGGCCGCGAGCGGTTTGATCCGATGAAAGGGTGGTTCTCGGCGCTTTATGAAGTGCTGCTGGGGGCCTCGCAAGGGCCGCGTTTCGGGGGCTTTATCGCGCTTTACGGCGTGCCCGAGACCATCGCGCTGATTGACAAGGCACTGGCCGGAGAGCTGGTCTGATTTGACCTGAACCGGCATGGGGCTATCCTTGGAACAGGAGGTGGCCCCATGCGTCGACTACTGCTTGCATTATCCCTGAGCGCCGGGCTGGCTTCGGGCGCATTTGCGCAGAGTGCCGAGATCGAGGCCAATATCGCGGCGCAGATACAGGCCTTCCGGGCGGATGACTTTGCGAAGGCCTTCACCTTTGCCAGCCCCAACATCCAGCGTCTGTTCCGAAACCCCGAAAATTTCGGCGCGATGGTGCGCAATGGCTACCCGATGGTCTGGCGTCCCGCCGATGTGCGTTTTCTGGAACTGCGCGAGGTTGACGGCGCGCTGTGGCAGAAGGTGATGATTACGGACGGTAACGGGCGGGTGCATCTTCTGGACTATCAGATGATCCCGCTGACGGAAGGCTGGAAGATCAACGGGGTGCAACTGTTGGGTGCCGCTGACCCTGCGGCCTGAGGCAACACCACCGTCACGGTGAGATGAGCCGTGGTTAATTCCTTTTCGATATCCAGACTGTCGCGTTCGGGGCGGACCTGAACACGGGGTTTGAACGCGTCGCCGGATTTGCGCGACGCGATTGGGAAAGGGTTTTCAATGAACAAGGCAATCACCGACGGCATCGTGTTCATGCCGCCTCAATTCGCGAATGGTCTGACGGTCTGGTCTGCGGGGGACGGAACACCCGGATCCCCCACATATGGCGGGTCCGGTACCGGGGTATTTGTTCCGGCGGATGCGGATTTTGCCGGTTGTCTTGAGATCCTGAAGGTCAACACAACCCAGCAATTGCGTTACATGGGGCAGACACCGATCCTGCCCGGTTGCTATTTGCAGATCACAGCCCGGGTCAAGGCGATAAGCGGCCCCTTGCCGTCGGTGCGCATTGCAGCCTGGGCCGGTGGCGCGGGTGATGTGCACGTAGCCGGTGTTGTGGAGCAGGGGCCGGCCACCCAGCTGTCGGGCTATGGCACGGTTCAAGAGATCACCGCGATTGTCGGCACCGGCCAGCGCCCGGGCGTGGACATGCCCTGGGGGCTGGCCGCCCTTTACGGGCATTTCGGCCTGGATATCGAAGGGGCCAACGGCGCTCTGGTGCGCGTCGATGATCTTGAGATCACCGATGTCACCGGGTTCTTTCTGCGCGAGATGATCAGCCTGGTCGATGTGCGCGACTTTGGTGCCGTTGGTGACGGTGTGACGGATGACTCGGTTGCGTTTGAGGCGGCGGATCAGGCGGCCGGTGGCCGCCGGGTCTTTGTTCCGCAAGGCACCTATCACCTTGCGGAAAACACCAGTATCGATGCGGAGATTGAATTCGAAGGCACCGTCACCATGCCGGATGACAAGATGCTGTTGCTGACCAAGGATTTCCATCTGCCCGCATATATCGAGGCGTTCGGAGATGAGGAGCTGGCCTTCAAGAAGGCGTTTCAGGCGCTATTGAATAATTCGGATCACGACTCGTTGGATCTGGGCGGGCGCAAGATTTCCGTTTCCGCACCGATCGACATGGCCGCTGCGGTTCCCAACAAGCAAAGCGGCTTTTCAACGCGCCGCGTGATCCGCAACGGGCAGTTCGATGTCAAAAGCGGTACCGCCTGGGACACCGAAACCTTCACCTCTGTCGCCACCTATGACCCCTTAGACAAGACACGCCTGACCAATGTCGCCAATGTGGCCAATATTCCTGTGGGATCGCTGGTTGAGGGCAGTGGTGTCGGGCGTGAGGTTTACGTGCGCTCGAAGAACATAGGTGCCGGTGAGATGACCCTGAGCGCGCCCATCTATGACGCCGCCGGTACCCAGACCTTTACCTTTCAGTCGTTCAAATACCTGCTGGATTTCAGCGGTTTTGATACGTTGCGGAAATTCGGCATGGAACAGATCGAGTTTCAGTGCAACAGCCGGTGCAGCGGCATTCGTCTGGCGGCCTCGGGCAGTACGTTTTCGTTGAAAGATTGCTTTATCAGTCGCCCGAAGGATCGGGGCCTGACCTCGACCGCGACGGGGTGCAAGGGGCTGCTGATCGACAATTGCCAGTTCCTGTCCTCAGAAGAAGCGCTTGACGTGACGGACCGGAATTCCATCGGGCTGAACACCAACTCGAACGATGTGAAGCTGCGTCACAATCGGGCGGTACGGTTCAAGCATTTTGCCGTTCTGGGCGGCGGTACTAATTTGGTTCTGGGCAACCATTTCTTTCAGGGCGACGGCATCCCGCAGGGGGTCCGTACCGCGGGGCTGATCATGATCGGCACCTACAACACTTCGACCATTGCCGAGAACTATGTCGACAACTGCTTTATCGAATGGACCAACGAACGCGATGCGGCACCCACCTATACCAGCGGGTTTTCGTTCAGTTCGATGAGCATCACGGACAATATCTTTTTCTCGGGCGATGCGCCGGCCTGGTTCAGCTATATCATCATCCGCCCCTATGGCGCTGGCCATTACCTGAATGGTGTGACGGTGACCGGGAACAAGTTCCGCGCCACCAGCGGTTCGATCGACCGGGCGGAACGGGTCGATACGTCTTTTGCCGATCTGGACAATAACAGGCATTCGAACGTGACCTACGAGAACAATACCTATCACGGGATTGGCAAGAGATCCTCGAACCCGCTGCGCATCCGCAGCCAGCAGAACTCGGTCGCGAATGTCTGGACTGTTTCGGCAAACGGCGAATTGCCATTTGGCGGCAAGGCGCGCGGTTGCGACGGGGTCACTGCCATCGGGTCGCTGACCGGGGTGTTCAACAACCTTGTCTATTCGGCCCCTCATGTTCTGACGGAACAGGGGGCCAGTGGCGACAGTCTTATTCTGCGTTGGCCGGATCACCTGAAAGGCGAAGTCTCGGTCACGATGCGCATGGAGCGTTGAAACAGCGGCTGGCCGCCCATTCCGGGGTGGCCAGCCGCCTGATAAACGGGCGCAGAAAAGCGCGGATTGGCGCAGCGGCAAGGAAATAGGCGACGTTTCAATCTGATGTGCTAGGCTTGGGGAAAGAAATGGAGAATCCCGATGCCGAAAATCGCCAAAAACGCCAGTGTTCAGACAGTTATCACCACGTTTGAAATGACGCCCGGCACCTGTCAGGACCTTTTGGAGGCGCTGACCGACGCCTATTCCGAGTTCATCTCGAAGCAGCCCGGGTTTGTTTCTGCGGGGCTTCATGTGAATGATGCGCAAACCCGGATCGCCAACTATTCGCAATGGCAACGCCGCGAGGATTTCCTGGCCATGCTGCGGACCCCCGAGATGCGAGACCGCAACCGCAAGATCAACGAGCTATGCAAGAGCTTTGAGCCGGTCATGTATGACGTTGCAGAGACATTTGGCTCTACCTGACCTGAATCAAAGCCTGCCGTGCATGTCTGTTTCAAAGTAAGTCTGCAAAACGGAGGCGCATGCTATGTATCACAACATTCTCGTTCCGATCTCTTTCGATGCTGAAAGAGACACGTCCGGACCGTTGAAACTGGCCCGGGTTCTGGCCACGCCGGACGCGCAGGTCACATTGCTGCATGTGGTTGAGCATATTCCGAATTATGCAATCTCGTACATGCCGGCGGAATATCTGACCGAGGCCCGAAAGGCGATTCAGTCAGAGCTGGATACGCTGGCGTCGCAATTGCCGAATGCAACGGGCATGGTGGTCGAAGGGCATTCCGGCCGGACCATTCTGGACTGGGCCGAGGCGCATCACCCGGACCTGATCATCGTGGCCTCGCACCGGCCGGGGATGCAGGATCTGCTGTTGGGATCAACCGCGTCCCATATTGTGCGCCACGCCCCTTGCGCGGTGCATGTGGTTCGGTGACGGCCGGACATCACTGGCAGTAAGCAAAATTGTGCCTGTGCGGGCGGTGGTTTCAGGCCGGGCCAGATTTTTTGAACCCGGTGGAACTGTGTTGCCTCGGCTTTGCCACATATTGCCCTTATGGGTCGGGGCATGTTGTTCAAGAAACCAACGCAGGAAGCACCTGATCTGAACCCGCGCTCGGCCAAACGGCATCTGCGCGCCGAGGCGGCGCGGCGGCAGGCGCTGTCCCCGCTGCGGATACTGATCATGGTTCTGCTGCTGCCGCTGACGACCGCGCTGATTGCCACGGGCGTCTTTCTGCGCACCTCGGGCTATGAGCGGGACGAGGCGGTGATCCACCTGATCGCGCTGGCGGGATGTGATGCGACACAGGCCATGGGGATCGGGCCATTCCGCGCAGGGCAGCCGGGCTATCATGAGCGCAACGACCCGGATGGTGACGGGGTGGCCTGCGGGTATGCCGAGCTGGAGCTGCCACGCGCGACCACCGTGCAGGCACAGGACCAGCCGAAGCCGCGCGAACGGTCAGTGGGAAGCGCCAAGTTCGTGCGCCCCTGAATTCTCGGGGCGGGAAAGGGCTAACCTTTCATCGCCTGTAGCAGTTCCAGCAACCCTTTGCGGTCGTCGTCACTGGCATAATCGCCGGTGGCCAGCCGTTCGGCGATACGCAGGCGCAGGCGTTCCTGTTGGGTGCGGACCTCTTCCCCGGCGGTTTCGGCCAGCGTCTTCATGATCACCGCCACGGCCTGTTGGCGCTTGGTGGTGGGGTTTGCGATGTAATCGACAAGGCTCTGCTGGCCGGAATCGAGGATGTTTTCGGCCAGTTCACGCAGTTGGTCGCCATTGGGCAGCAGCGGGGCGGGGGCCTGTTCGGGGGGCAGGATTTCCGGCAGGTTGCGCGGGGTCTCGGCCAGGGCGTTCGCGCCATCGACAAAGGCTTCGGTGATCATCCGCGTGATCTTGATCGCGCGCGGATCCTTGAACAGAGCCGAGGCGATGGCCACGCCGTAATCGGTATAGACCCACGGATTGACCCGCCGCCCGCCGCGGCCTTTGGGTTTTGATATCACATTCTGTGATTGCAAATCGGCAACCTCGGCATCGGTCAGCTGAAAGCGGTAGCCTTCGAACAGGTCGGTGTTTCGCGAGACGGCCTGATTGAAGGCACTGACGGATTTTCCGTAGAACTGCGCCAGATCCTCGGCCAGCACCACACGGGTGCCGCGCACCCTGTGAATGGCGTTTTGCACCTCATGCGCGCTGGGCAGGTTTTTCGGGTTCGTCATGGCAACCGTTTGGAATCACAATTTGTGATTTCAAACGTGGAGGAGGGTGGGGCGGGGTGCAAGGGTGGAGTGTGGGGATCTCCTTGCCCAAAACCTGATAAACCGCGTGCTCAGCCGGGCGTATTGCGCAGATAGGCAAAGCGATAGGCAAGCGCGACGCCGCCTGCGCCGCCGACAATATTGCCGATCGTGACCCAGAACAGGTTGCCCATGGCCGCACCCAAACCGAAATCGGCACCGGCAAGCGCGCCCTGCGGCAGCAGGTACATATTGGCGACCGAATGTTCGAGCCCCAACAGGACAAACGCCGCAATGGGCCAGAGTACCGCCATGACCTTGCCCGCCGCTGTTCTGGCCGCAAAGCTCAGCCAGACGGCAAGGCAGACCAACGCGTTGCACAGAACGCCGCGCGCAAACGCCTGGGTGGACGAGAGGTCGGCCTTGCCATTTGCGATTGCTGATGCGGTGGCCCCCATGGGCCCGTCCAGCAAGCCGGTTGCAGCGAAGGCCAAAGCCAGCGCGATGGCCCCGACCAAATTCCCAAGGTACACGAGGCCCCAGTTGCGCAGCAGGGCGCGCGGCGAGATTTTCCGATCCACCGCCGCGATGGTCATCAGGGCGTTTCCGGTGAACAGCTCGGCCCCGCCGACGACCACAAGGATCAAGCCCAGCGAGAACACGACGCCACCCAGAAACCGGGCCGGTCCAAACCCCGGGTCAACGCCGGTCATGACCATAGTATAGGCGGCCCCGCCGAAGCCGATGAACACGCCCGCGAGTATCGCCAGAGTCAGTGTCTGGCCGACCGTGAGATGTGCCTTGGCAACGCCAGCGGTTTCAACCAGCTCGGCGATCTGGGCGGGTTTGTAGGCGTCTATGCCGGTTGGGTTCTGTGTTTGCATGGGACCCACTTTGCCGACGCATTCGCGTTTCGACATTGATTGGGATCAAGCATCCATCGGTGCAAAAACAACCGCACTGGGGGTGAGACTGCAACCCTGAAGGGACAGCCGCCCGGATGCAGTGCGGTGTATGGTTGAAAATCGGCGCAAATCGCCGGTATCAATGCGAGATTTCGGGCCGTCGTGCTAGGGTACGCGCGGCGGGGCCGTTCCGGCCGTGTTACATGGCAATTTTGCCAGACGTCGGAGGAAAGTGATGTTTGCACGAATTACCCAATACAAAATGAAGCCCGGTACGCGCGAGGCGGCGACGGCGAAGATGAATGAATTGAAATCCGACATCATGGGTATGCCCGGCATGCACAGCTTTACCAACGTGATGAACGAGGATGGTTCAGGCTATGTGATCTCGGTGGTCGAAAGCGAGGCGACCTCGAACGCAAACGCGCCTAAAGTGGCCGAGCTGTGGGGCCATTTCGCCGAATTCATGGAAGGGCCGCCGACGCCGGTTGGGTACGACGTGATTGCCCATTGGGATAAGGGGTAACGGTTCGGGCGGGGGGTTCCCGCCCTTTTTTGAGGCGGTGTGTAGGATGGGTGATTTCACCCATCATTGTGCGGTCGTCAGAAAAGATGGGTGCGAGAACCCATCTTTTTCAACGCTTGTTAGCGTCACCTAAGGCTGCCGAGTTGGAATAGATGACTTGATGTCCGTCGAAGTGAACGACTCTAAAAATGAGATCACTTCGTCTATGAGATCACTACTCTCAATTTGCTGCCCCTCAATTTCAAAGCGTAGGCCGTCGGAAACTCCAGCGATTGAGTTTTCATTGTAAATAGGCCCTCTATTGCGTTGAAGTTCTTGCTTCGCAAAAGGTATCCTAATCGTTGTCAGCTTCTTCTTTAGTTCACTAATGGCAGTTTGTTTTTCCGACGAGAAGCAATCTCTGTGTTGAGACATTGTTCTTACGACTTCATATGCACCCAGAACCCATATCCAGAACAAGTCGTTGTATTCTAAAACGTTTTCTATTGGTTCGCCGCTCGGCCAGTTTTGGCTCAAGTTGGTGAGATTTTGGCTAACCCTTTCAAGGCTGTCAGCCTGACAAGCTGTGTATATCGAAAATCGCAACAATGGCTTTTGGTTTAAAACGTCATCTACATCTGTCATCTACCTCTTCCGCCTCTTCACATTCCCACCCCGTTGCCCGGGTCGTCCAGCCGTTGACCGACCGCGTGACTTCACGGCGGCTTCCGAGGCTTTCTCGACCGCCCATTGGCGGGCCATGGGGTCGTCGGCGATGGCCAGATCGACCGCTTCCAGACGTTTGATTTCATCCCGGATGTTGGCGGCCTCTTCGAATTCCAGATTCTCGGCAGCTTTGCGCATCTGGTCGCGCAGCCCGTTCAGGTGCGCCTCGAGGTTGGCGCCGTGCATCGGTTTGTCGATGGTGGCGGTGACGCGGTTCATGTCCACGTCGCCCTCATACAGCCCGGCCAGAACATCCTCGACATTCTTTTTCACGGTCGCGGGCGTGATACCGTGTTCCTCGTTATAGGCCATCTGCTTGGCGCGGCGGCGGTCGGTTTCGGCCAGCGCGCGTTCCATCGAACCGGTGATCTTGTCGGCATACATGATCACCCGGCCATCGGCGTTGCGCGCGGCACGGCCGATGGTCTGGACCAACGAGGTCTCGGACCGCAGAAAGCCTTCCTTGTCGGCGTCCAGAATGGCGACCAGCCCACATTCGGGAATGTCGAGCCCTTCACGCAGCAGGTTGATGCCGACCAGTACGTCGAAGGCGCCCAGACGCAGGTCGCGCAAAATCTCGATCCGTTCCAGCGTGTCGATATCGGAATGCATGTAGCGCACCTTGATACCCTGTTCGTGCAGGTATTCGGTAAGGTCCTCGGCCATGCGTTTGGTCAGCGTCGTGACCAGCGTGCGGTAGCCATCGGCGGCGACCTTGCGCACCTCGTCCAGCAGGTCGTCGACCTGCATCGACACGGGGCGGATTTCGACCTGCGGGTCCAGCAGGCCGGTGGGGCGGATCACCTGTTCGGTGAAGACGCCGCCGGTCTGGTCCAGCTCCCACGCGGCGGGGGTGGCCGAGACGAAGACGGATTGCGGGCGCATGGCATCCCATTCCTCGAACTTCAAAGGCCGGTTGTCCATGCAGGACGGCAGGCGGAACCCGTGTTCGGCCAGCGTGAACTTGCGCCGATAGTCGCCCCGGTACATGCCGCCGATCTGCGGCACGCTGACATGGGATTCGTCGGCAAAGACAATGGCGTTGTCGGGGATGAATTCGAACAGGGTCGGGGGCGGCTCGCCCGGCGCGCGGCCGGTCAGATAGCGCGAATAGTTCTCGATCCCGTTGCAGACGCCGGTGGCCTCGAGCATTTCCAGATCGAAATTGGTGCGCTGTTCCAGCCGCTGCGCTTCCAGAAGTTTGCCTTCGCCGACCAGCTGGTCGAGGCGCATCCGCAGTTCTTTTTTGATCCCGATGATCGCCTGCTGCATCGTCGGTTTCGGCGTCACGTAGTGGGAATTCGCATAGACCCGGATATGGTTCATCGTGTCGGTTTTTTCGCCGGTCAGCGGGTCGAATTCGGTGACCTGTTCCAGTTCCTCGCCGAAGAAGGACAGTTTCCAGGCGCGGTCTTCAAGGTGGGCGGGCCAGATTTCCAGGCTGTCGCCCCGCACTCGGAATGAGCCGCGCTGAAACCCCTGATCGTTGCGGCGGTATTGCTGGGCCACCAGATCGGCCATCACCTGCCGCTGATCGTATTCGTGACCGACCTTCAGATCCTGCGTCATCGCCCCGTAGGTTTCGACCGAGCCGATACCGTAGATGCAGCTGACCGAAGCAACGATGATCACGTCATCGCGTTCCAGCAGCGCCCGCGTGGCTGAATGGCGCATCCGGTCGATCTGTTCGTTGATCTGCGATTCTTTCTCGATATAGGTATCGGACCGCGGCACATAGGCCTCGGGCTGGTAATAGTCGTAATAGGACACGAAATATTCCACCGAGTTTTCTGGGAAGAAGCCCTTGAATTCACCGTATAGCTGCGCCGCCAGCGTTTTGTTGGGGGCCAGGATGATGGCGGGGCGCTGGGTTTCCTCGATCACCTTGGCCATGGTGAAGGTCTTGCCCGTTCCGGTCGCGCCCAGCAGCACCTGATCGCGTTCCCCGTCCAGCACGCCGCCCGCCAGTTCCTTGATCGCCGTGGGCTGATCGCCCGCCGGGTTGAATTCGGTATGCATCACGAATTGCTTGCCGCCTTCCAGTTTCAGGCGCGCGCGCACGTCTTCGGCGGTCAGTTGGGTCTTGTCGGAATGGGCGTATGGCATAGGCAGGCTCCGGGCGTCAGGCCCTTACATTTGTTCTTATTTTGTCCAACTGCAAGGGCCGATCCGGATTCATTGCCCGTAACGCGGTCTGAGGCCGTGCGACGGGTGAGTCGTTGTATTGTTCTTGCGTTTGTTTGGCGCGACCTTATCCCAGCCTGATGACAGTTTCTGGCATGAGTTCGAGGGCGAGGGCCGCGACAATTGCAATCTTGCCCCCGGGCGCGCTCTGACGCATAAACGGGCTCAGCCAAGTGAGTACGGAGAGGCGACATGCGCGCACGGATCTACCAGCCCGCAAGAAATGCGATGACCTCGGGGATGGCCAAGACCCGCAAATGGGTTCTGGAATACGCCCCGGCCTCGGCGCGCGAGGTTGATCCGCTGATGGGCTGGACGTCGTCCAGCGACACGCAGGCTCAGGTGCGCCTGAAGTTCGACACGCGGGAAGAGGCGCTGGATTATGCCAAGGCCCACGGTATCGATGCCGAGGTCAGCGAGCCGCACAAGCGCAAACCCAATCTGCGCGCGCGGGGCTATGGCGAGAATTTCGCAACCGACCGGCGCGCCCCCTGGACGCACTGAATGATCGAAATCCGAGAGGCTGACCCGACATCGGACGTATTGCGCCCGATTGTCGATGCGCATTTTGCCCATGGTGAAACTGCGGGACCTGCGGAAAGCAACCACACGATGGACGCTGAAGCCTTGGCCGGGCCGGGGGTGCGGTTCTGGGCCATTTTTGACGGACAGCAGCCATTGGGATGCGGTGCGCTGAAAGCGCTGCCCGATGGAACCGCCGAAGTAAAATCAGTGCATATTCTGGCGCAGGCAAGAGGGCGCGGGCTGGCGCGCGTGCTGATGGTGCATCTGGCTGAACAGGCTGGCGCAGAGGGGTGCGAGGCTTTGGTTCTTGAGACCGGGGCGAGCCATCTTCGCGAATATGATGCCGCCCGCAAGCTGTATGAGTCGCTGGGATATTCCTATTGCGGGCCTATCTTTGGGTATGTTGATGATCCCAACAGCGCATTCATGCGCTTGCCTCTTGAACCCCGCGGGTAAAAACCGCAAGAAGGGCGCAGCGGTCCCTTAGCTCAACTGGATAGAGCAGCTGACTTCTAATCAGCAGGTTGAGGGTTCGAGTCCTTCAGGGATCGCCACTGTCAAACCAGATCAATACAGGACATGCGCCTGCTTTGGTCGGCACGATGTGATCTTGTGGCTGTTTGGTGTGGTGTGAGGGGCTGGACGAGGGGGTCATGCCAGCCCCTCTAAGGGGGTCACAGAGTGGTAGTATGTGTTCCTTACGTACAATCTAACGTGATTCACCGGGCGGCGATATTGGGGGATTCCCGTAGGCTGGCATTTGCGCGGAAATATGCGTGTCAGGCAGTGCAATCCTGTTGAGATCAGACCGGTTTTTGCGCGGTATTCGCGTTGAGGCTGCGGGAACGACTGGCAAAACCGGGGACGATGCAAAAAAATATATTGCAACCGGTTGCAAAGAAAATCATTGTTACGCACAACAACAAGATTCGGGAGCGCTGCATGTTGAGGGTCGGATTGCTGGGTGCCGGGCGTATTGGGCGTGTTCATGCGCAGGCTATATCTTCCCATCAGGGAAGCAGGCTGTGTGCGGTATCCGATGCGCTGCCCGAGGCGGCAGCCAGCCTGGCGGGTGAATATGGGGCCGAGGCGCGCAGTTCAGAAGAAATAATCGCTGATCCCGAGATTGACGCGGTTCTGATTGCAACGCCGACGGATACGCATTCCGACCTGATTGAGGCGGCCACGGGCGCTGGCAAAGCTGTTCTGTGCGAAAAGCCCGTCGATCTGAGCCTTCAGAGGGCACAGGACTGTCTGACAGCCGTCGCAGGGCGCGGCAAACCTGTCATGATCGGGTTTAACCGGCGGTTCGATCCCAATTTTGCAGCTTTGAAGGCTGGTTTGGACGCAGGTGAAATCGGCAAGGCCGAACTGTTGTCGATCACGTCATTTGACCCGGCCCCGCCACCGGTCAGCTATGTAAAAGTGTCTGGTGGACTGTTTCGGGACATGATGATCCACGATTTCGACATGGCGAACTTTCTGATGGGGGATGTGCCCCAGATCGTCACAGCGGTGGGATCGTCGCTTGTGGACGCAGAGATCGGCGCGGCAGGCGATGTGGATACGGCCGTGGTCACAATGACTTACGCGGACGGCCGGATTGCGGTCATCAAGAACTCGCGCCGGGCGGCCTATGGCTATGACCAGCGGGTCGAATTGCTGGGCTCGGAAGGGTTGTTGCAGGCGCATAACATGCTGGAAAACACCGTCGTGAAATCGACGGCAAATGGCGTTGTGGGCGCGAAGCCGACTTATTTCTTTCTGGAGCGTTACATGCCGGCCTATCGCGTGGAATGGGCCGCATTTGTTGATGCCGTCGGCGGCAGTTCCGACGTTCCCGTCACGTTGCAGGATGGAGTGGCGGCGCTGGCGATGGCCGAGGCCGCGACCCTGTCAGCGCAGACGGGAAAGCCCGTCCAGATGGAGGAAATTTTGAAACCGGTTGCAAAATGACCAAAATTCTTCAAACTAACGACAGCTCGGCCCTGCGCCGCAGCCACTGAGATTCGGCACAGCCGGATGATTGGGGCCGGTACCCCAACAGAAGATCAGACTGAACCAATGGGAGGAAACTGAAATGAAGAAATTCGTTAAAGGTGCACTTGCCGCGGGGGCACTGGCCCTGGCGACGCCCGCTCTTGCGCAGGACATCGTGGTCGTATCGCATGGCCAGGCCAACGACGCGTTCTGGAACGTCGTGAAGAACGGTGTTGAACAGGCTGGCAAGGATGTCGGTGTGAATGTGGAATACCGCGCGCCGGAAACTTTCGACATGGTGGCCATGTCGCAGCTGATCGACGCTGCCGTGAACCAGGAACCCGATGGCCTGATCGTTTCGATCCCGGATGCGGATGCGCTTGGCCCGTCAATCGAACGTGCCGTTGCCGCTGGCATCCCGGTGATCTCGATCAACTCGGGATCGGATGTGTCGAAACAGCTGGGTGCGTTGCTGCACGTGGGTCAGGACGAGTTTGACGCAGGTAAAGCTGCGGGCGAACAACTGGCTTCGATGGGGGGCAAAACCGCGATCTGTGTGAACCACGAAGTGGGCAACGTTGCGCTGGACCTGCGTTGTGCAGGTTTCGCGGAAGGCTTTGGCGGTAATGTCGAAGTTCTGCCAACCTCGAACGATCCGTCGGAAATCGAGTCGAAAGTCTCGGCTGCTCTGGCCGCTAACGAAGCCGTCGATACGGTCATGGCGCTGGGTGCAAGCTCGGCCGGTGAGCCGACTGTTGCCGCAGTCAAAGCATCGGGCCGTGACGTGAATGTTGCGTCCTTCGACCTGTCGGCCAACTTCCTGCAATCGATTGCGGATGGCGACGCGGCCTTTGCCATCGACCAGCAGCAGTATCTGCAAGGGTATCTGTCTGTGAACTTCATGGGCCTGCACGCGAAATACGGCCTGATGCCCGGTGGTAACGTTCCTTCGGGTCCGAACCTGATCACTCAGGACAAGGCCGCGCAGGTGATCGAGCTGTCCGCGCAGGGCATCCGCTGATCCACACCGCAACCTGAACAAAACGGGGCGGCGCGGTGGCGCCGTTCCCATCCAAGTGGGAGGAAACGATGAGTGACTCAGCGCAAATCGCCGGGGACGAAAGGGTCAAGAAAGAACCTTTCATGACCAAGCTCATGAAACGGCCCGAACTCGGTGCGATGGCGGGCGTCGTTCTGGTGGTCATCTTCTTTGCCATCACAGCAGACGATTCGATGTTTACCCTGGCCGGGGTCATGAACTTCATGACACCTGCGGCACAGCTGGGCATTCTGGCAATCGGCGCAGCGCTTTTGATGATCGGTGGCGAGTTTGATCTGTCCATCGGATCGATGGTAGCGTTTGCGGGCCTGTTTTTCGGCGTCTGTGTGGTGACATGGCAGTTGCCACTGATCATTGCGATCCCCATGACATTTGTATTCGCGGCATTCGTCGGGGCAGTGAACGGAAATATCGTCATAAGATCCGGCCTGCCGTCCTTTATCGTGACGCTGGCTTTCCTGTTCATTCTGCGTGGCTTGTCCCTTGTTGGCCTCAAGGCGGCGACCGGAGGGTCGACCCAGTTGCGCGGTGTGCGTGACGTGGTTGAAAACGACTGGCTGGCACCGTTCTTTTCGGGCGAAGCCTTTGGCAGCCTGTTTGCCTGGCTGGCGGCCAACGGCATGATCGACACCTTCAAAAGCGGAGCACCCAAGGTCCCCGGCGTTCCGGTCGAAATCCTGTGGTTCATCGTGCTGACATTGGCCGCCACCTATGTGTTGCTGCGGACCCCTGCCGGAAACTGGATTTTCGCGGCGGGCGGTGACAGCACTGCGGCATCGAATTCCGGTGTTCCCGTGAGCAAGATCAAGGTGTCCCTGTTCATGCTGACCGCCTGCTGCGCTGCACTTGTTGCCATCATTACGGTGATCGACGCGGGCTCGACCGACGCACGGCGCGGTTTCCAGAAAGAATTCGAGGCGATCATCGCTGCCGTGATCGGGGGCTGCCTGCTGACGGGCGGATATGGCTCGGCCATCGGGGCGTTCTTTGGGTCGATCATCTTTGGCATGGTTGTCATCGGACTGACCTATACGGATTTCGATCAGGACTGGTTCCAGGTGTTCCTGGGCGCGATGCTGCTGATTGCCGTTCTGTTCAACAACGCGATCCGCAAACGCGTAACCGGGGAGCGCTGATATGACCGAAGATACCAAGTTCCACCACGGCGATGCGGCGGGCGATCAGCCCCCCATCGTGGAAATGAAGGATATCGAAAAGCACTTTGGCAACATCATCGCATTGGCGGGCGTCAGTTTTGACGTCAAGCCGGGTGAATGCCACTGTTTGCTGGGCGATAACGGTGCGGGCAAGTCGACCTTCATCAAGACCATGTCCGGGGTACATAAACCCACCAAGGGCGAGATCTTTTTCGAGGGCAAGCCGCTGCATTTCGACACCCCTCGGGATGCGATGGAGGCAGGCATCGCGACCGTGTTCCAGGATTTGGCGATGATCCCGCTGATGAGCGTCACGCGCAACTTTTTCATGGGGCGCGAGCCGACCAAGGGTAAGGGTCTGCTGAAGCGGTTCGATGTCGAACGCGCAAATGAGGTCTGCATGGAAGAGATGCGCAAGATGGGCATCAACCTGCGCGGGCCGGATCAGGCGGTTGGCACCCTGTCTGGGGGGGAACGGCAGACCGTTGCCATTGCCCGCGCCGTGTATTTCGGTGCCAAGATCCTGATCTTGGACGAACCGACCTCGGCCCTTGGTGTGCGCCAGACTTCGAACGTTCTGGCCACCATCGACAAGGTGCGCAGTCAGGGCGTCGGCGTGGTTTTCATCAGCCACAACGTGCGTCACGCGCTGGCGGTGGGCGACAGGTTCACTGTTTTGAACCGGGGCAAAACGCTGGGCACAGCAACGCGTGGCGAGATCACGCCAGAGCAGTTGCAGGACCTGATGGCAGGCGGTCAGGAAATGGCCGAGCTTGAGGGATCGCTGGGCGGTACGGTTTAAAGTACAGAATTTGGATGCCCTAATGGGGCATCCATCGGGCGGTGGCACGTGACGCCCCACTTTTTTCAGGCTTTGATACAAAAGCTGGCACCTTCGCAAATGAGAAAACCCGCGGGCCGCCAAAGGCGGAGCTGAGTTGAAAGGGATCATGATGAGCAAGACAGTCCGACTGACCGCGGCGCAGGCTCTGGTGCGCTATCTGGGCGCGCAGATGAACGAGGCCGGAGAGCCCTTCATCGCAGGTGTCTGGGCGATTTTCGGCCATGGCAACGTGGCCGGTCTGGGCGAGGCGCTGCACGGTGTGAAAGACAGTCTGCCCACCTATCGCGGTCATAATGAACAAACGATGGCGCATTGTGCGATTGCCTATGCCAAGCAGTTGGGGCGCAGGCGGGCGATGGCGGTCACCTCGTCCATCGGGCCGGGGGCCACCAACATGGTTACCGCTGCTGCGCTGGCCCATGTGAACCGCCTGCCGGTTTTGTTGCTGCCCGGTGACGTGTTCGCCACGCGTGGCCCTGACCCGGTTTTGCAGCAACCCGAAGTGTTCTCGGACGGAACTATTAGTGCGAATGACTGTTTCAGACCGGTCAGCCGCTATTTCGACCGCATCACCCGGCCGGAGCACCTGTTGACGGCGCTGCCGCGTGCCTTCCGCACCATGACGGACCCGGCTGATTGCGGTCCGGTGACGCTGGCCTTTTGTCAGGATGTGCAGGCCGAGGCTTATGATTATCCCGTAAGCTTTTTTGAGCCGCGCGTCTGGTATCAGCGCCGCATTCGCCCGGATGAGGGTGAGCTGACGCGTGCTGTGGCCGCGATTAAGGCAGCCAAGCGCCCTGTGATTGTGGCCGGGGGTGGCGTACATTATTCGGACGCGACCACCGCGTTGCAGCGCTTTGCCGAAGCGCACAACGTGCCGGTGGCCGAGACGCAGGCGGGTAAATCCGCGCTGGCCTGGGATCACCCCCTGAACCTTGGTCCGATTGGCGTCACCGGCGGTGAGCCTGCCAACGATATCTGCGCCGAGGCTGATCTAGTGCTGGGCGTCGGCACCCGCTTTCAGGATTTCACCACCGGGTCTTGGGGATTGTTCGCAAACCCCGAGCGGGAGTTGATCAGCCTGAACACCGCCGCCTATGACGCGGCAAAGCACGGCGCGATGCCGCTGCAGGCTGACGCCCGCGTTGGGCTGGGTGACCTGAGCGGTGCGTTGGGCGGTTTCCGCGCGCCTGATATGCCCGCGACGCTGAAATCGGAGTGGTTTGCCAAGGTCGACGCGTTGACCGACGCGCCCGCGGACAGCAATGCACTTCCCACGGATATGCAGGTGATTGGCGCGGTGCAGCGGGCGGCCAATGAAAACACCGTTGCCATGTGTGCCGCAGGCACGATGCCGGGTGAGCTGCACAAGCTGTGGAAGGCACCGCGCCCCGGTGCTTATCATATGGAATATGGCTTCAGCTGCATGGGGTATGAGATCGCCGGTGCCATGGGCATCAAGATGGCCCAGCCCGACCGCGACGTGATCTGCTTTACCGGCGACGGCACTTACATGATGGCGAATTCCGAAATGGCGACGGCGGCGATGATGGGGATTTCGTTCACCGTTGTGGTCACCGACAATCGCGGCTTTGGCTGCATCAACCGTTTGCAGATGGGAACCGGCGGGGCCGAGTTTAACAACCTGCTGGATCATGCAATCGGCGGCGAAAATTCGGCGATCGACTTTGCCAAACATGCCGAAGCAATGGGGGCGACCGCGGTCAAGGTCAGCTCGATCGCCGAGCTTGAGGAGGCGCTGGCCAAACGCGCCGAGGTCAGAGGCCCTTATGTGGTGGTGATCGACACCGATCCCTACCCATCGACCGAATATGGCGGAACGTGGTGGGAAGTGGCGGTGCCCGAGGTCAGCATCCGCCCGGAAGTTAACGAAAAACGTGCGGCCTATGAGGTCGCCATCAAGGAAAGAAACACCAAATGAGCGTGAAGATCGGTATCTCTCCGATTGCCTGGCAGAATGACGATCTGCCGGACCTGACCGCAGCCTACACGATGGAGCAGGCGCTGAAAGAAGCGCGCGATATCGGCTATACCGGTGTTGAACGGGGTCAGCGGATGCCCGGCGACACCGAAGGGTTGCGCGCCTATCTGGAGGCCAATGACATCGCGTTGTGTGGCGGCTGGTGCTCGGGCAGTACTCTGGTCAATGACCTGGACGCCGAAATCGCTGTCGTGCGTGAACAGGTCGAACAGTTTGTTGCGCTGAACAGCCCCTGCATCGTTTACGCCGAGTGTTCCAATACCGTCCAGGGGCAGATCGGAACGCCGGTCAATGACCGCCCGAAGCTGTCCAAAGACGAGGTTCTGGCCTATGCGGCCAAGCTGACCGAGCTTGCCAAATGGATGGCAGATCAGGGTATGCCGATGGCCTATCACCATCACATGGGCACGATCATCGAAAGCGAAGATGAGGTGAACTGGCTGATGCAGGGTTCAGGCCCCGAACTTAAGCTGTGTTTCGATACCGGCCATCTGCTATTTGGCGGTGGCGATGTGATGGCCACGCTGAACCGTTGGGGCGACCGGGTGCACCATGTCCACTTCAAGGACATCCGCCCGGACATCGTGCAGGACACGCGCGAGAACAATCGCAGCTTTCTGGATGCGGTGATCGCCGGCGCGTTCACCGTGCCGGGTGATGGGTGCATCGACTTTCAGGCCGTAGCCAACGCGTTGAAAGCAATGGATTACACCGGCTGGATCGTGGTCGAGGCAGAGCAGGACCCCGCCAAGGCGCCGCCCTATGAGTACTCCAAGCTGGGCTATGACCACATCGTCGAGGTTTGCGGCAAGGCAGGGTTGGAGATCACCGTTTAATCACCGCCCCACGGGGCAACACCGAAGCCATGAAAGAGGAGTTTGTCATGGTATATCAAGACCTTGGATATGTCGGCTATTTTGACCGGGAATCCTGCGATCTGGATGAATTCAAGGTGTTGACCTCGCAAAACCTGACAGCCGGTGCGGTGCCTCACGCCGCATCGGTGCAAAAGAACGTTCCGATCTATGATATGCGTGCGCTGCGCCCAGCGCTGGAGAAGGCAGATCAAAGAAAAGCGCTGCTGGCGGAATGGGCGTATGTGCTGGACAAGTCGGCGGGCGTGATCGTTCTAAAAGGCGCATTTGCGGATACGTCCGTGATCGACCGGGCGACCGCTGTGTTCCATCAGATCATCGAGGACGAACGTCAGGGCGGGGCGGGGGAAGGCGACCACTTTGCAGCCTCGGGCGCGAATGACCGGATATGGAACGCGTTACAGAAACAGTGCTTGCGCGATCCCGAGGGCTTTGCGCTCTATTTCGGGAATGTGGCCATTGCAGCGGCTTGCGAGGCTTGGCTGGGGCCGAACTATCAAGTGACCGCGCAGATCAATCAGGTGCGCCCCGGCGGCAAGGCACAGCAGGCGCATCGGGATTACCATCTGGGCTTCCAGACCGCCGACAGCGCCGCCCGGTATCCGGCCCATGCCCATCTGGTGACGGCTTCGCTGACCTTGCAGGGGGCGGTTGCGCATTGCGATATGCCCGTGGAAAGCGGCCCAACCAAACTGCTGCCCTTTTCGCAGCTTTATGCGCCGGGATATCTGGCCTTTCACGATGCGGCACACCGGGCGTTTTTCGAAGAGAACTACATTCAGTTGTCCCTTGAAAAGGGGGATGCGGTGTTCTTCAATCCGGCGCTGTTCCACGCTGCCGGGGAAAACAGCAGTGCGGATATTCAGCGGATGGCGAACCTGTTGCAGGTCTCGTCTGCCTTCGGTCGTGCGATGGAGATGGTTGACCGGCAGTCCATGTCGCAGGCGGTGTTTCCGTCGCTGGTCGCCCTGAAACAACGGGGGGCGCTGAGTGCGGCAGAGCTGAATGCCGCTATTGCCGCAACGGCTGAGGGCTATCCGTTCCCGACCAATCTGGACACCGACCCGCCGGTTGGTGGCAACGCGCCTGAAAGCCAGGCCGACATATTGCGCCAGGCCGTGTCGGAAGGGTGGGCCGAGGCCCGACTGTCCGAGGCGCTATTGGCCCTGCAAGCACGGCAAGCGGCCTGAGGGCGATACAGGCGGGCCGTTTAGGCCCGCCCAATAAGGAGAACAAGAATGGCAGACCTGCTGAAGAAGCCTATTGGAACCCGTGGCAAGGTACATGACATCACCCCGGACAGTGCCGGATGGCGATATGTGGGTTTTGGGCTGTATCATCTGCAAACGGGCGACAGGGCGGCCGAGGCGACAGGAGACCGCGAGATCATTCTGGTGATGGTCGAAGGCAAGGCACGGATCACCGGGGCCGGTCAGGACTGGGGTGTATTGGGCGACCGGATGAACGTGTTCGAAAAGACACCGCCGCATAGCCTGTATCTGCCCAACGGAACCGAGTGGGAGGCTGTGGCGGAAACCGACTGCGTTGTGGCGGTGTGCTCGGCCCCGGGTAAGGGCGGCCACAAAGCGCGCCGGATCGGGCCGGATGGCATCACGCTGACCGAACGCGGCAAGGGTGTGAATACGCGGTATATCAACAATATCGCGATGGAGAACGAGGATTATGCCGACAGTCTGCTGGTGACCGAGGTCTTTACGCCCAATGGGCACTGGTCCTCTTACCCCAGTCATCGACATGATGAGGATGATTTTCCCCGCATCACCTATCTGGAAGAGACGTATTACCACCGGCTCAACCCGGCCAACGGGTTCGGAATTCAGCGGGTCTATACCGATGATGGCCAGTTGGATGAGACGATGGCTGTCTCCGATGGCGATGTTGTGATCGTTCCGCGTGGCCATCACCCTTGCGGCGCGCCCTATGGGTTTGAGATGTATTATCTGAACGTCATGGCGGGCCCGCTGCGCAAATGGCGGTTTGCCCTGGCCCCCGAGGTCGAATGGATCATGGAGCGTGACGGATGAGCCAAGACTTCGCCAATTACCCTAGCCTTGCGGGCAAAACGGTTATCATCACCGGCGGGGCCGGGGGAATTGGTGCGGAAACCGTTCGCGCCTTTGCGGCACAAGGGGCGAAGGTCGGGTTTCTGGATATCAATGCGGATGCGGGCCTTGCTCTGCTGGCGGAACTGGACGGTGAACACGCCTTTGCGCAATGCGACCTGCGCGATATCGAAGCAATGCGGGCTGCGCTGGAGCAACTGGTCGAGGAACTGGGCGAGGCGGATGTGCTGGTCAACAACGCCGCCCAGGATGACCGCCATGATTGGCGCGAAGTCACGCCTGACTATTGGGATGAGCGGATGGCGACCAATATCCGCCATATGTTCTTTGCCATTCAGGCTGTGGCCCCGGGTATGATCACCAAGGGCACAGGTTCGATCGTCAATATCGGATCGAATTCCTGGTGGGAGGCCGGGGCAGGTTTTCCGGCCTATGCCACCGCCAAATCCGCGGTGCATGGGTTGACCCGCACCATGGCGCGCGAATTGGGGGATCACCGCATTCGCGTGAACACGGTGGTGCCGGGCTGGATCATGACCGATCGCCAGAAAGACCTGTGGGTCACGCCCGAGGCGCTGGCCAAACAGGTCGACCGCCAATGCCTGCCTGATCCGATAGAGCCCGTCTATGTCGCGCGCATGGTTCTGTTTCTGGCCTCGGACGACGCCGCCATGTGCAGCGCGGGCAACTTCATGGTCGAGGGCGGCTCGATCTGAGGGCGAAAGCGCGCGTTAGCGTTGCAGGGGTGCACCAAAGGCACGGATGACCATGCGCGCGGCAGCTTCGACCGGGTTGTGGGTTTCCTTCAGGATGGTCACGCGGTCAAACCGTTCGGGATCGCGATTGACAGCATCTCGCAGGGCATTGCCGAAGGCCATGCGCAGCTCGGTTCCGATGTTGAATTTGCAGATTGAGGTTTCGCGGGACAGCTTTATGCGCTGATCTACCGGCACGCCCGACCCGCCATGAATGACCAGAGGCACTGTGGTCAAGGCGTCAATCTCGGCAATGCGGGCTTCGTCCAGACCGCCTTCCTTGTTTTGTTGCAGGTGGACGTTGCCGACCGATATCGCCATCGCATCCACACCGCTTTCACGTGCGAACTGGGCCGCTTCTGCCGGGTCGGTGCCGTTCGATCCTTCACTGCCCGAGTACCCGACAAAACCAATCTCGCCCTCGCAGGAAATCCCTGCCGCATGGGCCATCTCGGCAATTGCGGCGGTTTCATCGATGTTTTGCCGCAGGGGTTTGCGCGATCCGTCGAACATCAGCGAGGTGAACCCGCTGTCCAGCGCGATCTTGCAGTCCTCGAAGGTATAGCCGTGGTCCAGATGCGCCACGACGGGCACCGAGGCGTTTTCGGCCAGATACCGGAACATCTTGCCCAGGATCGGCAGTGGCGTGTGCTCGCGGCAGCTGGGTCCGGCTTGCAGGATCACGGGCGCATTCTCGGCCTCGGCCGCGGCTACATAGGCGCGCATGTCTTCCCAGCCGAGTGTGACCAGCCCGCCTACGGCATAGCCCTGTTCATAAGCGGGTTGCAGGACGTCTTTCAGTGTGACGAGGGTCATTTGAATTTCGCAATCATGTCTTTGATGCCAGGAATGGTCTCGATCTGATAGGCATGTGTGGGCTGGAAATACTGCACCAGAGAACGCTGGGTCAGGCCGCCGAGGATGGTGAAATAATACATCTCGTACCCCGGCAAAACGCAGCAGGGGTGATAGCCCTTGTCGATGCAAACGGTCGATCCATCCACGATGTGATAGGCGTCACCCGGCTGGTTATCTTCGCGCTGCAACATCTGAAGGCCCGAGCCCCAGTTGGGCTTGAACCGGAAATTATAGGTCTCATCGTGGCGGGTTTCGTCCGGCAGGCGGTTGGTGTCATGCTTGTGGCTGGGAAAGCCCGACCAGCCGCCCTGGCCGACGGTGAACAGCTCGCTCACCAATAGGCGGCCAACCTTGTCGTGTTGCTTTTGGCCAAGGATGTGTTTGATTTTGCGGTGGGTTTTGGTGTCGTCGCTGCCATATTGCACAAGGTCGTGTTCGCGCACATCGAACGGGTCCAGCACCTTGTCATATTTGGCACCGGCAATGAACACCTCGGTCGCGTCAGAAACGCAGACCATCTGTACCTTTGCGCCGACGGGCACATAGACGCCCTCGGGCTCGCCATCCCAAGCATCTTCGCCCCGGTTGCCCAGACTGGGGAAGGAAACGCCTTCGACATCCACATCGACGCTGCCGGTTGCAGGGACGATGCAGGTCTCGTAGCCCGGCACCTGGTATTCGAACGCCTCGCCTTTTTTCAGTTTGACGATGTTGAAATAGTTCAGCGGAACGGTCGGATCACCGGCGTCAACGATGGGCTTGTTCTGATTGTCATAGGGCGCGATATGCATGGGATACTCCTATGTGGTCGGGCCGGGGTGAGAGGCGAGGAACGCGTTCAGTTCGGGGGTCGTCGGCATGGCGGGGGCGCAGCCGGGTTTGGAAACGACAATGGATGCGCAGGCGGAACCGCGCATCACCGAGTCTTTCAGCGCGTGCCCCGCCGCGATCGAAGCAAGAAGCCCTGCCATGAAACTGTCACCAGCCCCGACTGGCTTGATGGCGTCCACTGGGTAGATCCCGGTTCTGATTTCCTGCCCATCCGCCAGCGTCACGGCGCCTTTTTCGCCCATCTTGTAAATGACAACCCGGCCAGGTTTCCTGGCAAGGTCCTGTGCCTTGGCAAAGCCCTTTTCCATGCCGCCGGCCATGAACCCGAACTCTTCATCATTGCCGACAATCAGGTCACTGGCTTCGCCCGCACGGGACAGAACGTCAGCGGCAATTTCCGGCGAAGGCCAGCTGTAGGGGCGGTAATCAACATCGAAAATGATCGGAAGACCAGCTTTGCGCGCGTTTTCAAACCCTTGGAACGTGGCGCTGCGCGAGGGTTCCGACGCAAAGACGGTACCAGCCGAGATCAGGGCCGAGAAGGATGAATAGTCAACCTTGTCGACATCCGCGTCAGTAACCTGAAAATCGACCGCACCGTTGCGGTAGATGACATTCTGAAAGTTCTCGGTCCGGCTTTCATACAGGGCCAGAGAGGTGCGATACTCACCCCCCAACACGCGGATATAAGAGGTATCCACCCCGTAATGTTGCAACCGGTTGAGGCAGAACCGACCAATTGCATCGTCCGAGACGGAGGTGATCAAGGATGCCTGACTACCCAGCTTGACCAGACCGGCGCAGATATTCGCGGACGAGCCGCCAAGATCGGCATGGAACGTATCGGCCTCTTCGCTTTTGACACCGATCGGGTCTGCGTAAAGGTCCATACCCGCACGCCCCAGAACGGCAAAGCTGTTTCCTTTGATACCCTCCATCAAAGCGCTCACGTCATGTCCTCCGGCAAAGTGGGGTGGGCAAAGTTTGGACCTTGCGTTGAATCGATTCACACGATACTGATTTTGCAACCGGTTGCAAACACAATGTGCGAGGCCATGGCAGATGCCTGAAATCGGAGTGGGAATCGTGGGTGGCGGTTATATGGGCAAGGCCCATTCCGTTGCCATGTCGGCCGTCGGTGCGGTGTTCAACACGGCGTTGCGCCCCCGGCTTGAGGTCATCTGCGCGTCGAGCCCGGACAGTGCCGAACGCTACCGGGCGGCCTATGGATTTCAGCGGGCAACCGATGACTGGTGCATGTTGGTTGAAGACCCCAGGGTCGAGGCAATCGTGATCGCCTCGCCTCAGTCAACACATCGTCAGATTGCCGAAGCGGCTTTTGCATTGGGTAAACCGGTCTTGTGCGAGAAACCATTGGGTGCATCGCTTGAAGACAGTCGGGCGATGGTTGCCGCGGCAGTGGCATCGGGGGCGGTGAACATGGTGGGGTTCAACTATATCCGCACACCCGCCAGCCAATATGCCCGCCAGTTGATTGCCGATGGCGCGATTGGTGACATCACGTGGTTCCGGGGCGAGCATACCGAGGATTTCTATGCAGATCCGCAGGCTCCGGCCACCTGGCGCACAACCGGTAGGGCCAATGGCACAATCGGCGATCTTGCCCCGCATATGGTCAACGGCGCATTGGCCCTGATCGGGCCCATTGCGCAGGTGATGGCAGATGTTGAGACCGTTCACAAAACCCGCCCCGGAGGTGAGGTAACAAATGACGACCATGCCCAGATGATGTGTCGGTTTGAAAACGGGGTTATGGGAAACCTGTATTTCAGCCGCGTCGCGACGGGTCGGAAAATGGGCTATGCCTATGAAATTTCGGGCACAAAAGGCGCGCTCCGGTTCGATCAGGAGGACCAGAACGCGCTGTGGCTGTACAAGCGCGAAGGGCCCGAAGCCGCGCGCGGGTTCACCAAGATCCTGACCGGCCCCGCGCACCCGGATTATGAGCCCTTCTGTCAGGGTCCGGGTCATGGAACCGGCTATCAGGACCAGATCATCATCGAGGCCAAGGACTTTCTACAGGCCATCCACACCGGCGAGGCGAACTGGCCCACGTTCCGCGACGGGCATGAGGTCAACCGCGTGCTGGCCGCTGCGCTGGCCTCGTCCGATCAGCGGCAGTGGCAGGACATCAGCGATTTCTGATCGCTCTACGAGACAATTCCAATGAGAGACAATGACCATGGCTAAGTTGAGATGGGGCATGATCGGGGGTGGTGAAGGCAGCCAGATTGGCCCTGCACACCGCCTTGGGGCGCAGGCGGACGGGTTGTTCGAATTTGCAGCTGGCGCGCTGGATCACCGGCCCGACGTGGGCCGTGAATACGCGCAGCGATTGGGTGTTGCTGCCGATCGTGCCTATGGTGACTGGCAAGAGATGCTGGCGGGCGAAAAAGACCGCGAGGATCGGGTTGATCTGGTAACCATCGCGACGCCCAACTCGACCCATTTTGAGATTACCAAGGCCTATCTTGAGGCAGGTTTTAACGTGTTGTGTGAAAAGCCGATGACCATGACGGTGGAAGAGGGCGAAGAGATTGTGCGCGTGGCCGAAGCCTCGGGCAGGATCTGTGCGGTGAACTACTGTTACTCTGCCTATCCGATGGTGCGTCAGGCCCGCGCGATGGTGCGCGCAGGCGATATCGGCAAGGTGCGTCTGGTGGTGACCAATTTCAGCCACGGTCATCATGGCGACGCCACAGATGCGGATAACCCGCGCGTGCGCTGGCGCTATGACCCAGCGATGGCCGGTGTTTCGGGGCAGTTTGCCGATTGTGGCATCCATGCGTTGCACATGGCCAGTTTCATCTGTGACGATCAGGTGAAAACCCTGTCTGCCGACATGGCCTCGACCATCGCCAGCCGTGAGTTGGAAGATGATGCAATGATCAATTTCCGGATGGAGGGCGGCACGGTTGGGCGCCTGTGGACATCATCAGTGGCGATCGGACGGCAGCATGGCTTTGACATTCAGGTCTTTGGCGAAACCGGTGGGCTGCGCTGGGCATCCGAACAGCCCAACCAGTTGATCTATACTCCGGTCGGGGGGCGTACTCAGATCATCGAAAAGGGTGAGGGCGGTTTGCACGACGAGGTGCAACGCCTGTCGCGTGTCGCCATAGCGCACCCCGAGGGGTTCCCGCTGGCGGTCGCCAACATCTATTGCGATCTGGCGGATGCGATCCGCGGTGAAAGACGCGACGGTCTGCCCGGTGCGGCAGATGGGCTGCGGTCCATTGCGGCCGTTCACGCGGCTGTTGCATCGGGCAAGGCCGATGGCGTGTGGAAGGACGCGCGGCCGCCGATGTTTCGCTGATCAGGGGCGGGGCCGCAATGTGCCCCGTTCAATCACGCGGCAGGGGAAAATACGGGCCTCGGGATAGCGCTGAGGCTCTTTCAGCATCTCGACAACCAGATCGACGGATGAGGTGATGATCTGCTTGATCGGCTGGTGGATCGTTGTCAGGTTAACGCTTTCCCAGCGTGACATTTCCATGTCGTTCAGGCCGATGATTCCAATGTCCTGACCCGGTTTCAGCCCGTGATCGGCCAGTGCGGACAATGCGCCAACAGACAGGATGTCATCGCCACAGAAATACGCTTCGGACGGGGTGTTGGCCAACAGGCGCAACATTTCGGCGCGACCGGCTTCGAAGGAATAAGCCCCTGCGAAACAATGGCTTACTTCGATATCGGGATGATCTGCCAACTCCTCCATGAACCCGCGATACCGGTCGAGCGCCGAGGTTGCATCTTCAGGCCCGCCCAGATAGCCGACACGTTTGTATCCGCGCGCCAAAAGCTCGCGCGCGGCCATGCGCCCGCATTCGACGTTGTCGATCCCGACCACATGCACTTCGGGCGAGGTGGCCGATCGGCCAAATGTATGCACCACCGGCACCCCTGCATCGTGAAACGCCTTGGCAAAGCTGGGCGGCAGCGTCGAAGACGCAACGATGGCCGCGTCAACCGAATACTGGCGCAGCATGCGGACCGAGTTTGCGGGCTCGGTCTCGTCCGTCAGGTTCACGATCAAAGGGCGCAGCCCGCGTTCCTGCAAGGCGCGGGTGAACTGATCGAACACCTCAAGAAAAATCGGGTTGTGAAAGTTGTTCGAAATCAACCCGATCAACTTGGTGCGCCCGGTGGTCAGGGACGAGGCGAGGGCGTTGGGACTGTAGCCAAGCTCTCGCGCGGCCTTTTCAACTTTGCTGCGTGTTTTCGCAGAGACCGAGGCGCCTTCGGTAAAGGTACGCGACACCGCGGATCGCGATACACCAGCCAAGGCTGCGACGTCTTTCAGGGTCACGCTCACGCAGTGCGGCTCCGGTCGTTGATGGTCAGAGATATCAAGGTGTTTTGCATCAGAGATTCATTATGCACCATCGCAAAAGTCTTGCAACCGGTTGCAGGTCGCACTAGGCGGACGAGATCATCGGCGGCCACCTATGTTTATGAGCGAATGGCAGGAAAGGAAAGACCGGTACGGGCGACGGTTCTCGCAAGAAACACCAAGGATCGAACGCTACCGGTTACGCCCTTAGAACCTTAACGAAAGGCAGGACATTCCACCATCCAGCTTTGCGCAGTCGGTGTTGTCGATCTCTACGACCTCATACCCTTCGCGATCCAACATCTCAGCGGTGCGTGGGAAGCCGGCGGCCATCAGCACCAGATTGTTGAAGCGGATCGCATTGGCGGCAGCTTCCTCTCCGTCCGCAACATGCAGCACCCGGTAGCCCTCAAAACAGCCCGATGCATCCAGCCGTCGGGTCGACAGTATTGTCTCGGCGTCCATCAGCGAACAATCTGTCTTGAAGTGTAGGACGCCCTCGGGCGTGAAAACTTCGCGCAGTTTGTGCCCCCACTCCGAGGTGATTTTCGCCAGCTCGGCGACACCTTCCGCGTCAGTCCGGTCTGACCGGCCCACCAGAATTTCTCGACCGGTAACAAGGATATCTCCACCCTCGACATGGCCGGGTCCCTGAATTTCCAGAACCGTGTCGTAGCAGTCGCGAAGGGTCGGCGCCATTTCAGCCACTTCACCCATCCGCGAAGGTGCGCCGGGCCGCATCAATATCGCACCTTGCGGCAGGCAAAGGGCTGTATCCTCGACAAATTGCGCGTCGGGAAACGCGTTCAGGGGATCCAGTTCGATCACCTCTGCTCCGGTGCTTTTCAGTGCTGCCACATATGCCTTATGCGCCGTTGTCATCCCGTCGAAATCCGGGTTTCCGATATCTTCTGCACGCAACCCGCCTGCAATAGTCGGAGCCGGACGGCGGGTAATGGCGCGGGAAAACTCAAAGGTTGGGTCTGACATGTTTCAATCTTTCTGAGCTGCGAATTTCGGAGCGGTGACTTCGATCATTACCGGCCCGTTCTGGGCGGCAGTTTGGCGCAATGCCTGCGCGACAGCCTGCGGTTCAGCTGGAACCGAAGCGAATGGAATACCGTATGACTTGGCCGTCGCCGAAAAATCAGGAGGCGAGGGATCACATCCTATGACTGTCACGCCCGCATCCTGCATTGACGTGGCAATTTCCTGGTATCCGTGGTTGTTCCAGATCACGAAGGTGATCGGCAGGTCTTCGTCGACCGCGGCCATAATTTCAGGCAGAGAAAACTGCGCGCCCCCATCGCCCGCGATGCATATCACACGTGCCGTGGGATCGGCGACCGAAGCGCCGATGGCAGCGGGGATTCCATAGCCCAGCGCGCCGTACCCGGTTGCCGCGTTAAACCAGCCTCCGGCCCGGTCGTGATCGTAGAAAAGATTGCCGGCATAGATCGGTTGGGTGGAGTCTCCGACCATCAGGGTGTTGGGGACCGCAGAACGCATTGCGTTGAGGATTTCCACCTGTTTGCGATAGTCCGGACCAATTTCCGCCCAGGCGGCGTCACGTGTTTTGCTTGCACGTTCCGCGCCATCGCTTTGCTTTGGCTTGTGCGGCAAGGCGTCAACCAGCGCTGATACAGCCAAGTTGACGTCACCTTGAATGATGAGCGCTGCCTCATGTCGCGTCAGTTGCTCGCCGCACTGATCAACCCGTATCAACCCTGACATTTTAGCAATTTGGCCGGTGGCATACATATCATAGTCGGTTGGGCCCAGCTCGGTTCCCAGTGCAAGGACGCAATCGGCGCTTTCTATCAAGCCGCGTACGGCGTTCAGGCTGGGGCTTGCCGGAACAGTCAGTGGATGCCTGTGCATCAGGCCGCGCGCGTTGACCGTTTGCACCACGGGCGCATCCAGAGCTTCGGCCAGAGCCTGCAATCCAGCCTCGGAACGTTTTGCGCCGCCGCCCGCCAGAATGACAACGTTCTTCGCTTTGGCCAGTTGCTGTGCGGCTTGTGTAATCAAAGCCGGGTCAATCGGAGAGGCTGAGACAAGCGGTTCGACCTGTGTTTCCTGATAATCAGCCGCTGCGATATCCAACGGAACTTCGATATGCACCGGTCCGGGTCGACCGTTGGTGAGGGTGTGGAACACGCAGTCCAAGGCCGGGTCCAGAGCGTTGGTGGCGGAAACGTGTTCGGACAACAACGCAACGGTTCTGGCCAGTCTCAACTGGTCTGGCAACTCATGCAGATGCCCTAAACCCCTGCCAAGCGATGCGGTTTTGTTGACACCAGACACCACCAGCATTGGTATTGAATCCGCGCGGGCCTGCGCCATCGGCGTCAATGTATTGGTTAATCCGGGCCCGGTGATCACAAAGGCCACACCCGGTTTGCCTGACACGCGCGCATAGCCATCGGCCATAAATCCTGCGCCCTGTTCGTGTCTGGGTGTAACGTGACGAATGCCCGAGCCTGCAAGCCCGCGGTAAAGCTCGACCGTATGAACGCCCGGAATTCCGAAGACGCAGGTCACATCCCTTTGGCGAAGCCTGGCAACCAATGCTTCGCCCACGGTCATTTCACTCATGCAACCTCGCGTGATTTTCTGTTGGCGTGATCGATTATGCGAGAGACCGCAGTGGCAAAGTCGGTGTCACTGATCGTCAGGGCGACCCGCACCCAGTCTTTCAAGCTGTCCCCGAAGGCGGAACCCGGCATGACAGCCACCCCGGTCTGCAACAGGTCCCAGGCATAGGCTTCGCCGTCCAACCCGGTGGCGGAGACGTTGATCATGGCGAACATTCCCGCCTGAGGCCGGTGAACGGTCAGATCCGTTTCTGCTTCGAGGCGATCAGCCAAAAGCGTAGCGCGCGCTGAAAAACGGGCGGCCATGCCGGAGGCAACCTCGGACCCGTCACGGATCGCCTTTTCAGTCATATCCGCGATGAAGGGTTGATTGCCAAAGAGCATGGTCTCGGAATAGGGCAGCAGCGTTTCGCAAAACGCGGCTGGCCCGACACACCAGCCACTGCGGAACCCCGGCGCGGCATGTGATTTCGAGATGGATGATACGCCGATGACACGATCCGCCAGTTCCGGGTTTGCCAGTGGCGACACAAATCTGGCCCCGTCAAAGATCAGTTCTTCATAGACCTCGTCCGAGATAATCCACAAGTCATGTGCAATCGCGAGCTGTCCGATCTCGGTTAGCTCCTTGGCCGTCAGGATCGCGCCCGTTGGGTTGTGTGGCGTTGTCAGAAGAATGGCGCGGCTGCGCGGTGTAAGGCGCTCGGCGATATCTTTGGCTTGTATGCGAAACCCGTGTTCCGGGCGCAGCGGTACAGGCACCATTTCCGCCCCGGACGCACGAACGACCCCTTCATAGGTTGCATACATCGGATCACCGACCAGAACTTCGTCACCGGCCTCGGCAACGCCAGCCATGGCTGCGAACAGAGCGGTCTGCGTTCCGGGAAAGCAAAGAAAATTCTCGGGCCCGAAAGCCCGTCCGCGAGAAGCCGAATAGCGGGCGGCAAGCGCGTCAAGCAAGCCAGCTTCGCCATGTCCATTCGAGTACCCGGTTCGCTGGGCCCGTAATGAGGTTACGGTGGCTTCGATCAAGGCGTCCGGGACGGGTACATCCGGTTCTCCAATCGTCATTTCGACGATATCGGCTCCGGCTTTGATAAGGTCGCGCGCTTTCAGATGTACGCCCCATTTGGCGCCGCCCAAACCCGCTAACCGTTCTGTCACAGATGTGGTCTTCATGGTTGCTCTACTTCTTTGATCAATGGGATACCGACGATAGCGCTGACTGAATCCAATCCGATCTGCGCCAATTGACCTTCGGAAAACGCATCTGGAAGCGCACCGCCTTCCAGCCAAAGACCGTCGATAACAGCGTTACAGGCAATGGCCAGTTGCGCCGCTTGCGACGCGGTGACGGGACGCCCGGTTTCTTGCAATGCGGCGACGATCAGCTTTTCAAGGTGATCCCGGAAATAGTTATAGGTTTGCTGGTGGATGCGTTGCATTTTCGGATCCCGCTGCACCTTGTTCAGGAAGCCGGCCCACAAGGCCACAGCGCTTGGATCAACGATTGGCGGTCGCAGCGACGCATCAACGAAGTTGGTCAACTGAGATACTGCGGTGCCTTTCCCTGACGACGCAGCTGTCTGATCGGTTAGTGTATTCATGTGATGTTCGTACGCAGCCTGAACCAGTTCCTCCTTGGATGAGAAATAGTGCCGGATCAGCCCTTGGGTCACGTTCGCGCGGGCCGAGATCTGACGCACAGTGGCACCCCGAACACCCATCTCGGCGATCAGGTCCAAAGTCGCCAGGATCAGCGCCTCGCGCCGAAACTCGGCAGATTCACGTGTAAATTTACGGCTGTCGTCCTGCACGTCCGGGTCATCCATGGTACGGAATTATTATACACTTGCATAATTGCGAGATTCGAGGCTTACTGCAAGCTGAAATCAGAAGATTCTTGGATATGGACACAGCCAAAGCAGCATCACCCGCACGCGAAACAACCACGTCTGAAGAGGCGATAAGGGTTGAGGACCTGCACAAGTCTTTCGGCACGCTGGAGGTTTTGAAAGGTGTCTCGTTGACAGCGAACAAGGGCGATGTCGTTGCCATCATTGGGGGTTCAGGCTCGGGCAAATCCACCATGCTGCGCTGTATCAACTTTCTGGAAACACCAAGCTCGGGAAAGATCACCATCGGCGGTGAGCTGGTTGAAATGCATGCCGACGGCAGCCCCTCGAACCGCCGCCAGATTGAACGTATCCGTACACGGCTTGCGATGGTTTTCCAGCAGTTCAACCTGTGGACACATCGCACACTTTTGGAAAACGTGATCGAGGTACCGGTACATGTCCTTAAGGTACCAAGGGCCGAAGCTGTCGCGCGGGCGCATGACCTGCTGAAAAGGGTGGGGCTTGGTGACAAGGCCGACACCTATCCGGCCTATCTTTCAGGCGGTCAGCAACAGCGCGCCGCCATCGCACGCGCGCTTGCGGTGGATCCTTCGGTGATGCTTTTCGATGAGCCAACTTCAGCGCTTGACCCAGAGCTTGTCGGCGAAGTTCTGACCGTGATCCGGGATCTTGCAGCGGAAGGGCGCACCATGCTGCTTGTGACCCATGAAATGAAATTTGCGCGCGAAGTCGCGAACCACGTCGTCTATCTTTTCGAGGGCCGCATTGAAGAGCAGGGCCCACCTGCCGAGGTCTTCGGAAATCCAAAATCAGAACGATTGAAGCAGTTCCTCAGCTCGGTCGCCTGATCCACTACAAAAAACAACAAAATAAACCTAAAGGGAGTAACAAAATGAACGTCAAAAAACTGCTCGCGTCCGGTCTTGCCGCCGCTGTCCTTTCGGCTGGTGTTGCCAGTGCAGAAGAGGTCAAGATCGGCATCGCGGCCGAGCCTTATCCGCCCTTCGCGTCGCTGGACAGTTCAGGCAACTGGGTCGGTTGGGAGATCGACGTCATCAATGCAGTTTGCGCCGCTGCCGAACTTGACTGTGTTATCACGCCGGTGGCCTGGGACGGTATCATCCCTTCGCTGACGGGGCAGCAGATCGACGCCATCATGGCCTCGATGTCGATCACCGAGGAGCGGTTGAAAACCATTGATTTCAGCGATCCTTACTACAACACACCTGCGGTTATCGTTGCCGATAAATCAATGGATATCGAAGCAACCCCGGAATCGCTGGCGGGTAAAGTCATTGGCATTCAGGCTTCGACGATCCACCAAGCTTATGCGCAGGAATACTTCAAGGATTCCGAACTGCGCGTCTATCAAACTCAGGATGAGGCCAATCAGGACCTGTTTGCCGGTCGGATCGACGCCACACAAGCTGACAGCATTGCGATGGCCGATTTTGTGAATTCGGATGCCGGTGCTTGCTGCGAAATCAAAGGTGCCGTGAAGGACGATCCCGCCATTTTGGGGCGTGGTGTCGGTGCAGGCGTTCGTAAAGGGCAGGATGACCTGCTTGCGGCGTTGAACAAGGGCATCGCGGCAATTCTTGCCGATGGCACGCATGAGAAGATCACGTCGAACTATTTCTCGACCAGCATCTACTAAGCCGTTGCCGTGACCGGATTTCTGGAATCACTTGGTTTGGCGCAGAGCGCAGAGCTTCTGTCGCTCTCGCCGCCGGGGTGGGGGGCCAATCTGCTACGCGGATTGTCCCACTCCTTGCAGATCGCTTTTGGCGCATATGCGCTGGGCCTCGTGATCGGATTGTTCGGAGCGTATGGCAAACTTTACGGCGGGAAGGTCACGCGCGACCTTCTTGCCATTTATACGACCGTGATCCGGGCCGTGCCGGAACTGGTCCTGATCCTGATCCTGTATTACGTGGGATCCGATATTATCAACAAAATATCTGCTGCCATGGGTGGTGGCCGCGTCGAGATCAACGGCGTTGCCGCAGGCATTTGGGTGCTGGGCGTCGTTCAGGGCGCGTATGCGACCGAGATTCTGCGCGGTGCCATTCAGGCGGTTCCGCCCGGTCAGATCGAAGCGGCGAAATCCTACGGGATGCCGGCCTTCATGACCATGCGGCGCGTCACAATCCCCGCCATGATGAGCTTTGCGGTACCTGGTCTGGCCAACTTGTGGCTGATTGCAACCAAAGACACCGCATTGCTGGCCGTTGTCGGCTTTAACGAGCTGACGCTGGAAACGCGCCAGGCGGCCAGCAGCACGCGGGCCTACTTCACCTTTTTCCTGGCGGCGGGCTTCCTTTATCTGATGGTTACGCTGTTTTCGGGTGGGATCTTTGCGCGGATTGAGAAATGGGCCCGTCGCGGCCAACCCGCTCTGAACGGAGGCAGCAGATGATCGACCTCAGATCTCTGATGCAACCTCATCGTATCGTGATGATGCTGATCTTTGCCGGGATCGCGGTTTGGTGCGCGATGACATTGCGGTGGGATTGGATACCCAATTATGCGCCGCTTGCATTGAAGGGTATCTGGACCACGCTTTGGTTGCTGGTTGTCACGATCGTTCTTGGATTTTTACTGGCTGTACCGCTTGGATTAGCGCAGGCCGTTGGGCCATGGTATCTTGCGGCACCCGCAAAGGCGTTTTGTACCATCATTCGCGGCACACCGCTGCTTTTGCAGCTTTGGTTGCTGTATTATGGCCTCGGCTCTCTGTTTCCGCAGTTTCCATGGATACGATCATCTGAACTTTGGCCGTACCTGCGTCAGGCTTGGCCCTATGCGGTGCTGGCGTTGACACTTTCTTATGCGGGTTATGAAGGCGAGGTCATGCGCGGAGCCTTCAAGGGCGTTGCCAAAGGACAGCTGGAGGCGGCCAAGTCGTTTGGTATGCCAAGGCTGACGATGTTTCGCCGCATCTGGTTACCACAGGCAATCCGCAATGTTCTGCCGACTTTGGGCGGTGAAACCATCCTGCAATTAAAGGCAACGCCGCTGGTCGCTACGATAACCGTGGTTGATATCTATGCCGTGTCGTCCCGTGTGCGCGCCGATACGTTTATCGTCTACGAACCGCTTATCCTGTTGGCCGTATTCTACATTCTCGTAGCGGGTGTAATTGCATTGGTGTTCCACTGGCTAGAGGTGAAGGTTCTGGGAACCGGACGCCGCAATGGGCTTGTCGGATAGTTTCGGCCAGTAGTCGAAAGAAACTTGCCCCGCGAATTCCGAGGCGGTTATTCGATGAATTGTTCCTAGCGACCCAGATTGCAGGCTTAAGCATAAAACAGGTGTTTGAAACGGGATCAGGAAAGTTGGTTTCGTTCGCGCCCCGCAAGTTCAACGCGCGTGTGGTACAGCATTTAGGCTAGCTGCACGACAAGAGGGCATGATTACCAGCGTGGCCATAGGTGAGAGGAACCGTCTGTCGCGATTACTGGCCAGCGACACAAATTGAGTGGTGCCAAGACAGCGGTCTCAACATCAATGCAGGTCGGGAATTGCCACTTTGGTTGTCTTACGTTGGTAGAATATTGTGGTTCATCCTGAACAAGTTGGTGGGATCGTATTTTCCTTTGATCTTGGAAAGTTTTTCGCCGTTCACACCATAAGCGCCGGTCATGTGATCGGCTTGGTCTTCAGGCATGAAGTTCACATAGGCACTGCCTGTTGAGTATGGTTTCATCTGTTCGTACAGCTGGCGTGCCCACCCTATGCAGGTGTCATCCTTGTCAGGGTCTTCCCATCGCGTGTGGACATTCATGATGAAGTGCGCAGATCTTTGCGGGTAGGCGGTAGAAGCGGGCTCAACGCGGGCCATCGCGCCACCAACATGAGCAATGAAAACCTCGCAAGCGGGGTCGGGAAGGGTGGAAATCGCGTCCAGCAGGTCCGTGATGGCGGCCGGGGGCAGCGTGTTGAAGTCATGACTTTTCCAATAGTTGCGGACGCCCGGCGACAACAGGGGATCAAAAGCCGCTTGCCAGTCCACGAATCTGTGCGGTGAAATGACATCCACAATCGGCTCACCCAGCGCGCGCAAGGCCGACATCGCTTTTTCACCTTCATCCATCGGGCCGCTATAACACGCTGCGAAAATCAGCACTTCGCGCCCGTGCCACTCTTCCGGCAGGAACGGGAGCGGCGGCGCTTTTCGCATCACGCTCCAGACGGTGAGCTCATCGGGGGACGTGTCCGCAATGGCCACAAATTCGGAAAGCAGTTCTGGTGCCTTTTCGATCGGGTGCACGATCAGGCCGGACAGGATATCGGGCCCAAGATCATGCAACTGGAATTCGAATGAGGTGACGACACCAAAGTTTCCGCCACCACCACGAATGGCCCAGAAAAGTTCCGGGTGGCTCGTGGATGATGCGGTGACAATCGCGCCATCCGCTGTGACGACTTCTGCCGACAGAAGGTTGTCAATTGTCATGCCGAATTTCCGGGTCGTCCAGCCGAAACCGCCGCCCAGGGTCAGCCCGGCGATGCCGGTGGTCGAATTGATGCCTGTGGGGACGACAAGACCATGGGCCTGTGTTTCGCGATCAACGTCTCCAAGCAACGCACCGGGTGCAACGCGGACAGTTTTGCGGGCAGGGTCCACGTGAACCGAACGCATCTGGGACAGGTCCAGCATGACGGCCTTGTCCGCGACGGCGTGCCCTGCAATCTGGTGCCCACCTGATCGAACGGTCATCATGAGGCCTGCTTGTCGGACGAAGTTTATTGCCTTCTGGACGTCGCTCGCCCCCATCGCACGGATCACGAAGGCGGGGAAACGCTCGAACATGCTGTTCCAGGTAATCCTGGCTTCTTCGTATTCCGGGGTTCCCGGCAGGTAGACCCCGCCGCGCAGTGAGGCATCAAGCGCGTCCAAATCGCCTTGATCCACAGTTGCGATATGTCCGTCGAGTGCTTTCAGGTCAAACATGCTTAGGCCTCCCTTGTTTCAGGAAAGGTTTCGCGCACGGCTGCCTCGTGAGTTTGTTATTGCCCTGAGAAGGGGATACTTGGTTGTGGGGGAAAGCTGGTCGTCAGGCAAATATTCCCGGATCGATCCGATCTACCGGCGTGATGACATCGGCAGGAATGTTCAGACGCTCGGCCGCTTTTCGCAGGCTTTCTTCATCCGGGGCTTCGTAAAGGCAGTATGTTTTGCGCTTATCTGCGCTGAGGAAGGAAAAGATCCATTCAATGCCGACTTCGTCGTTGATTTCTTTGATGTGAATTTTGTCGTTGTCGCTGATATTCAGCTGCTCGGCAAAATTCCGTTCAATGATATATCGTGGCATTATGCCCCCCAAGCATTTTCCGGGCCTTAACTGGCTACCCCTTCGAGTTTTGACTTAAGGGAAACCATACTCAATTTCTGTGATATTGCCAACGCTTCCCCTTCCAGTTGAAACGCCAGTTCCAAATCGCTGGGGCGGCCCTGTTGTCTGAGTGCGGATGCATACGCTGCCTTGGAATGCGCAATCCATGGCGGGCAATTCATCCTCGTGTCAATCTCGATGGCTTTCCGGAACATCTTCCCGGCAATTTCCCAGTCTTTCAGCACCGTTGCCAGGTTCCCCAAGCGTCGGGCTGCGGCACCTGTGCAGACTGTGGTTGCCCCTGCGGTGATCGTCAGGTCCTCGTAGGGTTGCAGCATACCGTAAAGCGTCTGGGCATGATCCGGATGCCCGACTGCCACGCAGATGTCGGCAAGATAGGACAGTGTTGTTGAATACATGGCATCTGGCGGCAGGTCGAAGCCGTTTTCCGCCATTTCATTCAGTATTTTTTCGGCTGGTTCCGTGTACCCCAGTTCGGCTGCGATAAGGCCAAAACCCGGCTTCCACGAGATGTCTTCGGGGCTGTCGGTCATCAGTTTCTTGATCACAGGCGCGACCTCGTGCAGGCGGTTCTGCTCGCGGCGGATGGTGAACATCTGAACGCCGAAAACGCCCTCGACATGTTCGCCGTGCGTTTTTCGGCCGATCTTGACCGCTTCGGTGGCGTGCTTTTCAGCCTGAACAAAGTCGCCGTCCATGATTGCAACCATGGCGCGTGCGTGTTTCTGAACCCAATAGAGTTGCAGATGATTGTCCTTTTCGGAAATCGCTGTCAGCAATTCGAGTGAGTTGTCCAACAGGTCGCGGTCGGCCATTTCAGCACCGACAAACAGGTTGAGCGTCCGGTCGCGGCCCTGATCAATGGTGCCAAGCTTTTCTGCGACCCGATGCATGGCATCCAGGTTTTCACGCCAATGGCGCGCCTCTCGCCCGTTGCGCGCGATGAATGGCGCCCCAAAATGCATCATCATTACCGAAAACTGGGATTTATGATCCCCAAGCTTCGCTGCCAGTTCCATGGATTGCTGACCAAAGCGGGTGCCTTCGGAAAACTGGCCGACAAACATATACGCCCGTGCTAGTTGGCTCATCAACCGGCACCGCCTGACTTCGTCATTGTCAGACAGGTCTTTCAGCGCCTTTTCACAAAGGTCAATGGCCTCGTGATGTCGCTTGCTTGTCATCATGCACGAGTCAGCAAAATGATTGGCTGCATCGGCTGACAACTGCACATCGTGGAGTTTCCGTGCAGCGTTAGATGCACTTTTCAGAACCGCCATCGCCTCGGACAACTGACCCTGGCTGTCATGGCTGCGGCCAACCAGGATCATGCCCCTGACCATTTCCGGGCTGGTTTCCGAGTTCAGCCGCTTAGCCGCTTTAAGCGTCTCCTGGGCATTGGTCATCGCTTCCTGGCTGGCTGACCGGGCCAATGCCATTTCAGCCGCAGCTTCCCATTTGTCGAATGCGGCGCGCCAATCTTCTGCTTCTGACAGATGGCGGGCCACCAGTTCCGGGCGGCGTTCGATTTCAGCTGATCGCATCGCGATCAGTGCACGGGCAACGTTTGAATGTTGCTGCCTGCGGGTAGAGCTCAGCATGGATTGATATGCCGTATCGCGGGTAAGGGCATGGCGGAACACAAAATGCCCGCGGTTGTTTCCGCTTTCAAAGATCAGTCCCGTTCGCGACAGTTCTTCGAGGCGAAGATTGATATCCGCGCGTTCCAGCCCCATGGCGGCCCTTAACAAATCTGGTTCAAATTCCCGCCCGATGACTGACCCCGTCAACGCGACCTGTTTGGCCTCAGGCGAAACTGCATCAAGCCGCGCCATCAAGGCACCCTTCAGCGAGGATGGTATGCGGACTTGTCCCTGCTCATCAGCATTCACGATCGCCTGGGTCAATTCTTCGACAAACAGGGGCACACCGTCCGTTTTTTCGATGATTGTCGCGATCAAGGCATCGTCCGGGTCCTTGCCAGTGATATTGCGGACCAGATCCGAGACATCAGCAGAACCGAACCGGCGCAGCAGGAGTGTTTGAACATGCGTGTCCCCGTCATCGCGGGCCAGGTCCCACCCAGGTCTGTGGGTCATCAGGACCATCAGGGGAAGATCGGTACAAATCGCCTTGAACCGCTCCAGCAGGGCTTGCGTCGAGGGATCGATCCAATGTGCATCCTCAACACACAGAATAACCGGGCGTACACCTGCCCGGACCTGCACCGCATGGATCAGGGTTTGGATCGTTATGTCGCGTTGCTCCTGCGGCGACATCTCGAGAACTTCACGAGCCAGCGCGCTGCGCGGCGCAACCAGCGCTGCAAAGACAGGCAGAACCTGTTCCCAGTCCAGACCTTCCCGGCCTTCCAGCAGCTTCCTGACATGTTCCAGAATTTGATTGTCGTCAAAATCCGGTTCAACGCCCGCATCCTGTGAAATTCGCTGGGTGACCGGATGAAAGGGGCTGCTGGTCAGATAGGGCGAGCAGTTCAGCCTTATCACATCGGCCTGTCCGGTCGCTGTAACGTCCGCAAGAAACCCCTCAGTCAGGCGCGATTTTCCAATCCCCGCCTCACCCGACAGCAGAACGACCTCACCATGACCGTTTTGGGCACGTTGCCACGATTGCAACAGGATACCCTTTTCGTAGTCCCGGCCAATCATGGTGCTGCCAGCGTCATCCTTGTACGACGCGCGAAACCGGCTTTCCGCGCTGCGTTCCGATACGACCTTCAACAAGGTCCGAGGGTCTTTGAACCCCTTCAACTGAGTTGATCCAAGGGTCTCGAACTCGAATATCCGGTGCAAGGCGGCTTCGGTTTCTTCTGCAGACAAAACCACCGAGTTTGGCAGGGCGTGTTCCTGTATCCGCGCGGCCAGATTGACCGCCGGCCCGGTCATGGCACCTTCTTCGTACGAGTTTTCGCCGATCGTGTCACCGACCACGACATCGCCGCTGGCAATACCCAGTCTGGCTGATAAACGCTCACCGTCAGGGGTGTTGAGCTCTTCAACCCGACGGACGCACTCAAGCCCCGCCTTTATCGCGCGAATGGCGTGATCTTCGTAGGCTGTTGGCCAGCCGAAAAACACAAGAAGACCGTCGCCAAGATATTTCGCGACATAGCCACCATACCTGCTCACTGCCCCCGCGACGGTATCCTGATAGTTCTGTAGCAGATCCCGCATGTCTTCGGGATCAAATCGGTTGGTCAGCTCCGTCGAGCCGACCAGATCAGCGAACAAGACTGTCAGATGACGCCGCTCAGCCGCAGGTGCGATGGGCTTTTTCGCTGGTGCAGCTTCGCTATGCACATCATCAAGGGCGGATGGCTGAGTTTTCTCGCTGGTTGGCTCCCCTGCGGCTGGCGCTGATGAAGACAGGCACCCAGAGCCAACCAAATCCTGAACCGCCGCAAGGATGATCTTTCGGTGACCAAGGCTTACCCCAAGCTCTTTCAGGTCGTCGCCTGTCAGCAATGGCAAAACCCGCGCATCAATGTCGTTTTCCGCAAAGGCACTTGCGTACTGACCCAATCCGAGGTCGTTCAACCACGTGTCCATTTCAACCAACATATCCGGATCATGCTGAGATACGCGTCACTAATCAAGAAAACGCTATTTTCTCAGCCGGGCGATCAATGCGCAGCGGACGCAGTTTCACGCGCAGCACAGCGAAATGTGCCAGTCACGTAAGACCTTGATACATTGTGGGGAAAGGATGGTGGGTGATGAGAGACTCGAACTCCCGACAAAGTATTATAAAGCAATGGGTTATGTGTCATATTGTAACTGTGTAACCGACTTTAGAATGGCCCAAATTACCAAGCGTAAGCCTAGGCTTCCAACAGTCCATCATTGTGGGTCAGAGCGCGACATCTTATTCCGAGCCCAATCCTATGTGCGTGCGTGTTTCCCGCGCGAAGATCAAACAATCATCCTCGTCCGATCTGGTAATGGTCGATCTTCGAAGGCGGCCTCAGAACTGTTCTGCAAATGGATCCCAAGCCACCGATTTGACATTTAGATATGCCCTAGAATTGCGGCAACGAAAAAAAATTTCACAAAAAGACGCAAGTCGACAGCCGCAGCGCTATAAAGAAATTGCGCGCTAAAAAGATCGCCCAAAAAACCCACTGTTGAAAGGAATCCTATATGGACGCCGCACCCAACCGCCTTGGCGGAACAATAGATGTTGGTAAACTGAACGTTCCCACCATCAACCTCAAAAAGAGCATCTCCGGAGAAAATCACGATTTTATCGACAACGGCACAGTGTTTTTCATGCTGGAGTCGATGGCCAATGAGCTTAGTGGCGGCAAGAATGCACCCGAGCTTGTCAGTTGCCTTCTGGGTATGACCCATGAGTTGATCCAGATTCTTGAACACCATGAGTCAATTCACACATCGACCGCAAACATCGACGGAAAAGGATCGGTCACCGAAGCCCCGTTGGTTCCGCCGAAGATTCCGCCTTTGCCTTCGTTGGCGGTACTGCGCCAGCTTTCTCGTGAAGATCAGGCTCGTTTTCTCGATAAGTGTGCCAGTGATCTTATGCGCGAAATCGAAGGTCTGCGGTTGGGCTACTACAAGGCACCGGATTACCGGCAGGGCTATCGGATGATCGAGCAGGCTCGTCGCCGGTATCGCAAGTTGCGCGACACCGCCATGAAGCTGGGTCACTGGACTGATGGACGCTGGAACGCAGGTTCAGAAGAGACCCACCTCGTCTGATCTGGCACTAGCCACATCCCACCCGACTCAATCAAAGACAAGACCGGGAATTCGCCCTCTAGGTCGGTCCCGGGACAAAGGAGATATGTCGAATGCCCCTGGATGAACATAAACTAAGGCTGAATAAGCTTCATCGCATGTTGAAGCTGATACCTACAAGGTATCGCGCGCGCGAAGCTGAGCTGATGCCGACCAAATGGCCGGAGTATCGTTTTCTGAGCCCTATGGAAGCGACCAAGCGGTTCTACGAGGCCTATATCGAGGCCTATAGGGACTATCTTCGCACCAACATCGACGTCAGGGCAGCCGCCGATATCAAAATCGGCTTCAAATTGAGCTTTCACAAACGGAACGCTCATCTGACCCAGCTCTACATCGCTCGCCAGAAAGCAGACCAGATCGGCCTGCCCTATCCCGCTTACTTGGAATTCGTTTTCAAGTTCGCGGCCGCTCGCCGTTATCGACATCCGCCGCAGCCTAATCAGCTTTGGCCTGGCGAGAAGAAACGCGATGCCTGGTTGACCAAAATAGTGGAGTTCTGGAGTGATGACCGCCATGGCCTCGAATTGAACCGGATGAAGGTCATGCCCCAGTACGCATTTTTTTCCTACCAGGGCCTTCCGGCGCAGCGTCAATTTCGTAAAGAGATGCTCGATTTGGTGAGTCGCGGCGTATATTCAATAGACGGGTTTGTTGCCAAGCACGTGGTCGAGCACCAGTATTTCCGTGCCGTTGATTGTAACTTCCTTGGGGAAAAGGCCGTCGAAAGTGCTGAACGCAAAGCACGAGAAGACGTTGCCAACGGCTTCCTTAGACCCGTTGAGCTCAAGACGCCTACAAGCAAGGAGATCTACCAGAGTTGTTTTGGTGTGCCCGGAGTAGTCATGTTTGACAATCCTATTTGCTCGACATGTACACAGCGTGGAGATTGTGAACTAGCACGCCAGACGGTCATCTCGAAAACCCTTTCAGAAACGGGCTTTGCCGATCCGATTGCCGAGGCCGATAGGCGGGCAAACTGGAGGCGTGTCAATGCATGTCGTACTCGCCAGAGTGCCTCGAGATTAGAGACCAACGCTGCACCGAAGGTGGAGGTTGCCGTGTAATGGCTCCCTTGTGTCAAATATAGTGTAAGAGCAAAGAAGTTAAATAATAGGGGAGCGTTACACCCTCCGGAGATCAAGAAACCCCTCCGGGCATGTAATGCCCCCCTAGTTAAGTACTTTCTCCGGAACATTCCTCCTGAAGTGTAACCCGTAACAAGGGGGGCATTACACCTTCATTTCGATGAACGCAGAGCCGACCATCAATCGTCTGGTTGGTTCGTTCTTAAGACGCCCAAGATACGCTCGGCCAGCCTCGCACGTTGGCCAGAATTCTCAACCCCAAACCTGCAGAAGACCTAACCTCATGAATGCTATCAATTTCACTATGTCCGGCCAACAACTCTCAGCGCTTGACTGCGTTGGCTCCTGGCTGAAGAACGATGCCAAGACAAATAAGATCTTCCGGCTCTTCGGATATGCTGGCACCGGCAAGACGACAATCGCGCGACATCTGGCCAGCGGTTTGAATGGAGGGGTTGTTTACGCGGCCTTCACTGGCAAAGCGGCTATGATGATGCAGCGCAACGGCTGTGAAGGTGCTTCCACCATTCACAGTCTGATCTATAAGGTTGTGCAGGGACCGGCTGATAAATTCAGTTTCCACCTCGATCCGGATAGTGCAGCAGCGGATGCAGACTTGATTGTGCTCGATGAGTGCTCAATGGTTGATGTAAATTTAGCGCGTGACCTAATGTCATTCGGAACTCCTATCCTCGCACTTGGTGATCCTGCCCAGCTGCCGCCGGTGGCCGGCGAGGGCTACTTCACCAACGCCAAGCCTGACGCCATGCTGACCGAAATCCACCGTCAGGCCAAGGACAGCCCGGTCTTACAACTGGCGACAGACATTCGTGAAGGGAAACCGTTGAAATACGGTGCCTATGGGAACAGCCGTGTGGTGCCGGACGGGAGTCTTGAGATCGATGAGATATTGGATGCGGACCAGCTCCTTGCCGGTAGGAACGTCACTCGTTCCCACTACAACGAAGAAATCCGCAGGGCCTTGGGACGCACCAGTGACCTGCCTGAGATTTGCGACCGCCTTGTGTGTCAGCACAATGACCATGGCCTTGGTATCGTCAATGGAGGCATGTTCACAGTCGTCTCAGAACCGAAGAAGTCCCGGTTTTCGGGAACTTTGTCGTTGGAACTAAAATCGTGCGACTTCCCGGATCATGAAAACTACCGCGTACGTGTGCATCCGGAGTATTTTACCGACGACGAAGAGAGATTGGCGGACAAGGAACGAAAAAGTTCTCAGCAGTTTAAGTATGGTTACGCGTTGACAGTTCATAAAGCCCAAGGCAGCCAGTGGGGCCACGTGATTATAGAGGACGAAAGTCACATCTTCGACAAATATGCGAGGAATTGGCTCTATACCGCAGTTACACGGGCTTCTGAATGCGTGACTCTGGTTACACGCCTCTAGGACATTTCCATACTTAAGGCGTCATTGGGCAGGCACTTTCTGCCCAATGAAGATGTTCCTTGATGCTATGTCCATGGGAGCATTGAACCTCAAAGTCTTGTGGGAGCCAGAATGTATCCCCTTCGCTTACAAAGGCTGTTTCTAGGACATCGCCTACACCCGAGGGGCGTATTTTGTTGAAAAACTCTTCCTTGATCGAGGGCTGAACTGCTGATTCAATTCTTCCAATGGGCGGGAGGATTGGCGATGATGGGACCGAGGCAGGAAGCGTAATCGTCGCTGTTCTATGAGTTCTCAATGGATAGGGCTTTGCCGCTGATGCCAGTCTGATCGCCGCTGATGTCCAGAAACAGAACTCCAGCAACCCCAAGGATTGGGAAGAACGCGGTGTCACACCGGAGGATGCGCCACGGGCGGTTCGCGAATATCTCGACACTCTCGATGAGGCGGCTTTCGGAGCTGCGAGCGAGGTGCAGCCCAAGTTCACCTCGCATTCTGACCCTGCGAGCCAATGGACGGCAGCGCGTAAGGGGCCTGCTTTCTTCAGCTATTCTGACAATTATCTGATCGACACCGACCATGGCGTCATCGTTGATGTCGAGGCCACACGGTCCATCCGACAAGCTGAGGTCGGATCAACCAAAACCATGCTGGACCGGGTAGAGGACAAGTTCGATCTGCATCCAGAACGGCTGATCGCCGACACCGCTTACGGCACCGAGCCACTTCTTGGATGGCTGGTCGACCGCAAGATCGCGCCGCACATTCCTGTCTTTGATAAATCCGGGCGCAACGACGGAACCTGGACCCGCGCCGACTTTGAGTGGGACGCAGAAAACGATCAATATGTCTGTCCCGAAGGTCACGCCCTGATGCAGTTCCGCCGTAACTACTCGGATCCGAACAGAGGGCCAACCGGCAAAGGGACGGCTCGTTATCGCGCCTTGAAAGACGTCTGTCAGACCTGCCCGTCGAAAGCCAAGTGCTGCCCGAACGCCGATGCTCGAAAGATTACACGTGAAGAGCACGAAGACGCCCGGCAGGTTGCCCGCGACATTGCCAAGACCCGCCAATACCAGATCTCGATGAAGCTCCGGAAGAAGGTCGAGATGCTTTTCGCCCACCTCAAACGCATCCTCGGGATCGGACGGCTCCGATTACGTGGACCATGTGGCGCAAATGACGAATTCCTCCTCGCCGCCACCGCCCAAAACCTCCGCAAACTGGCCAAGATATTTCCCGCACCGCAGCAAATGCGCAAAGCCTGAATGGAAAGGCACTCGCGCTCTGTTCAAAGCACCACTTTCTGCGTCAGCAACACGTTGTTTTTCAACAGAATGGGCGGAAAGTGTGAATTCGCCGCTCTGCAGCGAGGACTTGCGGAGATCGATAGAAGCGGACCTTCGACGCCACGAACCAGGGTTGGCACTGTTTGGGACATTTTCAGGAAAGCGGTCTTTCGCTGCAGGAGTGAGCCTGTCAGGTTGAATATTCGGAAGAAGACATTCAAGTAGTCTTGAGACCGGATTTCAATCTGCGCGACTGAATGACGCCGGAGCGTTAAAAAAAGATATTGTCAAGAGTTTTCCGGATTGTGATTAAGGTCTCGTGCCCAGCTCTTCATTGTCTGGTCGAGTAGATGTTTGTTTTGTTGAATTTATCGTTTCCTGGCCAATATGTTCGAAAATATGCCACTAACGTTCGCCGCGTCGGTAGGGTGCCATCAACGCCGCTGGGACTTCGGCTCTGCGGGCGACAAGGACCAGCGCAACGATCGAAAGTACATACGGCGCCATAAGGAACAACTGATATGGCACACCCTCAACCGTTGTCTGCAATCGCAGTTGGTAGGCATCGAAGAAAGCGAACAACATCGCGCCAATCAGAGCCTTACCGGGCCGCCAGCCAGCGAAGACTACCAATGCGATGCAAATCCAACCGCGCCCCTGCACCATGCCAGGGAAAAAGCTGTTGAACGCCGTTGTGGTCAGGAAGGCCCCGCCAACCGCCATCAAAGCCGACCCGACAACAACTGCGCCGATACGGATACGGATCGGGTTCAGCCCCTGCGCCTCAACCGCATGAGGGTTCTCCCCGGTCATACGAATGGCCAACCCCAAAGGCGTGCGGGCAAGAACATAGGCCATCACAGCCACCGCAGTGAGCGCCAGATAGGTCGGCAAAGCTTGGTTGAAAAGGATCGGTCCCAAAACGGGAATATCTGACAGGACCGGAAGATCGAGCGGCTTAAAAGCCTCGATCGTAGGAGGCAGATCTCCCACCTCAACAAGTAACCTGTACAGGTAATAGGCTAAAGCGGATGCAAACAGCGTTATGCCCAGCCCTGAGACGTGTTGCGAAAGCCCAAGTGGAACTGTCAGCATGGCATGAAGCAATCCCATCACCGCGCCGCAAAACGCTGCAAAAATGAGGCCTGCAAGCAATGGCGCGCCCATGTAGACGACAAGCCAACCGCTCATCGCCCCCATGGTCATGATCCCCTCGATTCCCAGATTGAGCACGCCCGAACGTTCGCAAAGCAACGCACCAAGAACACCAAATATGAGCGGTGTCGCAATACGCAGCACGGAAGCCCAAAGACTGGTATTCAGCAGCAGATCAATTGCATCACTCATCGGCGCACCCGGTAGGTTGTGAAAAGAAGGGCCACGATCATGGTGAGCAGGCACAGCGCCACGATCACATCGGCAATGAAACTGGGTACACCCGTCGCACGGCTCATGGCGTCGGCCCCGACAAAGACTGTGGCGACGAAAACAGCGGCAGCGACCACTCCGGCCGGATGCAAAGCGGCGAGCATAGCGACGACAATGCCTGCATAACCAAATCCGGGGCTCATAGTGGTGGTGACCCCCGCAGTGACCCCCATGACTTCGACAGACCCGGCAAGCCCTGCCAGCGCTCCCGAAAGCAAGGCAACACCCATGATCGTTTGGGGCAGAGAAATTCCGGCAAAGGCAGCGGCACTGGCATTTAAGCCTGCGGCGCGTGTTTCAGCGCCAAAAACAGTACGCGCAAGGATCAGCCAAACAGCACTTGCCGCTGCGATAGCAAAAAGCAGCCCGATATGGAGACGTGTACGGGGGATCAGATCCGGAAGGCGGTAATCCCCGTCTACGGGCACCGAAGAGGGCCACCCAAAGGCCAGCGGATCGCGCAAAGGGCCCTCAATCATGAGGCCAACAAAAAGGATCACGATGAAGTTGAGCAGCAGGGTTGTCACCACCTCATCCACGCCGAAACGTAAGCGTAAAAAGGCAGGTCCTGCCAAAAGGGCCGCGCCTGCCGCCATGCCCGCCGACATCAAGATCGGAATACCTATCCACCCTGGAACCCCGAGTGAATGACCGATCCAAGCGGTGATTAGCGCCCCAACAAAGAACTGTCCCTCGCCCCCGATGTTCCAAAGCCGCGCTCGGAAGGCGACAGCTGCGGCAAGCCCCGTAAAGATAAGCGGAGTGGCGCGGGTCAACATCTCAGCGATGGAAAGGCGCGAGCCGAATGCGCCATTCACCATTTCGCCATACGCCGTTAGCGGATTTACGTCAGCAGCAGCGATGAGACCTGCGGCCAAAAGCAATGCAGCAAAGATCGCGGCCAGTGGTGCAATGATCGCAAGATGCAGCGGCACATGTGAGCGTCGTTCAAGCCGCATCATCATTTTCCTTCCAGACACCTGCCATCATCAGGCCAAGGCGTTGTGGGTCGGCTTCATCAGCCGATATCGATTCTGACAAGCGACCTTTTACGATGGCCTGTATTCGGTCTGACAGGGCTACAGCTTCTTCCAATTCTTCTGAGATGAGCAGGATTGCGGCACCTTCGGCCCGTGCTCCCAAAAGCTCGGCATGAACTGAAGCAATTGCACCTTCATCAAGACCACGCGTTGGCTGGTTTGCGAGCACGAAACGCGGCCCATTGGTCAGAACCCGGCCAAGGATCAGCTTTTGCATATTGCCGCCGGACAGCAGCCTTGTTCGCGTGTCGGGGCTGGCGCCGCGGATATCAAAACGTTCTATCAGCCCCGCAGTGTAATCCCGGGCGGCGCGTTGTCGAACAAAGCCGCGGTGCGAAAATCTCGGTGTGCGCAAGCGCTCAAGCACTGCGTTTTCCCACAAACTTAATTCGCCCACAACGCCTTCTGCGTGCCGGTCTTCAGGCACCCTGCCTGCGCCCACGCGGATCATGCCGCGCGGGCCCAGATGGCTGATATCTTCGTTCAAGAGTGTTAACTGACCCGCACTTGGGTGTGCCAATCCTGATAGCAGCGCACCGAGGGAGGACTGACCATTGCCTGAAACGCCGACGATACCAAGGATTTCACCGGCATGGACAGCGAAAGACACATCATCCAGCCGCAAATCACCGTCTTCTTCCACGCTCACGTCCTTTGCGATCAGGACTGGCGCTCCAATCTCATGGTCTTGACGTACGGGACGCTCAACCTTGCGGCCAACCATCAGTTCCGCCAACTCTTCTGGTGTGGTTTCGGGTGTTTTGCGTTCTGCGACCATCCTGCCGCCACGAAGCACCGCCACACGGTCAGAGGCTGCCATGACCTCATGCAGCTTGTGGCTGATGAAAATAAGCGAGAGGCCCTCTTTTGTCATATCACGCAGCGTTTCGAACAGGCGCATCGCCTCGGGCCGGGCCAGAACGGCAGTCGGTTCATCCAAAATCAAAATACGTGCGTCGCGATAGAGTGCTTTCAGAATCTCGACCCGTTGACGTTCACCAACGGAAAGCGTCCGAACCTTGGCCTCTGGATTTACAGGCAGGCCGAACCGCTTTGAGATCTGCAACAGTTTCTTGCGCGCCTCGCCACGAGCAGAACGCGTGCGCGTCAGCGGTTCGGAACCCAGCATTACGTTTTCAAGAACCGTGAGGTTGCCCGCAAGCGTGAAGTGCTGGTGTACCATTCCCACACCCACTTCGATTGCTGCGCGTGGCAGACCCGGGGGCAGTTCTTTGCCAAACACCCTGACAGAGCCTTTATCGGCTGCGTAGTGGCCGAACAGAATATTCATCAGTGTCGTCTTACCCGCACCATTTTCGCCCAACAGAGCAAGAATTTCCCCGTCTTCTAGTGTGAGGGTCACATCGTCATTTGCGGTAAGCGTTCCGAAACGCTTGGTAATGCCGTTTAGTTCCAGAACCTTGGTCATGCGGGCAGGCCTGCGATTGGGTGCGGAAAAGTGATTGCGGGCGCGCGGGCTTCGACAAGTGCGCCAAGTTTCAGCAGCGCAAAATCCGAGCCGGGGGGACCAATCAGTTGAACGCCGAGTGGAAGATCATTTGCCATGCCAAAAGGCAGCGCCAAAGCTGGCAAGCCCGCTACATTTGCTAGCGCGGCGTTCGGGGCAAAAGCCTCGAGCCGCGCCATGTGATCGTTTGGGGAGGAGCCGGACAGATCCAAAGTGCCTACATCGGGCGGCGCAGACGATAGGATCGGCATCAGGACAGCATCGGCAGACTTGAAAAGCTTGCGAGATCGATTTGTCACACGTGCGAGTTGTCGTGAGGCCGCAAAAAGCGCTGTGGCCGACGTCGCACGGCCCTCGGCAGCCATGGCTGCGGCAAGTGGTGGAAGCTCATCATCAGTTATCTTGAGCGCAGTCAGCCACTCGGCCATGGAAACAGCTAGTATGGTTCGAGCGATTGCGTGAGCCTCATCCCCCAATTGGTCGGGGGCACGAATATCGCACACCTCACAGCCTGCATCGCGCAGCGCGTCGGCAACATTTTTCGCGGCCTTGCACTGGTCGGCACCGCACCGCTCCGGCAATGCCAATGCGACGCGGGGGCGTTCTGGCAGATTTACCGGGGCCATGGGCTGGGCTACCGCGTCAAATGCGGTCTTCACATCGCGGACCGACCGCGAAAGGACCAACTCAGACGCTATGCCCATCAGGTGATTGGCAAAATCAGGGCCTCCGGGCACCGCGCCACGAGAAGGCTTAAGCCCGGTCAAGCCGCAACATGCGGCGGGAACCCTGATGGACCCGGCTGCATCCGTGGCATGAGCAATTGCAACAATACCAGCTGCAACCGCGGCTGCGGCACCGCCGGATGAACCACCGGGTGTCAGTGCGGGGTTCCATGGATTACGGGTCACAGCCATGCCATCGGGTTCGCATGTTAGTGAAAGGCCAAACGGCGGTGTTGCGGTCAATCCGAAAGGGATCAGGCCTGTTCGGCGAAGACGGTGCAGCAGGTGGCTGTCACTTTCGGGTCTATGAAATCGCGCACGGATTGCCGCAGATCCTGCCGCCGCCGGCAGCCCTTTTGCGAAACCACCGAGGTCTTTCACCAAAAAGGGAACCCCATGAAATGGCCCGCGCTGGTCTGGTGGCAAAGCGTCTGCAACCTTTGCCCCATCGCGGGCCATATCTTCGTCCAGATATACCACGGCCCCCAAATCTGCCCGTGCGTGGCAGGCGGCAAGACTTGATTCCATCAGTTGGCAGGCAGAGATCTGCCCTGCCGTGATGGCAGCTGCAAGAGTCGTGGCATCGGTCACGTCAAAACCCTCTGGATCAGGAGGGCTCGCTTTCATCAATCGGAACGTCCCATTCACCGGATTGAATCGCGGCCTGTTTGGCCTCCATCCCCGGGATGGCGTCGGCGGGCACTTCATCGGCGACATAGATCAACTCATTGCCGCCGTGGGCCATAAAGGAATATTCCGTGTAGTTACGACCTGTTGGATTACCGGCCTGAACATCCGCCACGATGGCCTCGATTGTGGGACCGTAATTCCAGATTGCATTGGCAAAAACCGTGCCCGGGTATCGCGGAGTATAATCGATAAGCGAACCGATCGCCTTCACACCTCGCGCTTGGGCCGCATCCGCAGTGCCAATGCGCTCACCAAACAGAATGTCTGCACCCGCATCAATCTGGGCAATCGCAGCCTCTTGCGCGCGGGCCGGATCGAACCATGCACCGATAAAGCCGTTGACGAAGGTGGCGTCTGGGTTCACTTCGCTTACGCCCATGCGGAAAGCATTGATCAAAAGGTTCACCTCGGGGATCGGATAACCCCCGACCGAACCAAAGACATTGCTTTCGGACATTTGACCCGCGAGCATACCAGCCAGATAGGCTGCCTCGTGGTTGCGTGTGCCAAAGACACCGAAATTGTCACCTTCTGGCCCACCGGAAGACCCCATCAGAAACGCGGTGTCGGGGTAGTCACCCGCCACTTCGCGTGCTTCACGCTCCACAGCGTAAGATTCACCCCAGATGATTTGCGCACCTCCCTCGGCATACTCGCGCATCGCGCGGGGATAGTCGGTCGGCGCTACTCCTTCTGAAAACTCATACTCTATCAGGCCAGCGTCGGCGGCTTCCTGCATCGCCAGGTGAATGCGGCTGTTCCACGCATTTTCAACCGGAGACATGTGCACTCCGGCGACGCGGATCGCAGATTGCGCATTCACGCGATGGATATATGCCGGCAGGGCCAGCGTGGCCGCAGCGCCGACCATCAGTTGACGGCGGGTTGTGGTGAGTTTCATCGGTAGATCCTCTTCTGTTGGTGGCAATTCTTCTTGTTAATGAGCTTCCTAATTATTGGGCCTGGGCGCGTAATCTGCGGGATCCAGGGTCGTGGGACGGCCAGGCAACGAAAGCGCGGCCATTCGTGGTTCCGTGCGCGCCAGCACCTTTCCGTTTTTTATAACGGCAAGCCGGGTGGCTTTCATGCGAACTGCTTCAATCGGGTCCTGCGCTTGCAACACTACCATATTGGCAGGGCCGCCTTCGCGGATCGTCGGGTCGGGCAAGCCCATTGCTTTAGCACCATTCTGAGTAACGGACGTAAACGCCCACTCCATCGCCTCGCGGGATGTCATTGGCACAGCATGCACGCCCATATGAGCCACTTCCAACATGTCGGCGGAGCCAAGCGAATACCACGGGTCCATCGTGCAATCCTGCCCGAAGGCGACATTTACACCCGCCGCGCGCAGCTCTGGCACTCGGGTCAGCCCCCTACGACGCGGATAGGTATCCGAGCGACCTTGCAGCGTTATATTGATGAGCGGGTTGGGCACCACGTTCATGCCGCTTTCCGCGATCAGAGGTATGAGTTTTGATGCATAGTAGTTGTCATACGAGTGCATCGCTGTGACATGACTTGCCGTTACCCGCCCGCCAAGCCCAAGGCGCGTGGTCTCATAGGCTAAGGTTTCCACGTGGCGCGACATTGGATCGTCGCTTTCATCGCAATGCAAATCCAGCATCAAACCTCGGTCCACCGCTATCTCGGCCAGTCTCCTGACCGACCGGGCACCTTCCGACATCGTACGCTCAAAATGCGGAATACCGCCTACTACATCGACACCCATATCAAGGGCTTGGATCAAGTTTTTTTCTGCATTCTCTGCGCGGTAAAGGCCATCTTGCGGGAATGCTACCAGTTGCAGATCAATATAGGGAGCGACCTGCTTGCGGACCTCCAACAGCGCTTCAACGCCAACCAAAGGTGTGGATGAAACATCCACATGCGAACGGATGGCCAGCAATCCCTGCGATACGGCAAGGTCGCAATATTGCATGGCGCGCTCAATTACTGCTTCGGGTGTCAGCAGAGGCTTTAGCTCACCCCAAAGCACGATGCCTTCCAATAGTGTGCCCGAGACATTCATGCGAGGCGTTCCAAGGCTCAGGGTCGCATCCATATGGAAGTGCGGGTCGGTAAACGGGGGCGAAACCAATCGCCCAGCCGCGTCAATGTCCTCGCCTGCCTCAGCCTTGATCTTGGGGGCAATTTCTGCGACGCGGTCACCCTTGATCGCAATATCCAACGGCCCTCGGCCATCCGGCAGTTGGGCTTGTCTAATGATGATGTCGAGCATTCATCTTCCCCCAAATTTGACCACAAGGTAAAAGTATTCTGATAAAATGCTACATTTTTTTGCTGTGTTTCAGGAACCAGCGCTTCGGATAGTCTGACGCAATTCGAATGCCTGCAAGGCGGAATGCGAACGCAGCAATTCGTCGTATCGATGGATGGCGACTGTGGGCCGCCCTTGAAGACGGCCCGTGTCATTAGACTTCAATGGCCTCGGCTATTGCTGGCGCGTCCTCCAACTCGACGCCTAGATACCGGACGGTGCTATCCATCTTGGTGTGGCCCAGCAACAATTGAACCGCCCGCAAGTTGCCCGTCTTCTTGTAGATTTGGGTCACCTTTGTTCGCCTCATCGAATGCGTGCCATATGCGCTCGCCTCCAGACCGATAGATGTGACCCAATCGCGGACGATCCGCGCATACTGGCGTGTCGAGATATGCAAGCGCTCGTGGAAGCGGCCAGGCCAAAGGTACTCGGAGCCAACGATGAGCTCGTCTTCCATCCACTTCTCGACTGAGGCGCGTGTGCCTTCGGAAATCTCAAATCGCACGGGTTTCGGCGTTTTGCTTTGCAGGACGGAGGCGCGCTCTTTGATCTGGCCGGACGCCATGACATCGACGACTTTCATCTTCACTAGGTCACAGCCGCGCAGCTTGCTGTCGATTGCCATGTTGAAGAGTGCGAGGTCGCGATGGTTTTCGGCCAATTCGAGTCGAACCCGAATTGCCCAGACATGCTTTGGCTTCAGCGGCCGTTTCTGGCCAACGATGCGGCCTTTGTTCCAGGCCGGGCGAAGTGCGCGAATGGCTGGTAGGTTTGGTGTTTCCATGACTGATCCTCCGATCCGCCATGCCCTCCACAACGACAACCCGACGTCGACGAGGCACCATATCACGGGATTGCCGCGCTGCCTCCGAGGTCGGCATTGAGCCCGGATTGATCGATTATGCGGGAAGCACGAACGACTGCTTCCTTTAGCTTTTGGTGGACCCAGTGTTCTTATACCGGACTGACTGCGCTTTCAGCAGGTCATGCTCGATGTTTCCAGACAGCAACAATGAGTGCTGTAACTGTGACCTGGACTGCTGCGAACACGATCATTGCCAATAGAAGGCCGAGCTTATCCGCAAGTGCGCCGCTGGCGATCACTGGAAGAGAGAAGCCAACGTAAGCGTAGACAAGTAGTCCGGCTGTTGCGCGCGCGCGGTTGTCCGTCGCACGCAAGGAGACCTCTGCCAAAGAGGCGAGATAGGTGAAACCGTAGCTGGCCGCGCTGGTGATGCAGGTGCCAATCAGAACCAATGCAAGCATTTTCATCCAGACACCGGCCAGAAGAACCAGGAAGCCAAACGGGATCAGAATGAAGCCAAGGGTAAGGGCACGCCCGTTGGTCATGCGTCGTGCAATCGGCTGACACAGAAAACCCACGAAGATTGCCAGAAAGACGACCAGTCCGGTCCACCCTCCGAGATTGTTTTCCGCCAGTTCCAGCGGAACGACAGCGATGGTCATGCCAGTGGTGGACCATGCCAGCGCCATCGCGGCCCCGAAGACCCACGTTCCCGCAGGGAACACCGGCAGACGCACAAGCGAAACCGGCCTCGGCTTGTCGATACGGGGCAATGTCAGGGCAATCAATGCCAGTACCGGAGCGGCTACGAAAAGCGCAATGTAGCTGGCGGGTAAGAGCGTATGGCCTTGCAGGCCAAGACTGATACCAGTTGCCAATGCGCCGCCGCCAAAACCAAGAGACGTCGACGAAGTTACAATAAGAGCAGCGTTCTTCGCACGATCAGCGCCCAGGATTTCTGTCATGTAGGCTGTTCCCGCTGTTGTCGCGAGGCCGGTGCCGATCCCGAGCATGAAACGTGCGATCACCAAACTAATCCAGCTTGGGGCTTGCACAAGAAGCGCCGTCGCTGCGGTTCCAAGGATCAGCGCCAAAGCAATCGGAATCCGCCGTCCAATCCGGTCTGAAAGGCCACCGAGCAGCAAGAGCGTCGGCATCAGACCCCCGACATAGGCTGCAAATGCAACCGTTACGGCTGTCGCGCCCACATCACTTTCCGCCGCGTAGGCATCATAGAGAGGCGCTTGCAGGTTCACGGCAAATGTCACCGTAAAGAGAACAAGGGCGAGAAATGAAACCGGTATCATTTTCGGCATAGGGGCAGACCTCGAAGATTGACTTGAGATCGGAATGCCACGATGAATGATGTATGACAATTTTTCTATTGTACTAGATACAGTGAGGCTATGAAGAAACCTCGATACATCCGCCTGGCTGACATGCTGTCTACCGCGATCCAGAACGGCAAACTGGTTCCGGGCACAAAACTGCCGACGCATAGGGCTTTTGCAGAACAGGCTGGTGTGGCTTTGGCAACCGCGACAAGCGCTTACAGGGAACTCGAACGACGAGGACTGATTGTCGGCGAAGCCGGTCGCGGTACATTTGTGCGCGATCTCGGATTGCCACCAACACTTGGCGTTCAGCAGACTGCCAACGATGGCTTTGTCGATCTTATCTTCAATATGCCCGGCGCGGCGGGTGATGCAGATATGCTGCGCGCGGGGCTGCGGCAACTCGCAGCCGCAGGGGACCTAGAGGCCATGCTGCGCTATCAACCCCATGGTGGGCGCGCGCATGAACGCCGGATCATTGCCAGCAGTCTTGCTTCAATTCTTGGTCCAATTGACCCCGAGTGCCTTCTGATTACATCTGGCGGGCAGCATGGATTGGCAACCATTGTACTCGGGCTGTTTCGGCGTGGAGAAGCAATCGCTACAGATACGCTGACTTATCCGGGCTTTAAATCTATTGCTGCGCTTCAGGGCATCGAACTTGTTCCGGTGGAGGGGCGGGTCGGTGTAATGGACCCGGAGGAGCTGGACCGGCAATGTCGCGACAGGAAGATACGTGCGGTCTATTTAATGCCGACAGTCCATAACCCCTTGGGGGCTGTGATGGATGAATTGACGCGCCTGTGGATCATCGAAACCGCACGGAAACATGATCTTCTGATCATCGAGGATGCGGCTTATGCCTTTCTGGAGCCGAACCCGCCGCCCAGCTTGTTTTCACTCGCGCCGGAACGAACGGTTTATGTGGGCGGTTTCTCAAAGAGTATCGCGACGGGGTTACGACTGGGCTACGTGGTTTCCCCGTTGGCTCATCTCGACAGATTGCTCGAAGCAATCAGAGCGACGACCTGGAATGTCCCGGCTCTGATTTCCGGCCTGGTCACAGGCTGGGTCGAGGACGGTACACTGGCCAATTCCGAAGCAGCCCGAAGGCAGGACGGAGCTGAGCGCCAGAAGATTTGCCGGGCTGTTCTGGGTGGATCGGCAGTTCTCGGGCATCGCAACGCTGGTTTTGCATGGTTGCCGCTGGAAAAGGGTGTCAGAGCTGAGCCTGTTGTTACACGCCTGAAGGAGCGCGGTATTTCGGCGTCCGGGGCAGAACCCTTTGCTACTACAGTTGCTGTACCTCAAGCGCTACGACTGGCCTTTGGCGGCATTCCGAAAGATGAACTGCCGCAGGCCTTTGACACAGTCAGAGAGGTGGTCGAAGAGGCTTCAACGTCATTAATATTCTGATGCAGACTTTGGCGCAACTGCAGCGAATTGGTGCTTAGGCTCCAGACTCATTGATTTACAGCCAGAACAGCACGGTGGCTGCTAGAACGATGGCCGACAGGAAGACTTTTGGGCATCTGTCATATCGGGTGGCGACGCGCCGCCAATCCTTCAGGCGTCCGAACATGATCTCAATGCGGTTGCGTCGTTTGTAGCGGCGCTTGTCGTATCGGACGGGCTTGTCGCGTGACTTTCGACCTGGGATACAGGGCTTTATTCCCCTGTCATTAAGGGCTTCGCGGAACCAGTCGGCGTCATAGCCTCGATCTCCCAGCAGCCAGTCAGCCGATGGCAGACTGTTCACCAGAGCCCTGGCGCCCGTGTAATCGCTCACCTGCCCAGCGGATATGAAGAAGCGGATGGGGCGTCCCAGACTGTCAGTAACAGCGTGCAGTTTCGTATTCATACCACCCTTGGTGCGCCCTATCAGCCTGCCACGCCCCCCTTTTTCAACCGCAGGCTGGAAGCCGTGCGGTGCGCTTTGAGGTATGTTGCGTCAATCATGATGGTCTTATGATCGGTTCCCTCCGCAGCCAGCCCGTTCATGATCCGAGCGAACACACCCATATCGCTCCATCGTTTCCAGCGATTGTACAGTGTCTTTGGCGGCCCATATTCGCGCGGCGCATCGGACCAACGTAACCCATTGCGATTGATGAAAATAATTCCACTCAGAACGCGTCGATCATCAACCCTCGGCTTACCATGGCTCTTTGGAAAGTAAGGCTGAAGCCGCGCCATCTGCTCGTCAGGCAACCAGAATAGATTGCTCATGTTATACCCCTGAAACTCACGGGTATGAATCACGCAGGCGGGATGACGGCAACAAATTAATAGGTCCAGAACCTAGAGAAATATCGGTGGCTTCAAACCTATCATGACACCGTGATCATAGAAGCGCAGGCAAGGTGTGACCCGACAGCATTCAGTGATGATTTCGAAATGCCTTGGTTTGACGTATTCGAAGAGCTGAAGGTTTGAATTGTGGTTTGGCGGTGGTGCCAACGCTAGTTGGGACCGCTCATATTCCTACGCCATGATAATCTTCGCTACCTTCCGTTTTCATGTTATCTTGGTGCTCTCGAACTTATTGGTTGCCGGATATGCGCTCCTTTAAGGGCCGCGAGGTCCAGTCAATCTCGCAAATCGTTCTTTTTGCAAACGAGGTTGCATTCAAGCGAGTGAGGGGCAAACAACTTCGATTAAGGAAGGACCGTCGCTGGAAATTCCGGCAGACAGTGCCTTGGCAAAACCCTCGATCTCTTCGACACGTGTCCCCGGTACACCATGCCCCTTTGCCAACGACAGCCAGTCGAGCGTTGGATTCTCTACATCAAACATTGCTTGAGCATTTCGACCAAAGCTCTCTACACCGACATTCGTAAGCTCATCCCGAAGGATCTGATACCCTCGGTTAGCAAATACGATCACGGTTATGTCGAGGTTTTCGCGCGCCATGGTCCACAAGGATTGCAATGTGTACATGGCTGAGCCGTCACCCGTCAGGGCAATGACCTTCCGATCCGGACAGGCAATCGCCGCGCCGGTTGCGCAGGGCAGACACAGGCCGATTGCCCCACCCGTTCCGGCAAGCAAATCGTGCGGCCGAGCCGTAGCGGTCGGTGGAATGACGTGGAACCCGGAAGTCACTGATTCATTGCACAAAATAGCGTTCTCGGGGATCAGAGCCGCCAGGGTCTGACCAACCTTCGCCAACGTCAGCTGTCCGCTAGGAATGGAAGGCAATTCGAGAGGATATTTGTTCGCCGAGGTTGTGCTGGACACCCCGACGGCATCCGCCAGGGATTGAAGCGTCCAGTCGATATCATCCGTTGGTCTACAAAGATCTATAACCGGACAATCCGATGGCTCAGGGACACTTGGCTTACCCGGGTAGGCAAAAAAAGCGACGGGCCTGTCGGTGCCTAACAAGGTGACTGAGGATGTGCCATCAAGCTGAGCGATTTTGGGTGTGATCGGATAAACCAACTGATCCAATTTTGCCGCCCCAGCACCCTTTGAGATGCGGGGGATCAGCGTGTCGGCCAGCACCCGGCATCCTGTTTCCGCCGCAATTTTGCCAACCAGTTCGCGAAGCGGCCCAAAAAGAGCGCCCCCCCCAATCATAAGGGCAGCTTGTTGCGTAGTCAGGCGTGCAGCCGCAGCTTCGATATCATCGATGGACGGGCGATGACATCGCTGGGTTGGCAAGCTTGTCGTCACCGGACCATTGGCGGTCTCCCAAGCGGTATCGGCAGGAAGGATCAGCGTGGCAATCTGGCCGTTTTGAGACCGGGCAGCCTGTATTGCTGCAGCACCGTCCCCGGCAACACTCGTGGCATCCCCAGAAACCCGTGTCCAATGGCTCACGGCCTGACTGATGCCGACGATGTCGCCTTTGAGCGGGCTTTCGTAGCGCAGGTGATGCGTTGCATGATCCCCGACCACATTCACAATCCCAGAACCGGATTTTCGGGCGTTATGTAGATTTGCAAATGCGTTGCCAAACCCTGGCGCAAGATGAAGCAACGTACCTGCAACGTCTCGCTTCATACGATAGTAGCCATCTGCAGCGCCCGTCGTACCACCTTCGAAAAGGCACAAAACGCAATTCATCTCGGGGTGGTCATCAAGGGCTGCGACAAAATGCATTTCAGATGTGCCAGGATTGGCAAATACGGTATCCACGCCGCAGTGCAAGAAGGTTTTGACTAACGATTCTGCGCCGTTCACTTGATCCACCGTTTAAAAAGGGTCTGGCGAAGTTTAGGAGACAGATTGTCCCGATGTAAGTGAAAACGCCCGTGAACACTCGCGGGTCTTCAAATTTTAGCTATTCCCAAGTTGGCGTCTTAATATCAATATTGCTGAGCACTGCATGAATGGCGGCTATGCGGGCTGCAATCGCAGCATCGTGACTAGTGGCCGAATGTCGGCTGTGGGCCGACAGCATCATACGGGCAAAAAAACGGAAGGGCGGCTTAGTTGCCAATTGCAAAATTTGAGCAGAATTCAATTTGACCTGTAGGGTTTAAGGTGAGCTTCTAAGTTCGATCCTACACAATAAAGTAACTTTTTCGAAGCCGAAGTAAGAGGGATTGCCATGAAAATAGCTGCTGTCACGGGCGCTGCGGGGGGAATGGGCCGCGCTATTTGCCGTCAATTATGCGCGGATGGGATGCATGTGGTAGGGTTAGACCTCGACGCAAATGGACTGGATGAAGTGGCCGTAGAACTCGGTTCTAGCTTCACAGCGATGTGTGTTGATCTCACACGGCCCGAAGCCGTTTCTCAGACTTTTACAGAGATCAAGACGACGCGTGGCGGGTTAGATGCTTTGGTCAATAACGCAGGCACCTGTTTCATGTCAGATTTTCCAAACATACCTGCCGAGGAATTCGACAAGCAGATGGCGGTGAACTTTTCCTCTGCATTTCACTGCTGCCAGCAGGCTGTGCCAATGATGCTCGAACGTGAAGGCGTCAAAAAGATCGTAAACATATCATCAAACGGTGCATATAACTTTGATGTCTTCGATCCTCCGCACTACCGGGCATCCAAGTCGGCGATGGATACTTTGACCAAAGACCTCGCCCGGCGTTATGCGCGAGACAAAATCTGCGTGAACTCGCTGGCCCCCGCCATGACCGAGACACCGCTTTTTGGCGTCCTCACTAAAGACGTATTGCAAAAAGCCATTGACGCCATGCCACATGGCCAGGCGATGCAGCCCGAGCAAATCGCATCCTGGGTCAGTTTCCTCATTTCTCCTATAGGTGACGTTTCCAGCGGCAATGTCATCATCCTAAATCAAGGGCGTGACGTGCGATAGGACTTGGCTGGGAGGAGTGCTTTTCGAAATTGAGGCGGAATCGTTTCCGCGATCAGCGATAGAGTTCTGGCGCTTTTTTTAGTTCATGCCATTGCTCCGGACAGTGCCCATAAATCACGAAGGCGTTCCGCTGGGATGCCAGAGTCATGAGCCGTTCTGCACTCGTGATCGCGGCCTGCTCATCCCAAGCCCCCGCAAACTTCTCGTCGATCTCAGCGGGCCGGGAGATTGCATCACTCGTCAGCAAGAATGCACCGGCCGGAAGATCAATCATCATGGCAATCTGACCGGGTGCGTGGCCGGGGGCTGCTAAAACCGTGAAGCCAGGTCCGATTTCAACATCGCCTTCTACTTCAAGATAGTCCTGATCGGGCCATTCTAGTGGCTGTACATCTCCCCAATAGAGCGGGCGCGGCAAGGCCCGTTCCGCGGCTGATATCAGGATAGGTGCAGATGGAAACTCACCCAAGCCACCAACATGGTCGATATGGGTATGGGTACAGATCTGCAATGTGATGTCGGCAGGTTCGATACCCAACTTGGCAAGTTGTGCTTGCGGCAAGTTATCGGGCCCACAGGTCAGAACCTCACCAAACTCAAACAATCGGTCTTCTTTCACTGCGGCTTCGGTGTCGGATGCATATTTTGCGGGAAAACCAGTGTCGATCAGGATCACTTCGCCGACATCTGTGCGTATCGCGAACCCGCAGATCCCTATGATCCTGCCATTGGAATGAACCTTGAAGAGGCCATAATCCAACACGGCCAGTTCACACGGATGCCCTTTGACAAATCCCTCTGCTTGCACGCACTCTCTCCCTACTTGGTCACAAGGGTTTATGGTTGGGGATGAAAGTCAAGATACATACGCTTTTTCAGTACCTGCTCGATACAACACAAGCGGACCCTGAAGCGTTCATTGGATTTTCCTTGTCTGAATCGCCACGTCTCGGCGCGTTCTTGGACGCGTTAGATCCCGAACTTCCTCTGGATTGGAACCAGAAGAGCTTTCGCGGCTTGCCCGCGTTAAGGAGTCATGTATTGGACAGGGCCGGCCTCTCGGCCATTTGTCGATCTGATGATGTTCTGATCACGGCTGGCGCTGCCGAAGCCAATTACCTGGCGTTCATGCAATTGGTTCAACCGGGTGACGAGGTGGTGACAGAGCGTCCTGGCTGGCCACAAGCTGGCGTGCTCGCCGATGCGGTTGGCGCCACATTGAAACTGGTCGACCGCGACGAGGCCTCAGAATGGTCCTTGCCGCTTGATGAACTTGAAGCTGCGGTAACCCACCGAACGCGGCTGATCTTTCTGACAAATCCCAATAATCCAACCGGGCGCCTCATGACCAGATGCGAGCTTGAAAGGCTAGTCCAGATTGCGGATCGCGTGGGCGCGTGGCTTATTGTAGACGAAGTGTATGCCGGGTTGGAATGGGAGGGCGATCGTGCGTCTTCGATCGCTGGCATGTATAATCGGGGGATTACGACAGGTAGTGTATCCAAGGCACTGGGGCTGCAAGGGCTTCGCACCGGTTGGATGATTTGTCGCGACCCGGAGCTGATATGGGATGCGATTATCCTGCGAGAGAACTCGAGCGAGATTATGAACATTCTTGGCGAAGTCATTGCCGAAATCGCTCTGAGGCCTGACAGGTATGATCAAGCTTTACGCGCCGCGCGAATAGCTGCCCAGAAAACGCTTGAGCGTCTCGATCAATTCATCACTGAACAGTCGCGTCTAACGTGGGTCAAACCGCAGGCTGGGTTGATTGGTCTTGCGCGGCTGGACGGCATTGACGGAGGTGTTTTCGCCAAGCGTCTACTTGCCGAACCCTACCGAACGTTCCTACTACCCGGATCGTCATATGACATGCCACAACACATCCGACTGGGTGTCGGCGGAGGTGCTGCAGCCAATTTGGAGCTCGGATTGGAGCGAATGGGTGAATTGTTGGCGAATTGGCAGGGCTGAATTGGGTCGCAGATGCGACAGGGTTCAGAGGCCACCCTTTGCGCAATATGTGTCGCAGCATTTTGGCGTGCGTATCATGCTGATCCAGTACATCGCCAGACGTGAAAAACCGCTTCAATTATGAATTGTCAGCAATGCAGGCAATACTAGAATGCAGCAACTTCAATCAGTGTCTGCTTTGAGGAAGCTGCAATGCAGCGAATGTGGTTAGGATAACAGACCGCAATGGGCCGTTTGTGACGGTGAAAAGGATCTCTGACAGGTGTTTGCTGCGTAGCATCCGAAGGCAGCAACGAGCCCATAGTGCGTGATGCTGCGCTCCGCTCGAAATAGTGCAATGCCCGATCAGCGGACATAGCCCATGATGGTGTGGGTCGACTGCGACGATCCCCCGAGCGCCGTGCCGCTGCAACGCTGCTTCGCCAATCCGGCCGTTCGTTTGCCCTCGTGTCCAAAAAATCGTCGCACGTTCTTTGGCGACGCCCGACCAGCAAGCACACACATTCCTTTCCCAAGGTTGGCAGGTGATTGGATGGAATTCGAAATCGACGCTGTTGCAGTGGCGTGAGGAACGCCTCGGGCTCGCCCCGACCATGTGAGTGGTTCTGTCAGGTAACCGCGCGATCACTTTCGCCGAATGACTGGGGCGCGGGACCTATCCGACGTTCCTCGATCAGCACCCATTAGCTAAAACGACGCGTGCCCGGGATTGGCTAGATAGGTTCTCCGCCTTTCCCGCGTGCACGAAACCCTATGTCAATGCAAGGCGCCCGCTTCACCAAGGGCAGATCACTGAGGAACTTCAATTATCGACGAAAACGCGACACCCTTCATGTCATTCCAGAAAGGTACCGGGTGTGTGCCGCGATTGTTCTTGAGATTCGCCAGCGACTGGTTTCCGTTGTAGTTGTCGGGACCTCCGGGTTTCCAGTTTATGTAGTCCAACGGATCACCGTTCAGCCAGTTCCAACCCCCATCCGGCTCCTGTGACCCCGGTTCTTGAACCAGGCCGATCATTGGCCCATTGAACCCTGAATCCGTTTCGATCCAATGCCCTTCCTCTGACATTGACAATTCAAAGACAAAGTCGTTCTCGGCAGCGGAGTTGATAGCAACCAGATGACCATTCAACTGCGAAGCAAGTTCTTCAATCTGGTCAATCGTGCCGCCCCAGGTCCGGATAATGTAATATCTTGAGCTTTCGAATTCGCCATAGGTGACAAGATCAAACTGAGACAACAACTCTTCAGGCGGAAGGTTCTGGTCAAGAATTACATCCAGATCATTTCTGGGCGGACGCGTTTCAAAAATCTGAAAGTAATCCAAAATTAGCAATGCCGAAACTGCACACACCAGGAAGAACAGGGATAGTTGCCAAGCCGTGCTTTTGAAGAACTTGTCACGCGTCCGCACCAACCCCCGGTATCTGTGCGCGAATTCGCCGGTCGTTGAGTAGGCCTTGATCGGCTTGTCGATGTTCTTGACGTAGTGCTCGCCAATCAGGTGGAAGTCGGTTTCAATCTTCCCTTCCACTTGCTCGACAACATTCTCGGAAAGGCAGATGCCGCCCGGCACCGCGATCGCCTCCAACCTTGCCGCGATGTTTACGCCATGGCCAAGAATATCTCCATTTCGTTTCTCCGAGACGTCCCCGATGTTTATGCCGATTCTGTACATCAGGCGCTTTGCCTGATCGATTGGCTCATTATAGGATGAGTGACGCCGCTGAATCGTTATTGCCGCGTCAACCGCGTCAACCGCGCTCTGGAAAGCGGCCACGACACTGTCACCAGCTGTATTGGCTATTCTTCCGTTGTGATTGCGGATTTCTTCTTCGATGATGGAATGAAGATTTTCAAGATGATCAAGAGTTTTACGTTCATCTTCGGCAATTAGTCTGCTGTACTCGGCCACATCGGCAGCGAGGATCGTCAGTAGCCTTCTGTCCAGTTCTGCTCTTTCGGATCTTCCTAGAGAACTGTTAGCCATCGCCGAGACAACATCCCTGAATTACGTTTGACGGCACGAGTAAATATGGAGATTGGCGCGCGCGTCCAAAACGACCAGATCCATGCATTTCTTGCCGGGAGCATTCAGGAAAAACACCGATTTCCTGCCTTGCGGACCGTTGATTTTCAGGCGCTGTCCATGAAAAATGCCGTTTCTGTTCAAATAGAAATGCGGGCGCCCCGAAGAGCCTAGATTCCTGATATAGAAGTCTTCATCTCCATCGCCGTCAATGTCGGCGAAGCGAATAAAGTATGTCTCTCCGCCACCCGGGGAAATCACACTTCGGAGTTTGGCACCAGAAACATCGATGAACTTTCGCCCATCAAACTCGAAAAGCTGAAGTGCGTACCCGCTGTGACCTTCCTTGTGTCCGGGAAACTTCTGCGAAGCGAGCGCGACCATCGGGACGCCGTTGACGGAAGTTCCACCGATCCCAAAGGCCGAATTGTCTTTGCCAAAAGGTGGATTTGGCAGGTCGTAGCGATTACCGCCGAAGCCGCCCTTGTTGAATATCACGTACGAAGAGTATCTGTATTTGGTACCCGAAGGTTCAGGTCCGTCTCCCTCCGAGGGCTTCCAGGCCTCTACGGCAAACAAGGCATCGCAGTCGCCATCTCCGTCGATATCCTTGAGTGCGACGAAATTGTTGCCGCCACGACCCAACCACTTGCTTCGAAACACACTCTGTTCAGATCGCTCACGTACACCGCCACCACTAACGGTATAGACGTGAGACTTTAACCGGGGATAGATTTTGAACCGCGCTGCGCCATTGTTGATGTAAAGTTCGGTACGGCCATCGCGGTTTATGTCGCAGGCAGCTGCATTGTCGGATGTGCTGAGCTCCTTCCCTTCGAACACCAGGCCGATTCCAACCTTGCCGCCCTGCTCTCTGATTGAAAAGATGCTCGTGGGTTCACCGGGGTTGTCATACGGTCCGCCAAGTTCTCCGTTTCTGGCCAAAGCGAGGAAAACGGGGCCAGACCGGCCATTCCTGAAAAACGCTCCAGAGAAAGTTCGGTGTGTTCTTCCTGCTTCTCCAAGACTGAACATCGCGAACTTGCCGGCACTTATTTGGTTGAGGCCGAACAAGCTGCTGACCTTAGGAGCGCTGTGGAGATCGCCACTTCTTTTGTTCGGAATTCTTGCGCTCAGAGCAATGTCATCTGCACCGTCACCGTTTACGTCAATAGCGTCCAGGATATACGGTTTTTGAATATTCGCTCCGAACGGAACCTTTACCTTTCCGACTTTCTGGTAAGATGGAACAGCATCAGCACCGGCTTTGGACTCGACGGCAGACAAACATAGAAATGCTACCATGAACAAGAGAATTGAGCCACGATTAAAGGCAGCGCCGAGTTCCATTTCCAATCCCTCGAGTTAGTGCAAAGCGTTAATGCTCTATCGTATACTGCTATTTTGTCTATTCGTACTCGCGCTCTAAAAGGTTGTAATTTGGTTCAACTTTTATCATGCGTATGATGGCCGATATGTCAACATGCGTGCCTTACTCGGCTACATGAGGTCCGCCTTGGGCTATGGGCCGTCATCTGAGCTTTTCAGCTGGATATCCCGTGGCTGAGCGACCGCTTATCCCGTCTTCGTCGAGTTCTGTTTGCAGCTGCAGAAAACTGAGGAAGCCTGTCAAAGCGATGTAGGTCAGGGTCGCGAAGCCGCGGACACCAGCCGTTCATGAGTGGAAGCTGAATGGCAGCAATGTCCCGCGATCTGTGAGTTCGCTCGCCTATAGATTTTGCGACTGCGGCGAATGTCCGAAAAGCGGGCTGCGACCGCAGCATTGCGACACCTGTTCGAGTGACCGGTATGGGCCGGCCTTGCCGCTCCTTCCCTCTCAAATCATGGTGATGCTGCGCCGCCCCCGAGGTCCGGAACGAGCCCGAATTGACACGTGCTGCACAAGGACAGAGTGGCGCAAAGTCAGGTTTATCTGCAGGCAATCATGCCACAGAGGAGAACTTGAGTTGAATCCATTGCCACAATGGCTCAGCCACTTGACGAAACGAGCCATTTGAACGCACGAGAAAATGGCCGTAATCAAGTTGCAGCGCGTTTAATCTGGGAAAAGCGTCGACGAGAAAGCCTGCGTCCAGTTCCCGTTGCACGAACAACCGGTCCGCGAGGGCAAGACCTTGCCCTAACACCGCTGTACGTATTGCCATTGACTCTATCGACACTCCGACTGTCGAGCGTTCAGAGAGGGATATGTCGGGATTCAGTTCCAACCAGCGCTGCCAAGAAGGCGCATCAACCATGCGTTCGGGCCATTCAACATCTATAAGTGGCAGCGTCAGAACATCTTTCTGTCGTTGGGGGGCGCAGACTGCGATATATTGGCTTGGCGCGAGTTTCGTGCTTTGGCAGCCAGGGTAGTCACCGCTGCCATGACGGATTGCAAAGTCAATTCTCTCGGCTTCAAGATCCAAAAGATCAGCAGACACAACCACTTGAACTGCCGCACCGTCGGCGTTTGATTTTTGATATTCTCCGATGCTTGGCAGCAGACATTGATCGGCAAAAGTATTGATTGCCGCGACGCAGATTGGTCGTTGATCGCGATACCTGGCAACCGAAGCGATGCCGTTCTCCAAGGTGCGAAATCCGTTTTCGACCGCGTCCAAAAGGTATTGTCCTTCGTCCGTCAATATCACTTTTCGCGTTTTGCGAACGAACAAACGCACGGCAAGCCGTTCTTCAAGCAGCCTAATGCGCTGGCTTACCGCCGCAGGCGATACATTGAGCTCTGTTGCGGCTGCTTTGAAGCTTCTCTGCCGACCAGCCTCTGCGAAGACCTTTAGCGAATCGTATGGTATTTCTCCAATGGCCATGGTTAATCCTACCTTTTTTATTGGGAAATGAAAAATCGTTTGTGAGTATTCGCAATTTACAAAAATATGAGCTTAAGCACGGTGCTTATGAAATTCGGGGAATTTGCGATTTGGATGGTCCTTCATTCTATAATTAACATTGGCTTTTCCAGAACCTCGAGACCGAGGACTGCCCATGGAGTTTCGTTCGTACACGGATTTAAGGAAGACCCTTGCTCCCAAGTCGAGCTTGCTCATAACAGGATGCTCAAAATGTTCCAGAAACTGCAGGTCAAGCGAACTCGAGAGGCCGACCTGACTATGATCCTTTTTACTGTGAAGCGTTTTCTAGACGACCTCACGCAGGAACTGGAGGACGATATCTGCACTCAGCTACTGGCTGAAAACACCTGCGAAGCTGAACGTCTTAACAGGCATCTGGTGGGAGCCAAGAAGCTGCTGCGCACACTTGACCTAAACAATTCGCCCGCCGAGTGAACCGAGTTTGACGCAATTGGCGGCATTTCAATAGAAACCTGACAATCAGGAAACTGCCTCTATGGCAGCTTTGTCCCGCACTGCTGTCTTCCACATAAGCTCAAATGCTGCGTCCTGCACGAATGTCCGAAATGCGGGCTGCTGGTGCGGCTTTCGAACACCCTTGCGAACGGCAACTAAGGGCCGTCCTCGCGTGAACAACGAGGGCCTGAAGTTAGGTCGTTGACTTGATCAAAACTCGCCGTGTTGTTCGCCGCCCCATCGAATGAAGTCCGCCAGCTCGCGTGTGAGCTGTTCATCGACGTCCGATTCCACCGTACATTCCCATACGACGAGTGTCCGCCAACCCAGATCATACAGTTGCTGAATGGCCTTGGCGTCCCGGCGCATGTTGGCTGCAAACTTTTCATGCCAGAACGCGACATTTGACTTTGGGGTGGCAGCTTTCGGGCATCCGGTATGCCGATGCCAAAAACAACCGTGAACGAAAATGGCAGTACGCCACTTCGGCAGCACGATGTCAGGGGACCCAGGAAGCCTCCGGACATTCAAACGAAACCGGAAGCCCTGCGCATGCAATGCCTTGCGCAACAGGGTTTCAGGTCTCGTATTGGCGTCGCGAATGCGCGACATCATCCGTGAACGGGTCTTACGATCAACTGTATCGGCCATTTGCTCAACATAATGCCCACGGACCGGATTTCGACCTGGAACATCTGCGGAAACCTGGTAGAACCTCCGCAGTAGAGGAAGGACATGCCGAAAGAATTCGCCATCATTGACCTTTTTGCCGGTCCTGGAGGTCTGGGCGAGGGATTTTCTCAGGCTGGGCGCGACCCCGGCGCACCGATGAAGATCAAGCTGTCGGTTGAGATGGACGACCACGCGATTCAGACGCTCCAGCTGCGAGCTTTTCTTCGGTCGTTCGACGAGTTTCCGCTAGAATACCATGATGCTCTGAATTATGGTTCGCAGCTGCCCGATTGGGCAGGCCTGTATCCGGTCAACTGGAGGCTCGCGACGGAAGAAGCTCGGCAACGTGTTTTGGGGGAGCCAGGCGTTTTCGAGGAACTTGCGGTCGAACTTGACCAAGCTCGCGAAAACCATCACGGCAACACGATCCTGATCGGCGGTCCGCCCTGCCAAGCCTATTCACTGGTCGGGCGGGCCCGAAACAAAGGCAAGGCTGGATACGTGCCCGAGGACGACCACCGGCATTTTCTCTACAGGGAATATGTACGTGTTTTGGACAGGCTTCGCCCGGCGGCGTTCGTCATGGAGAACGTCAAGGGAATGCTTTCAAGCAAGGTGGATGGAGGCGGCATCTTCAGCAGGGTTCTAGATGATCTTGAGTCGGCCGGAGACGGCTACCACCTGCTGCCTCTGTCCAAACCCGCCCCTGCGGACGGATCGCGAGCTGCAGCCCGGGATTTCCTGATCAGAGCCGAGGACCACGGCGTTCCGCAGGCACGGCACCGGGTGATCATTCTCGGAATCCGGAGCGACCTTGCCTCGGAAATCGAACTCGCAGGACCCATCCTCGGCAGTCCGCAGGTCCCCGTGACGGTGGCTGAAGTCCTGCGCGATCTGCCCCGATTAAGAAGTGGGCTGAGCCGGGGCGACGATGCTGATGAGTGGCAAGCTGCCGTGCAGGACCAAGCTTCCGCCGTCGCCGCTTCGGACGCGGCGCCTGAGGAGGTTCGCAAGATCGCTCGCGCCGTAGCCAGGGCCAACAGATTGCCCCGCCTCCGCACCGGCACCCGGCGAAAACGCTCTGGCGAATTGCCCGCGCAGCTTGCGGGCTGGTTGTTGGACGACCGGCTTAAGGTCGTTCTCCAGCACGAGACTAGGGGGCACATTCCGGACGATCTGGGACGCTATCTTTTTTCGTCGGCGTTTACCCGGGTGTTCGGAAGGTCACCGAAGCTTGCGGATTTTCCCGAGTTTTTGCAGCCAGCGCACCGAAACCGGGGGTCCGGCGATTTTGCTGACCGCTTCCGGACACAATACGCGGATCGGCCATCGACAACCGTAACCAGCCACATTTCCAAGGATGGCCACTATTTCATCCACCCAGATACCATGCAGTGCCGATCGCTGTCCGTCCGCGAGGCCGCGCGTCTGCAGACGTTCCCGGACAACTACCTCTTCTGCGGCCCGCGCACCAAACAGTACCATCAGGTCGGCAACGCGGTTCCTCCCTATCTGGCGTTTCAGATCGCAAAGGCGGTGCGGCGGCTGCTTGGGTGACGGCAAGCTATTGCGCCGCAGCAGCCTCGGATTCTCTGAACCCGTTTTCCTTCAATTTGTTCAGAACCTCGATCGCGAATTGAGACTGTTTTTCCGTCGGTATTCTCGTCGGCATCTTCGAACAGACGTCTAGCACTCCGTATTCTGATGGTGACAGTAGCTTGTTGGAGCGCCCCCAGATTTTCGCCTCTGCCCAGAACTGTGCACCGAGTTCAAAGACACGGGTCTGAGCCTCGACGCTTTTCGTCAGGTTCTCATCATCCGAGACATCGTCATCTTCCGACTTGGCCTCTTCCGGCTCAATCAGAATGCCCTCAAACTCCTCCGGGTAGGACAGTTCACGCTTGCGGAAGGATTCCCAACAGGCCTGCTTCTTCGCCCACTCGCTCATGTTCCGAATGCCCTCCGGCGGGTTGGTGATTGCCTCCTGCGCCTCGGCACCTGCCACAAGCAGCGCACCTTTCAGAACCGCGGGAATGTCCTGCGACCGCCAAACCCGGCTCAGATCGACCACTAGGTCCCGCTCGGCCGCGTCATGTGCGACCTTGGCGATGGCATAAGTCACGATGTTGGCGCGGTAACCTCCTTCGTACCAGTCCTGGGCGGACACCAGCTTTTCCATTTTGCGGAAGATGATCGCCTTGGAAATCAAGTGGCGATACCATGCCTCGTTGATGCGCGCACCATTCTTGCCCCACGCCTTTTCGATAGTCTTGGCAAAGTCAGCAAAGTTTTTCTGCGCACCCAACGACACCATGTGGGGCTTGCCGCTCCAGGTATTTTCGAATTTGGCGAGGTCGGTCTTGGTGAAGAACTGGCGCCGTGGAAACTCGGCGTCCCACTTCTTCCGCTCCGCCGGGGTTTTCTTGCTGCGCTCGTCTGCGTACTGCCCCCGGGCCCGTTCGTAGAACCATTTGATTTCGCGGTACCCGTTGATGCCGGCCGGCGCCAGGATTTTCCGCGAAAGCTCCTCGATTTTGATGTGGAAGGGGTGGTTGGCGAAGAAATCGGCCGCATTCACCTTGTTCTGGCTGTTGGCGAATTCCGAGATGCGCGGAACGATGGTATCCGACAGGATCGGTGGAACGACGCTCAATTTCATCTGGACGAAGATGTCTTTCAGACCCTCGCCGGCCAGTTTCCGCGCTGCGTGAATTGACGCTGTCGTCTGCCCGCCGTTCACGATCTGAAGGTTGTCGGCCTTGGTGATGACCAGTCCTTCTTCGGTCGGTGCCAGCTCAACGCTTTCAGCAGTTGCAGCCAGTCCGTTGTTGTAGGCTAGGAACATGTGGGGCTCTTCCAGGATGGTCTTTCGGATTCCCTTGTTCACGTTGCCCCGGGCCTGCAGAAAGCTGCGGACGTTGGATTCCAGCAGGCGCGCACCCCACTTGTCGTAGATGGCAGCAAGCTGGGAGCCTGGTATGACCGCGATGTAGCTTTCCAGTGCGGCATCCGACCCTGAGGCTTTCAGAACCGGGATGCCGCCGCCAAAATCCTCGGCGAAGTCGATGGTCAGGTCGGCCCGCGCCTTGCCCTGCTCGACAAAAGCCTGCAGGCGCTTGAGATCCCAGGCGTTGTAAGTGACCGGCTTGTCATCGATGGTGCCGGCCGGCATGGCGTCAACCTTGGCCCTGTTGTCCGAGTTCGTGACGAAGATCAGCTTGATCTTCTCGATGCCGTTCCAGCGGGTGTTGATTAGATCGGCCAGACCTGCTCCGAGGCTGGTTTCTTCCAAACTCTCTCTGAACGCCTCGCGCCGGGCGTGGCGGAGAAATTCGACCAGTTTGTTGAACTGAGCTTTCAGATCAGCCCCACGCGTCAACCGTACTTCAGGCGTAATCTGAAAATCACACAGGATTAGCGACAGGACACCGTCGCTTTCCGCGGGATCGCCTCCGTATCCGCTGACTTGCAGGTGGACTACGCGCCGTCCTTGTTGTTCGCTTCCCTGAAAATAGGCATAGTCGCACTGATCGATCTCACCTGCTTCGGTCAGGATTTCGCCGACTTTCTCGAAAAACGCTTCCTGAGTGTACAGGCCCAACGCATCCGCGTCGCCTTGGATGTCTGCGATGAAACTCTGGTGGAACTCTGCAAGATCCGACATTCGTCAACAACTCCGCAAAATCTGGTTCAGGTCTTCTGACCGCTCAAAGGCTGCGCAGGCATCCAGACGGATCGCATAGCTCACCTCTTCGACGCCCGGCGGCAGAGGTGGCACCAACCTAGGGAAACCTTCTCTGACTTCGAATGTCCGCACCGTCCCCAGATACCAGCGGCGGTTTTCCTCGACCGTTTCGTCCTGATATCCGGTCGCCGCGAGCCTCTGCTCCCAAAGGTCCAGTGCCACAATGTCCGCATCGAACAACTGGGCCGTGCAGCGGACGTGATCAGCCAGGTTTTGTCCTTCGTCTCCCAGCAGGGTGTCGACGTCGTGCACCCGCAGGCAGAGCCTCGCGCCTTCGATGTCCGACAATTGCGCTTCCGATGAAATGCGCACCTTGGGGTGCGCGGCGCTGCGCCGTGCCTTAATCTCGAAATACAGTCCGGGCAGCTCAAAATCCTTGGCGCTGTTCTCAGGGCCTTTCCAGGCATCCACGGCTTGGGTCGGTCCGATGTGCTGAACCAGCTCTCTGAGGAAGGCCAGCTCGGCCACCAGACCCTGCTGTTCTTCAATAGACAGGCCTCGCCTGCCGCCGCTGCGCAGCAGGTGATGCCAGCGCAGCGTTCGACTGACTGCGCGCGATAGGGCGTGCTGCGGTTCGCTCGCCTGTTCAGCCGCGGCTACGACGTCTCGGCACAACGTCTCGAACAAGTCGATGTGGGCCTTTTCCTGCAAGGTGATGCAATAGGAGTTCCGGCCATCGACGACTCGGTAGAACACCCCGATATGCTTCAGCTTGGGCAGCGAGCATACTTCGGACATATCATCCGACATCCGCAGAAGCAGGGCAGGCGCGTTGTCGGGCATGCGCACCCAGAAGAAATCATGGCACCCCTTGCTGTTCACACGCCGCGCCCCGCTAGGGGGCAGTCCGTCCCATGGCGTCTCAGTCATCTTCGAAAGCTCCATCATCCTCTTCATCCGACCCATAGATCTCGCGGAACTTCTGGGTATTGATGATGTACTCCACCCGATCGCTCGGCTTGGCGGATTGTGGGAAGCTGATGCTCCAGCCGATGACGGGCCGATCTGGGATCCGGCGCAAGTGCGGGAGATCGCCTTCCTCCGGCGGCCGGACCTTGACGACATGGAGCACGAACAGCGGCTTGTCGCGCACCTGCCTGTATATTCTATCCGGGAATGAAGGCCGGTGGGATTCAGGCTTTCCGTCCTCTTTCAAGCTCTGAAGGTATTCCTCTTCTGCCTGTTTCGCCTTCACCGGCTCGACACCGATCTTTTCCACGCCGCGTGAGGCGATACGAGCACGTTTGCCGCTCATGGAAAGCATGTGGTCAGTCAGATCCTTGTAGCCGACGCTGCGCACCTGAGGGCCGACCCTCCACCCAGCGATATCGAACAGCTCCGTGTCGCCGGAAACGCTGGTGACCAACACGTCCCATTTCTCCAGTTCGTCATGCTGTCGCTCGCCGATGTAGGAACGGATGGGCGTGGTTTGCGTCAGGAAGGCCTGATCGTGGTTGCGCCACCCCAGCAGGAAGTTGTCAATCAGATTCACCGAGACATCGCGGATCAGGAAGCCACCGGTTTCCTTTTTGGCTGAAGACCGGTGGAAACCTGCGCTGGATAAACCCTCCAGGAAATTCCGGGCGACGTCTTCGTTGGCTGAAATATCTGCCGGTTTGGCACTGATCTTGGCCGTTTCGACCCAAGCGTTGGACAGCCCGATCAGCACGTGCTTCTGGCCCGACCCCATCTTGTTGCGCGCGGTCACCAGCAGTGATGCAGGATGGCTGCGCACGGCCAAGCCGAAATCGGCGGGCGAGGCCTTGGCCTTCTCCATCTTCTTAAGTTCCAGATGCAGCTCCTCACTGGCCTCGGCGATGTGGGCGTACCAGTCGATCGCCTCTGATGGCATCCAGATCCGACACAGATCTTCGTACCCGCCGCGGTAGCCGAACCACCGGCCCATCTGCATCAGGGTGTCGTACATCAAGGTGTTGCGCAGGAACCAGGTGATCGTCAGGCCTTCGAGAGTAAGCCCCCGCGACAGTGAGAAACCGCCGACTGAGATCACGGTCTGACCGACGGGGGATTCACCGGAATAGTCCAAGCCATTGGATCGGCTGTTGACCTCGACGACCTTGGCTGACGCCACGGCGTCCAGCATGGCGCTTTGGATCGGGTCCCAATCCAGTTCGGCTTCCGCGTATTCCCGTTGCCAAGTTTTCTGCAAGGCCGCGATCTGAGGGTCGCGTAGTCCATCCCTGCCACGCGACCCGTTGACCCGCAGGGAATCGAGAATCGTACCTAGGTATTCGTGTAGACGGTTCCGCAACCTGCCTTGTACATCAGTGAAACGGCTGGCGTTGACCAGCATCGAACAATGAGAAGATGCCTGACCGCGTAGGTTCCTGATGGTGCGGGTGATCAGAAATGCTCGGACTGCCGCCTTAAGGCTTTCAGGCAGTTCATCCACCGTCTGGTCGATCTTGTGTTTGATCGGCAAGATATCTTCGTTGTCACGGATGGTGCGCAGCCAGACAGGATCACCTTCGTCCGGGATGCCGTCGATGAAGATTTTCTTCGCGCCGAAGTAGTTCGACGGTGCGTCCAGCCCGACGATGAAGTGTTTGGGGAACAGGTCTTCCTTCAACACGTCGTCGTACTGATCTGGATCGACGAAGATGTTGGCGAAAGGCGTCGCAGTGTAGCCGACATAGCAGCTGCGATGAAACATATTCAGAAGATCGCGGATCTGACTGTTGATCTTCGTGATATCTTCCTTTGTATACTTGGTGTTGATGGACGCGTTGTCAGCCTCGTCATCGATCAGCAGCATGGGCTGGTCGATCATTTGATCGTCGCCACGGGCGCTGTTCTCGCGCAGCCAGTCCAGAAGGTTCTTCAACGTGCTGTGGTTCTTCTTAATCACCAGCACCACGGGCACCTTGTAGGAGTCGATCTGGCTGGTGTTGGTAGACGCGGTGCCTTTTTTGAAGTCGAACAAGGTGTTGGTGAGACTCACCGGAACCTTGCGGTCGTCGAAAAGCCCGACACCGATGGCCCGGTTTCCCTTTTTGCCTTGGGTTGCAAGGCGCCCCGTGTCGCGGCCGATGAAGCCCTCGTCGATCCGCTCTTGGGTCTGGTTGCGCAGATTGTTGTGAATCCCGGCAATGACAACGATAAGTCGATACCCTGCGTCGGCGGCTTTGCAGATGAGCCCCGTGTAGTTCGCCGTCTTACCGCTCTGGACGTGACCAACCACCATGCCCCGGCGATCCCACTTTTCGGCCAGTCCCGGGTTGCCCAACCGCCCAAGTATTCGGTCGGTGATCTGGTCCAGACCAGTGACGACGTCCTGCGGAAGACCATTCTTGTGCAATAGCTTCTTGTAGCGGTCCCAGTAATACGGATCGATGCTGGCCTTGGCTTCGTCCAACCAGGGGCGGAAACTCTCGTCGTCGACGGTTGCGCCAAGTCCCATGGTTATGCCGAACCGCTCTTCAATGTCGCGAGCCAGCTGTTCCAACGCCTCGGGAGCGGCATTCACGTTGAGAGCAGCGTTCATGGTCTTGATGAAGCTTCTAAGATCGTCGCCGCTCTTGCGCTCGTGCGCCAGAGACTGGGAAACGACGTTATCCAGATGCTTGAGTTGTGCGCTCACTTATGTTCTCCTTGCTCGATTTCTTCAGCCAGCTGCCGGACGGAATCCTTGTGATTCACGAATGGCTCGGTTGAACACAGGGTCTTGAGGATTTCGGAACCTGTCATGCCGGTCTTCAGTAGTTCCCGAATGGCGGTTTCGGCCATTTCCGACAGATCGGCGAAATCCGACCTGTCCGGCTCGACACTTTCGGCACCGCCAAGCATGTCGGCATGCAGCGCTGCGACCGGCAGACCGGACCCCAGAAGCGTGATGCAGGCCCGAAAACCGTGTCGGAACTTCTCGGGTAGGAGATCCGAAAAGCCTTTAATCGACGGGTGTTCTATGTTTGGTCGGTACACGATCCCGCCATCTTTCTGGATGCGGTTCCAGAGCGGCAGGTTTTCTTCTGACACCAGCTTGCGGCCGCGACGCTGATACGTGCGTTTGGAGGTTCCTTGGAGCCTTTCGACGATCTTGCGAAGACGCTCCCGAACGATGGGCGGCATCTGGGCTGACGCCTTGCGCACGTCGATCTTCCAGTCCGCGTCCATCGTGTTGGGGATGTCGACCCTGACACGCGACAGCTTCGTCAGTTCGGTCTGCCTTGCTAGACCCAGCCAGCTGCCTGCGATGATAAGGCGCTTTTCCCTGTAGATGTAGAACCCCTGCGATCGCAGATGCCCCTCGGGCCCGCCCAGCTCCTCCCATTCGGCTCTCGACATCATCTTGTGATGCGGCAGGGTATAGCATCGGGTAACGACCTCGCCTCTGACCAGGGGCAGAACTTCTTCCGGATCGACCTGCGTTGCCTTGTGGGTCGTGGCGAAAGGGTCCTTCGGCGCAAGAAGCCGACCGTTCAAAAGGAGTTTCAACTTGGGTCTGCTTCCCTCCATGTAGCGGTGGAAACAAAGGCGCAGGTGCTGTTCCGCGCCCGACAGCGCCTTGTTGATCTCAGCGGATCGTTTGGCCGTGTCGTACCGGAAATTAGTCGAGAGTCGGTCCAGCTTGCGCCAGAGGACTATTGTTCCGGTCTCGGGCAGTCTGTCTACTGCAGGAAGGCCATGGAGGTCGTCCTCCAGATCCACCTTCCAGACATTCGTTTTCGCCACCTTGTCCAGATCCCAAGTGGCCCCCGAAGTATGTCCGTCCCTGCGGGAAATCACGGTAAGCTGGCGGCATTGCGAAAAGCTGGCGCTCTTCAACCCCAAGCCAAATCGACCAAGATCGTGACCTTCGCGCTCGGCCAACGGGTTTTTTGACCCTGGTCGCATGGCTTCTATGAGTTCCGCCTCGGTCATGCCGGATCCATCGTCGACGATCGCGATCCAAGGTTCGTCAGTCGTTGTTTCGGCCAGAACCTCGACGCGTCCGGCTCCAGAGGTGACCGAATTGTCGATGATGTCGGCCATGGCAGTTTCTAGGGTATATCCGAAGTCCCGCATGCCTTCGATCAACGATGCGGCATGTGGCGTGGCATCCGCCTGCCTTTTTCCGTTGATTTGTAGGTTGCCTTGGACTGATTGCACGGCTTCTTCTCGCTGTCTGTCGTATTTGCTTGAAATCTGCAGTTTTTTCTCGAGTCCCGAATTGACACCAGTTCCTGCGAAAGGTGAAGAGGTTGTTTCGGTTTCTCTCCCAAATTCGGATCGGGCCGTCGCGTTCGCAGAGTTCGCCCCGCGGCCGCGTTCAATTGCCTTCAACAGTTAAAATGGTGATGCGCAGTAAGTGAAACCACCTGCCTGAGGTTTGAAAGTCTGCCATTTCCTTTCGATCTGGCGCCATTTTTAATGAAGATTGAGATCAAAAAGTTGGTAGGCGTCGCCCGAGGTGGATGTGTCCGCTGACCAGGTGGTCCTCGGATCGATGCAAGCAGTTGAAGAGTATTCCGCAATATGTCGAAGTATTCCACTTGATCCCGTGTCGCCAATGCCATTTGGCATTTAGCTTTTGAAGGACTGCAACTCAGAAAAAAGGAAGCGGATATGAAAAAGCCGAACCGCAATGCCGACATCAAGAACCCTAACAAAGGTACCCCGGGGCAGAACAAGACTCATGCCAAGGCGCAAGGAAATCGCGGCAAGCAGCTGAACCCCAACAACAAACTTGCGGGTTCAAAAAAGCCGTGATTCATATTGTCCGGGGCCGCTTGTCGGCCCCGGAAATTTTAGAAAGAACAATGGCCAAAAAACCAACTTCGAAAAAGGACAAGTTCCCTCAAACAAAAGAACTTGTGCGTATCGCCTTGAATGATGGAATGACCCAAGCAGCAATTGCAACCATGTGCAGAACTCAGCAGTCACAGGTGAGCAAATGGAAGTCGGGCGAGCGATTGGCGACCCGCGGTCAGGTAACAGAGTTGCTCAAACGATATGGCGACAAATTCCGCCGTGTTCCCTTCAAACTCTATCAGAGGAGGGGCAATTCCAGCGCGTCTGAGCAGTTGGTGCGTGTCGAAGGGAAGTTGATACTGAGAGAGAAGTTCCGCGCGACATGTGGTTTTGCAGGGCGCAATCGTGATGGTTGCACGGCGCTACGCATCTCTGTCCATCATCAAAAAGATGAATTCTTTGTTGTCGTGGTCGAAAACACCTGTGCACCTTTCCCTGGCCCGGGTCTCCGCCACCAAGTTCCCACTATCACGGATCGGCATGCATCATGGTTTTTGTACGGAACGCTTGCGGCGGCGATAAAGGAGTGCAACATCGGGGAACTGCTGAACTGGATGTATAGCCTTGGTAGGAGCAAATCAGTCGATGATTTCCCGGGACTGTTCGAGCTTCCATTTCTTGTGACGGAATCGCTTTTGAACCACGGGTTCAAGTTGAAAGGTATTGTGGAATTCAAGGTGCCTGAATAGACTGGCGGTCCACAACCAGACAGCCCAACCAGGCATCCCGGCACCGCCAAATAACGGAAAAGGTGCGTCAGGTTCGTAAGCAGTACTGCACGCCACGCGGTCGAGCCTTTTGCTTTCGCGTCGCGCACGAACCGTTTTGGACCGAACGGGACGACCCGAGCCAAAGCCTAACCCGCGATGGCAGGCTCCTCCCCAAGGGGTTAGGGGTGGGACAGCCGCCAAGCCGCGAGCCTGGCTCGCCGCTTGGCGGCGCTTTTTTCGTTTTATGGGTGGGAGTTTGAGCGCCAAGGGTATGATAGCCTTCGGGGCCGGTTGTCCAGTTTGCTTGGAAACCAATTTGGTGGTTTGCGGCAGGCTGGAAGGAGGGGCGATCGGTCCTTGCAACCACTCCTTGCAAAAATCTACCAATGACAGGCACGTCGGTTCGCCTCAAAATGTGACCCCGGATTTTGGAAAAATGGCCAAATGTCAAACTAAGGATGGTGCTGAACCATCTATACGGCATAAGGAGCTTAGAGCGGCGTAGGGAAAAGGTGGAAGTAAACGGGCCGTCGGTAGGGAGCACTCCTCCCGACGATCTCTGTTCACACATCTCTGGAGATCACCAAGCCTTTTAGGGCGCGCCTGCATTCTTGCCTCCTCACGGGAAAGCCTAAGCCGTCGAGAGTATTCTTTTTTCCCGGCACGATTTTTTTACTTCTTGAGTGTTCGCAGGTTTCCCATCTCGGAACGTTAAAAGGTCTACTTGGCCTGTTCGGGCGCGTAAGCTCTCTATATGGATCGTGCTGAGCCAAGCTGTACGCTGGCCTGAGTTGAATAAGTGTTCTTCTCTATGCCAAGTGTGACCCAGCATGTGTTTCGTCGCTCAGAGAGCTTTTCTGGCTTGCGTTCGGTTGCGTTTCTTCCAGAGAGTCATGTTTTATTGGGTTTGTGCGCTTAATAGGTTTACATTTTGGTCTGAAAAACCTGATTTCGGGCCGGATCTGTCAACTTAATGTAAACTTAGTGTAAACCTTTTGGCCTGAAATCGGCTGTTTTGAGAGGTATAAGGTTTACATTCCGTCGATCCCGGGAAGGCGGATGTAAACCTTTGTCAACCTTGTGCAACCTCAGTTCAATCAGCGAGGGACCCGGTGAGGCAGGGTTCACCAGCCATTCCTCGCCGCAATCTCGAAAACCCATTCCATTTTTCTTTGTGAGGTCGACAAAAGCGCCTCAATAGCTGCACTCTCCGTAAGGTAGGCTCAGGATCACTTCCGTTGCTCACGTCACGGAGGAACCGCAACCAGGCGCGCTCATTCAATGTCAGGTCGTCTTTCTGGTCATACATGGCACCTACCTCCCGAAGATGGTCTTGATCACCGTCTCTGACCGGCTGGTCAGCCGAGGATCGGTGTTGTTAGAGGCCTTGCGAATTGCCTTCAGCCAGCCAAGTTCATTCGACGTGACAGGTTCTCCGAACACCTCGACAACTGCCTCGGCTGCAGTCAGGCCGATCGACTGCTCAATTGCGAGACGCATAAGGTAGGCAGCGTCGCATTCCAAAGCTTTCGCCAAAGCCGGGACGCGATCCAATGCCACCTTGGAACTACCCTGCTTGATCATCGTGATCATGTTCGGGTTGACGTACCCCACCTGCGCCGCGATCTCGGCTTGGCTCTTGGTAGGTTTCAGTTCGAGCACCCTCCGTTCGACATACGTTGCCATCCGGGAATCTTCATACGGTTTTTTTGTCATCGCTACTCTCAAGAAAGTGTCGCAACACACGCTGCATATCTTTGATATAGCGATGATCTGGATGGGAATGCGCGGCGGGAGAAGCAGTAGTAAAAACTTCCAGAAGGGGTAGATCGAAAATTTGCGAACCCTAGTCCCCACCCAGTTCATACCAAGGCAACTGTTTTACCGCATTGATCTTGGCTGTGAGAGTTACATCACCATAGTCGTCGCCTGCCGTCTTTCCGGCATGCCCTTGGATGGCATCAACCACACGATCTGAGATACCAAGTTCACGGCACTGCGTTTTGAAACGGTGCCTCCACGCATGATTGGGCAGCAACCCTTCTGGCGCCAGCCCGGACTTGCTAAGCCATGCTGCAATCTGATTTGCGATACGCTTCGCTTTGCGTGAATAGTCTTCTTGTCTCGTGCCGCCGTGGAACACTGGGCCGGGCTTCGCGGCTTCGACAAAGTCAATGAAGCCCTCGCTTATGATCTGGGGATGCAGCGGGGCGTCACGATATCCACCTGTCTTTATTGAACCGGCCTCAGGCGTGATCCTGATTACCCAATACCCATCGATCTTGCGCACATCTTCTTTTCGAAGCTGGGTAATCTCGGATATACGTGCGCCGGTAAAGGCGCAGATGATTGGTGCCCATCGCTTTGCATCGACCAAGTGCGATTTTTCTCTGATGTAACCACGCTCATCTTCTTTGGGTTTATAGGTGCGGCTAGCCCTCAAGACCTTGTTTGCTTCAGCCACCACGTAGCCGCGTTCTCGAGTGTGTTGTTTCTTAGGCTTTGCTTGCCGCACATTGGCAGTTGGGTTCTCAGTCAGCATTTCGTTTTCGACCGCCCAAGAAAACAGTGACCGGATGGTTGAGAGATACACGTCACTGACTGTCTTGGCGGACAAGTCATTCATCAGGCAATCACGCCACGCAATCAGGTCTTTCTTGGTGACCCGTGTGGCATCGTTGTGTTTCAGGTATTTGACGAGTTTATCAATGACGGGCTGCTGGCGGCCTGTGCCAGACCGCATGAACCCAGCTTGCTGCCGGTGCGCAACGTAGTCTTTCCAGAGCTGTTTGATACTGACCGGAGTAGGGGCGTTTTCCGGGGGCTGTGCGTTCACAATGATTGGCGCAGTGGGTGTGCCAGTAAAATCACCGTCATCGCGCTCAGCGGCGCGCGCAAGGGCTTCAAGCTCTGCTTGGCAAAGGGCACGGGCTATCGCTCGCCATTCGGTGCTACCCGGCGCAGCATCCAGATTGCCAGCGGACCGGAAACGCTCAATCTGCGCGCCGACCAGCTCACCCAGCTCGGCGTCGTTGGCGTTCCCGGCGATGGCGCTGCGTAGGCGGTCAACTAACAGATCATCAATGCCTACAGCAGAGTAGCGAGGATCGTTGCGCAGTTGGTCATCCAAGGCGACGCGCTGGTGGTAATGGCTGTATGCGATCTGACCCGGTGCCAAGGGATAGCGGGCAGGTGTGGCGCGGCCCCGTTCGCTGTTCAGCTTCTGCTCAGCAAGGGCGATCTGATGTTGAAGCTGTGCCACGGCACCCGGTAGCAGCTTGAGCGCTTGGCGGTAATCGCCACCCAAAGCGGTGCGCAGCTCTGTCTTGCCGATGATCCCCCGTAGGTCTTTAGGCACCACGAGCCGGGCATGATACCGACCAGAACGGTTGACGAGGTTGCGAACTTTGCCTGCCATGGGAACACCTTTTGTAACCAAAGTTGTAACCTTCAAACGGACATACGTCCTTGTTTGCAAGGATTTTCTTTTGTTTCAAAAGGTTAGGATGGTGGGTGATGAGAGACTCGAACTCCCGACATCTTCGGTGTAAACGAAGCGCTCTACCAACTGAGCTAATCACCCGTGACGCTGCATGTAGCCAAGCCAGCGGGCGGGCGCAAGAGGGTCTGTGAGATTTTTATTCCGCGATGGGTCGCGGATAGGAAATGCCGCCCTCAACGACGCCAGCCTCGGTGAGCATGGGCTTATGAGGCAGGTCTGCGTGGGTTTCAGGCGTGTGGTCTGGAAAAGATCAAAGGCGCTTGCAAGCGCCCTATGGCCTCCGATATGCCCGAAGAGACTGCAACTTTCCGGTCGGGAGCACACATGATCCTACCCTTCGCCTGCCGTATCTGGATGGTGGCACTGGTCCTTGGCGCATTTGTGCTGGCTCCGGTCCGGGCCGTGGCAGAAGGGGTTTTGGTTTTCGCCGCGGCCAGCCTCAAGACCGCTTTGGACGAAATCGCAACGGAATACACAGAGCGGACGGGGCACGATGTCACCGTGTCTTACGCAGCGTCTTCGGTTCTGGCGCGGCAGATTCAGCAGGGTGCGCCTGCGGACATTTTCATCTCGGCCAATGCCGACTGGATGGATTTTCTGGAACAGCAGGGCTTGTTGCAGCCGGGGACACGGTCGGATTTGCTGGGCAACAGTCTGGTTCTGATCGGCGCTGCGGGGCGTCCTGTTCTGGGTGACATTCGGGTGGTTCATGACCTCAGGGCCGAGCTGGGCGAAGGCTTTCTGGCCATGGCGCTGGTCGATGCGGTGCCCGCCGGTATCTACGGCAAGGCGGCTTTGCAGGGGCTGAACCAGTGGGAGGCGGTGCAGGACCGAGTGGCACAAACCGACAATGTGCGCGCTGCGCTGGCCCTTGTGGCAACGGGTGCTGCGCCTCTGGGGATCGTCTATCGATCGGATGCGCAGGCGGAACAGCGTGTCAGTGTTGTGGCCAGTTTTCCCACCGACCTGCACCCTCCGATCATCTATCCGGCGGCGATGACAGGTAATGCCACAGGTGCGGCGCGGGCTTTTCTGGATCATCTGCACAGCGATGCGGCTTTGGCAATTTTTCTGGAGCAGGGATTTTCCCTGCCGGGCGGGTGATCGCGTTGGAGTGGTTGGGCCCCGCCGAAGTCGAAGCGCTGAAGCTGTCGCTGCGCGTGTCATTCTGGGCGACGCTGGCGACCTTGCCGGTCGGGATTTTCGTGGCCTACATTCTGGCCCGCTGGCGGTTCCCCGGGCGGCAGGTTCTGAATGGTCTGGTGCATTTGCCTTTGATCCTGCCGCCGGTTGTGACGGGGTATCTGCTGTTGCTGACCTTTGGCATTCAGGGGCCGTTGGGGCGGTTTTTGGCCGAGTTCGGCATTGTGGTCGCCTTTCGCTGGACTGGGGCCGCGCTGGCCGCTGGCATCATGGCGTTTCCGCTGATGGTCCGGGCGATACGTCTGTCGATCGAGGCGGTGGACCCGAAGCTGGAACAGGCGGGGGCGACGCTGGGGGCGTCGCGGCCTATGGTGTTTCTGACCGTGACCTTGCCGATGATCCTGCCGGGTGTCATCGCCGGGGCCATTCTGGCCTTTGCAAAGGCAATGGGTGAGTTTGGGGCGACGATTACATTCGTGTCGAATATTCCGGGCCAGACGCAGACATTGCCATCGGCTGTATACGCCTTTTTGCAGGTGCCGGGGGGCGAGGCTGCTGCAACGCGGCTGGTCCTGATCTCGATCGTCATCGCCATGGGCGCGTTACTGCTGTCGGAATATGTGGGACGGCGCGCCGCCGCGCGGGTGGCCGGATCATGAGCCTGTCCGTTCGCTTGCATCATCAGCTACCGGGGATCGATCTGGAGGTCAGTTTTAACGCGCCACCCGGTGTGACCGTGCTGTTCGGGCGTTCCGGGTCAGGCAAGACCACGATTGTCAACGCGGTGGCCGGATTGCTGCGGCCGCGCGCGGGCAGGGTGGCCGTGGATGACTGGGTGTTGATTGACACCGAACGCGGGCACTGGCTGCCGCCGCACCGGCGGCGGTTGGGCTACATCTTTCAGGAAGGGCGGTTGTTCCCGCATCTGACCGTGCGCCAGAATCTTGCCTATGGCCGCTGGTTCGCCCCCAAAAGCGCGCGGCGTGAAGACCCGGAAAAGGTCATCGAGATGCTGGGGATCGGCCACCTTCTGAATCGCCGTCCAGCCGGGTTGTCAGGGGGCGAAAAACAGCGCGTGTCGATTGGCAGGGCGTTGCTGGCCAGCCCGCGGCTGATCCTTGCGGATGAACCGCTTGCGGCGCTGGACGAGGCCCGCAAGGCGGAGATCCTGCCCTATTTTGAGCGTCTCAGGGATGAGGTATCTGTCCCGATCCTGTATGTGACCCATTCAGCCGACGAGGTAGCCCGTCTGGCCACATCGGTTGTCGCTTTGCAGGATGGCAGGGTCGTCCGCCATGGCCCCGCGTCCGAGGTTCTGTCCGACCCGACCGTGGCGCCCGCAGGTGTGCGTGCGGTTGGTGCCGTGTTGGAAGTGCAGGTGCACCAGCACCACGCTGACGGGTTGACCGAGCTGAACGCAAATGGCGCTCGTCTGTTTCTGCCACGTATCGGGCAGGAGGTCGGCGCCCATCTGCGAATTCGCATTCCGGCGCAGGAGGTGATCCTGTCCGTCCAAAAACCCGAGGGTCTGTCGGCATTGAACGTGCTCAGCGGGACGGTCGACTCGATCCGGTCGGGCGATGGTCCCGGCGCGATTGTGTCGGTCAGGACCCCTGCGGGTAATGTTCTGGCGCGGGTTACGCGCCGGTCGGTTGCGGCGTTGAACTTGCAGCCCGGCAGCACATGCCATGCCGTGATCAAGACGGTTGCGCTGGCCCCGCAGAATGTCGGCGGCCGCATAGGGACCGGCACCTGACCTCAGGCAAGCGCGCGGGCTTCGTGTTCCAGCAGGATAAGGCGCGCGGCGCGTCCAAACCCCTGATGGCCGAAGGAGGGACGGTCGGGAAATATTGCGGCCAGTTCCTGGAGTGCGTCGGATGAAAGAGTATGAAGGGCCTCTTCCCCCAGAAAAAGGCTTTCCGCCTGTGCCCCGTCCGCCGAAAGGATTTCGTGCCGATCCAGCAGGATGTGCAGATACTCGACCGTTTCAACCGAGGTATCGAGCCCTATTCCGGGCCATCGGCACAGATGCTTGGCGGCAACCAGTGCTTCGGTGGTTCCGAAAAGCAGCTCGACCCGAGGGCCCTTCACAAGAATACGGTGCTGCTGAGACACCAGCAGATCCCGCGAGGGTATGTTGGGACCCAGACTGCCTGCCGAGATGCGAACGGGCCACATTGCGGGTTCATTGCGTAATCGGTCGGGTGGGATCGTGCTGCTTTCGATCCAGCGAACAGGTTGCAACCCGTGATCGGCTGTCGCCACCTTGTCACCGACCTTTAGGATCTCGATAGCGCGGGGGCCGTTTTCGGTCTCGATCAGGGTTCCGGCTGCGAAACAGACGCCTTCGATCCTGATAACCACTTCGACCGGATCCGGAGAGCCGGTAAAAGGAAGCGTGATAGGACCGTTTTGCGTTGTCCCTGAGACGCTGATGAAGAAGGAATCAAAGACAACTTCACCATTGTCGAGGCTGTCGAAATATGTCGGATCGACCGTATAGGTCCACTCCCCGGTATTTGGGTCGATCGTGGCTGTACCGTTGGCAGGGGGTGTCGCAATTGTCCAGGTTTGGGTGAGCGGTGTAAAGTTTCCGTTGTTCAGCGTGGGTTGCCCCATCGCCACATTGGGTGGGGACCCGGTCACGTCGCCGGTCAATTCACCTGTGATCGGAACTGAAACCAACTAGACCTCGCCTTGTTGCAACACCCTTTCAAATTCCTTCTTTCGGTACAGGCGCATATGAACCTCGCCTGCATCGTCCCGCGTCCATTCGACAATCCGGTTGCGTGTCATGTCGCTGTCCATTCGGTTGGTGCGCACGCGCGGATGCGGGATCTCCTGCTTGAGGATATCAACAATCTGGCTGGTCTGTCCAAACGGCGCGACAAGGTCGATGATCCAGAAGGAGGACCCGCTGGTAAAATCCTTGTCCGTCAGAGAGGTTTCTTTCACCGCATAGCGATATTCGGCGTCGGGGCTGAGACCGGCAAAAGTGACAAATCCGCGGGGAAAGCCATTTTGCCTGAAGATCTGGTATTGACCCAGACGAAACGGGGTTTCGAACGCGTAAAGGACCTGCGCAAGGTTACGTTTCTGGTGCGTTTTCGTCAGCCCCGCGAGATAGAACATCGCACCCAGATCCGCATATTTCTCGGGTGGGAAATCGAACCAGTCTTTTGGAAAGCTCTTGTTCAACGGAAATGCCGATAGCTTGATGCGTTATAAATGTTTCGGGTAGTGTACTCGTTTCGGGTGAAATGAATAGTGGAAATTCCCTGTATAGCTGTGCCCGCGCAGCTGACGTGGCCCACTTTACTCGCGTGGTGTCGTGGTTATGCTATCGGTACTGGTGCCATTGTTTTGGGATATCTGGATCATGCGTTTTCTCAAGCTATTCATCGTTGCTTCCCTTGTTTTAGCGCCTGCGGTGGCCGGGGCCGTGGGGTTCGGCCTGTCAGTCCGGCCGCAGTTTCGTACCGAGATCACGCCCTTGCCGGACGGCGTTTATGAAGTGAAAGCTGTCGGTTCATCCGCGCCAGTCAATTATTGGTGCGGGATCGGAGATTATGCGATTCGCACACTGGGCGTTCCGAACTCGCAAAGGATCTATATCTGGCGCGCTTATGAGCCCGGCGTGCGAACGGTGCAGTTTTCGATGACCCCGCCGCCGGGGGCCGATACGAAACCTGGTTATTCGATCACGGTCAAGAAAGTCGGAGCAAATATGTCGGCGGTGTCGGCGCAGAACTATTGCTACGACAATTTCATCATGGACCCGTTCTGATCGTCAGACCCATTTTGCCATCGGCGGCAGGCTCATCAGAACGGCATCCGGGTCATGCCCGGTTTCCAGGCCGAATTTTGTGCCCCGGTCATAGACAAGGTTGTATTCCGCATAAAGGCCGCGATGCACCAGCTGGGTGGTTTTGTCCGCCTCTGAGAAGTTCTGAACACGGCGCTTTTCGACCAAGGGCAGGAAGGCGGGCAGGAAGGCCCTGCCAATATCCTGTGTCAGGGCGAAATCAGCCTGCCAGTCGCCGGTGCAATAGTCGTCCATGAAGATCCCGCCGACGCCGCGCGCGCGTTTGCGGTGAGGGATATAGAAATATTCGTCCGCCCAGTCCTTGAGGCGCGGGTAATGGGCGGGTCCGTGCGGGTCCAGATGCGCCTTTTGCGTGGCGTGGAAATGCGCGGTGTCCTCGTCATACTCGATGCAGGGGTTGAGGTCCGAGCCGCCACCGAACCACCAGGCATGAGGTGTCCAGAACATGCGAGTGTTCATGTGGACCGCCGGGGCATGGGGGTTCTGCATATGGGCCACAAGGCTGATCCCCGACGCCCAGAAGCGTGGATCTTCGGTCATTCCGGGGATGCCTTTGCGCGCCGCCATCGCCTGTTGCGCACGTTCGCCGAGCGTGCCGTAGACGGTCGAGACATTGACGCCGACCTTTTCAAACACACGCCCGCCGCGCATGACCGACATCAGCCCGCCGCCCGCATCTGACCCATCGTCCGACTGCCGTTTGGTTTCCTTGACCTCGAACCGTCCGGGTGCGGCATCGGCAAACGGCCCGTCGGTGTGGCTGTCTTCAAGGGCTTCGAAGGCTGCAACGATGTCATCGCGCAATTGGCGAAACCAGGCGGAGGCGGTAGATTTTTCTGTTTCGAACATGGGTCTTAATGTGCAGGGGCTGCGACCGGGTCAAGCAGGGTACGGCCACCATCGATTGTCAGGATCTGTCCGGTGACGAAACCAGCTGCATCAGACGCAAGATATTGCGCGGTTTCCGTCAGTTCCGTGGCCGAGGCGATACGGGCCAGGGGCGTGTGCTTTTCGATATCGACGCGGTAGTCGCGATTGTCCTTGAGGGTCGATTGCAGCGATGCGCTCATGACCGAACCCAGCGCAATCGAGTTGACGCGGATTCGGTTCGGAGCCAGCGCAACCGCAAGGGATCGGGTTAACTGGTCCAGTGCTGCGGTCGAGACAGAATAGGCCATCAGGTTCGGGTGGGTCCGTCGGGCCGCGATCGAGGACAGGTTGATGATCGTCCCCGCCGGGTTTTCGACATCGCCGTCGGCCTGTTTGATCATGCGCTTTGCAACCAGCTGGCTGAGCCGCAGGGCGGGCATCAGGTTCTGGTTCAGCAGGGTGCGCATCGAATCGTCATCCGGATCCAGCGGATCAGACGGGATCACCTGCCGTGCGCCGTTGACCAGAATATCCACCTGGTCGAACGCATCCAGCGTCGCAGATAACAGGTTGGCTATGGTCAGCTTTTCGCGTAGATCGCCCGCAAAGTACCGGATATTGCTGTCTTCGGGCTGTTCTCCAAGCTCGTCAATCAGGCGTTTTTCATCTATGTCGGCAAACATGACATTTGCGCCCGCATCCGCGAAATGCCGCCCGATGGCCAGGCCGATGCCACTGGCCCCGCCCGTAACGATTGCTGTCTTGCCAGCGATGGAAAAGGACATCCGAATCCTCCTGAATTGCGGCGCAGGTTAACGGGCCTTAACGCCGAGGGCGAGAGGCCTGGAATACCTTGAACCGGTTGTCGCCGGCAATTTCACCGACCTGAGCGAAATGTTCGTTCAGTGTAGCTTCGTAAGGAAGGTGCCGGTTGGCGACCATCCAAAGGGTTCCGTTGCGTGTCAGATTGCGGGCGGCGGAGGTTATAAACCCTTGCCCCAAGGCGGGATCCGCGCTGCGAGACGTGTGGAATGGCGGGTTCATCACAACGGTGTCGATAGGTTCCGGGGCGGTCCAGGATACGGCATCGCTCCAGTGGAAATGCGCCTGGGATTGAGTGACATTAAGCCGCGCGCAGGTCAGGGCCGCATGGTCAGCTTCGACCAGATGCAGCGAGGTTATCCCGCCGCGCTTCAGGATTTCCGCAGACAGATACCCCCATCCCGCACCCAGATCGGCCACGCAGGGGCCAAGCCGGTCAGGCAGAGTCTTCAGCAACAGGGCTGAGGCAGGATCAATCCCGTCCGCTGAAAACACACCCGGTGCCGTTTGGTAACCGCCAACCATCTGCTGTTTCGGCGCGGCCCAGTCCGCAAAGGCCAGATCATCGGCCTGAAACCAGAAAACCTTGCCATGTGCTTTGGAAAGCGGTCCCTCGACCGGAACCCGCTTGCGCACATCCTTCAATATGCTGTCCACACCATCAGTCTTGGCACCGTCGACGACAACCAGGCCGCTCGCCCGCGCACAGGCCTGATGAATGAGCGACCGGGCCAGTGCCTTGGCGCGGGGCAGAAAGACAATGGCATCCTGACAGGGGCCATCTGCGTCGGGCACTGTTTCAAAACCCTGCGCGGCGAAATGGTCGTGAAATGGTTTGAAGAGCTGCACAACTTGTGCGCCGCCCGCCAGCGCAGACAGATCATGGTCGGGCGTGGGGCAGATCACGCTAAGAGGGGGGGACAGCGTCAGGCCGTTTTGCAGGGCAAGTTCCAGACGAGGGGACATGGGCAATTCCGGCTGAGAGAGGCGCGCGCGTCAGGCCAAAGGCCTTACTCTTCGCGTTCCATTGTGCATTGCAAAGGGTGCTGGTGCCTGCGGGCAAAATCCATCACCTGACCAACTTTGGTCTCGGCAATTTCGTGGCTGAAAACACCGACTACGGCCACGCCTTTCTTGTGAACGGTCAGCATGATCTCGAACGCCTGCGCATGGGTCATGCCGAAGAAGCGTTCAAGCACATGCACCACAAACTCCATCGGTGTATAATCGTCGTTCAGCAACAGGACCTTGTATAAAGGCGGACGCTTGGTTTTTGGGCGTGTCTGTAACAGGACGGACGCGTCACTGTCGTCGTCCGGCTTGTCAGACATCATCCAGATCATTTCAAGCATCGTGTGCAACTGTCCGATTCAGGCTTGGGGTTTATCTTGGCGCTTATATAACGTGTGCATGGCCAGTGAAAAGAGCAAGCGGACGTAAACGGGATGACGACCAAGCTGACGACAATCGGGTTTGATGCAGACGACACCCTTTGGCATAACGAACGGTTTTTTCAGATGACGCAGGCTCGTTTTACTGAACTCTTGGCCGATCATGCTGATCGTGATCACCTGATGGACCGTCTTCTTGCGGCAGAAAAACGCAACATTCAGCGCTATGGGTACGGCATCAAAGGATTTGTTCTGTCGATGATCGAAACGGCGATCGAAGTCACCGAAAGCCGCGTTCCGGCCTGGGTCATCCGGCAGCTGATCGAAGCGGGGCAAGAGATGCTGGCCCATCCGATCGAGCTGTTACCCCATGCCCGCGAGGCCGTCGAAGGTGTTGCCGATGCGTATCGGGTTATCCTGATCACCAAGGGTGATCTGATCGATCAGGAACGCAAACTGGCCCAATCCGGGCTGGGTGATCTGTTCGATGGTGTGGAAATCGTTTCCGAAAAGACGCCCGAAACCTATCGGTTCGTGTTCGACCGTCATGGTGATGGCCCGACTGCCGCAATGATGATCGGCAATTCGATGCGGTCAGATGTCGTAGCCCCGATTCAGGCCGGGTGCTGGGGTGTCTACGTGCCCCACGGTCTGGTCTGGGAGGTGGAACATGCAGAAGCCCCGGTCGAAAGCCCCCGATTCCGCGAGTTAAGGGATTTGGGTGATCTGGCCGATCTGCTGCGCGACCTGAAGTGATGTTGCCTTTTCGCCTCAGTTTCACATAAACCCCGCCGCAACCGGGCGTAGTTTTGCCTTTATCGCGCATCTGGTGGTTCTGAGGGGGAAATTCGCAAGATATAGCTTCAGCCCAGACGCAAAACGAAACTGCGAAAACCTCAGCTTTCGGTTTATTTCATTGGGTAGCTGTGATAGCCTTGGGGACAATAAAATAAATTTTGCTGACTGGGAAAACCCGGCAGCGCGAGGCAGACAGAGGCAAAGATCGTGCAGATTCGGCGGACAGTTCCGGCCCGAATGGGCTTTTTCCTTATAGCGTTGCTATGTGTGCTGGCGTTTGCGCCGCTCAGGTCAATGGCGGCGCCTTATGCAGCTATGGTGATTGACGCCCGAACTGGCGAGGTGCTGCATTCCCGAAATGCGGATGCGCGGCTGCACCCGGCCTCGCTGACCAAGATGATGACGCTCTACATTGCGTTTGAGGCGGTGCGAAACGGCGAGATCACACTGGATACACCCGTTCGGATTACCCAGAAGGCAGCAGCCGAGCCTCCGTCGAAGCTGGGCCTGCGCGCGGGCCAGACGATTGCGTTCCGCTATCTGATCCGCGCCGCTGCGGTAAAATCGGCCAACGACGCGGCCACGGCGATCGGCATTGCCATTAGTGGCTCGGAAGCGGCCTTTGCCCGCCGTATGACCCGAACCGCCAAAGCGATGGGCATGAGCCGCACGACCTTCAAGAATGCGCATGGTCTGACTGAGGCAGGGCACCTGTCCAGCGCGCGAGACATGACCACGCTGGGACGGCATCTGCTGTATGACTACCCGCAGTATTATAACCTGTTCTCGCGCCAATCGACGGATGCCGGTATCAAGACGGTTCCCAACACCAACCGCCGCCTGCTAGCGGCCTATAAGGGTGCCGACGGAATAAAGACCGGATACACACGTGCGGCGGGGTTCAATCTGGTGGCGTCGGCCAAACGCAAGGATGAGCGTATCATCGCGACTGTCTTTGGCGGTAAATCCGGGGCGTCGCGGAATGCCAAGGTTGCGGAATTGCTGGATCTGGGGTTTCGCCGTGCCCCGTCTCGTGCACCTATCCGCAAACCTGAGCGCCCGGTCTATGCGGGCAATGTCGGGTTGGGGGGCGATACCCAAGTTGCAGCGCTGAGCGGAGCACCGAAATCCAGCCTGCGCCCGCTTGGGCGCCCGAGTGCCACAACACAGGTTGCAAGTGCGGTCGCGGTCGTGGCGGACCAGAACAGCGACCGTATCAGCAGCGGCATTGCCGCAGCGATTGCCGAAGCGGATGTTGCCCCAACCGCCCCACCGGTTGAAACGTCCGACACCCGCCCTGCATTGCGCCCGGACAATCTGGTGCTGGCCTCGACCGAGCCCGCCAGCCCACCAGAGCCCGAGCAGGAAGTGATTACCCGCCTGTCCTCGTCCGGTGGGCATCTGTGGGGGGTCAATGTGGGCCGCTACACCACACGATATGAGGCCGAGAAGATCCTGCTGAAAACGGCGCTGTCGGAAATGACCACGCTGGATGGCAGTCTGCGCAAGGTCAGTCAGAGCTCGCGAGGCTTTGATGCGACATTCCAGGGCATGACGCGGGAACAGGCCGATCTGGCGTGTCGCCGTCTGCAAGCCCGCAATGTCACCTGTTTCATGATCGGGCCATCATAAGGTCCGGCATAATCTCTCCTGTTGGGTCTGGGCTGCGGTAATCCGCGGCCCTTTTTTAATCGAAGACGTGACCGTGCTGATATTGCTCGTCCTGTCCCGCGGCGGCGGTCAGGGCGGCGACATTGTGCTTGGTGAAGAACCCGTCATACTTGTGACACCGCTCGATATATTCGGTGATCAGAAGCGTATTCTTCGAGTGTTTCGAGAAAATCTGTTTCAGGTTCGGGTCGTCTTTGCATTCACCCACCACATGGGCCAGGAACGGCACGCCCTTGTCCTTCAGCGTGTTCACGACAAAGTCGACATTCTTTTCCCCGGCGCCATGGTCGCCATCCTTGATCTCGACGGCCATGTGATGCAGGCGGCGGCCAAAATTGCGCACAAAATCCTCGGTCGGCATCGGCAGCTTGGCGAATGAGTTGACGAAGGACGGCGTGTTGTTGGCGGTGAAAACCTTGGCCGGAGATTTCTTGTCATCGTCCACATTGGCGTTGCGGTTCACATTGGTGGACGAGTTCATGTCGAAGATATTGTAGGCCCCCCAGAAATAGTAGGGCACCATAGTCAGGAATTCGAGGATCGCATCCTCGCGCTCACCCGCCAGCACGCGGGTCGCCAGATGATCGATGCCCAGCATCAGAGGTGCGATTTTGCTGTCCGATCCGAACGCGGCTGCCTGATCCAGCCGGGCTTGTTCCGAGTCGCTCAATAACACGCGATCACCAAGACCGAGGCTGTCTGTGTCGTTGAAATCATGTGTCGAATACCCGACCCGGTTGCAGGTGAAATCCGACGGGGTCGTGAAGCGGAAGCCGCCCAATGTGTAGAACGGGTTTTCTGTGTCTCCCGCATATTCGAAGCGGATATTCTGATCCTCAAGCGTCCCGGTCAGCGCCTTCAGATCGCTGGCGCCGAAAACCTCGCCAACATACCGCGTTTGCGGCGTGTTGCGGGCCAGCGGGTACATGCGATTGATGCGGGGAATGAAATCCTCGAAACCGGGGCTGAGCGGGGCCATCACGATCAGCGCGGGATAGTCGGGATGCGAATGAAGGACCGAAAATTTGTGGGTCTGCCCCAGATAGCTGGCAGTGTGGCGATAGGGTGTCATCACGTAAAGTTCGACCAGCGTATCGAACAGCGCGCCAGTTTCGACCTGCATACAGATCGCGCGCATTGGCCCGACCTGATCGGCAATTCCCGAGCTTGTCCGGCGCTCGTAGATTTTCGGCAGGTATTCCGCAAAGAAGTCCGAGTTCTTCTTGTCGCCTCGGGGTTGATAGGACATCGGATCAAAGGACATTCGACTACCTCCGTGCACGAAGCCCTGACTGCAGCAAGGCATCGCTTGAAATTGTGGTTTTCAGAACATGTGCTTGCCCGCCATGCTAGGTGCTGAGACCGGTGCGGGCAACAACTGAGGAACTGGGTTGCCGACGTTAACGCATGATGTTCAGCGGGTGAATTTCGTCACCTCGACACTTCCCCCGATCAGGTTTTCGCGAACTGAGCGTGCAATCTGAACGGCAGTTGGTCCATCCCCGTGCAGGCAGATCGTGTCGATGGACGTTTCCAGTCGCTTGCCGCTTTCGGTGATGATCGCACCTTCGCGGACCATGTTCAGGATGCGAGGTCCGGCGACGTCGGCGTCGTGGATGACGGCGCCGGGCAGGCTGCGATCAACCAGTGTTCCGTCGTCGTTATATGCACGGTCGGCGAAAATCTCGCCCACCCATTTGCACCCGAGCTCACGCACGGCTGCTTCCTGTTTTGTCGCGGCCAGCACCATGACGATGATATCGGGATCAACATCCAATGCGCCCTGATAACAGGCGCGCGCCATATTGATATCGGCTGAACACATATTGGCCAGCGCCCCGTGCAGTTTCAGGTGCCGTACCTTGGTGCCAACCGCCGCGGCCATGCCGATTGCGGCCCCCAACTGATACCGGACCAGATTGCGCAGGTTGTCATGGGGCAGCTTCATGTTCCGCCGGCCAAACCCCTGCAGATCGGGAAAGCCGGGATGCGCGCCGATGCCTACGTCGTTTTCGGCCGCCAGTTTCATCGTTGATGCCATCACATCCGGATCACCGGCATGAAACCCACAGGCGATGTTGGCCGAGGTGATGATTTTCAACAGGCTTTCGTCATCGCCCATTTTCCAGGGGCCAAAGCTTTCCCCCATATCGGCATTCAGATCGACGCTTGGCATTGGCACATCTCCTTAGTCGGTGGCAGAGATCACTCCGCCGATCAATTGGTAGGACAACAGGTCCGGTATGTCATGGGGATCACGCACCAGTGCCTCGACTTTTGAGGGCAGGCGCGCAAGGTCTGACAGGAACGCTTTGTGCATTTCTTCAGCCTGTTCCATGCTGACAAATTCGAACCGGATGTCGCCGCCTGCGGGTGTCTGTGCCGCGCGGGGCATATCGCATGGCAGAACGGTCGCGATACGAGGGTACCCGCCCGTGGTCTGACATTCCGGCAACAGGATGAACGGGTCGCCAGTGCCGGTCATCTGGATGTCGCCGGGGGTGATCACCTCGGACAGGATATTCAGCTGGCCCGAGGCGGCAAAGCCGTCACCGTCGCTGTCCACCTGCATGCCCATCCGGTTGGCGCGTGCGCCGCGCCGGAAATTGGTTTGGGCAAACCGTTCAAGCGTCGCGCCGTCAAACAAAGATGTCTGAAAACTGGCAACCACATGCAGCACCCCGCCCGAAAACCGCTCGGCAGCAGCCAGTTTCATCCCGCTGTTGCCTGCATCCGGTCCACAGGTCAGCCTGTCACCCTGCTGTAACGCCCGGCCAATCCGCGCTGTCAGATGGGTGGAGCGGGACCCCAGAAAAACCTCGGCATCGATACCGCCGCCCAGATGCAGATAGCCATAGTTTCCAGCCAGCGTCGCCCCGATGACCAGCCTTTGCCCGGCGCTCAGTTGGTGCGAGGCGTTCCAGGCCACAGGGCTGCCATCAATGCTGGCCTGCATTTGTGCGCCAGTCAGGGCGATGCGCGTGTTATGCGTCGCCTCGAACTCGCCCCCCATCCCGGCCATCTCCAGCGCCGCAAGGTTCGGGCTCTGATCCAGCAACGCCGCCCCTTCGTGCAAGGCCAGAATGTCCGCAGCCCCGGACCGGGACAGCCCCTGATCCAGATAGCCTGTGCGCCCCTGATCCTGAATGGTGCAGGCCGGACCAATTCGGTGGACAATCAGGCTCATGGCGCGATCTCCTCACAGGTTGCGCCGCCTGTGCCGTCCTCGTTGTTGGCTCTGATGTGTTCCAGAACGTCGCGGGAAACGGGCTCGAACAACAGTTCATCGCCGGGTCTAAGGGTAAAGGCCTCGACCCTTTCGGGACGGAAACACCGAAAGGCGGTCTGCCCGATATGCCGCCACCCGGTTGGCGTCGGCCCGGAAAACAGAACAAATTGCGAGATCGCCAGAACCAAAGCTCCTTCCGGCACCATGGGGGTCAGGCTTTGCAGCCGGGGAATGTTGAATTCGGGTCCCAGAGGCCCAAGATAAGGCTGCCCCGGAGCGAAGCCGATGGTCAGAACCCGCACGCGGGACTGTCCAAGCCGACGTATTGCTTCTTCCGGCGACAGGCCGGCAGCAGCGGCGGCATCGTCAAGCTGGGGCGCAAGGTCGGTCCCGTAAACCGTCGGAACGCGCCACAACCTGCGACCCGCGGGCAGGGGTGTAGTGTACCAGTCCTTCTGCTCAACCAGATCCCGAAGCTTTTGCAGCATCTTCTGATGAGAGATGCGCTGCGTGTCGAACCGAACAAAGGCCGAGCCCAGGGAGGCTGACGATTCGGTCACCTCATCCCAGTGCAGACGATCGACTTCAGACCGAAACGCTAGCGCTGCCCGGTTCGCGGTGTCGGTCATCCTATCCGCAAAGGTCACCAGCGCGCCGTCAAATCCGACGGTTCTGACCAAAGGAAACTGAACATTGCGCGCCATTGCTGATCTGCTTTCGGATCGAAGAGTGAATTGGTGGAACCTGACCGCATCTTTAGGGGATGCGCAAGACAGGGCGTTCAATAGCAGACATCGTGCCTGTTGCGTCCACATCCCGGCAGGGAGCGACCCGCAATATAAGGCGTCCGGCGGTGGTGAGAGGATTTTGACCAGATTCTGGCCGCAGTTCCGACTCGTTTTCCCGTTTCGAGTCGCCCTGACTTGTATCTTGAAATCGCGGAGTCTCTATATCTTGTGTCGGCCCCTTTTGAACTACGGGGCTTGTCAGTCAGATCATGCCCAACAACACCCGGGCAGAAGGGTGTTGGCCAATTTTGATTGAGTGTAAGATATTGAAACAAAACAATAAACTAAGAAAATTCAAAAAAAAGACCAATAACGTCATTTTCCGCTTGCGGGTTTTGAGAGTAATACTTAGAACCCCCTTCACCGGCGCAGCTGAGGTTGGCCTGACGGACTGGAAAGACGGTTGAGACGCACTGGAGAGACGGTGGGCAT
>NZ_JBXWQP010000055.1:0-15384 GCF_059612445.1 Ruegeria sp. TASC047
ACGCCGAAGTCGAAGCCCGCGTCCGCGCCCAGGTCGCAGACCTCTGCAACCGCTTCCCTATCTACCCGAACCTGTAAACGTTTAAAAAGAAAAGAAAACGGCGCTCTTGAGGCGCCGTTTTTTGTTGTTTGAGCAGTCGCTTCGATAGAGGGGGATCTGGCCACGCGTCAGCTTGGCAGCCTTCTGAAAGTCAGATCAAATCGCGCCACCACAGAAAGACAAGCAACAGCGCTGTCAGAGCCAACAGGTTGAAAGCCAGCCCCCCCAGCAAACCAAGGAACCAGCCCCACCTGCGGTCCGCAAGGTTGATGCTTCCCAGATGGTCCTGCACCACGTCCGACGCCCTGACGAGCTTGGGAGTATCCAGAATCAACCGCATCTTCGGGTGCGACGCCATCGCCTCGGACCGGGCAAGCACCATGGCCTGCCGGTACACCCGGCGCGGCAGACGTCGTTTTGCCTTGCGAATGGATGCCTCTAGCGTCTTGTCGCGCACGCCAAGCTTTGCACGCAGCAAGGCCACCGTCTCGGCGATCCGGGTCTGAATGTCTGGGTCCTGAGGCATGGGCTCTCTCCTGCCGCCGCAATCTAGCCTGCACCACAAAGACCTACAATGGGGCTGGTGATCCGCTGTAGGCGCTTGTATCACGCAAGCTATGCTGAACACGATTGTACATGGCGAACCGACCGCCCGCCCACCGCTGGTAATAGCACACGGCCTTTACGGATCTGCTCGGAATTGGGGCGTCATTGCCAAAAGGCTTTCAGACGAACGGCAGGTTGTGGCGGTGGACATGCGCAACCATGCTTACAGCATGTGGGACCCGAGCCATGATTATCCCCATCTGGCACAGGATATCGCCGAAGTCATAGAACAGATCGGCGGCGTGGCGGATGTTCTTGGACATTCCATGGGCGGAAAGGCTGCCATGACCCTGGCCCTGCGGCACAATGGGTTGGTGAACAAGCTGGTGGTCGCCGACATCGCGCCGGTTCAATACGCGCACAGCCAAATCCAGTTCATCGAGGCCATGCGGGCTGTTGATTTTTCGCGCATCACCCGCCGGTCGGATGCGGAAATGCAATTGGCCGATCAAGGTGTTGAGAAAGCGTTGCAAAGCTTTTTCACCCAATCGCTGGATATCAAGGGAAAACGGTGGCTGCTTAATCTGGATGTTCTTGCAGCCGAGATGCCAAAGATCATGGGCTTCCCCAAGTTGGACGCCACATGGAATGGCCCCGCCCTGTTCCTGTCGGGCGCGGCATCGGATTATGTCCTGCCGGAACACCGCCCTGAAATCCGCTCGCTGTTTTCCGGCGCGCGTTTTGCCAAAATACCCGGAGCCGGGCATTGGCTGCACGCCGAAAAGCCACGTGAATTCGAAGCGGCGACTCGGACGTTCCTGAACGCCTGATCAGGCGCCCCGGTACAGCCGCCGGGCCACCATCCACGACGCCGGAGCAGCGATGACCGCCCCAGCAACTGCGGCACCGACAATTGCGCTGACGGAAACCAATCCCGCAGACAGCACAGCGATTACGGCAGAACCTGAAATGGCAGTGGCGATCAGTGAATACAGCATGGCGGCAAGGCGAAACATGGTCGGGTGTTCCTTATGATGACTTCCGGCCAAACATGTCTCGATTCGAATGTGTTTTGCATTGATTTGCATCAGATGCGGAAATCTGGCGCTTCATGAACCTGTGATTTCGCAACCACCGTTGAGCCGATCCGCCAACCCGCCAAGGATGTGGAGCGTGTGAAAACCCAAGTCTTGCACCGTCAAAGGCACGCGCGTTCTCCTACACGCAACTCGCAAATGGGTTATGGGCGAATTGATGTAAGTAGAACAACGGCCTTAGGCACCTAGGTTATTGCTCGCGAAACGCACGCGACATGCTGTCCGACACAGGTTTGGCGATATAGGCCGCAAAAGTTCGTTCCTCGGTTTGGATCATGATTTCCGCAGGCATGCCGGGGGTCGGAACAAAGCCGCTGACCCGGTGCAGCTCGTCTGGGGTAAGTGAGATACGCGCCAGATATACCTCTTTTGGAACGCCTGCCGCCTCTTCAAGCAGCGCGTCGGCAGAGACATAAAAGACTTCTCCGTACAAAACCGGCGTTGTGCGCTGATTGAGCGCGATCAGTCGCACCGAGGCGGTCTGCCCGGTTACCACACTATCAATCTCGGTGCGTGGGATTTGCGCCTCAATAATCAACGGCGCATCGGCAGGCAGGATTTCGGCAATGGGTTCGCCCGTTTCGATCACACCACCCGGAGTATGATAATGCAGGCGAACCACTGTCCCGGTCACAGGAGCCCGTACCACGGCCCGGTCCAGGACATTACGGGCCTGACGGGATTTTTCGCGCACGCTTTCCAGATCTGCCTCGACCACGCCCAATTCATCCAGTGCAGCCTCGCGATAGGCGGATCGGGTGCGCGTAATCTGTTCCTGGTATTTCAGAAGCATCTGATTGATTTCAGCGGCCTCCGCCTGCAACCGGGCCTGCTGCCCCTCGGCTTCGGCCTGCACACGCCGGATCGTGTTCAATTCGCCCTTTCGAACCAGCCCTTTCTGGAAAAGCTGGTTTTTGGACTCGTACTCTTCCTGCAAGATCTCGGCACGTGTGACCATGCTGTCCAATTGGGCCTCAAAGCCGCTTGCCCGGATCTTCAAAGCCTCCATATTGCGTTCCAAAAGTGCCACATCATTCAGCAAGGTCTTGCGCGACACATCAAAGCTGAGCATTTGACCGTCGAGAATGGCCATGACTTCCACGTCTTTGGAGGCCTCGACCAGATCTGGCGTAAAGACCAGACGATCCCGTTCCCCATATTCCGCCAGCAACCGCTCGGTCATCGCCTGCAAGCGCAATTTGCGGATGAACAGCTCGCGCTCATTGGCCTGGGCCGAGGTCTGATCCAGCGTCATCAGCACCTGACCTGCCTGAACCGATTGCCCCTCAGTGACCTTGATGTCTTCGATGATCCCGCCCTCAAGGTGCTGGACAATCTTGTTGCGTCCGGTGGCGACAAAGCTGCCCTGCGCGATGACCGCCGCCGCCAGCGGGGCGCTGAAGGACCACACTCCGAAACCGCCAAAACAGACGACCAGCATGATTATACCGATGACAATGAAGCGGTTGATCGAGCGCGGAACTTCCGCATACCAGACGTCAGGTTCACCGGCAGAGTGCCTTACGGGTACGAGGTCATTCATGGTCAGCCTCCCTGTTGCCCTTCAATTCCGGTCCGTTTGCGCGGCCCGTTGATCTGCTGAAGAACCTGCTCGCGCTGACCGAACAGCGCGACGCGCCCATCGGTCAGCAACATGATCTTGTCGACCACGTTCAGCAGCGTCGGTTTCTGCGTGATGACGACCACGGTAATCTTGCTTTCGCGCGCCTGTTCAATGGCACGCGCCAAGGCTTTGTCCCCGGCAACGTCAAGGTTCGAGTTCGGCTCGTCCAGCACCACCATTCGTGGGTTCCCAAAAAACGCCCGCGCCAGCGCAATGCGTTGTTTCTGTCCGCCCGATAAAGGCGATCCATCGGAGGCCACCACAGTCTCATATCCCTGCGGCAAGGTTGCGATCATGTTGTGTACATCGGCCAGAACAGCGGCGTCATGGATCTGTTCGTCCGTGGCATCGGCACGCATCCGGCCGATATTGTCCTTGATGGTTCCGGGGAACAGCTGCACATCCTGCGGCAGATAACCTATGCTTTCTCCAAACTGGCGCGGGTCCCAGTTGCGGATATCCATCAGGTCCAGCCGCACACTTCCCGACGTGGGCAGAACGGACCCGACAAGGGTTTTGCCCAAGGTGGTTTTGCCCGCACCGGAATTGCCGATAATGGCCAGTGTTTCACCGGGGGTGAGTGAGAAGGTAATCCCGTTCAGAACCACACGTTTGGTTCCACCGGGGACATAGAGCAACCGCTCAACATCCAGCCGGCCTTCGGGGCGCGGCAGGCGCAACTTCTCGTGTTGCAGGGCCGAGGTTGACAGCAGCGCCTTGATCCGTCCATAGGCCGCGCGCGTCAGCAGGTAACTGTTCCACCCTTCAATCGAACCTTCGATGGGCGCAAAGGCGCGCCCGGCAATGATTGAGGCCGCGATCACCATTCCGCCGGTAATCTCTCCCTGCAGTGCCAGAAATGCGCCCCAACCCAGAATGCCAATCTGAGTCAGCAGACGAACAGCGCGCGAAATCGCCGCGAAGATCACGTTTCGGTCCTGCGCGCGCACCTGCCAGGTCAGGGATTGGGCGGTGTCCCGCCCCCAGATCCGCACCGCCTCGGGGATCATGGCCAAGGCGTTGATGATCTGGCTGTTGCGCGACATGGAATCCAGATGCAGGTTCGCCATGGATTGTGCCCTGTTTGCCTCGGCAAACGGTTTGGCTGTCATTTTCTGGTTGATCAGCGCAATCGTCATCAGAATCAGCGCTGTCACCACGACGATCATGCCCAGTTGCGGGTGCACGAGAAAGATCATCAGAATGAACAGTGGCGCGAATGGCACGTCCAAAAACGAGATCAGCGTGCCGGAAACCAGAAAACCCCGCAGCTGCTGCAAATCGCCAAGCGTCTGATACTCGCGCCCGTTTCCATGCAACGACGCGTGCGCAGCCGCACTAAGCACCGGGGCACCCAAACGAACGGCAACCTCGACACCGGTTCGCATCAGCGTAAACCGCCGCACCGCATCAAAGGCTGACTGAAAGATCACGGCCCCGGCGACGATCGCCGTCAACATGATCAGCGTATCCAAAGATCGGCTGGTCAGAACCCTGTCACTGATCTGAAACAGGTAGATCGGAATCGACAGGATCAGAATATTGGTCGCGCAGGTCAGCACCAGAACAAATGCAAGGTTACGCCGGATCGCCCGGATCGAATCCCGCAATGTGCGCTGGAAATCCTCGGGCGGGGTGCGCTTGTGAAAGGTTTGGGGCGGCCCGTTCCCGTCACCGCCGCCGGAGTTTGTCCGCAACAGTGGCTGGTTTGCCTTGGCCTCGATCGTCGCGCCCATGTGATCCGCGCCGGACGCGCGCGCAGAGGGGGTCTTGCGCGCTGTCGTTTCGTCCGCGGTTGCATGATCCGGGCCGTCAGCATCAGCCACCCCGTCACCACCGCCCGCGATGTCCTTGTCTTGCACGGGCTGCGGCGGCGCACGCCAATGGGGAGGTTCAGCGCGCGGTTGTTCACATGAGTGTTTCTGGTCTTTGGCCGGTTTCAACGCATCGTTTTCAACCGGCCGGTTTTGATCTGGTTCAGGCACTCGGAACTCCTGCGTCAGATGCAGTCGGGTGGTGGCACCTGTGGCCCGTTTTGCAGGATCTGCCCCTGGTTCGGGATCCTGACGCTTCAGACCCAACCCGCCTTGCCTGTCCAGCGGGCTGGATAAGGGGTGGCGGCGCGACGAAAAAACAAACGACATGTAGAAACCTTCTGGTCACTCGGTAAAAATCTTGGGGGATCAGGCCAGCATGGTTTGCAGGCCGTCGTCAGGTGTTGTTGCATCAAGAGCTGGGGTATTCAGTGCCAGGGCCGCATCCGGTTGCGCGACGGTCATGTCACCCATGATGGCCGCAATAGCCTCATTGGTCATCGCGGTAATCTCGTCGTTGTCAGGCATATCGATCAGGCTGGCCTGATGCAGCAGCAGATCGGAATACGACCCGTCAGCTGCCATGACCGTCGAGTCCACACCCATCTTGGTCAGATGCGCGGTGTTCAGCATGGCGTTGCTGCCCGCGACTACATCGGCCCCGGCAGCATTCGGGCCGGACAGGTCAATATCATCCTGATCCAGCATCATCGTGGCCTGATTGACGATGTTCACCTGCATAAGATCGCCGTCGATCTTAAGGACGCGCAACTGCTCCATCCCGGCGAACATCGGATCATTCAGAAGCGCGTCTTCCAACGCGTCCATGTCCATTTCCGGTATGGCAAGCGCGTCCGCCATATTCTGTTGCATATCCTGGTGAATGTCCTTGCCGATCGTTTTGACCGACGCGTCGTTCATGAGCAGGTTTTCATCACCGTCCATCACCGACGCGGGCACTCCGCCGCTGATGATGTCGTCATCCATAAGGGCCATGGATTGAACCAGCATATCGACTGAAATCATGTTTCCGCCGATCATGATCAGATCGTAGTAGCTGCCCAACTGCACGATATCGGCGACATTGTACATTTCGTTGTCGCCCAGCACGTAAAGCGTGGATGTGGCTGAAATTTCGGTCTGAATGTGATCAATATCGGTGGCATCAATACTTTGGTTGATGAAATTCGCGACCACCAGATCGCCGTGAACCCAGTCGACAACAACATAAGCGGGCTGGCCGCTTGTTCCGTCGACATCGTCCAGCCAGGCGGCCTCTTTGCCTTCGACTTCGATCACCGAAGACTGAACCAGGTTGGTACCGCTTCCGGCATTCATGGCACCTACGTCCCAGTCGGAGACAAGCGCGACCTGACTGATGACCGTCAGATTGATGGCCTGCCCGCCTACAACAATGTACGGAGCATCCACCCAACCAATAGTCGCAGACACTGCATTGATCGCCAGATTACCACCGGTCACCACCAGATGCCCGTCGTCAAAATCGGAATCCTTGGACTGGTCCCATTCGGCGGGCCACGGCGTGTCCGCTTCATCGCCAGTCGCTTCATCCGGCTGATGGAAAGCAGGCAACAGGTCGGTCCATTCAGGTGCTTCGGCCATGTGCTCGCCATTGACGATCACGCCCAAGGCATCATCGCCATGGAACTGATACACGGTGACTCCATCCACATCCCCGTTCATTGGGTTCAACATCTGTTCGGCCAATGCCTCGACCATCTCGATTGACTGGTAGTCCGCGAGTGAAAATGACGGGCTTGCCACGGCATGAAGTGACAACGCCATGTCCAGCATCTGCTCACCTTTTGCGATCAGCGCATCCGTGTCGCGAAATTCACCCTCGCCCACCGTGTCGTTGTCGCGCAGGAAAACCTTTTGCTTAACGTAACTCACCGCCGACCCCAACGGCACATTGTCAGGCCGCAGAATGACAAGCGCTGGCGCGGATGACGGTCCAATCGTGTCGTCCGGGACAAAACGCTCGGAAACCGGCCCATCTCCACCAAGGATGATCACCGATTCATGTACAGGCCCCTTCGGCACATCTGGTAGTGGCAGGTTAGGTTGAGGTGGGGCAAAATTGTATGTGAGGAGTTTGTACTCGCCCACCGGGATATCAAGATCGGCCCTGATATGGATCGCAGCAGGATCGTCCAGCCCGTCAATTTCGGCTTTTCGCCTCAGGGCAGTGAATTCATCATACTGGTCCCGCAGCCGGGCCTGTTCGATCGTAAGTTCAAATGTTCCAACAAAATGCGCTATCGTTTCCGTAATTGCGTCAAGGGCCATGTCGGTCATCCTTTTTCACCCGCACCGGCCAGAATTTCCGCTTTGGGTTCAGTTGGGCCGGGGCCACAGCGCGCGGCCCCGGCATTTTCGAAAACAGCGAGGCCCAATAATGCGGGCCCCGCCTTATGACTTATGCGTCGTTGTCGTCGCTTGCGTAGGACGAGGTCATCGAGCCACCGACCATGGTCGTATCGACCGAGTTGCCAAGCACGTTGGCCCCCATGACAATCGACTGGTTAAAGGCCGAGGTGTCGACAACAGCCGCTGCCGAGGCATAGGACTCGCCGGTCACGATGCCATCGCCACCGTTATTCGAGCCCCAGTTGCCAGCGTTGCCGCCTGCACCACCGTCACCTGAATAGGCACCGGCCGCGCTGCCGCCCGTGATGGTTCCACCCATAGTGTCACCGGACATGGCTGTGCCGGTCGAGTATCCGCTGGCTCCGCCATTTGCGGCAGACGCGCCGCCGGCACCACCGGCACCCGAGCTGGCCGCACCGGTCGCATCGCCCGAACCGGTCGATGTGGCATCGTTATCGGACATGCCCGAACCGCCATATCCGGCGATAGCTTCGGCCAGGCTGTCGGCGGCGCCGTTTGTATCCGCATCACCGAATACATCCGCCGCTCCGCCATCACCGGCGGTATTGGCCGCATCGGCGGATCCGGCACCGTTGCCCGAAGACGTGGATGTGGGCGTCGTTGTGCCGCCTGCTCCGCCGTCACCGTCTGCTGCAGACGTACCAGAGCCCGTTGCGTCCGCTGTGCCGTTGGCCGAATTGGATCCGCCATCACCACCGCTGCCATCCGTGTTCTGCGAATTGCTGGACGCACCGTTCACGTCACCTGGGCTTTGGTTGATATCAGGCCCGCTTGCGGACTGATCGCCAACACCCTGCGCATCCGAATCCGCGTCGGCGGTTCCACCGGAACCATCGCCGCCCGAACCGTCACCGCCTGAGCCGTCGCCACCAGCGCCATCGCCGCCCGAACCGTCGCCACCGGTTCCGTCACCGCCGGTTCCGTCACCGCCTTCACCCGCTTCGGCATCAACCATGCCAAGCTCTTCCTGCAGGGCCATGATTGCAGCTTCGACCATAGCGGCAAATCCGCCTTCGCCGTCACCGCCGGTACCGTCACCGCCCGTGCCGTCGCCACCGGATCCTTCACCACCGGTCCCTTCCCCGCCAGAGCCTTCACCGCCGGTGCCAGGTCCGCCAGTTCCGTCAGCCGAGCTGTCCGCACCACTGTCAGCGCTGCCTTCTGCTGCGTTGCTGCCCGCAGTTGCATCATTGGCTTCGGTTGTGCTGTCACTGGAATTCGACGACGAACCGTCTGTCGAAGCGCTGCCGTCACCGCCGTCGGAACCTTCGGCGTCTACGTCATTGCCCGCCAGACCAAAGCCCGTGCCGCTCGAGTCGGAATCGCTGTCGCCGCCATCGGCGCTACCCGAGGCATTCGAGCCGGACAGACCAAGGCCCAGTCCCAGACCAAACGAATCTGCGCTTCCGCCGTTACCGCCGGTTCCGTCACCATCAACGCTTGTGCTGCCGTCGTTGTCAGCAGAAGACGAACTGTCAGCGTCGCCGCCGTCGCCGCCGGTGCTGTCACCGTCAGCCCCTGCGCCGGACAGACCGACACCAATGCTGGCGTTATTTGCGTCACCGGTATCACCGCCAGCGCCGCCACTCGAATCCGCGTCGGCACTGCCGGTATCGCCACCGGCACCAAACGCATGGCTGCCCAGCGTGGTCGAGTCTGCCGAACCACCATAGCTGGTACCACCGTCGCCCGAATCTCCACCGTTGGACTTGACGCCGATACCTTCTTCAGCGTTGGCGGTGCCGCCATAGGCGCTACCATTCTGATAGAAACCGGAATTGTTCGAAACTGACGCCGATTCCAGCGTGTCGTCATCGCTCAGGCTGGCGACCTGACTGTTGACGGACGCCATTGCGGCTCCGGCACCATCCATTGAGATATCGACATTCATGTCATCGCCGGGATCATAGTTCAGATCACGGCCTGCGGTGATTACGTCGCCAACCGACGCGTTATCTCCGAAGTCCAGATCAACCTGATCATCATCGCGCGGAATCCACTCTCCGCCACCAAAGTCGATATTGATCGCGTTGCTGTTTGAATTGTCGTTGGTGTTATCTCCGGCATTGAGCGTCTGGTCCTGACCTTGATCCTGATCCTGGCCCTGATCTTGGCCTTGGTCCTGGCCTTGTTCCTGACCCTGATCCTGGCCTTGATTTTGGTCCTGGCCCTGATCGTTGGAGTTTTCGACAGTCTGGTCCTGTTGCTGCTGTTGTGCAGTCAGATCAGCTTCGACAAACGCCTCATCAATCGGGATTTCAACATTTACCGGAGCTTCCAGATTCTCGACATTAATTTCGTCGACGGTCGTTACGTTTGTATTATTCACATTACGTCTCATGACAAATTCCTATTTCTGGAACGCCAGACCGCCATTCATCTAAAAAGCGGCATCAGGCGAGATTGAAACAAAAATATCCGCGCAGCGCATGAACGCGCTGAAAGCGGTCTGTGAAAGTTTCTAAATGGCCACCTCCTTTCCCAGCTAAGCCGAAAGCGCGACGGATCATGAAGGTTGCTTGAATACGCAATGACCGGCGCGACAGGGACAGGCGCTTCGACAATTGAAGCCCAGCCATGTTCGCAGCGACGCACGCCCACGCCTAGCTAGTCGAAAGTTTTGAGGTGGTTACAACGTTGTTTTTATTACTTACTTTTAGAACACACCTGAGTTTGCGCTCGCCTGCCCCGCATGACCCACCTACAAAAAATCGCAACAAAATAATTCAATTGTTTCCGCTGGTTGCACAAAAGCCCAAGCGGAAACCTAACCGAAAGTTCTATGGCACGGGCTCTGGAAGAACTCCTCCCGGTTGTGGAAAACCATGCTTTCGAGTATAATAAAAGTTAATTACCTATTTGATTAGTTAACTATTTTAGACCGCCAGAATTCAAATTAGCAATTTTTGGTTGACCCTGTTTGCGAGGGAATGTGATGAGTGTGTCATTGATAGAAGAAACTGCCAATCAGGATCTTTATTCAGAAGATTTTTCGGTTGTCTTTATTGGAAAAGAATTATTCTACTCCAATCAGACCCTAAGAAGCGTTCAAACTGAATTCGGGGTTCGTGCCCGGCGGTTCGAAACCCTCGAATCCATGAACGGCCACACACCCGGCTGCAGCAAGATTATTGTTGTTGACCAGATGATGCTTGAAGACCTGTTGGCGCGCCCAATAGCCTATACCAAAAGTACCGGGTCCGGCTGTCTTGCCTTTGCCTATCGCAAAGAAGAATCGGCCCGGCATATGTTTGAATCCTGGGATCGCACGCAGTTCGGCGAAATCGGATTTCTACCCATGAATGTGGCGCCCGATGCCTGGCGCGCCATCCTCAGGCTGCTGATGCATGAAGAACTGTACCTACCCAGCTTCCTTGCAGATTGCGTCGCCTTTCCTGGCCAGCGCACGCGGGACATCCCAGCCCGTCCAGTGACAAATGTCCCAAATGGTGTCGACCAGCAGTCGCGGTACCTGAAGCTGACGCGTCGCGAGAAGCAGGTCCTGCAACTTGTCTCGCAGGGCAAAAGCAACAAGTTGATCGCGGCCAAGCTGGGAATTACGGAACACACGGTCAAACTGCATATGCACAACGTGGTTGGTAAGATCGGCGTCAGCAACCGCACCGCTGCCGCGCATTTCTACTACGAGGTTGCGCCACACGAGGCGCAGCACTCCGCCCTTGACTGACACGTTTGAAGCCCGGTTCGATCGCCTGATCCTTCTGGTTGGCAGGCTGAACTACATGTGGACCAACACCGAAAGCCTGCTGATCCACCTGATCGCTGGCCTTTCCGGAACGTCGAAAGACGTGGCCGTCATTATCTTCCTGACCCTGAACACAACCCGCGCGCGTATTGACCTGGTTGAACGGCTTGCCAAGATGGAGGGAATGCCCGCGCAGGTTCGCGACCCGATCCTTGAACGCACGCAACGGCTCAGCAAGCTTTCGGGCATCCGAAACAAGTATAACCACTGCATCTATTCGTTCGATCAGGAGAGCGGAAACCCGAAAACGATCCTGATGCGGATTGCTGACCGCAAGACCGACATAAAACTGGGTCGCGCGGATACGGTAGATGATGATGCGCTTCGCGAAATCGAAGCGGTCGTCAATCAGCTTTCCGCCGCAAACCAGAACATCTGGAGGCTGATCCGGGAATTAGGGTATCCGGTATAGTCCTAGTCATGAATATGACGCCATGACGACGTAGGCTGCGTTTCACTGCATTTGCGATACCGATGACGCGCAAACCGGGCGGCGGAATGCAGCTTTCGAAAGTGCCTGGTGCGGGCGGTGGGACTCGAACCCACACGGGCATACGCCCTTCAGATTTTAAGTCTGATATGTCTACCATTCCATCACGCCCGCACGGCGCGGCCCTTTCGGACTGTGCAACGTCCTTACAAGCACAACGAGATGATAACAATGTGCTTTGACCCGCAGGATTGGGAAAAATAGACGGCAGCGCTGGTGAAACTCAATTGCACCCAACGGTACCTCCATTGTCTCACTTGGCTTTGGTGCGGTCCGACATATCCACAGGTCCGATGCATCGGATCGACTGAAGGTACTTCTCCAAAGAGCAGGTGCTGTCAGCACCGAACCGTTTTCCGTTCTATCCCAAAAAAGAAATCGTCAGGGCGCTGGCCGAAAAAACTCCCGGCATCACCACATTATAATCCTCTGGTTATCAAGAACTCGAGCTGAGTCTGCCATCAACTTGCATGGCCGAATGGAGCAAAAGTATGGTCCGCAGGTTATGATTATGTCTATCGCCCGGGCTCGCAGGCGCTGCGAAAGTCTGGTCTAACGGATGGAACCCAGCGGAGTTTTGGCATGGCCAATGTCCGGAGGGGCCTGTGCAAACGCTTCGACTTACTTTGAACGCCTTGGCACAGCGTTACCGCCCTTATTTGCCGCAGCGCGTGCACGGTTTTTCTTGCTGTTGGGCTTACCCTTTGGCGGTGGCGGGCCTTTTGGGCGGCGGTCAAGTTTTTTACTCAGACCACTGCGGTTGTCGTCATCGCGTTTGGGCTTGGCTTCAACTTTGGCCTTTTCAGGGGGCTTGGACACAGTCTTTTTCCGCGCTTTCGCAGGCTGCGGCTCGACAAGTCGGCTCGGTTTGCGTGCAGTCTTTTCCAGACCTTTCTTGCCTTTGGCGGACCGGTTGAAGCTTGTCTTTGCTGAGTTCGACAAATCGGGGGCTGAATCCAACTGCACAATGTCTTTTGTACCCTCGATCTTCATTTCCGGCCCAATCGCCTCCAAAAAACCGGCGACGCTGCTTTCGCGAATTTCGATATAGGTCTCGTCGTCAACGATCCGGATCGCACCGACATCGGATTTCGTGATGTTCCCCGCCTTGCACACCATAGGAAGTAGATATCGCGGAGACGCATTTTCGTTGCGCCCTTCTGACAGCGAAAACCAAACACTCGGACCAAAAGGTGCGCTTTGCTTTGGCGCCGCTTCCTGAATGTCGTTTAGTTCTTCCGGAGCGGAATGCGCCCTGTTGTATTGACGGACATATGCCGCAGCGAGTTGTTCTGGCGAGAACCTTTCTACCAGTTCGTTGACTGACTGCCGCTCGGTCTTTGTTATTTCAGAGCACCAGTCCTCCGATCCGAACATCCGTTGCAGGTCTTGCGCTTTGACCTCTTCAGCGGAGGGCGCCGCACCCCAATCGGCCGTGAGTTTAGCGAATTTCAACAGCCTTTGGGCTTTTTTGTAAGAAGCCGGTGCAACGATCAGTGTGCTGACACCTTTGCGCCCTGCACGTCCAGTTCGGCCTGAACGGTGCAAAAGCGTTTCATGACTGCTGGGCAGTTCCGCATGGATCACCAGATCCAGATTTGGCAGATCAATTCCGCGCGCCGCGACATCGGTCGCTACACAGACGCGGGCCCGTCCGTCACGCATGGCTTGCAAGGCGTTTGACCGTTCACCTTGGGTCAGTTCTCCGGAAAGAGCCACAACCGAAAACCCGCGGTTGGACAGTCGGGCTGTCAGACGACTGACCATGGCGCGCGTGTTGCAGAAAACGATGGCGTTAGGAGCCTCGTAGTAGCGTAGCACGTTAATGATAGCATTTTCACCGTCACGTGGAGCCACATTCATCGCACGGTACTCGATATCGGCGTGTTGCATCCGCTCACTGACAGTACTTACACGCTCGGCATCCCTTTGGTACCGGGCAGCCAAGGTGGCGATGGCGCGCGGTACCGTTGCCGAGAACAATAGTGTCTGGCGGTCTGATTGCGTTTGTTCGAGGATGAATTCCAGATCTTCACGGAATCCAAGGTCGAGCATTTCGTCAGCCTCATCCAACACAACGGCGCGTACGGATGCCAAATCAATCGAGCCGCGCATGATATGATCCCGCAACCGCCCTGGTGTCGCGACCACAATATGTGCCCCTCGGGACAGCGCCCGGCGTTCGTCGCGCATATCCATGCCGCCAACGCATGAGGCAATGAAGGCCCCCGCATCCGCATAGAGCCACCCCAGTTCTCGTTTGACCTGCAGCGCCAACTCTCGCGTCGGCGCAACAACCAACGCCAAAGGCGCGCCTGCCACATCGAAAACCTGCGCATCGCTCAAAATTGTTGGTGCGATGGCCAAGCCGAACGCGATGGTTTTTCCTGATCCGGTCTGCGCCGAAACTAACAAGTCTCGTCCCTGCAAATCCGGTGCGGACACGGCCTCCTGAACAGGGGTCAGCGTGTCATATCCTTTACGCTTCAATGCGATTGCGAGTGTCGGGTTCATGGCTCAGCTCTCCGGAGTGATACGGTCACCCTCAGAGCTTCCGACACACGGGTCATAGTAGAAGCGCAGTCCATACTGCGAGGAGAACCGGATGTATAGATCGGAAAATGCGCCTCCCAATGAGCCTCCCCAACAGAACTGGTCCACACTTGTGTTAAGGTGTCTGAAGTCAGCGTCTACCGGACAGATTTAGGGTTTTCATCATATACTCTTTAGCTGCTCGAAGTACGTGTGAATAAGTTTGTCGCCACAATCTGTTGTTCTAACGTCGTGAACAACAGAAATGGCCCACTGCGCGTCGAAAAACCGTATTTGACTTGATGCAAGTTGGTTTCGTTGATTACTGTGCGTCATGACGGACACTGTTTCCAGTGCCCGCCTGCTAGATAGGTTTCTAAGCTTAGGTCGTTGCACTGTTACTTATGGCGATACTTTCTCAGTGCGACGACCAAACCTGCCACCGATGCCACCGTTCCAATAATGGTAATGACGTCGATCAGGCTTAGAGCGGTACTGCTCATACCATATATGGTGTAGCGGTGGACTGACTGTGTAAACCCTTCCACCCCCAGTTATCCACAGGCAATTTGATCCCCTGTGGATTGCCCGCACCGGAGACACTTCTCTAGCTTACCAAACGAACCGCAAAACGATTGTGAACCATAGAGCTACAGAGGCTGATCGCAGCCGCCGAGGCGTCAGCCACGCCGCGGATTTCCTCGACGGCGCGATACGCTTCGGATTGTATCTTGTTCAGATCGCGAACCCGGTTGCCGCGAATTCGCGCGGCTTCGCCATTGCCTTCGGAAAGAAAACGTTCAGCGATCTGACGGCGCTCAGAGATCATGCGGTCATAGATCTTCGGACGCACACTCTCATTGTAATTGATCCGCTTGAAACGGATATCGAGAAGCTCGATCCCAAATACACGAACCTTCTCTGAGGCGGCTGCGAAAATCTCTTGTTCCACAAGTGCGCGGCCTTTCTGGATAGGAACCAGAGAACCTGAGCAGCCTCATCTGACTGGTCCATTTTGATTGTTAGTGCATGATCGGCCTCTGATCCATCGGAATGATGGCTTC
>NZ_JBXWQP010000056.1:0-101734 GCF_059612445.1 Ruegeria sp. TASC047
CTTCGGTCGCTTGTTTGCCATTCTTAGTCCTCCGTTTCCTAAACATAGCGTCGGACCAGTTCAGTGGGGGAGGCTCATTCTCGCGCGAGCTACAGGTAGAAAACGACGATCTCCGGCAAGCTGTTCTTACGCTGATGACTGAATTGGTCGCATTGCTGTCCATCGAGCTGACCAACGGACAGAAAGCGGGCCTGTTCGACACAAACCTGCCGCCTGAAGACGGAGCGCTACTGTTGATCTCGCTGGTACAAGGGTTGGCGATCCGCTGGACTCTGGGGAAACGCGGTTTCGCATTGGAATCCGAAGGGCACCGATTGCTCGACGCTCAGATGCGGCTATTCCGAATAGCAAGTACAGAGGTTTCGCCATGAACCGCCGTATCATCTTCGGTGTTACCCTTGCTGTCGGCCTCGCCGTCTTTGGCTGGCTTGTCCTTACAGAGCGCCCGGTTAGTGTTTCCACTACCGCAATTGAAAAGAATGTCCCTGTTCGTGTTTATGGGCTGGGGACGGTCGAGGCCCGGATCGTCTCAGATGTCGGATTTGAAGTTGGTGCCACGCTGACAGAACTTTCAGTCGACAGTGGTGATACGATCAAAGCCGGGCAAGTCCTTGCCCGGCTTCATCCGACGGAACAACAAGCAAAAGTCGCGCGCGCCAAAGCCGGGATTGCCGCCGCAGAGGCCACTTTGGGCAAGGCTGAGGCAAATGTGATCCGCGCGCGTGCCATTCTTGCGCAACGGCAGTCGACAAATGCGCGCCAGCAGGAACTTGCCGGGCGCAATGCCGTCTCGACTCAGGCTGCAGAAGAGGCGCAGCGGGATGTCGATGTTGCAGCCGCTGATCTGGCCGTAGCAGAAAGTGATGTTGAGGTTGCCAAATCCATGCACAGTGACGCCAAGGCAGCCCTGCAATACGAGCGTGTGCTGCTTGATCATCATGTGTTGCGGGCGCCATTTGACGCGGTCGTTGTTGAGCGCCACGTCGAAGCAGGTACTGTTGTTGTCGCTGGTGAACCTATCTTTACCCTTTTGGACCCGAACACTGTTTGGGCTTTGGCCTACATTGATGAAGAGAGGGCCGGGCCCCTGCAACTCGGACAAGTTGCCGAAGTGAGGTTGCGGTCTTTGCCGCATAAGGTCTTCACAGGCAAGATCGCGCGGATCGGTATAGAAAGTGACCGGGTGAACGAAGAACGCCGGGTTTGGATTGCATGCAATCAGTGCCCGGAACAGGTTTTTCTTGGCGAACAGGTCGAAGCTTGGATCACAGTGACAGAGCTGACCGATGCGATGTTGGTTCCAGAGATCGCAATAACCGGTTTTGACGGGCATGAAGGTCTTATATGGGTCGCGCAGGATGGGCGTGCGCATCAGGTGTCGGCAGTCTTCGGTCATCGGACCGAGGATGCGCGGGTCGAACTGGTCGGTGGTATTCCCGACGGCTCGCAGGTCATCTTGGCACCCGGTAAAGGGCTGTCTGAGGGGCTCATGGTTCGGGTCGTCGAGAGGGATGCGCCATGAACCTCGCCTACCGCGATGTGCGTCACAATCTGTTCCGCTTTATGCTGACTTGCCTCGGCCTCAGCCTTCTGATGGCGGTCGTGCTGGCAATGATTGGTATTTACAATGGGCTGGTTGCGGACGCGCTGAACATTGTCAAAGCACCGCGAGCAGATCTTTGGATTGTTGAATCTGGTACACGCGGACCGTTTGCAGAAGCCTCGAAAATTCCCGACGGCACCCGTGATGCCGTGGGGCGATTGCATGGTGTGGCCGAAGCGGGCAGCATCACATACCAGACCGTCGAGGCGCCCTTTCGCGGCGAAACGCTACGCCTGTACGTGATCGGATACGAGCCAGGTCACCCCGGTGGACCCGAAGCAATCTCGGCTGGGCGCGGGATCAGCCAGTCCCATTTCGAGATCGTTGCAGATGCCAAATCAGGATTGTCCGTAGGCGATGTTATCCGACTGGGCCGCGATCCTTTCACTGTGGTCGGGTTGGTCGAGGATACGATGAATTCCGCCGGTGATCCGGCGGCGTTTATCACCTTGCGCGATGCGCAAGTGCTACAGACGCAACTGGCCCCGTCGGCGCAACGCGTTCAGGAGGCACGAGGCGCGGGGTTGCTCGAAAGTCAGGACAGTGTCGCAGCTGTGATCGCAAGGCTTGAACCGCTTGCAGACCCGCAAGCAGTGGCGCAGTCGGTGCGCCAATGGAAACATCTTGGGGCCCTGACACAAGCCGATCAGGAGTCTATCCTGCTATTGTCTGTGGTGGATCGGGCAAAGCGGCAGATAGGTTTGTTTCTGGGCATCTTATTGTCCGTTTCAGCCGTTGTGATCGCATTGATTATCTACACGATGACCATGGAGAAGCTAAAGCAAATCGCCACACTCAAACTGATCGGCGCCCCCGACCGCACGATCATAGGGCTGATCGTGCAGCAATCCATTGCACTTGGTACGGTCGGCTGGAGTTTCGGTCTGATCCTTATCCTGCTTGTCAAAGACTACTTCCCCCGCCGGGTTGTGTTGGAGCCGATCAACGCCGTCGCGCTGGCAGGGATCATCCTCATTGTCTGCATCGTCGCCAGCGGCCTTGGCGTTCGTGCAGCACTCAAGGTCGATCCGGCCACGGCAATCGGAGGGTGACGTCATGCTCAGTGATCCGCGCCGCGTGATTGTAGATGTTACCAATGTCTCAAAGCACTTTGGCGAGGGCGGTGCACGTGTCGACGCACTGAAGGGTGTTGATCTGTCAGTCGAGGCGGGCGAAGTGGTGGCACTACTCGGCCCGTCTGGATCGGGTAAAACGACGCTTCTGAATGTCATTGGCTGCATCATTGCTCCGAGTACGGGGAAGGTTACGCTGGACAATGAGGTGGTTTACGACAAGCAATGGCTGCGAAACGATTTGCGTAGGCTACGGCTCGACAAGATCGGGTTTATCTTTCAGTTCCATAATCTTCTGCCATTTCTCGATGCCAAAGATAACGTTGCTCTGGTGCTGAAACTGGCTGGAAAATCGACGGTCGAGGCGCAAAGGCGCGCTGTCGAACTGCTGGACTATCTGGAGGTCGGTCACCGCAGGGATGCGATGCCCGCGCTTCTGTCCGGAGGTGAGGCGCAGCGTGTGGCCATCGCACGCGCCCTTGCCAACAGCCCGCGCATCATTCTGGCAGATGAACCAACTGCGGCGCTTGACAGCCAGAGGGCCAGGATCGTGATGGACCTGATGCGCAAGCTCGCAGCTGAACAAGACGCCTGCATCATCGCGGTGACGCATGATGAAAAGATCTACGACCGGTTCGACAAGCTGTTCCACTTACGCGACGGCCGACTTGATGGAACGGAAGGGGGCGCGACATGAAAAATGCAACCACTGGCAACCGCGCCCTGAACATAGCGGCAAGCGTGGCAATAGTGTTCGGCGCGTTGACTGTTTTCTCAGGCGGGCGGGCCTTGTTTGGTAGCGAGGAAGCACGCGCCGCCGTTGGTAATGCGGTGCCCTTCGTGCTGTGGTTCAACTTTCTGGCAGGATTCGCCTATGTCGTGGCCGGCTTTGGACTGTTTCTACAGCACCGGTCAGCGGCCTGGATATCAACAGGCATTCTGGTTACCACCGTTCTGGTTTTCCTGGCCTTCGGCGCTCATGTGTTGCAAGGCAATGCCTATGAGATGCGCACCGTCGGCGCGATGACCTTGCGCACGGGTGTCTGGTTAGCCATTTCCGTTGTGGCTTGGGTGCATATCTGGCGAGCAGAATGACTCGCCTGTAGATATGCCGTTACTCGCAGGACATTTCCTTTGACCTCCCATTTCGGGGACAAAGGAGATGTTTATGAGTCAGGATGTACGCGGGTGTTGTCACGTTAACGTCCGGTCGACCAGGGAATGCTGATGGTCGGGATTCAAGCGGCTCGAGTGGTGGCATTCCAGGCGTCAAATGCCTCGAGGCGGTGATAACGGATTGTTAGTGCGGAGCGACGACGTGCCGGGACGCGGAAGCAATTTCTAACGGCTGATGGGTGGTTACGAACCGCTGCAAACCTCCTGAAGATCGATGTCCTAGCATCGTCCGTTCTCGCTTTCGGAATGGGAGGGGGCTGTTTTCAGCTCGATTGTTGAGGCCCTTGTGCGACCAACGATCCAAGCCCGGCGCGATTTCCCGTTTGGCGGTGCCTTAGGACCGCAACTTGTTCGTGATGATCCGCTTGGGAATGAAACCAAGGCGCTTGATCAGGCCGCGCAACAGCCGTTTTGCCGCCCGTTTGTCCCGCCTGGGTTGGAGGATTTCCTCCAGCACGACGCCATGCTGATCAACCGCACCCCAAAGCCAATACTTGCGCCCCACGAGTCTCACAGCAACTTCATCCAGATGCCAGACATCACCTGGGCGGCCATGTCTCTGCCGCAGATTTCGAGCTACCGCCGGTCCGAATTTGATGACCCAGCGCCGGACGGTTTCGTAAGACGCATCGATCCCACGCTGCAGCAGCATCTCTTCAACTTCCCGCAGGCTCAAGTTGAAGCGAACGTACAGCCACACCGCGTGCGCGATGAGCTGGGGCGGAAACCGGTGGCGCTTGTAGCTGATTGACGATGTGTTCATCAGTGTCACCTACGCCCAGCCGTGAATCACGCCGACACGTGGAAATCAATGGGTCCTGACAATAGGGGAATACAAATCGCAAGTTTAAGTCCGAGAGGCTTCAAACGCTGCCCATGCTTTTTCAAATGCGTCGAAATCGAACCCAGTTGCGCGGGCGGGATCCAGAATCAGTTTTTCGGTTTCAAGCAATTTGATGATCGCCTGTTCAAGCTTGCCCATCACTTCGGGCGGGATAACCAGCGCACCATGACGGTCCGCATGCACAAGATCACCGTTCTGAATCTCCAGGCCAAAGATCGAAACCGAGGTGCCGATTTCGCGCACGTGTACGAACCCGTGACTGGGCCCGATTGACCCGGCAACAACTGGGAAGTTACCGGGTAGATCACCCAGGTCGCGCATTACTCCGTTGGTCAGAGCGCCGCTGATGCCGAAGCCCTTGTGGACCGTCGTGTTGATCTCGCCCCAAAAGGCGCCGATGCAATCTGGATAATCCAGATCCTCAACCACGGTGACAACCGGGTCACTTCCACTTGCCATATGCCTGTAATAGTCCATCCGACGTTGGCGGATCACCCCAGGCGGTTCTGACGGCGGGCTCACAGCAGCGATCTTCGCGGTACGGGCATATCCCACCATCGCCCCCGCATCGGGATCAGAACACAACATTGTGCCCCGGGTAAATTCATTGAATCCGCGCTTGCCCTTCGCCACTTCGATGGCGTTGCAAACAGTCGGCGTGTCGACCTTTTTCAGCAGGTCCAGCAAGGATTGGTTCATATCATCTCCAGCCAGCGGATCAAAGCCGCCGTTGTTTGTCGCGGTTGTTCCAGTGTCGGCAGGTGGCCGGCGTTTTCTATGATTTCCAACCGGCTCTGTGGCATCAGATCGTGCATCAATTCATGCCTTGAGACGGGGCACAGGGCATCGTCGCGCCCACAGAGAATGAGTGCTGCGCCGGTGAAGTTACGCAGCGTGTTGCTCTGATCAGGGCGATCACGCAGAGCTTTGGATTGATTGACGAAAACGTCCGGCCCAAGATCCATGGCCATGTCCATGCACAAATCTAGAATGGCGGCGCGACGCGGACCGTCCGCCGGGTAGTTCGGTTTCATCTCTTCGGCCATGACTTTGCGCAGGTTGCCACGTCCGACCGCATCGATCTGAGGGCCGCGCCTGGCTTTGACCTCGTCCAGTTCAGCAAGCGGATTCGTGTCCATCAACGCCAGACCAGCCACACGGTCCGGGGTCTGCCGCAGAATTTCCATCGCCACGATACCGCCCATCGAGAGTCCCGCCAGAGCAAAGCGTTCGGGCGCATAGGCTAACACATCGGTGGCCAGCGCCCGCATCGTTTCATGGCCTCCGATTGGTGCGCACAGGATCGGGTATTTGCCTGACAAGGCGTCAATCTGCGGAGCGAACAACCGCGCATCGCACATCATTCCGGGCAGGAGGATAAGCGGCGTCATTTGACCAGGGCAGCCCCTTCGGCAAGCGCGCTCAGCTTGGCGTAGGCGATATCCGGATCTACCGCACCAAAGCCCGCAAAGGTGCCAAAGCCGCAATCTGATCCGGCGATTACACGCTCATTTCCAACTATGTTCGTAAACCGCTCGGTACGCTGAGCAATCAGTTCCGGGTGTTCGACAAAATTCGTCGTGGTGTCCACCACACCGGGCACAAGAACCTTGTCACCCGGAATTTCACCCTTGCGGTCACGGAACACCATCCATTCATGCGCGTGTCGCGGGTTAGAGGTTTCAAAAAGCACGTAGCGCGATTTGGTCGACATTAGCGTCGAAAACACCTTGTCCATGCCGATGTCGCAGCAATGTGGCCCCTCGTAATTGCCCCAGCAAATATGGACACGCACTTTGTCAGCCGGGACATTTTGCAATGCGTGGTTCAATGCCTCAACATGCATGTTGGCGATTTTCACGAACTCGTCGTCGGACAGATCAGTGAACAGCATATGGCGCGACAGGGCCAGATCCGGGCAATCCAGCTGTAAATCCAGACCCGCACCAACGATGGTTTCATATTCTTCCTTCATCGCGTCAGCCAGCGCGGCCAGATAGGCCTCGCGCGTCGGATAGAAGTCATTCAGCAGAAACAGAGAAATCACCCCAGGGCTGGCTGCGTTCATAAAACCGCGCCCGACCCCGTGTTCGACCATGGCAGCCTTGAGGTTGTCGATGTCCTTCTGCAGCTCACCTTGCCCTTTTGAGCGCACCTCGCCAACGCACATGGGTCGCGCATATTGGGGCGTGCCGCCATCATCCGCCAGACGTTTCAGAAAACCGGGAAACATCTTGAGGTCTGCGGGCGCATTGCGCGGGCTGTCACCCGCAAAGCCGGTATAGCGGTCCTTGACGTAAGTGGCGTAAGAGATCTTTGAGGTCTCACCGTCCGAGACGATATCTACCCCAGCCTTGACTTGTTTCCGCACGGTCTCGGACACGGCCGCGGTCATGCAGGCGTCAAATGCAGCCTGATCGAACGGTTCCTCTCGCTCGCGAGCGAAGATGAAGTCAACGACCTCCTGATTTCGTGGCAGACTTCCCACATGGGTGGTTGAAACGCGGGTCATGTTAGGATCTCCATTCAAATCTAGGTCCATCGCCGGGCCGGAAAGCCGGCGATGGATGTGCTGCGCGCGCCCCGATTGAAACCGGGACGTGTAATTTCGGCGTTATGCTCCTGTCCAAGTCGCCCCAGCAGGGTCGTCGGTTGCGGTGATACGGTACAGACCCGCTTGCCCGGTCATAGACGGTTCGGCGCTGTAGCTTTCACCGGGCAGAACCAGAGCGGTATCGCCGTTGGACAGGGTAACCTCGACCTCATTGATCTTGATACGCCAATGGCCGCTCGCCGGCATCAGAACCACGGGTTTGTCCGCATTGACCAGTTCAGCCACAGCCGAACCGCGCGTCATAAAATCAACCTCGAAACCGGGCTTGTCTTTGATCAGACCATTTTCACCGATCACAACCGCAGGTTTGTCCGCTGCCAGCGCCATCAGGTCCCAGTAGCGAGCGACGTATTTGCCGATCACCGCATCAACGGGAACCTCGGGGAAGGCTTTCAGTTCTTCCTCGGTCAGTAGCGGCATCGGCTGCACATTGTCCGGCAGTTCTTCGCCCTTTTTGCTGTCGTACAGGACGCCGTTATTGCCCAACATCAGGCCATGGGCCTGCGCATCCTGAATGACTTGCGGAGCCCAGGTCACGCCGCCACCGGCATCGTCGCCACCCAGCATCGACATGATCATGCCATAGTCCTGGCCGACATTCTCGAAGCCGCGGAAAATCCCGGTTGGGATGTTGAAGATGTCACCTTCTTCAGCGATGAACTCGCCTGCCGTACCATAACGACCCCAGAAGAACCGCCATCGACCTTTGGCAACAAAGAACACCTCGGCGGTGGTGTGGCTGTGCAGCGAGTTGCGGCATTTCGGCGGTTGCCCCGCTGCACCGATGTTGAACCCGATCTTGTCGGTGATGTGGACGTGCTGATCCGGGCTTTCGCTGACCCCGCCGCCAATGATGGTAAAATTCTCTTTATTGTCCGAGCCCGGCGTGTGCGCGTCGATGAACGCGGTTTTACAAGGCTTCAGTTCGCCATAACGGACGATGCGGCTTTCGATGGTACTCATATCTTTTCTCCTTTTGATTTGGGTTTGATCGGATCAAACCAAACCACCCGGCGGACGATTGTTCAGTCGCCGGGCGCGCAGGCTGGCGCGATGGGCGTGGTACCGCCGCAACGCCTGCCCGGCATCCAGATTTGAGATACGGTGCGACATTCTAGAGATCGCCGGTTTTCAGTAGAATCTGTTTCCAGATCGAGGTTTCGTCAAACAAGGTGTATTCCTTGCGCAGACCCCATGGCCCGAACTCGGCCTGGCAGATGCCCAGCACAAAGACCTCGGCCCCTGTGGGCACGCCGAACACGCCCCAGCCGTCATGTGTGCCATGCAAAGACCAGCGGATCGCAGCGCGCGGCGACATCATCGGGTCGTCACGGCCGATCTGGTGGTGGATCTTGAATTCGGCACCTGGGAACGCTGCGCGCAGGCCCATCCAGAACCGATCAACCGGCCCCCAACTGTGGCCGGTCTTGCCGCCGGGATATTCTGACAGAACAGCGCGGTCGTATTCAGCCTCGATCACCGTCATATCGGCATTCATGATCCGGGTCAGGATATCCGCGTATTTCTGGCCCCATTCATTGTCATTGCCACGGCCTTTATAGGGGCCGGACCGATCAATCGCTGGCGTGAGGGGTTGCACGCAGGCGTCTGGCCCACCCTCGCGCGCGATCAGATCGCGGGCGTATTCCTTGGGGTCCCAACTCATCTGCTGCACGATCGCGCTCTGGTCGCGGATAAGCCACTCATCGTTGATCTGGTTGTTGATGGCGTGGCAGTCGGCCAAAATGCGGTAGACCAGTTTCTTGCCGGTCGCCTTGCCATACACACCGTCACCCAGATGGGTCGCTGTGGACAAAAGGCGATGCGACGACAGCATGCCCTCTTCCGGCGTTCCCGACCAGATTACATCCTCACCCAACAGCGTTCGATCAGGGAATTCTGCCAGAGTTGCCATAGTGGCAGCAATGACATTCTGGTTTCCGACAACCACCGACCCAGGTGACCGCACGACGATGTCCGGGGCGTAATAGTCGTGCAGCGTGGCAATGCCACGATCTTCCCAGATTTCTTTGGTAATCCCGATTATGTAATCGGGGAAATCTTTGAACTTGGGATCAAATCCCTTCATGTCTTCCATCCTTCAGGTATGCGGGCGGAGCCGCGCACAATTAGCGGTCCGTCAATCTCGACCCGACGAGGACCGGCATCGGGGTCCTCGATCTTGCCGAGCAGAATATCGACAGTTTCGGTGACCATGCGATTGGCGGGCTGTCGAATGGTGGTCAGGTTGTATGCTGGCCATGAGGCGACAGTGACATCGTCATACCCGATGACCGAAACGTCGCCTGGAACATTCAGTCCCAACTCAAACCGCAGCGTGTCCATAACGGAAACGGCCATGTGATCGTTGGCGACAAACACCGCATCAGGCGGATTGGCTTCGAACATCCGCAGCGTGGCTTGCCGGGCTTCTTCCGTCGAAAAATTTCCTACTTCGCGAGCGTGCAGCGTAACCCCGGCTTTTTGCAAGGCGGCAACAAACCCTGTTTCGCGGTCACGCTGGGTCGAAGCTCCTTCCCACCCGGCGATATATCCGATCTTTTGGTGCCCAGCTGCCAACAGGAACTCGGCAGCCTTTCGACCACCGGCAACGTTGTCGGATGTAACTGACGACATTGCCGTGTCGTCTTGTGCCCGATTGAACAATACCATCGGTATACCGGCCGTACGGCAGCGGTCGGACAAATCCGAGGACAAAGCCACCGAAGCGGCGATGATCCCTTCGACCTGAAAGTCGAGTATTTCTTCGACAACATAGTCGATGTTTCCAGACTCATGCGAGGCCATGAATATCAGCACGTGGTATCCACGTTCCTGCAATGTGTTTGTCAGCTTTTCCAGTGCCTCGGGATAGAACTGGTTGTTCAGATAGGCCACGACAAGCCCGATTATCCGGCTTTTCCCGGACACTACAGCGCGGGCCAGAACGTTCGGGCGATAGCCCAGTTCCTTGGCCGCCTTGCGCACCTTTTCAACGGTTTTTTTCGACGCAGACGCGCCGGGGGTGAACACACGGCTGACCGCAGATTGGCTGACCCCGGCAAGACGGGCAACTTCCAGTGATGTAACCTTTTGTGTCGCCATCAGTCTGCCGTCCAACCTCCGTCAACCATCAATGCCGTGCCCGTCACCAGCGCCGACGCATCCGAGGCCAGATAAACCACCGCCCCCATGATGTCCTCAATCTCTCCGGGGCGACCCAGTTTTATCTTGTCCAGAATCCAGGCCCGCTTGTCCGGGTCGTCGAAAGTCGACTTTGTCAGATCCGTCAGAATGAAGGTGGGGCAAATCGTGTTAACCCTGATCTTTGAACGTCCGAACTCAAGCGCCATCGCCTTGGTGAAGCCTTCGACCGCGAATTTCGACGCACAATAAACCGCGCGTTCGCGACCACCAACATGGCCCATCTGGCTAGAGATATTGATCAGCGAACCGGGACGGCCAGCGTCGAGTAGGCCTTTGGCAACAGCCTGGGTCAGGAAATAAGCCCCTTTGACATTGACGCTTATCACCGCATCGAAATCTTCCGGCTGTGTTTCCACGGCATTGCCGTGTCGGGCAAGCCCGGCTGAGTTCAGCAGAATATCGAACGGCCCTTTTTGCGCTACTGCTTCAGCGGTTGCTGTCACGTCCGAAACATCCAGCTCCAGAACCCTGGCAGACCATCCCTGCGCCGACATATCTTTTGCAATATCCTGAAGCGCACCAGCACGGCGCGCCGCCAAAGTGACCTCAGCACCATGTTCCGCCAGCGCCACAGCGCAGGCTATGCCTATCCCCGACGAGGCTCCGGCGACCAAAGCTCGCTTGCCGCTCAGGTCGAAACTGGGGGTGCTGGGAAAATGGGGCATATCAGACCTCGCCGACCGGGAATGGGATGGCGCCCGGTACACGTGCCTTATTGAACTCACGCAGTCGGGCAAAAACATCTACGCCCAATTGCCGATACACGTCCAGCAGATCGACCAACACCCAATTCTCACGGATCAGCCCACCTTCCAGACGCCAGAAATCAAGTGACTTCAAAGTGATCCGTTTGCCCGAAGGCGCAATCCCCATCCAGCCGTCATGGGTGACGGTCTGGATCATGTTCGGCCAGCCGGTCACAGCGGCGTAGTCGCCATCACCAAAAAAGTGAAAGGTGATCTCATCAGCGTGCTGGCCGCGATCGGGCATTCCGTTGAGGAAGGGAATCTGGTGCCAGTTGCGGAACCCCGCGATACCGCGCGCTGTCCCGATCCCTGCAGGGCCATACCAGTTCATGCGCGGATGCCAGAACCGCTCCATCTCCATCACTTCGGGCCCACCCTGGCTGGGGTGTTTCTCAAGATGTTTCAGCATGTCGACGATATGATTGCACGAGGCCAGAGATTTCACCTCATCCCACGGTCCGGACACAACGCCATCCAGAGTCGCCGGGCCGGGAATGCAGAACTCCAGCCCAAGAGACGGTGCCATTGGCCAGGCATTCGCCTGCATCATGACTTCGGGAATGTCCCAGAGTGTCTGGATCTCGACAACCTTGCCTTTTTCGAAACGGTAGAATTCGTGGAACCGCATATGGGTCAGATGCCCCGTCGGCGGGATGTCCAGCCAGGGCGCGACGAAGGTGCCGAAGTAGTGGCCACCGCAGCCAACCCAGTCGTTACCCTGTTCTGTCCGACCACCCATGACGATCCAGTCGCGACGCTCAAGATCGGGCATGGATTTCAGAAGCGGCGCAAAACAGGTGTCATAGAGTTCCTGCGGGCCGGTCAGATCTCCGAATGGATACAACATGTGGATGGCGGCATCGGGCGCGATCACCGACTCCAGCGCCGCTCGTACCCCGGCTTCGTCGAATTTATTCATGGCCTCGCGCAGGGGCGCGATCAGGGCCTTTTGGGTAGAGTGAGTATCCATTGCGAAATCTCGCATTATTTTAACTTCTTATCTTAGAAATTCTGTTGGGCCCCGGTCGAATCCCTGCACAAAGTTCGTCACGCTTACGAGGTCGCATCGGCCGTCTCGCGATATGATGCGCCTTCACCATAGGGCACGTTGATGCCCCCATAACGCCGGACACGGATGTTGCATTGTTCGGCATGTCCGACAAACCCTTCCAGCATGCACAGGCGCGAGCCGTATTCGCCGATCATCGCCGCGGCCTCATCAGTGACGACTTTCTGGTAGCTATGCGTTTTCATGAATTTGCCGACCCAGAGCCCACCGGTATAGCGCCCGGCCTTCTTGGTCGGCAGTGTATGATTGGTTCCGATCACCTTGTCACCGTTGGCCACGTTGGTGCGCGGACCAAGGAACAGCGCGCCATAACAGGTCATGTTTTCCAGGAACCAGTCGTCGCGATCTGTCATGACTTGAACGTGCTCGGACGCGATGTCATCGGCCACTTGAAGCATCTCGTCATAGGTGTCGCAGACGATGACCTCGCCGTATTCCTCCCAACTGACCTTGGCAGTGCCGGCGGTGGGTAGGATACCGAGGATACGGTCGATCTCGCTCAGTGTTTCTTGGGCCAGCTTGTACGAGTTGGTGACCAGAACGCAGGGGCTGTTATAGCCATGCTCGGCCTGTCCCAGCAAATCGGTCGCACAAAGTTCGGCGTCCGCAGCAGTTTCATCTGCGATGACCATCGTCTCGGTCGGACCCGCAAAAAGATCTATACCGACACGGCCAAACAGCTGGCGCTTGGCTTCGGCCACAAAGGCGTTGCCGGGACCAACCAGCATGTGAATCGGATCAATGGTCTCAGTCCCTATCGCCATGGCACCAATGGCCTGGATACCGCCCATGACATAGATCTCATGCGCGCCGCCTAGATGCATCGCTGCGATTACGGCCGCATTGGGTTTGCCGTGAAACGGAGGGGTACATGCGATGATGCGCGGAACACCGGCAACCTTGGCAGTTGCCACTGACATATGCGCCGAAGCCACCATCGGGAATTTGCCGCCGGGGACATAGCACCCCACAGACTGCACAGGGATGTTCTTGTGACCAAGGATCACTCCTGGCAGAGTTTCAACCTCGATATCCAGCATCGAGTCGCGTTGTGCTTGCGCAAAGTTCGTCACCTGCTTCTGTGCGAATTTGATATCGGCCAGTTCGCGTTCAGTCAGCGAGTTGATCAACTCGTCGATCTGGTTCTGGCTCAGGCGGAAGCTTTCCGGCGAGTAATTGTCGAACTTCTCTGACAATTCGCGCACAGCAGTATCGCCGCGGGTTTCGATATCCGCCAGCGTTGCCTCGACAACAGCTCGGGTTTTGGCATCGTCTTCCGCTCGGTCAGCTTCAGGTTTGCCGCGTTTCAGGTATTCAATAGCCATTGTCTCTATCCTCAGTTTTCGGGCCGGGGTGGAGTTTTTTCTCCCCGGTCAAATGCTTCCCAGCCTTCGCCGTTGAACAGATCAACGCCAAGCTGCGCGGCGACATGGGCGAAATCGACGTTCACCCAGTTGTCAACGATCTTGCCATCGACGACTTTCCAGAAATCCATGTACCGGATCTCGACCCGCTTGCCGGTGGGCGCGATGCCGAGGAACTCGCCCGAATGAGTTGCCTCCTGTCGGCCGAAAGCGGCAGCCCACTCGCCCATGTACAGTCGGGCCTCATCGATGCAGATCTTATCAGAAAACGCTGCCTGGAACGGGCGCTGCCAGTTGTTCTGAAACTCCTTGAGCCCAGTTTTGGTGCCGCAGCCCCGGTTGCCGATCCAGCGGAACCCTTCCGCAAAGAACTCGCCGATATCGTTGATGCGATGATCGTTCAAACCATCGACCATCCCCTCGATCACGGCGCGGGTTTCGTCTGTCTTGCTCATGTCCGTGTCTTTGGACAGCACGGCCTGTTCGGGGCGGGAGCCTTTCATGTTTCTGTTCCTTTTGTGGTTACCAAGGGGTTTTCAGTCTGGACGACGTGGGTTGGTCGGCCGTCAGAAAATCTCTTGGCATCCGGTTGAGCGCCGGGTGGCGCGCAATGGCGTTATGTCTGGCGGAACAGCTCATTGGGTCAGTTCAGAAATTTCGGCAAAAAGATCGTAACCCAGTTGCAACAGCAGATGTGGGATATCGATCATGCACCAGTTCTCGATGATCTTGCCGTCTGCGCAGCGCCACCAGTCGCAGTCACGCATAAAAACGCGCTTTCCCGTTGGCTCCAGGCCCAGGAAAGGTTTGACGTGGACGCCAGTGATCTGCGGCCAGCCGCACAGGAACGCGTAGTCGCCATCCCCGGCCTTGCAATTCGAACCAACGCCGGTGACGCCTACATCCTTGCCGTCGCCCCAGCCCTCGAACGTGTTTTCGAAAGGGGACTGGAAACCGGCAAACGCATCCACTGTCGCATAAGAGCCCAACCCGCCGGGACCGTACCACACCATTCGGTCATCCCAATAAGGTCGCCAGCTTTGGTCCTCAGTCGTCAGCTGTATTAGCATGTCCTCGACCAGATCTGCTGTGGCGCGTGACAGCGCTGGGTCTGATGGCCCAATGACGATACCGTCATGCGTTGCCGGACCCGGCACGACACCTTCATAGCCCTGTAGGTTCAAAGGCCAGAGGCCGAGTGCGATGATCAGTTCTGCAAAACCGAGGAAGACATAGGATTCGACGATCTTGCCATCTTCCATTCGGTGGAATTCACCAAACCGCAGAAATGCCAGTTTGCCACTGGGTGGAATACCACAAAGCGGTCGCTTGAAATGACCATGGAAATACCCGGTTGAGGTGACCCACTCGCTTCCCAGGTATTCGCCACCCGTGACCACATAGTTCTGACGGGTGAGCCCCGCGAACGCCTCTGAAATCGGCAAGATGACAGAGCTGACGTAGCCGTTGCCATCAGGGGCTGCATTGATCGGATGGCTCGCTTCGGTAGTGGCCGTTGCGGCGAAAATCTCGCTGGCGGCCGTCTGCATGGTCTCGCCTAGGCCCTTATCAAAGCTTTCGAGAAACTGACGATAAAGCTGTTTGTTTTCAAACGTGGTTCCGGTGGCAATACCCATCGCTGGGCGATTTGCGCGCTTGTTCATGGCGCTTTCCTTTTTAGGACGTTTTCCTATTCGCTGTGGCGGTGTGCAGGCACGAGGACCCGCGCGCATCAAGGCAAATGGAATTCGTCCCGGCCGTCGGGCCCGGCGCGCAGCCAAGTTCAGGCTGGCTGCGTGCGCATGGGCAGATACGGACTGAGGATGAGTGCGCCCCATTTATGTCAGCCTTTCACAGCCCCGGCGGTCAGGCCGCCGACGATCTGGCGTTGGAAGAACATCACCAGGATGAACAGTGGAACTGTGGCTGAAACCACCGCCGCAACGGCGAACATCACGTTGCCCTCGGTTTGTGTTGTACCGAGGAAGGCGGCGATTGCAGGCACCATGGTGCGGTTGCTTTCGGACAGCAGCATCGCCCCGACGGCAAAGTCGTTATAGGCCAGAAGGAACGAGAACAGCCCGGTAGTGATGACGCCTGGCCACATCACCGGAATGATCACACGTCGGAAAGCCTGAAACTGGTTGCATCCGTCGACCTTGGCACTTTCATCCAACTCGCTCGGGATGTTCTTGAAGAAGGAATGTAACATCCAAAGAGTGAACGGCTGGTTGATCGCCACAAGCACGATAATGGTGGTTGGAAGAATTCCCCAAACATTCCATTCAAAGAAGGGTAACAGATAACCTGAGACCAGAGTGATTGGCGGCATCGCGCGGAAGATAAGCGCCGTGATCAACAGCCAGAATGTGTAGTTGTAAGTAGACCGCGAAAGGGCATAGCCTCCTAGCGTCCCGATAGTCAGTGAGATGGTAACAACAAAGAAACAGACGATCCCGGTGTTCAGAACATTGCGCCAGAACTCTTCCTGAATCCATGCACCCTCATATCCGGTGGTGGTGAACGGCGAGCCATAAACCGCTTCGGTTCGGGCACCAGTCAGGGCGTTGGTCCAGTCAGCGATCGAAAAGAAATCCAGCTCGACCTTGAATGACCCCCACACTGTCCAGAGGAACGGAAAGGCGGCCAGGATAAACCATAGGAGCACAAACAGGGATGAGGCGATCCGAAGGCTTGTAGGCATTCTTTGCGCGCGGCTGGCCATATTATCTTGCTCCTTTGAAATCGCGCCAGGTGCGGACAAGCACGGGCGACAGAAGAATTGCGACCCCGAAAATCGTCATCACAGAGGTAGCGGCCGCGGAAGACAGTTGCCGAGTCTCGCCACCGAGATCGTAGAAGATGAAGGTGCTGAGTGATTGCGCATGCGCTTGTGCACTGAAGCCGATGATAGGTTCAAACACCTTGAAATTGTCCATCAACTGGATCAGCGCAACAAATGTGACCAGAGGCATGAGATGGGGAACAACCACGAACTTGACCTGCTGCCAGCGCGTCGCCCCGTCTATCTGAGCGGCCTCAATCTGGTCTTGGGGCAAGGTTTGCAATCCAGCATAGAACACGACAAAGGCAAAAGGCGCAGCGTGCCAAACACCATAGACCATCAGAGCTACCCACATCAGCCCTGTTGATGCTTTCAGGCTGAAATCCGGATCTCCAGCCAGATATACGAGGGCGTTGCCGATCACCCCGCGACTGTCAATCATCCAAAACAGGATGAGCGAGCCGATCAGCGGGGTCACGATCATGGGCAGAAGAGAGAAAAAGATCATCAGACCTTTGAGTTGCCTGTGCAGGGAGTTTACTGCCAGCGCAATCACCAGCCCCAATACAATTGTGAGCGGTGTCACGACAGCAACGAAGGTCAGCGTGAATGCCATCGCCCGGTAGAAGGGCAGATTACCAAGCTCGGTGAAGAAGCCGACCCATGTTTCATTCGCGGCCCAGATTTGACCAATTTCCTGTATCGCCAGATGGCCTCGGTTAAAGTAAATGTCCAATCCCACAAACCGGCCCAGAGGTTTCTCGGCGCGAAGTGCTGCAGTGGCCTCTTGATCAACAGTGGTCTCAGTTGTGCATCCGATAAGCGGGGTGCAGTTTTCGACCTCTAACAGAACGGCCGGGTGGGGCGCGAAGATCGATTGAGTCACCACCGAGACAATTGGCATTGCAATGAACAGCAGCATCGCGAGTCCTGTGGGCAGGAAGAACCAAAGGAATGTCTTATGGCGCATGTTGCAATCCTCGCGTGAGTAGGATTGCGCGGGTGGGTATCAAAGGCACCCGCGCAATGGGCTTCTTATTGCAGATAGCCTTGCTCGATGGCGGCGGCACGATAGGCGGCCTCGACATCTGCAAGTGCCTGTTCAGCGCTTTCCTTGCCCTGCATGAAATCAGCAAGTTCGTTGCCAAGTGCGCTGTGCATGAGCCCCATGTAGGGTAGCATCGGATAGGGTGGTGTGCCCATTTTGGCCGCAGCAAACACACCCTCGGCATCTTTTCCGGGCTGGTAGCCTTCAATCAGCCAGACCGCCAGTGGTGTAGTTTCATCGTTCAGCATGTCAGGACGGATGCCATGTTTCATTGCAATGAATGTGGCCTCGGCCTCTTCATCTGAGATGTTCTTTCCGACAGTCCAACCGTCCCACCACAGGGTCGTTGCAGGGATATCTCCGCCACCAACTGTCAGCGGCGCGCCAATCGCATGGCCGTCGATCACCTCCTGCAACACACCTTCGGTGGTGGTTTGCTGCGATGCGCGCGAACCCCACATATTCATGATTGCAACGTTGCCAGCCCGGTATTCGGCATTGGTGGCGTTGGAGTCATGAGTCAGGAAGTCGGGATTCATGTATTCCGACAAAGCCTTCATCATATTCAGGGCGTTGACACCGGCCTCAGAATTCACGTTGGGTTCGGCCGTACCGGGTTTAAAATGACTGCCGCCATAACCAAGGAACATATTGTTGAATTCCTGCGCCAGGTTCCAACCCGATGCATAGGCTCCACCAACCGGGTTTTGCATGATGCCCTGCGTACGAATGGCCTCGGCCACCTCGAGCATTTCCTCATAGGTAGTCGGGACTTCCACACCGGCTTGCTCAAGGATGTCCTTGCGGTACATCAGATGCTGCGCGTTCGCCATGAAGGCGATAGCCATGATGTTGTCGCCAATCTTGATCAGCTGCCCAGGCTGCAGGTCCTGACCATACTTTTCCACTAGGTCATTGAGCGGACGAATAACGTCTTCGTTCATCAGTGCCACAACCGAACTATTGGCGATGATTGCGGTCGTGTATTCCGACGGATTGCCCGACAGGCCAGCCACGTTGATGGTCTGGTGCTCGGATGTCAGGTTGGATTCTACCGACGCCCCGGTGCATTCCTTCGCTCCGGCTGCGACGGCCTGAATGGCCGCAAATTCATTGCCGACTATGTTGACACGTGCGCCGATTTCGCAGGCGTATCCCGCGCTTGCGGCAAAGGCGGTTACAGAGCCGACCAGTGCAATATTCTTCAAAAACATCAATATTCCTCCCTAGATGGATGGGTGCATCTTCGAAGTCTGCACCCTGCTTACCCCGTCCCAACGGGTGTCGTTTGCGGTTCTCAGCCCTCCAGGCGAGCCCCGGTTTTCGCATCAAACAGATGGCAGTGATCGGTATGGATATGAATCGAGACCTGATCGTCGATTTCGGCCCGATAGGTTTTGTCGGCCTTGACCGAGACCAGCGCACCACCGATCCGAACCGAAACCATGGTGCTGTCGCCCAACAGCTCTTGCGTATAGATCGGCGCGTTGATCTCGCCGCCACTTTCCACAACATTTGCGTCCTCGGCGCGAAACCCCAGCGTGATAGGACCGTCCGGCGCGTTCAACCCGTGCACCTCTGTGCTTTGGGCGCGGAACACGCCACCCTGAACCTCGCCATCGACAAGGTTCATTGCCGGGTTGCCGATGAAGCTGGCCACAAATGTATTTGCAGGTTCATCGTAAATATCGGTTGGGGAGCCAACCTGCTGAACCACACCTTGTTTCATGATCACCACCCGATCAGCCAAGGTCATTGCCTCGATCTGGTCGTGGGTCACATAGATCGTGGTGACCGCCAATTCGTGGCTCAGGTTCTTGATCTGCGCGCGGGTGGAAACGCGCAGTTTTGCGTCAAGGTTGGATAGTGGCTCGTCCATCAGAAACACGTTCGGCTCGCGCACAATGGCACGAGCCAGGGCAACCCTCTGACGCTGACCGCCAGACAGTTCCGCCGGTTTGCGGTGCAGGAAGTCATCCAGCTCGACCATCGCCGAAGCGCGCCGCACTTTTTCGTCATGGGTAGCAGGGTCAATACCGCGAACTTTCAGCGGGAAGCGAATGTTCTCATATACATTCATATTCGGATAGAGCGCGTATGACTGGAACACCATCGCGACATCGCGGTCTTTGGGCTCCCTGTCATTTACTCGGGCACCATCGATCAGGATATCTCCCTCAGACGCGTCCTCGAGACCAGCAATCATGCGCATTGTCGTGGTCTTTCCGCAACCTGACGGCCCAAGAAGTACCAGAAATTCCTTGTCGGCTATTGTCAGGTCAAAATTGTCAACTCCAACAAACGATCCCCAACGCTTTCCAACATTGCGAAGTTGAATTTCGGCCATTCTGTCCTCCCTGCTGCACGCATCGTGCATACGCTTGCAAAACCATAGACAACAAAAGAAACATCTGGCAAGCTTTTTTTGCATGCGTGTGCAACCGTCGACTTCATCTTCTTCGCAATTCGCCCCATGACAGCGACTAAAGAACTGAAAGAAAGTAATAATGTCCTATGAAATCCAAAAATCGATCATCTTGGATTACTACTCGGCGCTCAGCAGCGTAAAAGAATCGGATATCGCCAACACGTTGTCTGAGTTCTGCGCAGAAGACTACCTGTGGCGCGGTTTCCACCCATTTGATGAGCTTCGGGGCACCCATGACGTAGCGCAGGCATTCTGGCGTCCCATGAAGCAAAGCCTAGGGAATATGCAGCGCCGGATGGACGTGTTCATGGCCGGAAAAAACGAGATGGATGGATTCACCTCGGTCTGGGTTGTTTCAATGGGGCACCTGATGGGCCTGTTCGACAATGCGTGGCTGGGCATCGCCCCAACAGGCAAGATGGCGTTTTTGCGCTATTGTGAGTTCAACAGGATCGAGAATGGCAAGATCGCCGAGACGGCGATGTATTTCGACATCCCGCACTTCATGATGCAAGTCGGGTTACAGCCCTTCTCGCCCCAAACCGCAGCCCATCTGGTGCAACCCGGACCGATGACTCATGACGGCTTGATGTTCAACCCGCAGCCTGCCGAAGAAGGTGAAAAAACTCTCGGCACGATCAATGCCATGATTTCCGATCTCGGCCAATGGAAAAGCGGCCTGAGCCTTGAGGAAGAATTGCGCCAGACATGGAGCGAAGACATGATCTGGTGGGGGCCCGCTGGGATCGGCGCGACCTATACGATTGAGCGTTATGCAAAGCAGCACTCAGGCCCTTTCCGCGCATCCTTAACGGACCGCTCGAAGACCAAGCACATTTGCCGCTTGGCTGAGGGTCACTATGGCGGTTTTTTCGGCTGGCCGAATTTTACGGCGCGGCCCACCGGCGGGTTCATGGGTATGCCCGCCACCGACAAGGCCGGTGAATTCCGCGTGATCGACATATATCGTCGCACGGGTGACAAGCTGGCCGAGAACTGGGTTTTCATCGATCTGCTGCATTTCTGGAAACAACAGGGTGTCGATATATTGGGGCGTATGGCGAAAGTACCGCGAACATGACCGGCTGGATCGACGCCCATCACCACCTTTGGGACCTTGAGGCCGTAAACTACCCCTGGCTGATGGCGCGCGGGGTGGAAAGGTTCTTTGGCGACCCGACGCCGATTCAACGGAATTACCTGCTGCGCGAGTTCCGGTCCGAAGCCGCGCCCTGCGGAGTCGGTGCCTCGATCCATATCCAGGTGGGAGCCAAAAACGGTCTGGACGAAGCCCGGTGGGTTCAAGCTGTCGCCGATACCAATCCAGACTGGCCAATGGCGCAGGTTGTGTTCTGTGACCTGACCTCGGATGACCTACCCGCCCAGCTTGATACGTTTCAGGCCCTTCCAACCGTGCGTGGCGTACGCCAGATCGTTGGGCGCGCACCCGGAGAAGACGCGCAGAAGGGCACAAATTCTCTGCTGGATGATCCGCGATTTCTGGATGGACTGAAGGAGGCTGGACGGCGCGATCTCAGCTTTGATCTGCAGCTCATTCCCGAACTGATCGGAAAAACCACCCGGGTTCTCGCGCAAGCCTCAAACACACGAGTTGCCCTATGCCATGCCGGATCACCATATGACCGCACCCCGGCGGGCCTGGAAAGCTGGACTCAAAGGCTGCGCGCGCTGTCTGATCTGCCGCATGTCTCATGCAAGCTCTCAGGCCTGGGCATGTTCGATCACAGCTGGACGCCTGACGGAATTCGCCCGATCGTGGAGATTTGTCTTGAACAATTCGGACCCAAGAGGGTCATGTTTGGCTCAAACTTCCCGGTCGACAAGCTCTATGGCGATTATGCATCGCTGGTACTGGCTTACCGTGATTTGGTACCGGCTGAAGCACAATCGGCGGTTTTCAGAGAAACCGCCGCACATTTCTACGATCTTGAGGGGTTCGGAGAATGATACTTATCTTTGAATCCAAGGTGAAACCTGAATGGATCGACTAGAATGGCCACAAATGGCTTCACCTGTGATCAAATTGGCAACGCTTATGAATGTCACTCGGGGGAACTAACCCCCAAGTGCAAAAGCTACTGGGCTCTGCTGCAAACTTATGGCATTGACGATTGTTGGGTTGCCTGCCCCGAATTCCTAAGCCGATATCTTGACGGACTGAGCCGCAATGGAAGGTTTATGATGGCGAAGAACTTGAAGCAGGGGATCGCCAAGAAAACAATCCAGCAGCGGGTTCTTGATGTTCGCCGCCACAAGGACGTTCAGGTAGAGGATTATGTCATCCACGGATGGCGCTATAACGCGGCTGTATCTTTGGCGGAAGCTGGATGCAGTGACAGTGACAGTGAAATCCAGGCGGTCACCGGCCACAAGACGCTTGAGATGGTCAGGAAGTACCGGAATCAGGCCAACCAGAAACAGCTAACGAAGCGAGCACAGAGACGCCGTAAATAGGTCTGGAACAGAACGGGACCGGAACATTAATCTGGGAAACATAGTGGGAAACTCTAAAATGCACGTCCAGAAAAATGACTGCACAGACTTAAAGTTTCCTTTTGTTATCAAAATGGTGCGGGTGGAGGGACTTGAACCCCCACGCCTTGCGGCGCCAGAACCTAAATCTGGTGCGTCTACCAATTTCGCCACACCCGCAACTCAGCGCCGCAGCGCTGGATTGAAGCGGTCAATAACAAAGCTTGCTTCCGAGCGCGAGGGGTAAAATACATGTATCGCCAAGTTTGTAGATCCTCTGATGAGATATGGGGCAACCACACTATCTTATGAAAATGTTTAGCCCCAAGAGGCTTGTCAGTGGAAAGTTGATGGGAACATCAGTGGCCGTGAAACCCGATATCCTGCGGGACAATGTCCACGCTATTTTGGAAGAGCTCTTCATTCGCGCCGAAGTTAAAATTTGACCCAGCTAGCCTACAAAATATCGCTCTTACGTTGACCAAATTCCTAGAAAAAAAGCCGACAGCTTGTTGTTAGATCACCAATGGCGAACATGGAAATCCTACTTCATTGCCCTCGCGCGTTCATAGTTGAACCCATGGCAGGAGGCGCGGGATTACCCGCCACGACACCCCAGAAAACGCATCTGCGACCCTTTCCAACTCAGAGAGCAACTTCAGGTTTCTGAAACAACAAGAATAACTTATCTGACTAAAGTGCCCTTCAGGGCCACACAGATTTTTGAATGTCCCGCACCGTCAGGTTCAAGCAATTGTGTTCCGCCGGTCCCCGCTCGGTTTCATACAGTTGGTGCGGAATGGCTCTTTCGTCATAGGCATTCCCGCGCAGGTTGAGGCATTCTCAAGAGAACTCCACCACAAAGCTGCCACATTTCAAACGCCAAAAAATCTTATTCACGTCAAAATAAGACCGCCTTGAAAGGTCTTGTTGTTTAGCAGGAGTTAATGAGTCTTTTTTGCCACTTTGGCGCCGGTACGAGTTTCCTGCTCAACTCCAGTACAAGGTTTACTGCTGTGACCGATCTGAATCCCTCCGCTACTGCCGAGCAAGAGGCTGTCTTCTTTGCTCGCGAAAGCTTTCTTGGCGAACTCAAGATCCTGAACCGGGACCACCCGAACACGGGCTTTGGGATATCGCTCCGAACCCATTCCGGAGACCACTACCTGCTGGCCAATGCGCGTATGCCATTGCCCGCGGTCAAATCCGAGGGTTTCCCGACCGGACGCCGCGTTGCGTGCCTTGAAAACGGCGATCGCTTCAGCTCGATCGAAGTGCTGGCTGACGCCAAGGCTTACGAAACCATCAGCCCGCGCGCCGAGGCTGACATTCTGGGCAACGCTTTGAACCTGATCGCACGTATCGACACGTTGACAGGAATTCCAACGGGCCGTCCTTCGCATGAACCCCGCATCGCAGCTACGGGAACCGGAGGTTAAGCATGGCGCGCAATGATCACCTGTTGTCTGTAGGCAACGAAGCTCTGGCGCCAATGACTTCGGCAATGTCATCACTGACGGCGCAGATTGATCAATTGACTGAGGTGGCTGATGCGCGCTCCTCGGCACGTCTGGCAACACTCAAGACCAGGATGGAAAACTTCACCGCCAGCATCACTATGGTCGGTCAGGTAAAAGCGGGCAAATCATCGATTGTAAACATTCTTGCGGGGCGCCCATCTTTGCTTCCGTCGGATGTGAACCCGTGGACGTCGGTCGTCACAACCCTGAATATCAACATGCGTCCACCGGGCGATACCAAGGCCAAGTTCACCTTCTTTGAGCAGGAAGAATGGGACAATCTGATGGTCGGGGGCGGCCGGTTGGGCGAATTGGCCAACCGTGCCGGTGCAGATGACGAGATGGAGGACATTCGCCGTCAGATCGGCGAGATGAAAGCAAAGTCGGAAGAGCGTCTTGGAAAGCACTTCGACCTGATACTTGGCCAAAGCCACCAATACGATCACTTCGATGAAGAACTGATCCAAAGATATGTCTGCCTGGGCGATGAGGACGACCCGGATATCAATCCAAAAACAGGCCGGTTCGCAGATGTGACCAAGTCGGCCGAGTTGTACATGGATATTCCTCAGTACCCGATTGCGCTGAAACTCTGTGATACGCCGGGTGTCAACGATACCTTCATGGTGCGTGAACAGATTACCCTGCGCAGCCTGCGCGGGTCCGAAGTCTGTGTTGTGGTGCTTGCTGCAAGCCAAGCCCTGACCACCATGGACATGGCCTTGATGCGGATCATCGCTCAATTTGAGAACCGCCAGATTGTCCTGTTTATAAACCGGATTGACGAGTTGTCAGACCCGGTCAATCAAGTCCCCGAAATCCGCGACCGGATTCTGGATACTCTGAAACAGAACAACATCGACGCAAAGACAAGTGTCGTGTTCGGCAGTGCCTTGTGGGCCGAGGCAGCACTGACCGGGAACCCCGAGATTCTGAACGAAGAATCCCGCGAAACACTCAATACATTTTACCTCGCTGCCGGGTTCGGTGATCAGGCCCCCTCGCTGGACAAAATCTGGGCATTGTCCGGTTTGCCTGACCTGCTGCTGGCGATAAACGAGCGTATTGCAGAAGGTGCCGGAGCAAGGCTGATGGATCGGGTTCGCCATCGCGCCCGCAACATCGCCAGCCAGATTCGTGCCACCGCCGTGGCAAAGACTCTGTCAGAGGGTGAAGGCGTTGCGCGTGATCTTGACGGTGTTTCTCCGGAAGATGCAATTGCGAAAGTTTCTGCGGAATATGAAAAGAAAGCAGCCGAACTGACCAATGCATTACGTGACAAAGTATTGGAGCGCCTGAACTCAGCCGAGGCGAATTTTGTGAAGCGCGCCACGGATTCTCTGATCGCGCACCTTGAGAAGAATGGCGAGCAAGGCACTTGGCAATACGACCCTGCTGGATTGAGGACTTTGCAAAAAGCCGCTTATTTCAGTTTTGCCCGCGCAATGCGTAAGGATGCTGGCACGCTTTATTCAACTGCGGCTGCAGATGTAGAAGCGCTGTATCACAAAATTCTTGGCAACCACCTGGGTGAATTCAGCATCGAAGCACCTATCGTGCCGCGCGTTCCACCACCGTTGGGGATTGGCCGGACGATCGCTCTGGACTTGCAAAGTACCTGGTGGCGACGCTGGTGGCAAAAGCGAAAAGGCTTTGAAGCGTACGCTGCCGATTACACACGCCTGATCGCGTCCGAGGCGAATTCGATCACCAAGGATATCGAGGAAAACCAGATTGCGGCCGTGTTGGAAAACGTCCGCGCTATTCTGGCGGATTTCATGCGGGAACAGAAGGAAACGTTGCTGAGCATCTCATCATCAGCAGACAAAAACTCCGGCCAGACCTCGGCAGCGATGGCGGGCCTGCAACCTCAGAAATCGCGAGACGAGATTCTGGGTGACATCCTGAAAGACCTAAGCAACGAAGCGGCATAAGTAGAAAAATGGCAAAAGATTCACAAACACGCTTTGTTTCACCGAAAGCATGGGAACGTATCGAGCAGTGGTCCCGCCGCAAACCGGTTTTCGCTTTGATGGGTGAATTCAGCGCTGGCAAATCCACACTGATGAACTTTTTACTGCGAACGCAAACCTTGCCAACGCAGGTTACTGCAACCCAGTTACCACCGGTCTGGTTTAGCTGGGGCAGTGAAAAACCATATATCAAGCGGCATGACGGAAGCGTCGAACCAATCGAGCTGGATCAGCTTGAGACTGTAGGCGTCAATGACGCGCAGTTCATTCGTATCTTCCTTGAAGCCGATATTCTGGAAGCCGTCGATCTGATCGACACTCCCGGCATCTCGGACCCCAAAATCTCGACAGATGTCTGGCAGCGCGCAGTCGGGCAGGCAAACGGCGTCATTTGGTGCACCCATGCGACGCAAGCCTGGCGCGAAACCGAACGTGCAACGTGGGTTTCGCTGCCGGACCGCTTGCAACACAACTCGCTGCTGTTGGTGACGCGGGCGGATGCACTAAACCTTAAAGACCGTCAAAAGGTTCTTAGACGTGTCAATCGCGAAGCCGGACATCTGTTCAATCGGTCCATTTTGTTTTCCGCCCGGGATGCAATCAATGCCCGCGACAAGACAGGTGACGCTGAAATGTGGTCGCGCAGCGGTGGCGGCAAGATGATCGACAGTTTTCTGGAAATCACAGAACAGATCATGGACAATCGCGCCGATCAGCTGGCGCGGTACCAGATCGACAAAAGCCAGTCCGGCGCATTCAAGGTTCAACCACTGCGCCCCGCCCGCAAACCAGACTGCCGAGAGGCACTGGCGGACGGCATCGAAGCTACTCCTTTGCGGCTGGTCAATCCACTGGAAAACGAACAGCAGCCAGAAGCCGACGATCATAATGTTGTAACAAGCTTCCCCATCCGACCAGCCCGTGTAGAGCGACGCGTTGACGAAGGCGAACGGGTTCGGATCAACCCGGAAGACGCTGAACGGCTGCGGGCAGAAATGGTATCAGACACCGAGCAGATGCCTGAGGAAACCGATACCAGCGACGAGTTGCGTGCCTTCTTCAAGGACACCTCGAGCGATCCGCTTGAGTTGAAGAATGTCGCCGGTCTGGAAGAAGACGTGGACGAGTTCGACCTGTCCGGTGAATTCGGTGCTGCCGATAATGCTGACGACCTGCTGGGTGACGCTCCAGATGCTGAAACGGGCGACAAGTCCGTTGATGACGTGCTGACCTCGTTGAACACGACCTTGCGTGAAGCCGCGGCCGAAGCGGACGAAGTCGAAGTTTTCACGCCGGAAGTTGAATCGCGTGATGATCGCGGTATCGAAGTCTCGGTATCCTCCATTGCGGCGCTGATGGCGGCTCAGCCCGAGAACAACGCCGAGGATTACGAACCTGAGCCTGAGACAAACGGCTTGATAGAAGTCGTGGCCTCAGTCGAGGAAGAGGCTCGCGACATCCGCAACGATACGCACATCGATCTTCCAGAATCCGCAGCCGGGTCGCCGCTTAGCGCGTCGGATATGTGGCGGGAAATTACAAACAAGGAGGACCTGCCAAAGGACGCAGTCGGGCTTCAGAATGTATTCAAAGCCTTTCTTGCCGAATTTGACCAGATCGCAGTTGAATATAGTGCGAAACAGTCCAGACGCGCCCCGCAAGCCATTCCAAAAACGAAAGAAAACAGCAGTGCAGAATGGCATGTTTTGTAAGGACGCCTTAGTCAAGGCGCTGAAAAGAAGGACGATAAAGAGTTAAATGTCCATTCAGGATGCATTGAACACCGCGATTGAAACGATACCCGACTGCATCGCAGCCGGGTATATCGACATGGAGACCGGCATGCTTTTAAGCAGTAGTGTCTCTGATTCCGATTGCGCTGAATCGCTGGACACTTTGGCAATCGCAGTGGCCAATCTGTTTCAGGGGCGGGGTGTCGCTGCATTTGAAGCGCTCTTGCACGAGGCCGGAAACACTGATGAGGAAAACGCCGGGTTTGGGGAAATCGCGGTATTTTCAAAAGACCGGTTGAACATCTTTTTGCGGACCAGGGAATATCCTGATCATGTGGTCTGCTATATCTGCCGCAACAGCACTAATGTAGGGCTGGCGCTCACTAAATCGCATCTCAGTCTCAAGCCGGTTGCGGCCGCAGTCTGAACGGGACCAGAGGGGGTCACGGTATGATGGACACAGACATTCTCGACATGCTCGAAGATATCGGGCGGTCTTCGGTTGCCCGCCTGTCTCCGACGGTGATTGTCCCCGGTGAAACTGCAACAGCCCGTCGGGCGGCTGTGTTGCGTTTCATTCGCGGAACGATATTGCCCAGACGACTTGAGCTGACCGCGGCCAACGGAAGCTGCCTGAAAATCGAAGTAAACAGCTCCCGGATCACGGATGTGTTTCAGGTGCCGTCCGGGCAGATCCCCGATTTCGAAACGGAATCACGTACCGCGCTGGTCGACAAGCTGGCCCAACTGATTTCAGACATTTCAGCCGCCCCTGCCCCACTGGAACTGATGTCTGGAAAGCCAGCCTCGACGCTGGAGGCTGATGATGTTGGTATTACGCTGAGTGAGATCGAGAACGCCTGCGCCGGAATTGAGCTTTCCTCTGAGCCAATCGTGTCTGTCGTTCCGGACGTTGAAAAACCTTCAGACAACAGCCCTGCCCCGGCAGCAGGGTCGGGCAATTCGTTGGCGCAACAGTTTTTTGACGGGGCTGCACGCTTTGCCACAGGTCGTGTTCTTGTGGACAGTATGGAAAACACTGCACTGGCTTGCGAAGGAATCTGCAAACCTTCCGAGGGGATGCACCCCAATCAAGAGATTTTGACACGTTTTGTTTCAGATCTTGCTGGTTGGAACAACGACACCCGGGACGAATTCGAAGGCCCACATCTGATCGTCATGCGGCCATCGGGTGGTAAGGGTGCGGGCATGGCTGTTCTGGGCGACAACGAACAGATCGCCGTGGCCATTCATGATGCCCGCAAACTTGGGGCGGTCATTAATCTTTGGACGTCTTTGGGGGAGGCTGAGGAATGACTCCCCCCAAAGCATTCAAATTTTCGACTAATTCAATGCGTTGTTTTCTTTGTAGTCAGGGTAAATAGTGATGAGTGAAACACATCGCCGCGAGCTTATTCGCATCGCAGAAGACATGAACGGGACAAGCAATGACGAAACACGTCAGTTCATATCGCGCATCATTGGTGATCTGGGAAAACTGAAACCGTCAGTTGCCTTTGTCGGGCAGATCAAGGCAGGAAAGTCGCGCTTGATCAACGGCTTCACCGGTCAGGCAGAATACCTGCCGTCGGACGTGAACCCGTGGACAACCGTGATCACCGACATGCATTTCGGGCACCCGAACGGTCGAACCGAAGGGGCCGAATTCCATTTCTTCGACAACTACCAGTGGCAATCACTGATCGCCGAAGGCGAAGAGTTGCGCAACATGTTCCCGGATGACGAGGACAGCTACAAGCGCGAGATGATCGAAGAGCAGGTCGAAGCCATGAAGACCCGGGCGCGTCGGCGACTGGGGGACAGTTATGAACAGCTGTTGGGTCAACATCACGATCTGGATCAACTGACATCCGATGATCTGGCGCGTTACGTGTGCGCCGGGGACGACCCCGCAGAAGACGGGACAGTTGACCCCGGCAGTGATCGCGGACTTTACAGTGACATCACGCGCAAGGCCGAGGTCTATTTTGACATCGGTCACTTCCCATTCCCTCTGACCGTCACCGATACGCCCGGAGTAAATGACCCCCTGCTGATCCGTGAGGAGATTTCGCGTCAGTATCTCAAGGAATCCGATTTCTTTGTGGTGGTTCTGTCAGCGCACCAGGCGTTGTCGCGTGCGGACCTGAAACTGTTCCGGCTGATGCAGGCATTGGAACTTGGACAGATCGTTGTCTTCATCAACCGTGTCGATGAATTGGGCGGCGGGGCCGAAGATGCGGCAAAGGTGCGTCTGGATGTCATAGACGGGCTCGAAAAAGCGTTGGGTACTTCGAATATCGATGTCCTGATGGGCAGCGCACAATGGGCGCACTATGCGCTGACCGGCGATGAATCCGGTGTGAACCACGATCATATTCTGGCGTGGTTGCGGGCGCACCCGAAACAGATGCAACAATACCTGAACGGTGTGGCCGAGATCAAACAAGGCCCGGGGCCCATCAGCCGAGAGGCTGTACTACGGTTTGCCGCGATGATTGCGTCAGGCTTACCGGACTTGCGCCGCCATGTCACTCAGGCGTTGGCGGACGGGCCGATAAACGAACAGCTGCGGATGGCGTGGCAGCATCTCGACAGCTTCGCGCGTGGCGATTTGGAGCGATCCCAGGTACATCTTCGTGCCCTGAAAGATGAAGGCAGCGCGGGTGCACACACCGCTGAGGACAGCGACAAGACGCTGAGCGATCTGCGCAAACTGATTGCGGATAAATCGCAAGACATTGTCAAGGACATGGACGACGTTCTTTCAAACCTGCGTGGGGTCATGGACGACACGGTCTCTGAATCCGTCTTTGTTGTGGTGCGCGGACCTGAAGGACAATCCCCATTGCTTGCCAAAGGCGGCGCTACCGAGTTGAATTTCACCCCTTTACGCGAACACATGCGCGAGCTGGTGCAAGGCGCGTCGCAAGTGGTGCGGCAACGCATGTTGAGCGAACTTTACGCGATTGACATGCAATGCAACGCCGCTTTGCGGGCACTGCCAGGGTGGCAGGAACCAGTCGACAATCGCATGAACACAAGTGCAGTGCGTTGGTTCCGCCCGGACACCACCGCCCTGACCCGTGGCATTACGGTTGAGCTGCGTGTAAACTGGTTGTCGCGTCTGATATCGCGCTACAGCGTTGTGACGCGGGCCGAGCGCATGATCGTGCAGGAATTCGAATTGATTGGTGATGACCTGATCGACACAACGCGTGAAAACCTTCTGGATCGGTTGAAAACTGTTCTGGATCATTACTTGGCCCTGTTGGCAGGCCATCTTGAGCACCGTTCCGGAGCGGGTGAGTTGAATGCTCAGGCGGAAGCACAAGCTGCGTTTGAACGGGCGCGCCGTATTGCTGACGAGTTGGATAGTGTCTTTGGAACAAGCAACGTGGACGAACGACAAGCAGAGGCTGCGGAATGATTGAGTTTCCCGGAACCGAACAGGAAGTGCGCCAGCTGGAGCGTTTTCTGACAACGACAGGAAAACTGTCGTCGGGCCCAAAGTTGGAGGACATGCGCGCACGGGCCCTGGCCCACGCCGAACGCCTCTCCAACGCGGTCAACATCGGTTTCGCCGGAGAGTTCGGGGCGGGCAAGTCAAGCCTTGCGAACATGCTGGCAGGGGCGGATATCCTTCCAACCGGTCCGCAGCATCTGAAGCTGCCACTTGTCATCGTTGCCTACGCGGATACGCCAGAGACGACAGTCGGCTGGTGGAACAAGGAGCCAAAGACATATTCTGGCATAGCACTGGAAAAGGCCGCTGCGGATGAGCCTGACTTTATTTCGGTTGGATTGAACACACCTGCTCTCAAAGAGATATCACTGTTCGATCTTCCCGGCTCTGGCGCATTGGATGATACATACAAACAGACACTGGACCTGCTGAAATTCGTCGACTGTGCCATCTGGTGTACCAACGGCACAAGCGCATGGCGTGAAACAGAACGGCATTTGTGGGCGCAGGTGCCGCCCGAGCTAAGAGCCAACAGCCTGCTGGCAGTTACACATGCTGATTTGCCCCCGGTGCAGGCCGCTCTGGATCGGGTACTGGCTCGATTGAATAAAGAAAAAGAAGGACTGTTTCGCGCTGTGGTCCCAATTGGCACGCCCGTCGCGGTGCGCGCCATGGCACAAGAGCCGGAACCAGATTTTGATCTTTGGGAAAACTGTGGCGGCCAGGAACTCGCGGAAAAAGTTCTTGATGCGGCGTCAGACCGGCGGCGCAGTGACCTTGACGCTGCCCGGAAGGATCTGAAGCACGAGTTTCTGCCATTCCTGGAAACATTGAATGGGCCAGAGCCGGAACCTTCCGTCAACGATGCTGCGTCAATGCAGTCAACGCTGGGGTCTGCCCTTCCGCCACTGAACAACCCAATTCTTGAAGACTGGTTGGCTGCCATTGCCAGCATTTATGAAGATCTGCGTGACACCGCTGCCATTGAACCCGCAGCGTTTTTGCAAAGCTGCCAGGAAATCGTCGAAGATTTCGCGGAACGGCTGGACCAAGGTGGCGAGATCGATCCGGATGCTGACTGGATTCCGGCCGAGTTCGAAAAAGCGACTGACTTGTTGTTGTTGCTTCAGTTTGAAAGCGGAGATGCGCCTTTGAAAGACGCAATCAGCATACTTGTACAGCTTGGTGACAACCTTGCATGGGCTGGCAGTACCGTCGCCGCGGCACAATCCAAAACCGGTACCTAGCACTTTCCATCAGGATTGAAGCGCTGTTCAGCGATTCGAAGGGCCGAAGAATCGGCCCTTTATTGTTTCGAATTCGTAGACCAAGAGACCGATTTGGGGTCGTCAGTTTTCATTTATTCTACCCCGTTAATCAATATATTGTGCTATTGCTTCGAACCAACACCATATATGCCATAATCAAAAAAACGATCCTTAGTGAAGCCATCAGGCGGCCCCATTAAAGTCAAATTTGAAACGTCTAACCGTTCTCAAGTGTCCTGCGGTTGTTTTTGGTTGTGAGTTCGTGGGCTGCCGGCCCTGTTAAATTAAGCCGCAAAATGAGTAGAACGGGCGGATTAAAATGAGCCACAACCAGGCTGTCGGTGCAACGCACGACGAACCAAAAATTGAAGGACTGCAACCGGGCGCAAAGCTGTTGCGCGGGCAGTATGAGATCCTCCGATATCTCAGCAACGGCGGATTTGGGATCACCTATTTAGCACGCGACAGCCTGGAGCGTGATGTCGTGATCAAGGAATGTTTCCCCGGTGCGTTGTGCCGTCGCAACGGGGACTTGGTTGAGCCGAACGACCCGTCCTTCAAGGATGATTTGCGCGCCATTATCGACCTGTTTATTCAGGAAGCCCGCAATCATGCGCGTCTGGTGCATCCGAACATCGTCGACGTTCATCAGGTGTTCGAAGACAACGATACCGCCTATATCGCTATGGATCTTATCCGTGGTTGCGACCTGCTGGACTATGTTGAAAATCCGGAAAACGACGGTGGTCCTGACTTTATCGTGCAAGTCACGGAAAAGATGCTGTCCGCGGTGTCGTTCATCCACCAAAGCGGGATGCTGCACCGTGACATTTCACCCGATAATATCCTGATTGACGAAAACGGAAACCCGGTCCTGATCGACTTCGGTGCCGCGCGTGAGCAAGCCGCAAACAAGTCGGCCGCATTGTTGACCCTGCGCGTCATAAAAGACGGATATTCGCCGCACGAGTTTTACGTCCGTGGTGCCGAACAAGGGCCCAGCAGTGACCTCTATGTCTTGGCCGCGACTCTGTATCACGCAATCAGTGGCGAACGCCCGGTAGACGGCCAGAGCCGCCTGAATGCATTCAACAACGGGCAGGACGACCCTTATACTCCATTGGCAGGCCGCTTTGACGGATACCCCGACGGATTCCTCGAAGCAATCGACAAGGCAATGGAAGTACACGCAACGGACCGGTTGCAGACAGCCCTGGATTGGCTGCGCATGTTCCGCGGCCCTGGCGTGTTGTTTGATACATTCGCCTATCGCCCGGTTTCCGTGATTGTTGGCATGGATCGCAAGGACAAGGAAGAAGAAAAGGCGCGGATCAAGGCCGAAAGTGAAAATGCCGAAGCGGTTGTGACGGCTCTGCTCGCCGGGAACTCGGACATTGTTCGCGAAACCGAAAAAAAGAATGAACCCGAGATGGCCAAGATTTCTGCAAAAGCGGAAACACCGGTCGCTGTTGATACCGTGGTTCAGAGCGGATCCGGTGGCAGCGGCAAGATGATCGCTGGTGCAGCAGTGCTTGTGGCAGCGTTGGCCGCAGGCGGTTTCTTCGTGATGTCCGGCGACAAAGGTGAAGAACAAGCCGAGGTTACGACGACGCTGCCTGAAGCAACCACACAAACTGCCGAAGCAGAACCTCCTGCGGTGGAAAAACCCTTGGCCGAAACACCTGAACCCGAAGTCGCGGTCGCTTCAGAGCAACAACCTGAACCAGAAGAGCCTGTCGAGCAGGCGCAAGTTGAACCCGCGGAACCAACCGCTACAGAAACAGCATCCGAAGCTACTGAGACCGCCGATGCCCAGGAACAACCTGCAGAACAAGAGGTTGCGGCCGTTGTGGACGAACCCAAAACCGTAGCCGCTTCCGGCACTCCGGTCGAACAACAGGTATCTTTCCACCATTGGGATGTTGAAATCCCCTTCCAGACGTCCCGCCGCCGGACCGCAACAGGTGCAACTATTGCGGTTACCGGTGTGGACGCCAATCAGGACATGAGCGTTATCGGAGAATGGGTGGAACCCGGAGTTGTGATCTTTACTCTGAACGGCAACCCGGTTCGTCAGGACATCTCTTTCGCGGCGCAAGTTCTGGACAAGCTAAGCGTCGACCCAGACGGCTTCACACGGGTTGCAGCCCGCTACCGGCCGCTTGGAAAGACCCGCGCGCAGAATGGCCTGCTGGCACTGCCTGTGCTGCGCTCGGTCGGATTGGAGAACGGTTACTCGTTCACAGTCAGCAGCTCGGGAGGTGAAGGTTGGCAAACAAAAGTAAGCTCGGTTCCAGCCGAGGCGACAGGCAGCCTGCAAAAAGGCGATGTTCTGTTGAGCGAAAGCCAGACCAACATGACATTGAATACGTCCGAAAGCCTTGATGGCATGCTGGCTGCGCTGGTTTCCGACAGTCAGCCAGAGGCAAAGCTGACCGTATTGCGCAACGGTGCTGAGGTAGCTGCGACCATGCAGTTAGCGCAGGAGTGATCTAACCGGTTCAATTTTGATCTGCCAGTGTGTGTTTACTGAGGGTGGCTTTTAGTTTGCCGCCCGGCGGGAACCGGCCCGCCGCAGAGAGTACCAGTTTCCATGTTTTCAATTGAGTGTCTCTGCGTTGTTCCACGCAGGGTTAGGTAGCAGCCCCATGGCACAAAAGGTCCGTGCCAACAATTCGAAGGTGTCGACACCATGTTCAAATACAAAAGCCCTCTGAGCCGGCTTCTCGAAGGTGCCGGCAAATCCAAAGAAGATGATGTTGCTGAAAACGCTCATGCAGCTGACAGCGCGGCACCTGAAACCGAAAAGCAGGAGCCTATCGCAGACTTCAACGCGCTGCGTGCCGCACTGGCCGGTGGAAACATGACGTCTGAATCCTATGAGGAAACAGACGAGCTTATCCCTGAAGAGAAAATGCCGGAATTCGACGAAGTTGCGGCGGAGAACACGGAAGAACCGGTTGAAGTGTCCATCTTCGTTGAAGATGCAACTGACGAGGACGACCAAGATACCAAGAACTTGATGGCCGACCCCGACGATGACGAGGATATCTCGGACGATCAAATCATCACTTTGCATGTAGCAGACGAGCTTGCCGAAACACCGGATGAAGTTGCGCCGCCTCTGGATGTAGCTGAAATGAGCGCGCCGGAAACGGTGGAAGCTGAGGTTGCAGCCCCGTCCGTGCAAGAACCGGCAGTGGTGGAAGAGGGTGCCGTACAGGCTCAACCCACGCCTGCCGCCCCAGCCGAGGACCGTCGCTCGCGGGTCAAAACAACGTTCCTTGGGTTTGAGCGTGCGGACACGCATGTTCAGGAATTGATCGAAACATCAGAACCCGTCTCAAAAACCGAAGCTGCTCAGGAAACATTCCCGGTTGGCTGGCTGGTGGTGACGGCAGGTCCCGGGCGGGGCGCCAGCATCACCCTGACCGAAGGCCTGATGCAAATCGGTCGAAACGATGACCAGGCGATCCAACTGGATTTCGGCGACACAGGCATTTCACGTTCGAACCACGCTGTTATTGCTTATGACCCGGAAGATCGGAAATGCTATCTAGGGCATGGCGGAAAGGCCAACCTTGTTCGCCTGAATGGTAAACCCGTTCTGAGCACAATCGCACTCTCCAGCGGTGATCTGATCCGCATCAGTGAAACATCAATCCGATTTATGGCCTTCTGCGATGAAGGTTTTGATTGGCGGGATTCCTGATAGATGCTGGCTACTCCGGCATATGATGTTGCGCTGATCCTGAACCAGGGTCAGCGGGAAACGCAGGAAGACGCGATTGCTGCGCGCATGTTCGACGCATCGGACGCGGGCTATATTGCGATCGCTGACGGTATGGGTGGCCACGAGGCGGGCGAAGTGGCTTCGGAAATGGTGATTGCCGCTTGGCGGAACGCGCTGGATACCGAGCTAGAAGCCGATGCCTTGAATGAAGGCGCCGCAATTGACGCGCTGCCATTGGCAGCCATGCAAGCCAATGCAGCGATATCCGACCATAACGAGGCACAGGGCCAGGGTTTCAACATGGGCTCCACTTTGTTGGGTGTCCTCTTTCTGGGTCAGCGTGTGTTCAGGATTTCGATCGGAGACAGCCCCCTTTACCTGTTTCGCGAAGGCAAGTTGACACAGGTGAACGAAGACCACTCGATGGCCCCCGTGATCGACGCAAAACTGGCCGCTGGTGAGCTTTCGGAAGCCGAAGCGCGGGGACTGGACAGGAACCAACTGACGTCGGTGATCATGGGGGGTGCTATTCCAAAAGTGGATTGCCCTGAAGACCCGCTGATCGTGTCTCCGGCTGATATTCTGATCCTTGGCAGCGACGGGCTTCAATATCTTAGCGACGCTGAGATTCAGGATGTTCTGCGCCTGCATCAGCAGGAGCTAGCACAGGAAATCGCCGAAGCCTTGCAATTGGCAGTGCAGGCCAAGGGCGATCCCGATCAGGACAATCTGTCGATCGCAGTCGCAAAACTTTCGAGAAAATAACCAGGCAAAGCAACAGGACCCATGAGAAAACACCTATTCATATCAAGCCTTGCCCTAGCCGCCGCCACAGGCGCGGCGTCAGCGCAAGAGGCATGTTCAAACTACGAGATTCAGCGTGGCGATAGTCTGCGGGAATTGGCAATCCGAGTTTACGCAACCGAAGATTATCGGCCAATCTACGATGCTAACAGGGATGTTATCGGCACAAATCCCAATATCATTCGTGTCGGCGATGTTTTGAAATTGCCTTGCCTGGAAGATGTCGGGCGCGCGCCCGAGTTGCCCGACACCGAAGCAGGACGCCTCGCGGCTGAAATGGCCTCAGAACTGGTAAAAGCGGCAGAAGAACGCGCGGAGAAAGCCGTGGCCGAAGCGGAAGCCCGTGTCGCGGCAGCGGAAGCTGAGGCAAAGAAGGCAAGTGAAGATGCAGTCGTCGCTGCACGGGCCGCTGCCAAAGAAGAGATTGAGGCAGCCCGCTCGGAAGCCGCCGCACTGATCAGAAATGCTAACGCTGAAACGCGCCCGGAAATTCGTGATCGTCAGTTGCTGTTGATTACCGGTGGGAACTACGCTCCGTTTACGGACGAAGCGCTGCCCAACCGGGGGCTTTACACGCATCTGGTTGAGACAGCGATGCTGCGTGCCGCGCCAGAACAAGCGTATAAAATTCAGTTCGTGAACGATTGGTCGTCGCATCTGGATCTGTTGATGCCAACACTTGCTTTTGATGGCACTTTCCCCTGGTCGCGCCCAAATTGCGAAGATGCGGAAGCACTGTCCGAAAGCGACCGCAATCGTTGTGAGACCTACAATTTTTCGAACCCGTTCTACGAGGTCGTGGATACATTCTTTGCTCGCGACGGATCGGGATACGAACAAACGCTGACATATGCCGACTTTGCCGGAACAACGATCTGCCGCCCGGAAGGCTGGTCGCTGTCTCATATGGATGCGGTAAGCCTTTACGAACCCGTCATCAAGTTGCTGCGGCCCACGTCGCCCGACGACTGCTTTCACGCTGTGATGAACGGAACCGCCGATATCGTGGCAATTGAGGCGCATCTTGCTGAAGAAGCCATCGCGCGGCTTGGCTATAAACACCGGATTATCGAAAACCCCAACCTGGCGGCGATCAAGTCGCTTAATGTCATGACCCATAAAGATAATCCTGATGGGGAAGCGATCTTGGAGACGCTGAATCAGGGTCTTGCAATCATGCAGCAGTCTGGCGAATGGCGCGACATCGTTTCGACCGCCCTGCGTCATCAAATGGAAAATGGATAAGGCCACGTTTGGCCTGACAAACAAAAGTCTGGAGGAAGTGGAAATGTTTAACGAGAAGATTAAGAAACTGGCGCTGTCGGCAACCGCCATCACAGCTCTGAGCGCGGGTGCCGCCGCTGCACAAGAAGCGTGTACAAACTATACAGTGCAAGACGGCGACACGTTGGCAACCATCGCCATCGCCGCCTATGGCACCTCGAACTACCAGCCGATCTTCAACGCGAACAGGAACGCGATCACAAACCCGGGGGCTCTTAATCCTGGGCTGGTGCTGGCCCTGCCCTGTGAAGACGGCAGCCTGCCGAACGGCCAAAGCGCACAGGAAATCATCGCTGCTGAAGAACAGCGCGCGGCCAGCGTAAAGCGGTCGAATGTCTATGCGCCGCCGATCAAAATGGTGGCCGGTAACGGCTGGGAACCGTTCACAACCGAAACACTCAGCGGCGGGGGCATCATGACCCGTCTGGCAACGACCAGCCTTCAGCGGGCTGGAAACAGCCGTGAGTATTCAGTCAGCTTTGTCGACGACTGGAGTTCGCATCTGGATACATTGTTGCCGCTTGGTGCCTTTGATATTTCGATTGCATGGACCGTTCCTGATTGTACCAACCGTACATACGAATGGTCCCCGGAAACCGAAGCTCGCTGCACTCAATTCGTAGCTTCCGTCCCGGTTTACGATATCGTCGGTGGCTTCTTCACACTGCCGGAAAGCGAATACGCAAGCGCGACAAGCTTCAAGGACCTGGAAGGATCGACCATTTGCCGTATGGCAGGCTGGAGCATGGTTGTTCTGGAAGAACAGGGACTGAACCGCGATAACACGACTGTGGTTCAACCAAGTTCTGCCCGTGATTGCCTTGACGCTGTATTGACCGGAACCGCAGATGTTGCGGCATTCGAAGTTGATCTGTTTGCATCGACAATGAAAGACATGGGTTTGACTTCGGCTGACATCGTTGAGAACCCCTATGTGTCTACACTGTCGTCGATGAGCTTCCTTGCGCATCGCACCAACCCGTTCGCGCGCGAATACATCGCGATGATGAACAAGGGTCTGATCGAAATGCGTCAATCCGGTGAATGGTACGCGATCATCTCGGATACGCTGCGTGAGCAAAACGCAAAGTTGAACGCAGCTTCGAACTGATCCCTCGGTTCAGCTGAAACTTTGGGGCCGGTTCCTGAACCGGCCCCTTTTTGTCGAATTATCAGCGCGTTTCAATCGGATGCCAAAATTCGGCCATTTATCTGCTTCAGAAATACCTCATACGCGCAGCATATTGGGAACAAAGTGCAATCATCCTTCAAGTGACACGTCCGAGCGAGCAAGAGTGACATATGATACAGGGTGCCTTGAATATCCGAAACGGATCTCTGACACGGGCGTCGTGGCCGGGTTTGGAAATTGCTGTTATCTTGCCCTGTTACAATGAAGCCGTTGCCATTGGTGAAACAGTCAAGCAGTTCCGCGCCGCCCTGCCGGAGGCGGTAATTTACGTATTCGACAACAATTCCACGGACGGCTCGGCGAGAGTCGCGCAAGAAGCTGGCGCGCTGGTCTACTCTGAAACATATCAGGGCAAAGGTAACGTTGTCCGCAGGATGTTTGCTGACGTGGATGCGGATGTCTACGTCATGGCAGACGGGGATGCGACCTACGACAGTATGGCAGCACCTGAAATGATCAATCTGCTGGTCTCGCAAAACCTTGATATGGTCAATGGCGCACGGGTGAACGACGACATTCAAGCCTATCGACGGGGTCATAAGTTTGGAAACGCCTTGTTCAGCGGGCTGGTGAAATTCTTCTTTAACAGCAAAATCAACGACCTGCTGTCCGGTTATCGTGTTTTCAGCAGACGCTTTGTCAAAAGCTTTCCGGCGGTTTCCAACGGGTTCGAGATTGAAACTGAACTTACAGTGCATGCGATGCAGATGCGCATGCCGATTGGAGAAGTTGAGACCAAATACGTCTCTCGGCTTCCGGATTCGAACTCCAAACTGGCCACCTATTCAGATGGGTGGCGAATTCTCAAGATGATTGGCCTTTTGATCAAAGACGAAAAGCCAATCGCGTTCTTCTTGTCTTTGGCATTGTTGATATTCTTACCTTCGCTTTTCGTATTCGCATCGGTTTTCCGCGAGTTTTTGGAAACAGGGTTGGTTGACCGAATTCCGTCTTTGGTTGTCGCAGTATCCGGTTTTGTCGGAACCATGCTGTCAATCGTGTGTGCGCTGATCCTTGAGTCTCTGGCGCTTGCCCGGCGAGAGGCGCGTCGCCTGTCTTATCTGCGACACAAAGGTGTTGCGATTTACGGAACGAATAGAACACAGGCGGCGATTGCCAATCCAGAACCTCGGCGTGTCGGCTAAAACCCAGTCTCCAGGCTTCTTCTTTGCGTAAACACAAGATCTTGTTCGTGTTCAAACATGGTTGAACTGCTGAGCTGTCCAGAAAATCCTGAGACCCAAAATGCAAATGACCAGCACCCCAAATGCTGGTCATTCTCTGAGTGAGTGATAAGGCCCTGAGGCATCACCAGTGAAATTCTCTGTTATCCAAGGTTTAAAGCAGTCAGCGCCGCCGTGCTATTAGGGGAATCCCGTAAGTACAAACAAATTCATTGTAAAGCATTGTAAATGAGTAATACTTTTCTCTATCCTACTTTCCTTCACATTGCCCGCGATACAAAAAAGGGACCGCACAATTGTGCCGGTCCCTTTCTGCTTTTTGAACAGGCAAAGGATCACCTGTTTTGCGGTTAGCGATTAGCCGATGATTGTGTTTAAAGTAGTGCTGGGCCGCATAACCGCTGCCGTTTTGGCTTGGTCGGTGTGATAGTAGCCGCCCAAATCCGCCGCTTGACCTTGAGCTGCGGCCAACTCTGACAGGATCTGCTCTTCGTTGGCGGCTAGATCCTTGGCCAGTGACGCAAACTCGGCAGCGAGTTCCGCATCTTTGGATTGGGCGGCCAAGGCCTCTGCCCAATAGCGTGCAAACCAATAGTGGCTGTCGCGGTTGTCCGGCTGACCAACTTTTCGGCTGGGTGAGCGGTTGTTGTCCAGAATACCCTGCGTCGCTGCTTCGGCCGCTGCACCCAGAATGCCCGCTTTCTCGTTACCTTTGCTATCGGCAAGGAAATTCAGCGATTCACCCAACGCACAGAACTCACCCATCGAGTCCCAGCGCAGATGGTTTTCCTCGACCAACTGCTGCACGTGTTTGGGCGCCGAACCACCGGCACCGGTTTCGAACAATCCGCCTCCGTTCATCAGTTTGACGATGGAGAGCATCTTGGCCGAAGTACCAAGCTCCAGGATCGGGAACAGGTCAGTCAGATAGTCCCGCAGCACGTTGCCTGTGATGGCAATCGAGTCGTTACCAGCGGTGATCGTCTCCAACGACTGACGGGTCGCTTCACGCGGGGCCATGATCAGGAACTTGTCGGCCACGCCAGCAGCCTCAAGCGCCGGTTTGACATATTTGATAAGTTCCGCGTCATGGGCCCGGTTTGCGTCCAACCAGAAAATCGCCTCGGAGCCGGTCAGACGCTGACGGTCCATGGCCAGTTGAATCCAGTTCTCGATCGGCGCTTTTTTGACAGTGCAGGCGCGCCAGATATCGCCGGCCTCGACACTGTGGCTGTGCAACGTTTCGCCATTGGCCAGAACGATGCGGATCGTACCATCGGCCGGCGCCTCGAAAGTTGTCGGGTGCGAACCGTATTCCTCGGCTTTCTGAGCCATCAGGCCCACATTCGCCACGGCTCCGGCCGTGGACGGGTTCAACGCGCCGTTGGCCTTGAAGAACTTGATGGCCTCATCATAGACGGTCGCGTAGCAGCGATCAGGGATCACACAGTTGGTGTCACCTTTGGCACCCGTCTCGTCCCAGCCCTTGCCCCCGGCACGGATCACTGCAGGCATTGAGGCATCAATGATTACATCCGATGGGACATGCAGGTTCGTGATTCCGCGGTCCGAATCCACCATATACATGGATGGACGGTCCGCCTTGAGCGCGTCGATAGCCGCCATGATGTCAGCATGACCCTGTACGCGCTCCAACAGAGCGCCCAGACCTGAATTTGGGTTCACACCCAACGCATCCAGTTCCGCGCCGAACTTTTCGAACACGGGGGCCAGCCAGGCTTTGACCGCATATCCAAAGATGATCGGGTCTGAAACCTTCATCATCGTGGCTTTCATATGCAGCGAGAACATGGTCCCGTCTTTTTTGGTGTCCTCAATGGCATCTGAAAGGAACGCAGACAGTGCCTTGACCGACATGAAAGTCGCGTCGGCTATGGTTCCTTCTTCCAGCGACCAGCCGCCTTTCAGAACGGTGACGTCATCATCTTTACCTACAAACTCGATTTTTGCATCGCCTGCTTGCGCTGCGGTGATGGTGGCCGAAATCTCGTTTGCATAGAAATCATTGGCCGGCATGGACGAAACTTTGGTCTTGCTGTCCGACGCCCATTCGCCCATCGAATGCGGGTTGTTCTGAGCATAGTTTTTCACCGCACGCGCCGCACGGCGGTCGCTGTTCCCTTCGCGTAGAACCGGGTTAACAGCAGAACCTTTGATCGCGTCATAACGGGCGCGGATCGCCTTTTCCTCATCCGTTGCAGGTTCTGCAGGGTAGGTCGGAATGTCATAACCCTGCGATTGCAGTTCTTCGACGGCCGCAACCAACTGTGGAACCGAAGCAGAGATATTCGGCAGCTTGATGACATTGGCATCAGGTGTCTTCACCAGATCGCCCAAATCAGCCAGATCGTCGCTTACACGCTGATCGTCGGTAAGGTTCTCGGGGAATGCTGCCAGAATACGTCCCGCCAGAGAAATATCTTTGGTGCCAACGCGGACGCCCGCAGCAGATGCGAACTTGCGGATGATGGGCAGGAACGAAGCGCTGGCCAGCTCAGGCGCTTCGTCTACAATGGTATACAATATGTCGAAGTTCGATTTATCTGCCATATTCTTTTACCTTTTTTAAGCCTTTCGGGGCGTGCGATCCAAGAGTTGCAACCACAATTGCGTGGCGTGAGAGGGGCTAAACCACGATACAGCCCCTGGGTGACTCTGTTTTGACAGGGCTTCCCTTAAATCACGTTTGACTTGGAATCAATCGCATCTGCCCGCGCGTTTTGCCACGGGTCAGATAAAGTGTCGTGTAACTCTTGGGACGGGTAAGCCTGCCCGTGGGCTGGAAGGTCGTGGCTAACGATACCGTTGCCCGGTCTCTGGATCAAAAAACATCACACGATCTGGCTGTATGGCGATGCCGATCCGATCCCCGGTTCTGCTTCGTTGATCGTCCCGTTCCTCAATGATCAGCTTATCACCATTTGGCGTCCGTAGATATGAATAGGAAACGCCGCCCAAGGCTTCGGTCAGGTCCACGGTGCAAGTATCGGCCGAACGGTCAATCTGAATATGTTCGGGCCGCATGCCCAATATCACCTTGGTCCGACCGGAGGGGATAGTCGCAGAAACGGGCAACGGCTTGCCTAGCGCGGGATGGGAGACATGGCCATCCCCATAGTCACATTCCAGAAAGTTCATTGCAGGCGAACCGATGAAGCCTGCGACAAACCGGTTGTCGGGATCACGGTACAAATCCATCGGAGCCCCAACCTGTTCAATGCGACCATCCCGCAGCACGACGATCTTGTCGGCCATGGTCATGGCTTCGACCTGATCATGGGTCACGTAAATCATTGTCGCGCCGATTTCCTGATGAAGGCGCGCGATCTCAACACGCATTTCCACGCGCAACTCGGCGTCCAGATTGGACAAGGGTTCGTCAAACAGGAAAACGTCGGGGCCGCGAACGATGGCACGGCCAATCGCAACCCGCTGCCGTTGACCACCCGACAGAGCCTTGGGTTTGCGTTTGAGGTACTGGTCAAGCTTCAGAATGTTCGAGGCTTCCTGCACTTTTCTGGTGATCTCGGCATTTGGGACACCGTTCATGCGAAGCCCAAAGCCCATATTCTCCGCCACGGTCATATGCGGATAAAGCGCATAGGTCTGGAACACCATCGCCACACCACGTTTGGCCGGGTCCATGTGGGTTACGTCCCGCACCCCAATGTGGATCTCGCCTTCCGACGTTTCTTCCAAACCCGCGATCATTCGAAGCAATGTGGATTTGCCACATCCCGAAGGGCCAACGAAAACACAGAACTCACCATCTTCGATCTGCAAGTCGATGCCGTGAATGACTTGCGTCTGGCCGTACCGCTTGATTGCCTGATTCAGGGTTACACCTGTCATGTCGCTTGCTTCCTGTCATTGCCGAGATCTGGTCGCGTTTCAGGGAAACGCCATGCCTGTGCCTCCGTGCTGATTTGTTCAGCCACCCGCCGCACACGAGGCACCCATGCCTCGAGTTGTTCAAAATCCATTCGTTGGGTCGAGCCTGTTACCGAGATTGCGCCCAGGACCCGACCGCTTGTTGTCAAAATGGGGCAGGCGACGCAGATAATTCCTGGTTCATGTTCTTCGTCATCAACGGCAAAACCCTTGCTGCGAATTCGATCGAGATCCGTGCGCAGGTCATTGTCGGACGTCAGAGTCTTGTCGGTAAAGCGGTGAAAACTCTGCTGCGAAATTGCCCGGTTAAGGTCACTTTCATTCAGAAAGGCAAGCATCGCCTTGCCAACACCCGTGCAATATGCCGGGCCCACCTTACCCGCCTGGGAATACATCTCGATCGGTTGCGCCGCGTTGCGTTTGTCTACGTAAAGAACCTGACCAGCATCGAGCTGCGCCAAATGCACGGTCTCTCCGGTTTCCTGGCTTAGAATGTCGAGAAACGGACGTGCGATAGGGGCCAGTGAGCTTTGGGTCCAGGCTGCATGCGCAAGTCGTACCAAACGCATACCCGGCGCGTAGGTTTGGCGCTCGGGGTCGTAACATAGCATTCCCTGATTGGTTAATGATTGCAAAAACCGATACAATGTTGCTTTCGGAAAACCGCTGCCGTCCAGCAACTCCGAAAATCGCACAGGGCGCTGAAATGCGGCGACCTGATCCAGCACGTCACATGCTTTGCCAATAGTTCCGTCACCTGACACGGGCGTCCGTTCTCCTCCGCTTGCCCATCGCAGTTCGCACGAGGGTCTTGACAAGACTAACCGAGTCGATGTGTAGTTTTCAATATATAAAACATAGTTTCACTATTTGGAACTTGTGTGGAAACAACAGGGAGGAAACCATGTATTCCACTTTCAAGCGCACAACCGCTGCGCTGGCACTTGGCGTTGCTATCGCGGCACCGGCGGCTGCCGACCTGACCGGAGAACTTCGGATTTTTCTGGACACGTCGAACCCGGCCCCGCGCGCAACGATGGAAGCGATGATCGAGCGGTTTGCAGCGCAGCACCCCGGCCTGGAAATTGAAACCACGGTTATCGACCGCGAGGCGTATAAGACCCAGATCCGCAACTTTCTGACGGCCGACACACCTGACGTGGCCACTTGGTACGCCGCCAACCGTATGAAACCATATGTCGAGGCCGGTCTGTTCGAAGACGTCTCGGATCTTTGGGCGGAACCTGAAATCGCCGAAAACCTGGCATCAACCAAAGGCGCGATGACCATCGACGGCAAACAATGGGGCGTCCCTTACACTTACTACCAGTGGGGCGTTTACTATCGTAAAGATATCTTTGACGAATTGGGCCTAAGCGAACCGACTACCTGGGAAGAAGAGCTGACAAATTGCCAGAAGATCGTCGATTCAGGTCGCGCTTGCTATACCATCGGGACCAAGTTCCTTTGGACCGCTGGCGGTTGGTTCGACTATCTGAACATGCGCACCAACGGGTTTGATTTCCACAACCAACTGGCCAATGGTGAAATCAGCTGGGAAGATGACCGGGTCAAACAGACCTTTGCCAACTGGAAGCAGCTGATCGATATGGGGGCCTTCATTGATAACCATCAGACCTATAGCTGGCAGGAGGCTTTGCCGTTCATGGTCAATGGAGAAGCCGCCGCGTACCTGATGGGCAACTTCGCAGTCGCGCCCTTGCGTGAAGCAGGGCTGACCGATGATCAGCTGGATTTCTACCAATTCGTGTCAATCAACCCTGATGTCGAACTGGCTGAAGACGCGCCGACCGATACATTCCATATCCCGGCGAATGCCTCGAACAAAGAAGCAGCGCGTGAATTCCTACGCTTTGTTGTCTCGTCGGATGAACAGACCGAGATCAACAACGGATCGAACCTCGGTCAGTTGCCGGTGAACGCGCAATCTTCGGTGGATGATGACAAATTCCTGCAGCAGGGCTTTTCGATGCTCTCGACCAACAGCCCCGGCGGAGTGGCTCAGTTCTGGGACCGCGACGCACCGGCTGAAATGGCCAAAGTGTCAATGGAAGGTTTCCAGGAATTCATGGTTAAACCAGACAATGTTGACCGTATTCTGGCCAAGCTGGAACGCGCACGAGAGCGTATCTACGACAACTGATCAGGCTTGGGCCGGGCTGAAGCCCGGCCTATTTGACCCGCTTTGTAGGGCGGGCTTCAGCCCGCCTTCACCTCAAGAAAATCCGGGACACCCATGACCACTGCCGCCGACGCCCCAGAACAGGAAAGCTGGTTCCACAGAAACCAACAGCGCATCGCGCCGTGGCTATTTCTGGCTCCGGGCCTGCTGTTCTTTATGGTCTACGTGATCATTCCGGTCTTCCAATCCTTCAACCTGTCACTTTACGAGTGGGATGGGTTGGGTGCCGCCGAATATGTAGGCATGCGCAACTATGAAGATTTGTATTGGGAATGGGTTGACCGGGACGCATTCTATATCTCGCTCAAAAACAATCTAATCTGGTTGATCCTATACCTTCTGGCCATTCCGGCGGGCCTGTTCATTGCCTTGTTTCTGAACCAGACAGTCTGGGGTATCCGCCTTTACAAATCGCTGTTTTTCTTCCCATTTGTCATTTCTCAGGTTGTCGTTGGCCTCGTATTCACGTGGTTTTACGACCCGACTTTTGGTCTTCTGAATGAGCTTCTTGGCTTATTTGGAATGGGCCCCTTGAATGTGTTGGGCGACGAACGTTTGGTCACCTACGGCATCATCGTCGCGGGCCTTTGGCCGCAAACCGCCTATTGCATGATCCTCTACCTCACCGGTCTGAATGCCGTCGACCCCGAACAGATTGAAGCCGGGCGCCTGGACGGTGCCAAAGGCTTGAGAATGCTGTGGCACATCATTCTGCCGCAGTTGCGCCCGGCGACTTTCATTGCATTCGTCGTGACAATCATCGGAGCGCTGCGCAGTTTCGACCTGATCTCAATCATGACACAGGGCGGGCCGTTCGGATCCTCCCGTGTGCTGGCCTATTACATGTTCGAGGTCGCCCTGTCCGAATACGGTTTCCGCATGGGGTATGGCGCGGCAATCGCTGTGGTGCTGTTCCTGATCATGCTCTGCTTCATCGCCTATTTCCTCTGGTCGATGTATCGCGAAGAAAGGGAGCGCTGAGATGTTTCCCAAACCCATCGAAAAACAACCTCGCGCCGCGCAGATCACCTATCAGGCGATGCTGCCACTTGCATTGTTGCTGTGGCTGGGGCCCCTGCTGGCGGTGGCTCTGTTTTCGGTCAAACCAGCGGCGGATTTCACCAACGCCAACTATTGGGGCTTGCCATCCAGTTTTGAAGGTGCAGTCAATTACGGGCTTGTGTTCTTCAACTCGGACATGCCGCGATATTTGCTGAACTCTTTCATGATCACCATTCCTACGGTAATCGGTGCCGTTGCCCTCAGTTCCATGACAGGCTTTGCACTGGGTATTTACAAATTCAAATCGAACCTATGGATTTTCTTCATGTTCGTAGCCGGCAATTTCGTGCCATTCCAGATCCTGATGGTGCCTGTGCGCGACCTGACACTGGATTTAGGCCTCTACAACACAAAAACCGGCCTCGTCTTGTTCCACATCGCCTTCCAGACCGGCTTTTGCACATTGTTCATGCGCAACTTTATCCGAGCCCTGCCCTTTGAATTAATCGAGGCCGCGCGAGTCGAGGGTATCAGCGAATGGCGCATCTTCTGGTACGTGGTGCTGCCGTTGATGAAACCCGCAATAGCCGCACTCAGCGTGCTGATCTTTACCTTCATCTGGAACGATTACTTCTGGGCGGTCGTCCTGACACAGGGCGCGGAAAGCCAACCTGTCACGGCAGGCATCACCAGTTTCAACGCCCAGTTCCGCGCCGCCTACCAATTAATGAGCGCGGGCTCGATCGTAGCAGCGCTGCCGCCGGTTGCCATGTTCTTCCTGATGCAAAAGCACTTTATCGCGGGCCTGACCCTCGGAGCTGTAAAATGACAAAGATAACTTTCATCGGAGCGGGTTCCACGATCTTTATGCAGAACATCGTGGGGGATGCTCTGTTAACGCCTGCTCTGGCGGACAGTCATTTTGCGCTGATGGATATCGACCCCGTACGCTTGACGGAAAGCGAATCTGTAGCCCGCGCCATGGTCCGTTCCGTCGGGTCAAACGCGACAGTATCCACACATGCGGATCGACGCGCGGCACTTGATGGCGCCGATTTCGTTATAACTGCCTTTCAGATTGGCGGGTACCAGCCTTGTACCGTCACTGATTTTGAGATCCCCAAACAATACGGGCTGCGCCAGACCATCGCCGATACGCTGGGCGTGGGTGGCATCATGCGGGGGCTGCGCACTGTGCCGGTCTTGTGGGACGTAGCTCATGACATGATGCAGCTATGCCCTGATGCGACACTACTACAATACGTCAATCCGATGGCCATCAACACCTGGGCACTGGCCGAGAAATATCCATCATTGAAGCAGGTCGGCCTGTGCCACTCGGTTCAGAACACGGTGGCGGAACTGGCACATGATTTGGACCTGTCAAAAGACGACATTCGCTACAAGGTCGCGGGCGTCAATCACGTCGCCTTCTTCCTGCGGCTTGAGCATCAGGGCCATGATTTATACCCCGCCCTTCGGCAAGGTTATGTCAGCAGCAGGATCCCCAAGGCGCCGCTGCTGATGCCGCGCTGCCCCAACAAGGTGCGCTACGAAGTGATGGACCACCTTGGCTTTTTCTGCACCGAAAGTTCTGAGCATTTGGCAGAATACGTGCCATGGTTCATCAAAGACGGGCGGGCGGACCTGATCGAGAAATTCTCAATCCCACTCGATGAATACCCGACCCGCTGTGTGGAACAGATGAGCAACTGGAAAGAGCAGGCCAAAACCGTGACTGACGGGCGCGACATAGCCGTCACTCGCAGCCATGAGTTTGCGGCAGACATAATGAACGCAATCATCTCTGACACCGCCTACGTGGCCTATGGCAATCTGCCAAACACCGGCCAGATACCTCAGCTGCCTATGGGGGCTGCTGTCGAAACACCGTGTCTGGTTGATGCAAATGGCATTCAGCCTTCTGTCATCACAGACGTCCCACCGCAGCTGATCGCCCTTATGCGTACCCAGATCAACGTTCAGGAACTCACAGTCAGGGCATTGGTCGACCAGAACCCCGAGCATATCCATCATGCAGCCATGATGGACCCGCACACCGCCGCCGAACTGGACCTGCGCCAAATTCGAAATCTGGTGAACGACCTTCTGTCTGCCCATGCCGACTGGCTGCCAGATTGGTGCCGCCCATCTCGCGCCGCTTGAATTTCACCTTTTTACAAATACTCAAATCCACCCAGACCTAAAAAAGCATCACAGAACAATGTCAAAACGCCGCTCACAGCATTGGTACGGGAAACTCGACAAGGATGGGTTCATCCATCGATCCTGGATGAAAAATCAGGGTTTTCCTGATCACGCCTTCGATGGGCGGCCAATCATCGGAATCTGCAACACATGGTCGGAGCTGACCCCTTGCAATTCCGGCCTGCGCGATCTGGCCGAAGGGGTAAAGCGCGGTGTGTGGGAGGCCGGGGGCTTTCCCGTCGAATTCCCGGTCATGTCGCTGGGCGAGACCCAGATGAAACCCACAGCCATGCTGTTTCGCAATCTGCTGGCCATGGATGTCGAAGAGTCGATCCGCGCATATGGCATTGACGGTGTGGTTCTGCTGGGCGGGTGCGACAAGACCACGCCGGGCCAATTGATGGGCGCGGCCTCGGTCGATCTGCCGTCGATCGTTGTCAGCTCCGGCCCTATGCTGAATGGAAAATATCGCGGTCAGGATATTGGCTCAGGAACCGATGTGTGGAAGTTCTCCGAGGCCGTGCGTGCCGGAGAGATGACCCTTCAGGATTTTATGAACGCGGAATCCGGGATGTCCCGCAGTGCCGGGGTTTGCATGACCATGGGGACAGCCAGCACCATGGCGTCTCTGGTCGAAGCGATGGGCATGAGCCTGCCCACCAATGCCGCCCTGCCCGCCGTTGACGCCCGCCGCATGGCCCTCGCCCATTTGACCGGCAAGCGGATTGTCGAAATGGTCGACGAAGACCTGAAACCATCGGACATTTTGAGCAGGGAAGCCTTCGAGAATGCAATCCTCGCCAATGCGGCCGTTGGGGGATCGACCAATGCCGTTGTGCATCTACTGGCGCTCGCAGGTCGCGTGGGCGTTGACCTGACGCTCAAGGACTTTGAAATCGGATCAGAGATTCCCCTTCTGGTGAACTGCATGCCCTCGGGCACATACCTGATGGAAGATTTCTGTTACGCTGGCGGTGTTCCGGCTGTGTTGAGCGAACTCAAACCTTTCCTGCGCCCGGCCAGAACGGTTCTCAACAAGGACATCTCGGCCCATTTCGAAGGTGCCGAATGTTTCAACCGCGACGTCATCCGCCCCTTCAACGATCCGGTGAAGCCCGCTGCTGGCCTTCGCGTTTTGCGTGGCAATCTTGCGCCCAACGGAGCCATCGTCAAACCTTCTGCCGCAACAGATGCCCTCCTTGAAACCGAGGGAGAGGCGTTCGTTTTCGAAAACATCGAAGACCTGAAAGCCAATATCGACCGGGATGATCTGCCGGTCACTCCCAAAAGCATTCTGGTGCTCAAGGGATGTGGACCCAAGGGTTATCCCGGGATGCCCGAGGTAGGAAACATGCCGATCCCGGCCAGATTGGTGAAGGAAGGCGTTCGCGACATGATCCGTATCTCGGATGCCCGTATGTCCGGCACCGCCTATGGCACCGTCATCCTGCATGTCAGCCCTGAGGCACAGGCGGGTGGCACGCTGGCGCTGGTGAAAACCGGCGACCGCATCCGCGTATCTGCCAGCGCCGGCAAGCTTGAACTGTTGGTGGACGAAAAAGAATTGGACGCGCGCCGAGCTCAATGGAAACCAGACAAGCCGCATTATTCCCGCGGGTATGCCAAACTATATGTCGATCATGTGCTGCAGGCCGATCAAGGTGCCGATCTGGATTTCCTTGTCGGCAAAGACACCCGCCTTGTGACCAGAGAGAGCCACTGATGACCCAACCAGCAACATTTCAAGACTTGAACGGGTCATCCGTCTATATCACCGGCGGAGGCTCGGGCGTGGGCGCAGCATTGACGGATGGGTTTCTGGCTCAGGGGGCCAATGTGGCTTTTATCGGCAGATCGGACGCCAGCGGTTTTGTCGAAGAGATGCGCGACAAACACGGCCGCGCACCTCTGTTCATGCAGGGTGACATGACCGACACCCAGCTTCTTCACACGACAATGGCCAAAGCCGCCAAAGCCCACGGCCCCCTGAACGTTTTGGTTAACAACGCGGCCAATGACCAACGCCATACACTTGAGGAAACCACGACCGAGTTCTGGGACTGGATGATTGAGGTAAACCTGAAAGCCTATTATTTCGCCTGTCAGGAAGCGGTCCGGCAAATGAAAGAAGGCGGCGTTATCATCAACTTCAGTTCGATCAGCTACATGATGGGCAATGCAGGCTATCCGATCTATACGACGTCAAATGCGGGCATTACAGGGATGACTCGGTCTTTGGCCCGCGAACTGGGACCAAAAAACATACGTGTGAACGCGCTGGCTCCCGGTTGGGTCTTGACGCAAAAACAACTGGATATGTGGGCGACGCCCGAAGATTTGGCCGCGCATTTGGATCGACAATGCCTGAAAGAACATTTGACACCCGAAGACATGGTTGCACCGACATTGTTCCTGGCATCCAACGCCAGCCGGGCGATGACCGGTCAGTGTATGGCGGTTGATGGCGGCGTCGTGGTTTCAGGGTGACACAATGAATACTGAATGGATCGCCGCCGATTGGGGCACATCTCACCTGCGGGTCTGGGCCATGCAGGGGGCAACGGTGCTGGACTGCGCGCAGTCCGACAATGGTATGGCACGTATCGGAACCGGCAGGTTCCAGACCGCCCTGATGGAACTTGTTGAAAACTGGCTGAAGGATGGCCCCATCGATGTGATCGCCTGCGGTATGGTCGGTGCACGCCAAGGCTGGGTCGAAGCACCTTATTCTACCGTTCCGTCGCAGCCCTTGCCGCAAGTACCGGTCCGTGTTCCCAGCACAGACCCGCGCATCCGGGCCTTCGTCATACCCGGATTAAAGCAATTGACCCCGCCGGATGTGATGCGGGGCGAAGAAACACAAATCGCGGGATTTTTGGGAACTCGCCAGAACTGGGATGGTGTCCTCTGCCTTCCAGGAACCCATACGAAATGGGTTCAGGTCAGCGCAGGTGAAATCGTGAGCTTTCGGACGCTCATGACCGGAGAGCTTTTTGATTTGTTAAGTGCGCAATCTGTGCTGCGGCATTCGTTAGGTGAAGGATGGGATGAAGATGCCTTTGCCGAGGCTGTGGCGGATACATTGTCCAAGCCCGAACAATTGGCTGCGCGCCTGTTCGGCTTGCGGGCTGCAGACCTGCTGCACGATCAGGACAAAGACATCGCGCGCGCGCGGCTGTCTGGACTGCTTATTGGTGCTGAATTGGCCGCCACCCGTCCCTATTGGCTGGGCCAACAACTGGCTATCATTGGCGCAGATGCCGTATCGCGGGTCTATGCGGCAGCGCTGAGACAACAGGGCGCTTTTGTTGAGACTGCAAACGCCACCGAAGCAACGCTGGCCGGGCTGGCACTGGCGCGCAACATGACAAGGCAAATCGCATGAGCCGCCCCATCATCGCCATTCTGCGTGGTCTGCAACCACAGGAAGCCGAGGCGGTTGGCAGAGTTATCATCGATGCAGGGATAGACCGGATCGAAGTTCCACTCAATTCGCCTGATCCGCTCGACAGCATTTCCATTCTGGCCGAAGCTTTCGAAGATCGCGCCCTGATTGGCGCTGGTACTGTATTGACGATTGATCAGGTGGACGCAGTTCGGAATGCCGGCGGCAAGCTGATCGTGTCACCCAATTATGATGCTGATGTGATCAAACGGTCTGTGGCGTTGGGGATGCAAAGCTGGCCGGGCGTTTACACGCCGACCGAAGCCTTTGCCGCTCTCAAAGCAGGGGCCACAGGATTAAAGCTGTTTCCTGGTGTCATGGCTGGCCCTTTAGGGCTCGCAGCACTTCGCCCCGTCTTACCCAAGGAAACATGCGTCTTTGCCGTTGGCGGTGCCGGGCCTGAAAATTTCGACCGATGGATCAAAGCCGGAGCGGATGGATTCGGGATTGGATCAGCGCTGTACAAACCCGGCATGGATACAGTCGAAGTCGCAGAACGCGCGGGGCAAATCGTGGCAGCCTTTGACAAGGCGGCAGGATGAGTACGGTCTTTGACGACCGCCCATGCGCGTTGGGGGAAGGTCCGCTATGGCACCCCGCTCGGCAACAGCTTTTCTGGTTCGACATTCTCAACAAACGCCTGATGACGCGCGAAGGCGAAAATCAGATAAGCTGGGATTTCGATGAACATGTGTCTGCCGCAGGCTATGTGGATCGTGACACATTGCTTTTGGCGTCGGAAACGGGTCTTTGGCAGTTTAGCTTGAAGTCCGGACATCGAGCGCTGGTCAAGCCGCTTGAGGCAGACAACCCAATCACCCGCTCGAATGACGGTCGCGCTGATCCCTGGGGCGGTTTCTGGATCGGTACGATGGGCAAACAGGCTGAAGCCGGGGCCGGATCAATCTATCGGTTCTGGAAAGGTACACTCAGATGTCTCGTGTCGGATGTGACGATTTCCAATGCAATCTGTTTTTCACCGGATCGATCCGTGGCCTATTTCTGTGACACGACGGTCAGGCAGGTCAGGCGCTGGAGCTTGAATGCAGAAAGCGGATGGCCCGAAGGGAAAAGCACGGTATTTCTGGACCTTCGCAAAGAAGGCCTGAACCCGGACGGTGCGGTGGTTGATGCCGACGGCAACATCTGGATCGCGCAATGGGGGATTGGACGTGTCGCGGCCTACACGCCCGAAGGTCAATTCCTGAAGGCCATCTCCTTCGACGCGTCACATACGTCCTGCCCGGCCTTTGGTGGCGACGGCTTGGGCACGCTGTTCTGCACCTCGGCACGGCAGGGGTTGAGCAACGCGGATATTGAATCCCAACCCACCAACGGCATGACCTTTGCAATGCCAAACGCGGGGCGAGGGCAGGCAGAACACAGGATCATATTATGAAGCCGGAACTTGGTGTGTGTTACTACCCTGAACACTGGCCCGAGGCGATGTGGGCGGAAGATGCCGCGCGCATGGTGGACACCGGCATCTCGTGGGTACGCATAGGAGAGTTCGCCTGGAGCTGGCTGGAGCCCCACCCCGGAACCCTGCAATTCGAATGGCTGGATCGCGCGGTTGAAACACTTGGCGAAGCGGGATTGAAAGTCGTGCTTGGCACACCAACAGCAACGCCACCGCGTTGGATGCTGGACAAACATCCGGACATGCTGGCTGTGGATGCACATGGAAACACACGCAAATTCGGGTCACGGCGACATTATTGCTTTAGCCACCAGGGTTATGTCGATGAATGTGTCCGTATCGCAAGGGTCCTGGGGAAGCGCTATGGTCACAACCCGTATGTGGCGGCATGGCAGATCGATAATGAGTATGGGTGCCACGACACAACCGTCAGCTATAGTACCCCGGCTCTGAACGCATTCAGGCGCTGGCTGGCTGTTCAATACAGTTCCATAGAACAGCTGAACAAGGCCTGGGGAAACGTGTTCTGGTCGATGGAGTACGGTAGCTTCGAAGAGGTTGATTTACCCAATCAAACTGTAACCGAGCCTAACCCCGCTCATGTACTGGCATTCCGTCGGTTCAGTTCAGATCAGGTTGTGGCATTCAACAAAGCTCAGGTCGATGTGTTGCGACCTTTGACCGATGCGCCGCTGTTGCACAACTACATGGGCCGTATTCTGGATTTCGACCACTTCGAGGTTGGCGCGGATTTGGATATTGCGACTTGGGACAGTTATCCGATCGGATTTCTATCGGACCGATTGGAAGATGACGAAGCCCACAAGACCGCCTTTCTTCAGCAAGGCGATCCGGACATGCAGGCGTTTCACCATGATCTTTACCGGGCAGTAGGCCGTGGCCGATGGTGGGTGATGGAACAACAACCCGGTCCGGTGAATTGGGCGCCCTATAACCCGGCACCCATGCCCGGAATGGTACGGTTGTGGTCGCTTGAGGCTGTCGCCCACGGTGCTGAGGTTGTGAGTTACTTTCGATGGCGCCAAGCCCCCTTTGCACAGGAACAGATGCACGCGGGTTTGCTGACACCGGACAATCGCCCTGCCCCTGCCTTGCACGAGGCCCGTCAGACAGCGGATGAGCTATCCACATTGGGCGAGGTGCATCAGGCGCAATCCAAAGTTGCCATACTGTTTGATTACCCCTCGGACTGGGCCTGGACATCGCTACCGCAAGGAGCAGGCTTTGATTATTTCCGGTTGGTCCTCTCAGCCTATCGTGCATTGCGCCGTGCGGGGTTGTCGATTGATTTCGTTTCGCCCAATGACCTGTCCGCGCATTATGCACTGATCCTTGCCCCCGGACTGGCAACGATTGACCCGGATTTGGAGCGTAGGTTAACGGACAACTCGGATCTGGCAATCCTCGGCCCGCGCAGCGGCGCAATTACCCGTGATTTCCAGATCCCCGCCGCTGGTAGACCTGGCCTGAAAGGGTTGGACTGCAACGTGGATTTGGTCGAAACACTGCCCCCCGCTGTCAACCGGACGGTCCGAGGCGGCGGCGCGGCACAGCATTGGATTGATCGCCTTTCAGGTTCAGCCGAAGAAACTCTGAGGTTTGATGACGGAGCGCCTGCGCTTATGGCAGGGGACGGGCTTTGGTATCTTGCAGGCTTCCCAAACGAAATATTATGGGATCGAGTCGTCGGCTTGGCTGCGAAAGAAACGGGATTGAGCCTGAAGCCAATGCCGCCAGGACTGCGACTGCGTGAGACAGCCGACCACATGTTCCTGATCAACTATAACGCTGAACCGGTGGTCTGGAACGGGTCGACCATCGGCGGTTGTGATGTGAAAATCCTGAAGCGCAATCTACCCGGACAGAATTGAATCCTGTCCGGGCAGATACGTTGGTTGCCGCTTGGCACAGCGATCAGTCGCTTTTCAGGCTGTTGGGATCAAACACCCCTCCAAAACCACTGTTGTTGGATGGCTCACTCTCGGATTCGGAAGCACCTTCATTGCTTTCATTCTCGCTGCCATCCAGCGAGTTCGGAGCGAAGACATTACCAAAACCGCTGTTATTCGACGGCTTTGGCGCGGTTTGGGCATCACCCTGCCCGGCTTTTTCCGCCTCCTGCTGTTTGCGGCGTTCCTCACGCTGCTTGCGCAGCTCCTGAATGCGTTGTTCCGCTTCCAGCTGCTTTTGCTCGCGAACATCGGCAATGCATTGCGCCGGACTGTAGGTCGCCGCTGTGCCAATAACGGTGATCGTTACAACCGCAAATGCGACCAACAACACGGCGGCCATGTTGCCGGCAAAGAAACTTGGCAGCTTGATCTTGCCAGCCAGTTCCTCGACCGTTGCGTTCTTACGCGCCGCTGCCACCAGTTCCTGACGTTTAAGCTTGGCTTCGTTCAACAGAGCGAAGAAAACCGTCAGCGCAACGATAATGAATGCCAGCGCCGAGATCGCGGGTGTGATGCCGTAGCGGACCTTCTGAGCCAGCTCAATCGTCAGCGTCGGGTATTCACCAAAGGTGAAAGTGGTGGTGTTGTAGTTCTCGAACGAGGCCAAGAATGCCAGCACCGCCGCCGAGGCGATTGCAGGGCGCATGAAGGGCAGCAGGATCTTGCGGAAAGCCTGTGCATGGCTGGCCCCAAGGTCCAGTGCCGCCTCGGTCAAGGCAACATCGTACCGTTGCAACCGCGCCACTAGCACCAGCATGCAGTAACTGGCGATGAAGGTGGATTGGCCGATCACCGTCAGGAAGATGCCGTTTGACAGAAAGCTGTCTGCACCCAGCCCCAGCATCCGGTTGATCCGGTCCCAGAAGACCAGCGTCGAGATACCAAGTACCACACCGGGGATCAGGATCGGTGCGATGATGACAGTATAGTAGGTCGCGCGAAGCTTCGGCCAGATCTGGGTCAGCATCAGCGCGCCTGCCAAACCCATCGCCACGGACAGGATCACTGTGCCAATTCCGATGATCAGCGAGTTCTTGATACCGTTTAGGATGCGCTGATCCTGAAACAGTTCGCCAAACCACTGGAATGTCAGACATTCCCATGGGCTCATACGGGGGAAGCCGGACGAGTTGAACGCGGTGATCGACATGATCACAAGCGGGCCCAGCAGATACAGGAAGAAGATCGCCAGATAGACCCAGATGCTTATACGGAGGAAGGAATTGTTCATTTCCCGATATCCCCCATGTTCACTTTGAACAGGCGCATCATGGCCAGCACGAACAGAATACAAGTGACCAGCAGAACGATTGCGTAGGCGGCGCCCTGTGGCCAGTCGTTGTTGTCATTGAACTGCTGATAGATCAGTTGGGTGAACCACAAACTGGACGGCCCGCCCAGAATTTGCGGCGCAGCCAACGCACCGGCGGACAACATGAAGACCATGGTACAGCCCGAGCTGATCCCCGGCTTGGCATAAGGAATGACCACACGCCAATGTATCCGCCACCACGGCGCCCCAAGGTCGCGTGCTGCTTCGATCTGGTTTTTGTCCAGACTTTCAATCACGTTATACATCGGGAAAATCATCAGCAGAATGTAGGCGTATCCCAGACCCGCATAGAGCGCGATGTCATTGCGAATGAAGTCGAACGGCGTATCCCAGATGCCCAGACCCGTGAACAACGTGTTCAACACACCTGTTTCCCCAAAGATGATGCGCAGCGCAAAGGCGCGCAGGATTTCGTTGATCCAGTAAGGGATGATCAGCATGATCGCAAAGATACGAATATGGCTACCTTCGGCCTGACCCAGGTAATAGGCAATCGGATAGCAGATGATCAGGTTGAAAACCGTCACAAAAACCGCAGCCACAAGAGTTCGGAAAAACACCCTCAGATCAACGGTGTTGTAGTCCTGACCGCCACCTTCGGGGCCGTAAATCAGATATTTGTAGTTCTCCAGTGTATATACGTCTTTGGGTCCGCCGATCTCTGGCGGTGGCAGGTTCGGACGGAACGAGAAGTCCAACATCGACAGCTGCGGAAGGATGATCAGGCCGATGGTCCAGAAGAGAACCAGACCCAGGATCGCCACTCCCATGCCGGTGCCGTTGCGATTGAAGAAGTCTTTCAGAAACTGGGGCATGAGTTATTCCCCTTATTCTGCAGCCAGTTCACCCGCTGGAACGATGACGGCGTTATGCGTCTTGTATTCCAGCGTGATGTTCTGTCCGGTGTGGTCCTCGAAGGATTGTCCATGGTTAGGGATCGACACCTTGATCTCTTTTCCACCTTCACCTTCGGTAAAGATGTTGAAGACGTTGCCTTCGAATTCTTCGTGGTTGACCCGCGCGGTAACAAAATGGTCACCCGAAGCCCCCTCGGGCGCAATGGCGAAGGCTTCGGGGCGAATGAACATCATCGCACTATCGCCTTCTTTCATCTTGCCTTGGTTGGCGGTCGATATCCGTGCAACCAGGTCGCCCGAGCGGTTGGTCGAGATCAGCGCTTCGTTGCCCATGACCTGCTTGATCGTGCCACGGAAAACGTTGTTTTCGCCAACAAATGAGGCCGCGAAAGCCGTGTTGGGATCGTTGTAGATGGTTTTACCGTCGGCAATCTGGTCAATCACACCTGCACGCATGACTGCGATATTGTCTGACATGGTCAGTGCCTCGCCCTGGTCGTGTGTGATGTAGATAAAGGTAATGCCCACACGCTGCTGTATCTCACGCAGTTCCGTTCGCATGTGCTGGCGCAGTTTGAGGTCAAGTGCCGACAAAGGTTCATCAAGAAGCAGAACATCCGGCTCGGCGCAAAGGGCGCGAGCGATGGCCACTCGCTGACGCTGACCCCCAGACAATTCGCTGGGCAGTTTGTCGCCTTGCCCCGGCAGCGCGATCATGTCCAAAAGCTCATCAGCGCGCTTGCGCCGTTCGGCGCTGCTGGCACCTTTGATTTCCATCGAGAACGTGATGTTCTCCCAGACCTTCATCAAGGGAAACAACGCTAGGTTCTGAAAGATCAGAGCAGTGGGGCGTTTGTTAGGTCCGATGCCCCGCATGTTCTTGCCGCCGATCAGAACATTGCCTTCGCTAGGCTCGAGAAAGCCGGAAACAGCCCTTAAGATCGTTGTTTTTCCGCAACCCGAGGGCCCGAGGAACGAAAAGAAATCGCCCCCGTTTATATTGACGTTTGCATCGCGCACGGCGACGAAGTCACCGAAACGGATCCACAGGTTTTCCAGATCGACCCCGACCCCTGCACTCATTTTTGGTATCTCCCTGAGGTGTGTGCTGTCACCACACCACATAGCTTTCCGTTACGCCGGAGCGGCGCACAGATTGTTGCCCCTCGCAGGTCGCGAGGGGCATGGTTTCAGATCGCTTATGCGCTCTTGAACTTGTTGACGAACTCGGTCCGCGTTTCAGCATACCATGGTGCTTCGGCCGGCCACGGGTTGAGGTTGGCCAGCGAGTCGCCCGGATAGGCCTCGGCAAAGTTCTTCTTGTAAGTGTCGCCAGAATACTGGTCAGCCCCCAGAACAGGAGAGTTGTACCCATGGCTGTCGATGGCAACACCGGCAGGTTTGGCCTGATAGGCGAAGTCGATGAAGGCATAGATCTGGTCGATATTCGCCGCACCAGATGGAATCGACATCCCGTCAACCCATGCCATCGCCCCTTCGATGGGCGCTTGATAGTGCACCGGTTCACCAGCCGATTTCAGTGCCAGTGGCGGGCCGTCCCAGGTTTGACCGACAACAACACCTTCGTTCAGAAGGCCGTTCTTCTGCGTGTCGGCGTCGTTCCAGATCAGCTTGATGCGATCCTTACGTGCAATGCACCAGTCGGTGATCTGTCCCCAGACCTTGCGCATGGTTTCTTCATCGCCATATGCGGCCCAGACCGAACCCGGCTCCATCTCGCCGGAACGCTCCATGTAGAGACCAGCGCCAAGCATCATCGAATGCGCGCGACCCATGGTTTTGCCTGCGTTTTCTTCTGACCAGACGTCGCCATAGGATGGTGCGTCCCCAGCTGGCAGCCACAAGTCGGTGCGGTATGCAATACCTTCGGTGCCCCAGATATGCGGCAACCAGTGGACCCCGGCGCCGCCAAAGTTCCAAGCATCCGTACCGATTTTGGCCATGGCAGGGTTCACCAAGTCGACCGGAACCTTGTTCATGTCAAAGGGCTGCAACAGCTCCAGCGGCTCCCACTGCAACGAGCGGTTGTTGGTCGGTGAGACGATGTCAAAGCCCTGACCTTTGGTCGCCTTCATCTTGTTAATGATTTCTTCGTTTGAGCCGATCCCGGTGTAATTCACCTTGATGCCGGTAAGGGTCTCAAACTCTTCGATAAAGCTGGGCGGCAGGTAATCCGACCACATCAGGATGTTGATTTCACCGGACGACGCCAGTGCGCTCTTGCTGTAAAGAGGCGCGGCAAGTGCCGCAGCACCCGCTCCTTTCAAAACAGTGCGTCTGGAAAGTGATGATTTGGTAACCATAGTGTTCTCCCGTTGTTGGACTCGATTTTTTTGTTTTCTATTCATAGGACTTTCTGCGCCCATCCGTCAGTCCAAAAGTGACAGTTTGCGAAAATCTTATGTCCAGTTTCGCGATTTGACACGTCTAAGCTGAATTATGAGGTGCTACATTCTCCTGCCAAACGGTAATGTCCCTTGGATTGACCGGATCTGAACCAAGCAAAATTTGACGTGCACGGCCTACAGGCAAAGGCTTTGAAACGTCACTGAAGTTGAACGCGTAGTAGGTCGAGCCGCGTTGGGTTATGCGCAAATCGGGATCGCAAGGCGTTGCATTTATCCCAGCCCAGTTCAGTACCTCACCGACAATCGCTTGCAAAAGCTCATTACGCGGAACCATTGCCAGATAGGTCGTGCGGTCAGAACGGATGACCGCCGGGCTGGCATCGCAATAAGCGCTCTTGAAGCGGGCCAAAACGTGCTCTTTGGTTTCGACGATTTCACGCCAGCCCGTGAATTCAAATTGCTGACCATCGAGAAGAATCACAGCCTCCTGCGCAAGTGAAGGAAGTGATTCGACGCGCGTGACACGGATACCTGTTAACTTTGCCAATTCGCCCGGAGCCAGATTTGAAGGAGTGTTCATCCCGGACGTCTTGCTGCCGGAACGGGCGCCTATCAGTATCTTGGCCCCCGAAGCGTCAAGCTTGTCTGCCAGATCCGCAGTCACTATCATACTTTGTGGCAATAAGATGAGGGCGTAGCCGCTCAGTTCATCTTCAGGACCAACAAAATCAAGATCGACCCCAAAACCACGAATTGCAGTGTACCACTCGCGAAAAATCTGAGCATTGGGGAAATCCTTGTCGTGCGGCAGAATATCCGCCGCCCAGATCGAGGTATAATCCAGCAGCATTGCAACCCGTGCTTTTGCCCGTCTCTCGGGCGGCAACGTTGCGCGATCCTTCACGATCTGGGCCAATTCAACAGCGGCCTGATCCAGGCTGCCATCTGACCGCAATATCGCAGTATGGTATTGCTCTTGCGCAGATTTTGCCTGCCTCCAGCGAAAAAACATCACGGCTTGCGCGCCGTGTGCATAGGCCGCCCAAGTCCAAAGCCGAACCATCCCCTCTGCCGGAGACGGATTCTTATCGGCCCAATCTACCGGACCCGGCTGCTGTTCCAGCACCCACATCCGACCGCGCCCCTGACTGCGATATAAATCACAATGAAAACCCTGATAATCCGGTGCGCCGGTGCGCAAATAACGGCGCTTTTCTTCATCCGAAAGGGTAGAGCCCAAAAGGTTCCCCAGTGGGTAGCTGTCGAACCCGATAATATCCAGATCAGCAGCCACGGCGTGGTGATCGAATTCGAAACTGCCCGCCATGAAGTTATGGGAGATATCCCGCCCCGGCGCATATTTGCGCAGAACATCCACCTGCGTTTTGTTGAACAGACGAACCCGTTCTGAAGAATAGCGCGCGAAATCCAGCGCGTGGGCTGGGTTGGGCGTGGCGACCAACCCGTTGGGCAGTTCGATCTGACCAAACTGAGAGTAGAGTGACCCCCAGAAAACAGTTCCCCACGCGTCGTTCAATGCATCGATTGCGCCATATCGGTCCTCCAACCAGCGCTGGAAACCAGTTCGCGCGGCATCGGAATAGCTGAGAACTGTATCGTGGTCGTTGTACTCATTGTCGATCTGCCACGCACGGACATACGAATTCTGACCATATCTGCGAGCGTATTCAGTTGCGATCCTTTGCGCCTCGGCCAGATAAACCTCACTGGAAAAACAATAATGCCTGCGCGAACCGAACCCTCTGACCCGACCATCCGGCCCAACGGGCAGGATTTCGGGATACTCATCGATCAACCATTTGGGGGGGGCGGCCGTTGGGGTGGACATCATGACCCGTAGTCCAACCTGCCCCAATATCTCGATCACCTCATCCAGCCAGTCCCAGTGAAACTGACCGCGCACGGGTTCGATCAGGCCCCAGGTGAATTCAGCAATCCGCACCCAATCCAACCCCATGTCCGCCATTCGGGCGGCATCGTCTCGCCATTGCGAAGGGTTCCACTGTTCGGGGTAGTAACAAACCCCAAATTCCAGCGCGCTCATCGTGTGTCCTTTGCTGTGCGTCGTTCGATCCACTTCAAGAAACTGGCGCAGCCGAGTGTGAGGACAACATACAGGATTGCCGCCGTGTTGAAGGGAGCAAAGGGCAGAAAGCTGGCCGCCTGAAATTCTCGCATCCTCTGGGTCATGTCGCGGACGGACAGGATTGACAGCAATGACGTGTCCTTGATCATCGCGATAAACTCATTGCCAAGCGGTGGAGTTACAATCCGCAGGGCTTGCGGCAGAACGATAAGCCGCGCCGTATGCCATCGCGACAAACCCAGAGAGCTGCCCGCTTCCAATTGGCCTTTTGGTATCGCCTCGATCCCGGACCGGAAAATTTCGGCCATATAGGCGGAATAACCAACCGAGATCGCGATGATCCCCCGTGTCATATTGGTCATATCGATACCGCCGCCGGTAACATCCTTGACTGCGCCCGCCAGCGGCAAACCGATATAAAGAATGATCACCAGCATCGGAATGCCACGTATCGTATCCACGAAAAACTCGGCCCCGACCGCCAGCGGATGCAGCTTATGCTGAGCCCCGCCGATGGTCAGTGTCAGTAACAAAAACCCGAGCACGGCAAATGCCAGGGCTGGTTTGCGGTACTTGTCGGGTAGAAATCTTGTTTGCCACAGGACCGGATAACCTTGCGAATGCGCCTCCTCCGGGACAAAAGCGCCCGAGACACTGTCGACCGTTTCGATTTGTTCAAGCGCGGCAGTGGCATCGGTTGCGCTGCGGATCCGATACTGCTGACCGCCGGCCCCCTCGAACTCGCCAAACCGGATAATGTCAGCCTGCGCCTGCGGCGTGCCGCGCACAACCGCGATACGCCCCTCGGTGCTGCCCACCAGAACAAAGCTGACCTGCGGCTGCATGAAGAAAAAAGCCGAGGCTGCCAGCAATGCCAAACTGATCGAACCATAGACGACCGTAGTACGCGCCTTTGGTTTAAACGATTGCAACCCTACCCAGACCAAACCAAGAATGGCCGCGAAGATATAGGCAAAGATGGCCGCGCGGAAAGTAATGGCCACCCCGGTCGCGAACTGCCAATGAGCCATGAACATGAGATAAAACAGTACTGCGCCTGTGAGACTCTCCAACCCCAACAAGACGCGCCCGCGCCAGGGCGGCTGCAAACGTGCCGACAATAGGCAAAGTGCGACTACAGCTGCGTAAACCGCCAGGATAACCTGTAATCCCGTCTGAACCCTGGCAATCACGTCCGGAAACAGTACCCAGGTCTGATTGGACCGATCGATGAGGGGCGAGGTGTTTTCGCTGAGCGCATGAAAGAAGACCGACTCGACAAATGGCATCAGAAGTTGCGGAGAAACAAAGCTGATGACCAAAAGCGCCGCAGCAGCCGGTAACGCGGCAAGCGCGCAGAGCCGCAACCAGCCGGGGGAGTTCTGTGAAAACCGCACGTAGCGTGCGCAAAGATATCCAAGGATCGCAACGGTCGCAATCAGCAGAAATCCAACAAAGATGGCCCCCGCGTCTGTGCCGATCCCCAGAATTGCGACCAGAGACCGCAAGTATTTTGAGGATGTGGCGAAAAGGTAGATAATAAAGGGCGCTGCTGCGAGCAACACCAGGTTACTCGGGCGGATCGTGCTGAGGCGCGACATGGAACTTCTCCGCTATGACAAGGCCCGGCGGCAATGGCCGCCGGACCAAAAAAAGGGCGCTAATGGATCAGTTGGTGCCCCAGTATTTGGCTGTCAGCTCGTCCAGCGTTCCATCCTCCTGAATGGCCTTAAGACCGGCGTTAATAGCGTCCACCGTCGGATCGCCTTCCTGAAACACGATACCCAATGGATCGGATTGCAGGCCTGTGATGCCAACAGTCAACTCGCCCGCAAATTCCTGCTCATAGGCCGCCGCCGATGTGCCATCGATGATCACGCCCTGGACGTCTGCGTTCTGAAGCGCCAGAATGGCGGCCGAGAAGTTGTCGTAAAGGCTGACATTCTCGCGCCCGACAAGCTCTTCCGCCAATTGGGCGTTGGTCGTCGCGGTTTGCGCCGCCAGTTTCTGGCCACCGGCTTTGAAGTCCTCAAGTGTCATGTCAGCATTATCGACTTGCAACAGAATGGCCTGGCTGACAACGATGTAAGGCTCGGAAAAGTCCATGGTTTCTTCGCGTTCCGGCGTGATCGACACGCCCGAGATAACCAGATCGAACTCGCCCTGCTGAAGGGCCGCAAAGATACCATCCCAGGCGGTGTTTACGAAGTTGGGAACGCAATTGACCTTCGCACAGATCGCATTCATCACATCGACGTCAAAGCCCACAATCTCTCCGGTTGTTTCATCCACGGTTTCCATCGGTGGGTATGTCGCATCGGTTCCGATTTTCAGAACACGACCTTCCAGGTCGGCAGCAAAAGCCGCTGGAACCATCAGTGTCGTGAGTGTGGCAGCGGCAAGTAAGTTCTTAATCATGTTCAGGTACTCCTTTGTTGGGTCAGGTGGTCTGCGCCGCATCCGGCGCCGGGGTGTCAGGTTGTCGCTCGATCAATGTGGCCCTGATCTTTTTCTGAATCTCGGACGGATCGACCCCGTCCAAAGCTTTCAACATGAACTCACCCAGCAGACGGCTTGTTTCAGCAATCGGCAAGTAATAAGTGCTGGGTGGCGGTACAAAATACTGGCTGAGCTTCAAGTCGTCGTTCGAGATGACCACAATGTCTCTGCCAACCTGTACTCCGGCTTTGTCGGCAGCTGACAGCGCCCCAAGGGTTATGGCCTCATTGGCGCAGATGATGGCGCTCGGCGGTTTTGCCAACTGCATAAGCGTCGCAAATTTCTGCTGACCGGATTCCGCGGTGGTCGGGCCGGTGGAAACCAGTGCCGGATCGAACTCCACACTGTATTCTAACAGCGCATCGGCATAACCCCGGCGGCGTTGCTGCGCATAGATCAGGTCATCCGGCGGGTTTATCAAAGCGATGCGACGATGCCCCAGCCCAAGCAGCCGAGCGGTAGCATCATAGGCCGCTGCCTGACTGTCGAGATCCACAAAAGGATGCGGTTGGGGGCTGTCGCTCATGCCGTATGTGACAAAAGGAAAGCCCTGCCCCTGCAGATACGCGACGCGTTCATCATGAACACGCGTGCCGGAAAAGATCACGCCATCAGCCTGCCCTTCCTGCACGATAGACTTCAACGTCTGCAGCGCAGCCTCGCCATCGCATGTGCTAAATACGCTCAGCTGATAGCGCGATCCAATTAGCGCATTGGATATACCGGCCAGAATTCGCGTAAACGCTACACCTTCCCACTCTTCCGCGGCATCGTTTGAAACACTGACCATGACCGCGATTCGAAAGGATTTATTGGTGCGCAGCTTCAGGCCATCCAGATTCACCCGATATCCCAGATCCGATGCAACTTTCTGAATCTCTTCCCGGGTTTCCCGTTTTACCGATACGGAACCCCGCAAGGCATTCGAGACTGTGCCAACGGAATACCCGGTACTTCTGGCAATCGATTTGATCGTCGCCCGCGCCATCACCCAAACCCTGCCAATTGTTCCGTCAAGAACGACCGACCCGTTTGCAGGGTGCGCACGTGATCATCGGTTTCGTCATGTTCGACAAACAGGTCCGTGCAGTTGGTCGAGGCAAGCGCGCGCAGGGTTGCGTTCCAGTCAACCACGCCTTCGCCCAAATCGCGCCAGCGCGCGTTACCTGTTCCGCCTGCTGGGTCGATATCCTTTGCATGCACGGACAGGATTCGATTGGTGTGGCGGCGGATCGCGTCCGCCGGATCCAGACCAGCCGCAACCAGCCAACCGATATCTGGCTGCCAAAAGACGTCTCCACCGGAAAGGATCAGATCAAGAGGTGTGTCGCCAGCCTCACCGATAAGATCAAAATCATGATTGTGATACGCAAGGCTGATACCATGATCTGTCAGTTGGTTTGCCCATTTGGACAACTGGCCCGACACCGCCCTCCATCCCTCGTCAGTGTCGGGCCGCACCTGGGGCGCCAGCCAAGGCATGACAGCCACCCGGCATTCCATTAGGTTTAATACTTCGACGATATCCGTAAATCGCCCTTCAAACTCTTCCCAATCAAAATGTGCTGACCGAACATTAAGGCCTGACCCGATAATAATGCCAGCCATCTGAGCGGGGGTCAGGCCATGCAAGCCGGTGGTTTCGACATCTGAATACCCGCAGTCCGCAACCAATTGCAGTTGATCTGCAAGATCACCGCATTGCCGCACTGTGTAGAGTTGGGCAGAAACTCGCATCCCTCACCATTGAAACGTTTCAATTAGGGTGAATTACGAGCTGCACCCTTGTCAAGCGCCGTATGGTTGCGATCTGTATGGCCAGCCCTGAGAAGGGGCTCCGAACCTTTGCCCAAGACCCAGATGGGGTGGGCAATCGAGCCTTTTTTTTCAACCGATTTCAGATCCAAACAATGAAGGGCTATACGAGCGGGCTACCAATCTGTATCACCGAAAACGGTATGGCGAGCGGGGAACGTCTTCAGAATGATGATCGCATGGATTATCTCAACCGACACCTGGCTGCCGTAAGGGACGCTTTGGCACAAGATGTTCCGGTAAAGGGCTGTTTTGTCTGGTCACTGCTGTGACAAATGCGATTGGGCCTTCGGATGTGGAAAAAGGTTTGGACTGGTGGACGTGAATTTTGAAACGCTTGAGAGAACACCCAAAGCGTCTTTCATGGCGCTCAAGTCTGCCCTTTCCGGGGGTCAGAACGTCTCTCAGCCGTTAGCGCAACCATCCAGTGCAGTGCATGAGCATTGGAATCTGGTTGCCGACATAGGAGGCACCAACACGCGGCTGGGCGTGGTAACAAACGGAGAGCTGACAGACCTTCGCAAGCGCCCGACGGGGACACTGGAAGATCTGCTGGAAGCGTTTCACGCGCTTAGGGATGAAATCGGAACAAATCCACAGGCGGTCGTGGCGGCGGGTGCGGGCCCTGTCCGGAACGGCACGATTCGGCTGACAAATGCCAATCTGGACCTGTCCGAGGCCGAATTGGCAAAGGCCACTGGTGCCAGTCATACGTTTGTAATTAATGATTTCACCGCTGCAGCGTGGTCGGTGGCAGAAGTAACCCAGAAAGATGTTGCCGTCTTGCAAGGTCACGCGACACCGCCAGCAGGCACGCGATTGGTGGTGGGCCCCGGCACAGGGCTTGGCGTGGGGGCGTTGCTGTTTTCCGAGGGCCACTATCACACAGTCTCCGGCGAAGGTGGGCATGTGGGTCTGTATCCGCGTCACCGCGACGAAGTTGACATCTTTGAAGCAGCCCGCAGCATTGCGCCCGAGTGTTTCTTTGGTGACAGCCTCGCGCTGGAAGCTGAAATGTTCCTGAGCGGTACGGGCTTGCCTATCCTCTATCAGGCGATCGGGCTGGCGGCAGGCCATATACAGACCCCAACGCGCTCGGCGAAAGACATTCTGCTTGATGCCCGCGACCGTTCTGACCCTGTCGCAGTACAAGCTGCTCGGATGTTTAACACCCATCTGGGAGCTTTGATGGGCGACATGGCTGTCACACTGATGCCTGCAGGCGGAGTGTTTCTTGTTGGCGGTGTCGCAGAAAAGAACCGCTGGTTATTCGGTGATGAGTTCAGAGAGGCATTCAACGGCGGTGGCCGTTTCAGCGAACTGCGCCGCTCATTGAACCTGTATGTGTCCGAGCAAGCAGAATTCGGCATCATCGGGGCGAACAATTACTGCAAGAACGCTTTGATGCGATAGCAAGTCTTCCTGACAAAAAATTCTGAAAAGGACTACGAAATGATCCTGTGCTGTGGTGAAGCCCTGATCGACATGATTTCCGAGCCGACAGTGTCAGGCGCACAAGGATTTGTACCGCACACAGGTGGGGCGATATTGAACACGGCGGTCGCAGTCGGTCGTCTGGGTGTTTCCGTCGGAATGCTGACCGGCGTGTCGTCTGACATGTTTGGCCAACAAATTACAAAGGCGCTGAATTCAAGCCATGTTGACACGTCACATGTGATTGTCTCTGACCGCCCCACGACCCTTGCCTTTGTACAGCTTAAAGACGGTCACGCCACTTACAGCTTTGTTGATGAAAACACCGCCGGACGAATGCTGCAACCCGAGGACATGCCGGACCAGCTTACAGCCGTGTCCGCCTTGTATCTTGGGGGTATCAGCCTGGCATGTGAACCCTGCGCGGATGCCTATGCCTCCCTTCTGAATCGCCACGGAGCGGATCGCGCAGTGATGTTGGATCCGAATATCCGACCGGGCTTCATCAAGGATCAGACCCGGTATCGAACCCGTCTGAACCGCATGATTGCGCAGTCCGATATTGTGAAGGTTTCAGACGAAGATCTTGACTGGATCATCCCGGGAGCCGAACCCGAGGCCGCCAAAGCGTCTCTTTTGTTGCAGACCGGTCCGTCAGTTCTCATCGTGACCAGGGGTGGCGACGGGGCGAATGGGTACTTGGCCGACGGTTCCAAGGTTTCGGTTCCTGTAAAACCTGTTCAGGTTGTCGACACGATCGGCGCGGGCGACACGTTTAACGCTGGTGTTCTGACTGAACTCAGCCGCGCAGGGCATTTGACAAAGCAGGGGCTGCGCAATCTGACCTCTGAAAGCTTGCGGGCGGCCATGGCGTTGGGCGCAACTGTTGCCGCCGTAACAGTATCACGCGCCGGGGCAGAACCGCCCTGGGCACATGAGGTTTGATTGCCTGCAAAAACCCGAAAAAACGAACTGGTGACAATCGCATCAAGGCCGAGGGCCGTGGCTGCGGAGATTGCGACCGCCTGGCAGGCTCACAAATTACGTTGGGCCACGGCAGAATAAGCACCTATCGCTTCCGGGCAATGATCCACACGGGATGATATGTCAGTGAGACCCCGCGATCCGTGCCGAACTCCTTAGCGTATTCGTTTTCGAACCGAGCCAGCGTGGACTTGGTCCATGTCCCTTGCGCCCTGCCGTTTACACCTGTTCTTCGCAAATACCTAAGTACCTCGCGGGGCGTATCGAAATAGGTTTGCCTCAGGCTTTCACCAACGGCCAATATCTGCATCGGGCCGTCGACAGCAGCGGCAAGAGCAGTCGGCGTAGTAAGTCCCGGTGCACGCGCAGTTGATCCAATCTGACTAAGCTCTTGATATTGCTGAGGGCCAAAACCCGAAACCGCCAGCCACCCGCCGGGCTCCAGCGCGTCCATCGCTTTGTGAAGCAATTGCAACGGGCTTTCCATCCATTGGATCATCGAAGCCGAGGTGATCAGATCAATCCGGGAAGGCCAGTGAACTTCACGTGCATCACCGGCAATGAACTTGGCCTGTTCCGCATCAGCCGTTGCCTGAGCCTGCGGTGCGATGTCGTTCAATATGAGGTTTGGCAGGTGAAATTTTTGTCGCATCAGACGGGTCAGATGCCCTGTGCCACATCCCAGCTCGAAGACAGTTTCAAAGCGGTCCGGGGCTCCGGCACGACGCAGTTCGGACACCAGCTTGCCTGCAACCCAGGCTTGTTGACTTGCCGTGTCGTGGTAGGTTTGAAAACTTCTGCTAAAGCTCCGCTGCACCCTGTCTGCCAGTTGCGCTGTCATGATACCCAACTCGCCCAACTTTGCTCCGGTAGGAATGGTACGTGCGGCCCCGCAACATGTTCGACTCGGGCCGAGGTTGAGGCCCATGCGGCATCTTGGGCCGCTGTCGGAATGATCCGGTCGTTTGTGGGTATCCACACCCTGTCAAAATCCGGATCAGGGGCAGACCCGCGTTGGATCACGGCAATTAGCTCTTGCTGCGCCGCGACTATATCGAGTTCCGGGGGCTCACCTGGCAAACCTGCACGGCGGCAGAACTTGGCGAAGCTGCGCTCGGAAAGCTGAGCCGCTGTTGCCTTGATCATGTCAGGCGCGATACCACGTTCCGGGCACGCCGGGTGCAAAGTGCCGCTGATGGCGATCAAACGGTCGGGACGAAACCCCGAGCACGCCAACCAATGCGCGGCCGACGCGACACCGAAGGAAAAGGCCAGCATATCTATGTGATCGAAACGGGCGAGATCAGGCAGGGGATCATCGAGGCTAGTGTAGCCTTCCACCAACAGGATATTCCCGCCCCCCGCAAGACCCCGGAACGGAGCATCGCCCAATGCCCATCCACCGAACACAAGGGTCAAAGTACTGTCACCTGATTGCGTCAGCCAACGGCTTTTCATTTCTGCCCCCCAGCCAGAGCAAGCATCGCAGACGTTACCCTGCTCAGTTCGTCCGGCGAAATAACATAGGGAGGCATGCAATAAATATTGCGAGCAAACGGGCGCAGCCAAACACCGGTTTCCGCAGCCAATCCATGTGCGATGGAGGGGTCGACCCGCTCTTCCATCTCGATGACGCCGATTGCGCCAAGCACGCGCACATCCGCTACACCGGATAGATTGCGCGCGGGGGCGAGTTCGGCCTTCATCTGCTGCGAGAGTGATGCAACTTCCTGCTTCCAGTTTCGCTGTTGCAACTGGTCAAGGCTCGCCACCCCTGCCGAACAAGCCAAAGGGTTGGCCATGTAGGTGGGACCGTGCATCAGAACTCCGGCCTCACTTTCCCCGATCCCGCGCGCGACAGCCTCGGTCGCGATAGTGGCGGCCAAGGTGATATGCCCACCGGTCAGCGCCTTACCAAGACACAGGATATCCGGAACCACCCCCGCGTGATCCATTGCAAACATTTCGCCGCTGCGTCCGAATCCAGTTGCGATTTCATCAAAGATCAGCAAAACGTCATGCGCATCACACAAAGCACGCGCCCCGCGCAACCATGCGGGGTGATAGAAATACATCCCACCTGCGCCCTGCACCACCGGTTCAAGGATCAGTGCGGCAATCCTGTTGCCTTTGTCGTTCAGCAACGCCTCTAGCGCCTCCAACCCGTTCTCGGAAGGATCGTCGAGCCACACATCGCCGAACTGGATGTGAGGGCGTGGCAGAAAGTGTTGGATCGACAACGCACCGCGAAACAGACCATGCATCCCGTTGACGGGATCACAAACGCTCATCGCTTTCCATGTGTCGCCATGATAGCCACCCCGGATCGTGGCAAATTCAGACCGTTCGCCCCGGCCTTTGGCAATCTGGTACTGGACTGCCATCTTCAACGCGACTTCAATCGCGACCGAGCCGCTGTCGCTGTAGAAAATGCGATCCAGGCCATCTGGCAGAAGGTCGACCAACCTGCGCCCGAGTTCCACGGCGGGTTCGTGGGTCAGACCACCAAACATCACATGCGGCAGTGTATTCAGCTGCTTTTGCATCGCATCGATGATGGCCTGGTGCCTGTGCCCATGCACCATACACCACCAGGACGACATTGCGTCGATCATTCTGATGCCATCAGCACGCGTCAGCCAGACACCTTCTGCCCCGGTAATCAGGTGCATCGGGCCGGGTTCAAGCACATGTGTATAAGGGTGCCACAGATGGCGCGCATCAAATTCCAACGGGGTCACAGGAACCTCCGAATGGTCGCCACATCGATTGCCGAAAATGCGCTGTTCAGGCGCTGCGGTGTCAGGTCGCTCAGAAATGGCAGGCGTCCCAGATGATGCACTTTACACATCTCGACGATGGTTTGCTCTACGTCCGGCACGGGGTCACCCACGAATACGACGCCGACAACCTCGCAGCCAGCAGCCCGAAGCGCCATTAGGGACAATGTGGTGTGGTTGATCGTTCCCAAGGCGGTGCGCGCAACAAGAACAACCGGAGCCTGCCATCCGGCAATCACGTCCAGAAAGAAGGACTGGCGGTTCAGCGGCACCATGAGGCCCCCTGCCCCTTCGACAACCAGAGGCCCGTCCACTTTCGGAATTTCAAGACGCGAGAGGTCAATCTCAACGCCCATGTCTTCGGCAGACAGATGCGGTGAGGCGGGCATGTTCAGCCGGTACGCTTCGGGCAGGACCTCGGCACCGCTCAGCGCGCTGACGGTTTCAGTGTCTGTAACATCCTCAAGACCAGACTGAACAGGTTTCCAGTACCGGGCCTGCAACGCTGCCGCCAGACCAGCCGAAAACACGGTTTTTCCAACACCTGTGTCGGTTCCGGTAACGATCAGCGCGCTCATGCGGCCTCCGACTGACAGATTGAGATAGTGGTGAACAAGGCCGTGATATCCTGAAGGGTGACATTTCCGGTAATCGAGACGCGCAAACGGGATGTGCCTTTTGGGACAGTGGGCGGGCGGATGCCCCGAACGTCAAAACCCTGCTGCTGCAAAGTGGCCGCCATCGCCATTGTGCGCTCGTCATCTCCCAGTACAACCGGGATGATCTGGCTGTTCAACGCGGCTGCGGGCAACCCCAGTTCCCGTGCGGTGTCATGGGCATGGCGCATACGTTCATGCGCGCCTTCAACCAGACTGACATCCTCGGCCAGTTCCCGTAGCGCAGCACGAACCAGAGCAGCGTTCAAAGGCGACGGAGCGGTCGCAAAGATGAAGGGACGAGCCCGGTTGATCAGGGTATCTATCATCACGCGCGGACCGCAGATCAGCCCACCTGAGACACCAAGCCCTTTACCACAGGTATGCAATGTCAGCAGATCAGCGTTCAGGTCATGCGCAAGACCCCGGCCTCGCTCTCCGAAAACGCCGGTGGCGTGGGCCTCATCAACAACCAAAACTGCATCAGCTTCGCGCGCAAGTACGGACAGGTCTTCCAGCGGCGCCAGATCACCTTCCATGGAATACACGCTTTCGACCGCAATCCAGACCTGACCCGAACCGCCTGTAGATTGCCAGTCGCGCAATACGTTGCGTGCATCCGCAACATCATTGTGACGGAAGGCACGCAGGTCTGCACGGCTGGACCGCATACCTTCATGGGCGCTCGCGTGAACCAGGGCGTCATAAAGGACCAAATCCTCAGCCGCTGGCAACGTGGAGAAGATTGCCTGATTGGCCTGGAACCCGCCTCCCATGAACAGCGCGGCCTCAGCCTCAAAGAATGCGGCCGCTTCCCGCTCCAGCGCTTCATGTTCAGGGTGGTTGCCCCGCAACAGACGTGAACCTCCCGAACCTACAGGCACACCCCGCGACAGCGCATCATGTGCCGCGCGCTGTAACACTTGAGAACCGGCAAGACCCAGATAGTCATTCGACGCGAAATCCAGCCCTTGCGTCGGGATCAAGGCCCGGCGGCGGTGCCGGGCTTGAAGCGCATCAAGCATCGATTCCAGTCGGTTGACTGCTTTCATTCGGCAGCTTCCGTGCAGTTTCGCGTTTCGGCTTTTTCAGCTTGCAGGCCAAGTTTGGCAAACAGGACCGCGTCGGTGTCTTCTTCGGGGTTTTCTGCTGTCAGTAGCGTTTCGCCAACAAAGATCGAGTTGGCACCGGCGAAAAAGCACATCGCCTGCATCTCGTCACTCATGTCGCTGCGTCCGGCCGAAAGCCGCACATAGGACTTGGGCATCAGAATGCGGGCCGTTGCAATGATCCGCACAAAGTCGATCGGATCGATCGGCTCGGCGTCGGCAAGCGGGGTATCGGCCTGCGGCATCAACATATTGATCGGCACCGAGTCAGGTGGAGGCGTCATGTTGGCCAATGTCAGCAACATGTCGATACGGTCGCCAGTATGTTCACCCATCCCCAGAATGCCGCCCGAGCAAACCTTGATCCCGGCTTCCTGCACCCGGTTCATCGTGTCAATCCGATCCGCAAAAGTACGGGTGGTGATGACTTCGGAGTAATAACGTTCCGAGGTGTCGATGTTGTGATTGTAATAGTCCAAACCTGCATCGCGCAGCTGCACCACCTGGGTGTCGTCGAGCATACCCAGCGTCATGCAGGTTTCCATACCCAGTTCCTTGACGCCCTCGACCATCGCGACCAGCGCATCCATGTCACGCGCCTTTGGCTCGCGCCACGCCGCCCCCATGCAAAACCGGGTCGCGCCGCCATCGCGAGCTTTCTTGGCCTCGGTAAGAACGCGCTGAACCTCGATCAGCTTCGATGCGGGCAAGGTTGATCCATTGCGGGCTGATTGCGAGCAATAGGCGCAATCCTCGGCGCAGCCACCAGTCTTGATCGACAATAGCTTCGAGGTCTGGATCTGGTTCGGATCAAAGTTTTCGCGATGCACGGTCTGCGCACGAAACAAAAGATCCATCAACGGAAGATCGTGAATAGCTTGCGCAGTTTTACGGGTCCAGCCGGAGTGTGGGATGATCATTTTATCTATAAAACTTTCTGCAGCTTGCGTTGCTGTAGATTTATTATCGATAAAACTTGAATACGCAACTGTGTTGGCGCAAACGATCATAAATCAAGCGGAAATGCCGCGCCTTCAGAAATCGAGCCCCAGATCGACGGTGCGGGCGGAATGCGTCAAGGCACCGGACGAGATGTAATCCACCCCTGTCGCCGCAATCGATGCCACCCGTTCCAACGTCACGTTGCCGCTGGCTTCGGTCTTCAACCGCCCGCCCACCATGGCAACCGCTTCGCGCAGCATGTCATTGTCCATGTTGTCCAGCAAAACAACCGAAGCACCGCCAACGTCCAGCACTTCGGCAAGCTGATCCAGTCGATCAACCTCAATCTCGACCGCCATCATGTGACTGGCCTGCGCCTTGGCGGCTTCAAGAACCTGACGGATACCGCCTGCCGCAGCAATGTGGTTGTCTTTGATCAGGATCGCATCTGATAAGGAATAGCGGTGGTTGAAACCGCCACCGTGCAGCACGGCCTGTTTTTCCACGATGCGCAGGCCTGGCGTGGTTTTGCGCGTGCAGGTCATGCGGGCCGTAGTGCCGTTGGTCTGCTTCACAAATGCGGCTGTCATTGTGGCAATACCCGTCAGGCGTCCGGCAAAGTTCAGAGCGACGCGTTCGCCGGACAGGATCGATGCGGCAGAGCCCTTGATGGTCATCAGTGTATCACCGCGTACGCAACGCGAACCATCCTTGATCCGCACGTCAACCTCAAGCGACGGGTCCACAAGCCGGAACGCGATTGCGGCGACCTGCATCCCCGACACGACGGCGTTTTCGCGCGCGTTCAGTCTGGCTGTATAGGTTGTTTCCTGTGGGATCACGGCGCGGGTTGTCACATCACCGTAGCTTCCCAGATCCTCCATCAGCGCAGCGCGGACCATGGGTTCCAGGATCAGATCTGGCAGGATCGCATATGTCATGACAGTTCCTCGCAGGCTTTGGCCCGAATGCTCATTGCTTCGGACAAATACATCCGGGACCGCTCTCCGGGCCCATCATTGGCTTTTGGAAAGTCGGATCGCTTATGGGCACCGCGGCTTTCTTCGCGTTGCAAAGCAGCGGCAGCGATCAGGGTCGCGGTGGCACACATGTTGCAAAATGACGGGCAGGCATCGTGCTGCGCCTCCAACTGCGCAATAGTTTGCAGAGCGCGGATTAGGCCCGTCCGGTCCCGGACAACACCAACGTCGCGCGTCATGGTTTCGCGCAACTCCTGGATAGCCTTTGTCGTGTCTGGAGTCACCACATGGACAAACTGCAATGTAACGGGGTCAGCATTTGACACCACCGGAACGGATGCCCCGATACTTTCGGCGCAGATGCGCGCAAAGACAAGCGCCTCAAGCAGCCCGTTCGAGGCCAACCGGTTGGCACCGTGAAGGCCGGTCGAAGATGCCTCGCCGCAGACCCAAAGCCCGTCAAGTGTCGCGCGCCCGTCAGTGTCGGTGGCAATACCACCCATGTGATAATGCGCTGCCGGTGCGACCGGAATCGGTTCGTTGACCGGGTCGATACCATTGCGCGCACAGTATTCGGCAACTGCCGGGAACAGGTCCGTTATCTTCGAGCCTAATGCGGCGCGGGTGTCCAGCATGGGTCGGTTACCCATCTGCACTTCGGCAAAAATTGCACGCGCAACGACGTCTCGCGGGGCGAGTTCTGCGTCCGGGTGGACGGATAACATGAACCGGTCACCCTTATTGTTGATCAGGGTTGCCCCTTCGCCGCGCAACGCCTCGGTTGCCAGCGGAGTCGGATCTTCACCAACATCCATTGCCGTCGGATGAAACTGAACGAATTCGGCGTCAGCAATAAGCGCACCAGAACGTGCGGCCATCCCGATGACCTGCCCACGAATGCGTGCCGGATTGGTCGTCAAGGCATACAACCCACCAGAGCCACCCCCGGCAAGCAATACGGCAGGCCCGCAGATCGTAACGGGCTCGGACCCTGTTTCTGATGCGTCCTGAACCGTGACACCTGTCACCCGACCATTTGATACGTCCAGCGCCGTGGCAAGGACACCTTCCAACACTTGAACCGAGGGTGTTTCATGCACCCGTTCGATCAGGGCAGCCATGATTTCACTACCTGCCTGATCCCCTTTCACCCGTACGACACGGGCGAAGCTATGCGCCGCTTCGCGTGACAACACGTAACTGCCATCCTTGGTGCGATCGAATGGTGTGCCCAATGTCGTCAGGTCAAGGATATATTGCCGAGCCTCGCGCGTGACCAGATCGGCAACGGCCGGAACGACTATTCCCGCGCCAGCCTTGACGGTGTCCAGGCTATGGCTTTCCGGGCTATCCGACAAATCCATTGCCGCGGCCACACCGCCTTGCGCCCATGAGGAACTTGCACCTTCGCCCAAAACATCGGGTGAGATTACAACCACTGGCCGCGGCGCGAGCTTCAATGCTGCATAAAGCGCGCCGATGCCAGCCCCCACAATAATGACGCGATCCGTGGTGACTTTGGTCATTTCAGATCAAATGCCGAGCTTGCGGGACAGATCAATCATCGCCTGAACGGATTTGCGCGCCTTTTCAGCCACATCTTCGGCGACCTCGACCTGCCCTTCCATCATATGCAGGGCGTAGAGGATCTTTTCAAGCGTGATTTTCTTCATATACGGGCACATGTTGCATGGCCCGACAAATTCGACCTCGGGCAATTCATCGGCAATGTTGGATGCCATCGAACACTCGGTGATCAGCATCGCCTTTTTCGGTTTTTCATCATGCACGTATTTGATGATGCCGCTGGTCGAGCCGGAATAGTCTGCCTCGGCCACCACATCCGGCGGGCATTCAGGATGCGCGATCAGCCGTGTTCCCGGGTTCCATTCGCGGAAGTCGCGCAGGTCCTGTGCCGTGTATTGTTCATGCACAATGCAAGAGCCAGGCCAATACACCACGTTCTTATGGCTTTGATTGGCAACATTTTGCGCCAGGTACTGATCCGGCGTCATGATGACCGTATCACTTTCCATGGCGTTCACGATCTGAAGTGCGTTCGAAGAGGTGCAGCAGATATCCGAGGCTGCTTTGACTTCGGCAGTGGTGTTTACATAGGACACAACCGGCGCGCCGGGGTATTTGGCACGCATTTCATCGATTCCCTCAGCGGTGATCGATTCTGCCAACGAACAACCGGCATCCATGTCGGGCATCAGAACAGTCTTCTGAGGGCTGAGGATCTTTGATGTCTCGGCCATGAAATGAACACCGGCCTGAACAATCACATCTTCTTCGACTTCACTGGCCTTGATCGCAAGCTGCAAACTGTCCCCAACGAAATCGGATACACCGTGAAAAATCTCGGGCGTCATGTAGTTGTGCCCAAGGATCACGGCATTACGCTCTTTCTTGAGCGTATTGATGGCTCGCACGTAAGGCGCGTAGATTGCCCAATCTGGTGGGCTGACCACACGATCCATGCGGGCAAACGTGTCTTTCATCTCATTGGCCAGTGTGGCCGATGGGGCAAGGTCATAAACGTCCGAAATCACCGAGCGGACATGTGCAATATCGAGCAACGGGTAGCCACCTTTGTCAGTTGCCTTCAACCCCACGGGGTTGCTGAACGGCTTAGCCCTAGCCGAAACAGTACCGGTTCGAAACCGGAAAATGTGACGTTAGCGCTAAGGCAAACCGACAAAACAAAGGTTGGCGTGGGAATCAGCCCAAAATACCCGGCAATCGCAGCCCGTGTTCACGAGCGCAGGCTTTCGCGTCCTCGTACCCGGCATCCGCATGACGCCAAACCCCCGACGCGGGATCATTCCAGAGCACCCTCTCCAATCGCTTGGCTGCGGCATCGGTTCCGTCTGCGCAGATGACGACGCCCGCATGCTGACTGAACCCCATGCCAACGCCGCCGCCGTGATGCAGCGAAACCCAGGTCGCACCCGATGCCGTATTGACAAGTGCATTCAGCAGCGGCCAGTCTGAAACAGCGTCCGAACCGTCCTTCATCGCCTCGGTTTCGCGGTTAGGTGAGGCGACAGAACCACTGTCAAGATGGTCTCGGCCGATGACGACCGGAGCTTTCAATTCGCCGTTTCTAACCATCTCGTTGAACGCCAGCCCGGCCTTGTGGCGATCTCCTAGCCCGATCCAACAGATCCGCGCCGGCAGGCCCTGAAACGCAATACGCTCCTGCGCCATGTCCAACCAGTTGTGCAGATGGGTATTGTCGGGGAACAGTTCCTTCATCTTGGCGTCTGTCTTGTAGATATCTTCAGGGTCACCGGACAACGCGCACCAGCGGAAGGGTCCGATACCCCGACAAAACAGCGGGCGAATATAGGCGGGCACGAAGCCGGGGAAGGCAAAAGCGTTCTCCAACCCCTCATCCTGAGCCACCTGTCGGATGTTGTTGCCGTAATCCAACGTCGGCACGCCCGCGTTCCAGAAGTCCACCATTGCAGCGACGTGTTGCTTCATCGAAGCACGTGCAGCCTTTTCGACCGCCTTCGGGTCACTTTCGCGCTTGTCTTTCCATTGCGCCATGGTCCAACCAAGCGGCAGGTAGCCGTTTACCGGATCGTGGGCACTGGTCTGATCCGTGACAATATCCGGGCGCATCCCGCCAGCTTGCATCCGAGCGTAAATTTCCGGGAAGATTTCAGCAGCGTTTCCCAACAAACCAACGGATTTCGCTTCGCCCGCCTTCGTCCAGCGATCAATCATTGCCAGCGCTTCGTCCAGCGTCTCGGCTTTTTCGTCCAGGTATTTTGTACGCAAGCGAAAGTCGATGCTGTCCGGGTTGCATTCCACGGCCAGACAACAAGCCCCTGCAAAGACAGCGGCCAGAGGCTGCGCGCCGCCCATTCCACCCAGTCCCCCGGTCAGAATCCACTTACCTGTCAGGTCGCCGCCATAGTGCTGACGCCCGGCCTCGGCAAAAGTTTCATAAGTGCCCTGCACGATGCCCTGTGTACCGATATAGATCCACGAGCCAGCGGTCATCTGGCCGTACATCATCAGACCTTTCTTATCGAGTTCGTTGAAGTGGTCCCAATTGGCCCAGTGCGGAACAAGGTTCGAGTTAGCGATCAATACGCGGGGTGCATCGCTATGGGTGCGAACAATGGCAACCGGCTTGCCGGACTGGACGATCAGCGTTTCATCCTCTTCCAGATCCTTCAGGCTGGCAACGATGGTGTCAAAATCCTTCCACGTCCGCGCCGCGCGGCCAATCCCGCCATAGACCACCAGTTCATGCGGGTTTTCGGCCACGTCCGGATGCAGATTATTCATCATCATCCGCAACGGCGCTTCGGTCATCCAACTTTTGGCGTTCAGTTCAGGTCCGGTGGGCGGAAAGATGTCACGGGTGTTTTTGCGAGGATCGGTCATCGGGCAAGCTCCAATGCTGTGTCATTGAGGACGTCTAGAATGTCTTTCAACCAACGGCGGAGACGGTTGGCTTTGGCGGTGTCAAAAGTCCAGGGCGGCATTTCTGAGGTCAGGTAGGTCGACTGCGTCAGCTCCATCTGGATCGCGTGAATACTGTTATCCGGATGTCCGTAGTGGCGTGTCGTCCACCCGCCTTTGAAGCGCCCGTTCAAAACGGTGCTGTAAGGGGATGAAGCGGCGAACTCATGTGCAATTGTTTCGATTTCCGATGCGCAGGTCATCCCGTTATTTGTACCAATGTTCATTTCGGGCAAAACACCGTCGAACAGAAAAGGAATGCGGCTGCGGATTGAGTGGCAATCATACAGCACAGCGATGCCGTGGATCGCCTTCACCCTCTCCAGTTCGGCCAGCAAAGCGGCGTGATATCGCGCATGAAATGCGTCACGCCGTTCAATGATATCTTTTTCAGTTGGAGGGATGTCCCAGATGTCCTGCCCGTCGAAATCCGTCAGTGGAACTAGGGTCGTCGTGTTCTGTCCAGGGTAAAGAGAATTACCGCCTGGGTCACGGTTGGCGTCGATCACATAGCGATGAAAGGTGGCCCGAACCGTGGTAGCACCGGGCAAAAGCCCGTCGTAAAGCATGTGGATGTGCCAATCCGTATCTGCCAGCGCCCGACCCCGTGCATTCAGTTTGGCATCAATCGCCGCAGGCACATAGGTGCCCGTGTGAGGCAGGCCCAAAACAATTGGACTATCGCCCTGAACTACCTCGACTGGATCAGTCATGCGCCAAGCTCCGGCATGGCGACACCGGTGCCATCGGAAATCTCACCGCTTGCAATAAGGGCCGAGGCTGCTTCGATGTCATTTGCCATGTACCTATCATCTTCCAACGCCGGTACAACCGAACGCAGGCGCGCCATGACACCTTGAAGGCTTTCACTGGTTGGCAGCGGCGCGCGATATTCAACCCCTTGCGTTGCGCACAGCAACTCGACCCCCAGGATACGTTCCAGATTGGTCACCATTTGCCCCAGCCGCCGCGCGCCATGGGCGGCCATTGACACGTGATCTTCCTGATTGGCCGAAGTTGGTGTTGAATCCGTGACGCAAGGATTGGCCAGATGCTTGTTTTCGCTCATCAGTGCGGCTGTCGTGACTTCGGCAATCATCAGGCCAGAGTTCAAACCGGGGTTGGGTGTCAAAAAGGGAGGCAAATCAAAGCTGAGCACTGGATCGACGATCAGCGCGATGCGTCGCTGCGCAATCGCCCCGATCTCGGCCACTGCCAGAGCAATCATGTCGGCGGCAAACCCGACCGGTTCTGCATGAAAGTTTCCGCCTGATACGATCAACCCGGCCTCGGCCAGAACCAGAGGGTTATCGGTGGCGGCGTTGGCTTCGGTTTCCAGTGTCACCGAAGCCTGACGCAGCACATCCATCGCGGCACCAACAACCTGCGGCTGGCAGCGGATGCAGTACGGGTCCTGAACCCGCGTATCTCCGTCCCGGTGGCTTTCGCGAATGACCGACCCAGCCAGTAGCGCGCGCATGGCTGCACCTGCTTCGATCTGGCCCCTGTGGCCACGCAAGGCGTGGATTTCGGGTTGCAAAGGCGCGGTAGACCCCATGATCGCATCAGTTGTCAGGGCTGAAGTGACCAAAGCGCTTTGCGCCGCCCGCCAAGCGCCGAAAAGCCCCGCCAGCGCAAACGCCGTCGAAAACTGAGTACCGTTGATCAGCGCCAGACCTTCCTTGGGACCAAGTTCGACCGGGGTCAAACCTGCCGCTGCCAGCGCGTCGCCGCCAGACATGAGGGTACCGCCAAACTCGGCCTCACCCTCGCCCATCATGACGGCTGCCATGTGCGACAGCGGTGCCAGATCGCCCGAAGCACCAACAGACCCCTGTGCCGGGATTACCGGTGTCACCCCTGCGCCAAGCATCGCTTCCAGCAGGTCAATCAGCTCCAACCGCACACCCGACGCGCCACGTCCGAGGCTGAGCAGTTTGAGCACCATCATGAGCCGCGCAATAGCACGCGAGATCGCTGGTCCGACGCCACAGCAATGGGACAGGATCAGGTTGCGTTGCAGCGTCGCGGTATCCTCGGCCGCGATCTTGACGCTTGCCAGTTTTCCAAAGCCCGTATTGACCCCGTAAACGGCGGCTTCGCCAGTCGCCGCCTCAATGATGCGAGCGTGTGCCGCGGCCATGGCAGGCCTGCAATCGGGGTCCAGCCGAACGGCGCATTCTTGGCGGAATACCTGTTCCAGCTGCGCCAGAGAGACAGTGCCGGGAGTTAACGTCAAAGTGGTCAAAATGCGCCTCCGAATATGCGGACGTGAAGGGGATTAAAACCGATGCGGTAGGCAAGCTCGGCCGGGTGAGTGACATTCCAGACAGCCAGATCCGCCCGCAGGCCCTGAACAATCCTGCCGCAGTCTCTCAGGCCCAGTGCACGCGCGGCATTCACAGTGACACCTTTCAACGCTTCCTCGGGGGTCATTCGAAACAAGGTGCATCCCATGTTCATCGCAAGCAAAAGCGATGTCATCGGAGCCGAGCCCGGATTGCAGTCGGTCGCAAGGGCCATTGGCACGTCGTACTTGCGCAACAGATCAATTGGCGGTTGTTGCGTCTCGCGCAGGGTGTAGAAAGCTCCGGGCAGTATCACGGCCACCGTACCTGCCGCTTCCATGGCTTTGATACCGCTTTCGTCCAGATACTCGATATGGTCGGCAGACAGCGCACTAAAGCTTGCAGCAAGTTTCGCACCACCCAGGTTGGACAGTTGTTCGGCATGCAATTTGACCGGCAGTCCTAGTTCCTTGGCAACGTCAAACAGTGGCACCAGTTGGTCCGGCAGGAAGGCAATCCCTTCGCAAAAGGCGTCCACTGCGTCTACCAAACCCTCGGCATGAGCCGCGCGAAGGGTCGGAATGCAAATCTCTGCAATGTACGCCTCGGGCCGGTCTTTATACTCGGCGGGCACAGCATGAGCGCCCAGAAAACTGGTCACAATGCGCACCGGGCGGCTTTCCTGCAGGGCCCGCGCGGCGCGCAGCATGGTCAGCTCAGTTTCACGATCAAGCCCATAGCCCGATTTGACCTCGATCACCGAGACCCCTTCGGCGATCATCGCGTCCACGCGCGGCAGGGCCTGCGCAATCAAATCCTCTTTACTGGCCGCACGCGTGGCTTTCACGGTCGAAATAATACCACCGCCCGCGCGGGCCACCTCTTCATAGCTGGCACCGTTAAGGCGCATCTCGAACTCAGCTGCGCGGTGGCCGCCATGCACTACATGGGTATGGCAATCGATCAGAGCCGGCGTCACCAACCGCCCGTCCAGCAAGGTTTGAGAGAACGTCGCGTATTCTTCCGGCAACTGCGTCTTCGGACCGACCCACGCGATCCGGTCCCCACGCACGACAATCGCCGCGTCTTCGATCAATCCGTATGCATCCGCACCAACCATGGTCGCGGCGTCCAGATCTGTGAACAGATGATCGTGGGTTTGCATTCGAATCCCTCTTCGGTGCAATTCTCTCTTTTCTGGTACAGGTCTTTATGGCATATGTCTATTCATAAAACCGGAGGTAGGGATGACGGTCATTTTCGCAAAACGGGCCTTTCTGGCAGTCGGCTGGGCAGAGAATCTGCGACTCGAGATCAAGAATGGTCGCATTGCCCGACTGACACCCAATGCTGTCGCGCAAATCGGCGACACCCGCGTCGACACTCTACTGCCCGCTTTGGCCAACCTTCACAGCCATGCCTTTCAGCGCGCCATGGCGGGAATGACCGAATATCGGCTGGCTGGCCGTGACAGTTTCTGGACTTGGCGCGATCTGATGTATCGCTTCACAGCCCACCTGAACCCTGACCACATTCAGGCCATCGCCGCGCAAGTTTATGTCGAGATGCAGGAGGCCGGATACGCCTCGGTCGGTGAATTCCATTACCTGCACCACCAACCGAACGGGCAACCCTATGACAGAATTTGCGAACTCAGCGACCGTATCATGGCCGCCGCCGCCGAGACCGGAATTGGCCTGACCCATCTGCCCGTGCTCTACAGCTATGCAGGAGTTGGGGAAAAACCGCTGGAGGCGGGGCAGAGACGCTTTGGAAATGATGTGGACCGTTTTTGCGAACTTGTCGCGCAGGCGCGGGATGCGCTCGGTAATCTTCCCGACGACTGTCGCGTCGGCATCGCGCCACACTCCTTGCGCGCCACCTGTCCGCGCGATCTGGCGCAAGTGGTGGCATCACAAAGTTCCGGTCCAATTCATATTCACATTGCCGAACAACCCAGAGAAGTTGAGGAAGTTCAGGCTGGCCTTGGCGCGCGTCCGGTCGAATGGCTGCTGGATAATGCCCCGGTTGATTCCAACTGGTGCCTGATCCATGCCACCCACATGACTGACGAAGAGACTCGCGCCATGGCCCATAGCAATGCCGTTGCCGGTCTGTGCCCGGTGACAGAAGCCAACCTGGGCGACGGGTCTTTCAACGGCCCTGTCTATCTGAGCGCAGGCGGCGCTTTTGGCGTGGGATCGGACTCCAACGTGTTGATTTCTATGACCGAAGAACTCCGCACACTCGAATATTCGCAACGACTGCGCGACCTGTCACGTAACGTGATGGTGGTCGGCGAAGGCTCGGCCGGACAAACCCTTTATCGCGGCGCAGCTATGGGCGGCGCGCAGGCGCTTGGCCGCAATGCGGGGCAAATTACCGAAGGAATGCTGGCTGATCTCGTCGCCATCGACAGTCAGGCCCCTGCCCTTTGTGCACTACAGCCCCACCAGTTGCTGGATGGTTTAGTCTTTGCCGCCAAAGACAATGTCGTTACTGATCTTTGGTCCGCAGGCCGACACCAGGTTCAAAACGGGCGTCACGTCCTGCGGGACAAAGTCGCGAACAACTACAAACAGGCAATATGTGGGCTTCTTGCTGAGCTTTAGATCGGGGCTTTGCCGAAACACACGCGAAGGATCTTAGCGCCTGCAGCCGGACTGATCGTAACAGCGGCGTTCAGCGTCATTGCGTCTCCGGCAACCAGCTGCGTTTTGTCTGACATGTGGGCCATTCCTGAGGCGACAAAGATAACCTCGCCCGCTGTCGCTTCGAATTCCTGATCACTTGCAAAAACATTCACTACCATAACGACGACCTTTGGATCGTAGATCGCATTGAACGCACGACACGGCCCGCCTAACAGCCGCGCATTCAGCGCGAGCGCTCCGTCGAACGAAACCGGCAGGAATGGTCGCGCTGGTAAAACGCCACTATCACCGAGCAAGTCAAGCCCGGCGCCTTCGATGATCGTGTGTACACGCGCCATGCCTGGAAATCGGGAAAATGGCCCATCCCGATCGATCCGGGCCACACTGATACGCCAGACGACGTGCTCGCCGACCCGCTTCGCGGCAAGTTCGGTTGTTACACCGCCACCATTGGCCCAAGGCGTAACCGCGCAATCCTGCAATCTTATAAGGTTCTGGGTCAAATTCTTTGCATCTCACCGTTAACATAGACATAATACTAATAAGTTCGAAAAAAATAGTGAGCACAATGTGAACGGGCAGAAAAACACCGGCTTCCAAGATGTCCGCGATGAAGTTTTAAATCGCATCCAGACCAGAATCTGGCCGCAAGGCAGCTTGCTGCCTACCGAACTGGAGCTTGCCGCCGAATTCGGTTGTGCTCGCGCAACTGTCAATCGCGCTCTGCGTGAACTCGCTGATCAGGGTATTGTCACACGCAAACGCAAAGGCGGCACACGTGTGGTTACAACACCGGTCAAACAGGCCAGGCTGCCCATTGCAGTAGTCCGTCAAACCATTGAAGACATGAATGCAGAATACCGGTATGCGTTGGTCAGCCGTACGCTGGTAGATTGTCCGGCATGGCTACAAGCCAAACTCGGACTGCCCGAGGGCACGCAAATTCTGCATTTGCGCTGTATGCACCATGCCGACAATCGCCCCTTCCAGTACGAGGAACGATGGATCAATACAGCTGCGGTACCGCACGTCATGAATGAGGACTTTCTGACCACCGGTCCAAACGAATGGTTGCTGGCCGAAGTTCCTTTTTCGAACGCCGAAATTGCCTTCTCGGCTGTTCCGGCAACCGGTCCGCTTCAGGACTTTCTTTCTGTTCCGCCCGGAACACCTTTATTCCAGTTGGAGCGGACAACGTGGTTTCGAAAAACCCCGGTCACCTTTGTACGCATGACCTTTCATCAGGGGTATCAAATGCGGACAACCTACTGAGGCTTTTTCCGCTATTGGTGGTCCTGCCGAAAGCCAAATCTCGATCCGCTACCCCGCTTGTTTCAAATACGCACTACATCAAGTGCATGTGCATTCGGGCGGCCAGACTGCCCAGAACCCAGACGGTGCCAAGGATCATTATCATCAGAACCAGTGTCGAAAACAGCACCAGATGCAGATCTTCGCGGCTGCTGCGCCGACGGTCGATATGCAGGAAGTAGACAAGCTGCAACACAAGCTGTGCCAATCCAAGCAACCCGATGGTCAGGTAAACCCCAACCGTTTCAATCCCATAAACCTGCGCCACGCCAAACATCGCCAAGGTCAGCAAAAGCGAGCCACCATACCCGATCACATAGCGCCGACGCTCGCGACGATGCATTTCAGAGCGCTTATCCATAGGTCAGACCTCCGAAATACACGATGGTAATGATCCCAATCCAGATCAGATCGAGAAAATGCCAGAACAACGCCAGTCGCACCACGCGCGAGATAACCACATCCGTCATGCCCTTGACGCGTAGCTGGATACCCAAAACGATCAGCCAAAGGCATCCAGTCGCAACGTGCAGACCATGAAGCGGGACCAACCCAAAAAAGGCTGACAAAAAACCGCTGCGCTGCGGAATGCCGCCTTTTTCCGCCATGGCCATGAAGTCACGCACTTCCAGCACCAGAAAACCAAGCCCCAGCGCAAGAGTGACGCCAAACCACAAGACAATGCGACCGCGCGGCAGATTGTACTTCAGCGCCAGCATGGCAAGACCCACTGTCAGGCTGCTGGTCAGCAGTATCAGGGTTTGCGCAAAAACACTTTTCAGATCAAACAACTCGTGCGGGCCGGGACCACCTGCCTGTGCATCGATCATTGTTATGTAAATCGCGAACATCAGGCCGAAATAAACCAGATCGCTCATCAAGAAGACCCAGAACCCAAAGGTGGCAACCTCGGTCGCCTTGTGGGCACTGGCGTGATGTTCTCCAAGATTGATACCGGGATAACTGTGAGTGGGCGCGCGCTTCATGTCGCCACCTCCAGATCCGGGCGGGCAAGGCCGCGGTTTTCCGAAGAAGTTTCAGAGTCGCGATCAACCGCCGCTTCGCTGTGGACCAACGCCAACCAAGCTTCGTGATCCCTTCGCACCTCTTCCGCGGGGATGGTGAGTTCTGTACTGTCATCAAATGTCCAGATGATCACCGCAAGGATCATCAAAACCGTCATTATCGCGGCAAGCCACCAGATCCACCAGACCAGCGCAAACATCCATATGCCGCTGAGAACACACAGGACAAAGCCAATTCCCGTGTTTCGGGGCAGTTCGATATCTTCATAAGCGTCTGGTGTTGGATAGGCCGTTCCTTTTGCCTTCTGTGCCGTGAATTCATCCCGATCCCTAACCTTGGGGATGATCGCAAAGTTGTACGCAGGAGGCGGTGAAGGGATAGTCCATTCCAATGTGCGACCATCCCAGGGATCCCCAACAGGAACGCGGGTTTGGTCGCGGTCACGAATGCTGACCCATAGCTGGATCAGGACCGAGAACAATCCACAGGTAATAACTATCGCTCCGATGATGGCCACGATCATGAAAGGGTGGAAAGACGGATCGCTATAGCTGAAAGAGCGGCGTGGCATGCCCAACAGCCCGACGAAATAGAGCGGCATGAATGTCAGCAAAAACCCCCCGGTCCAGCAAAAGGCAGAAACCCGGCCCCAGAATTCGTTCAGTCGGAATCCAAAGGCCTTGGGGAACCAGTAATTGTATGCCGCCAACAATCCGAACAACACGCCGGGCAATAACGCGTTGTGGAAGTGAGCCACCAAAAACAGCGTATTGTGAACCTGGTAATCTACGGTTGGGTTTGCCAGGATCACGCCGCTCAGCCCACCGATGGCAAACAGCATCAAAAATGACAGCCCATAGAGCATCGGCACCGAAAACCGAATGCGCCCCCGCCACAACGTCGCCATCCAGTCATAGACTTTCACGCCGGTTGGGATGGCAATCAGCATGGTCGCAATACCAAACACCGCGTTGATCAGCGCGCTTTGACCCATGGTAAAAAAGTGGTGCAGCCAGACCGTGAACGACAACACTGCGATCGACATGGTCGCAATAACAAGCGAGTTGTAGCCATAAAGCCGTTTGGCCGAGAAGGTCGCAAACACCTCGGAATAGATGCCATAAGCAGGCAAAACCAGCAGGTAAACCTCGGGGTGGCCGAACAGCCAAAACAGATTGGCATAGTTCATCATGTTGCCACCGAGGTCGTTTGTGAAAAAGTGGAAATCAAGATAGCGATCAGCGGCAAGCATCAGCGCGGCGACACCCAAAGGCGGCATGGCAAAGACGATCAGGATCGAACTGCAAATGATCGTCCAGCAATACATCGGCAGCCGCATGAACGTCATGCCCGGCGCGCGCAACTTGTAGATCGTAACGGCAAAATTGATACCCGTCAGCGAGGTGCCAATGCCCGAAACAACGATGGAACAGATCCAATAATCCGGTCCAACACCGGGATTGAACGCTGCGCCGGTATACGGTGGATAGGCTGTCCAGCCGCCGGTCGAAAACTCTCCAATCACCAGCGACACCATCAGCATCATGCCTGACGAAACCGTAAGGCCCAGACTAATCTGGTTTAGTCGCGGGAACGCCACATCGCGCGCACCGATCATCAGCGGGACAATGTAATTCGCAACACCAAAGACAAAGGGAACGGCAACAAAGAAGACCATGATTGTGCCGTGAGTGCTGAAAAGCTCAGCAAAATGTTCGGCTTCGAGGAAACCGTCGCCGGGCCCGGAAGCCTGCTGCGCGCGCATGACAACGCCTTCAAGCACACCGCGTGCCAGCATCACGATGGCAAAGACGATATACATGATACCGATCTTTTTGTGATCGACGCTGGTCAGCCAATCGCGCCACAGGGGTGTCCACAAACGAAACCAGCTCAGCAATCCTACGACAACCACAGCGCCAATAATCACAACAGCTGCGGCTGTATTGGCCACGATCTCATTAGTATTTGGGTTCTGGATCAACCCGGCAATCGGAAAAGCGTCCCAACTCAGGCGCCCGAAGAAACCTGTCTCGGTTGGCGTCATTTTTGCGCCTCCTGCCCAAATGTTGCAGTTCCAGGCTGTAGATCGATGGGCAGCGGCTGACCGCTGTGGTAGCGGCTCAGGATATTCCGGAACAGATCGTCTTCTATTGTGAAGTAGAGCGCATCATCCGGCATCCGAGATGTTCCCAAAGCGGCCTGAACTTCATCCCTGTCTGTCCGCATGGCCAGTTTCCGATAAGTTGCCACATCTAGTTGGATGCTGTTGTTACGCACTTTTTCGACCCAAGCGTCGAAATCCTCATCACTCATTGCGATGGTGCGGAACTTCTGCTTGGTAAAGCCCCGTCCGTTGTACTGAGTGTTTTCACCCTGCATCACTTCCGGCGCATCCGCGACAAGATGTAACTGGGTGGTCATGCCCGGCATCGCATAAATCTGTCCGGCCAGCGCGGGTATCATAAACGACTGCATCACGGTATCGGTTGTCAGCGTCAATGCAACTTGCCGCTTTGTCGGAATTCCGAACTCTCCCACAGTGGCGACCCCAAGATCGGGGTACAGAAACAGCCACTTCCAATCCAGACCGACAACCTGAACCGGCAGCGCCGGATCTTCACCAAACGGTGCCGAATACGGGTCAAGCCGATGCGTCGCCTTCCAAAGATAAAAAGACAGCAAGGCCACGATTATGACAGGCACACCCCACATGACAAATTCCAGCTTGGCCGAGAAATCCCAATCCGGCGCGTAGGGCGCAATGCGGTTGCTTCGGCGGCGATACCGAAACGCTATTATCGGGACCAGCACCAATACCGGGATAACGGCCAGCAGGATCAATACGGTCGCCCGAAGCAAATGCGTTTTCTGAACTGCCGCTATTGGGCCTTGCGGGTCCATAAAGCTGTCGCTGGCCAAAGCTGGTTGCGCCGAAGCGATCAACAGGAGCATAACGACAAGCCTGAGCAAGGATGGATTGGACGAAATGACTTGTGCCACAGCTGACTGTCCTCTCCTCATCTCAATCCCATGCAACTATCGGCAAGCGGGTGAAATTTCTCAAGAGTTTTCCGAACCGGGGATTGCCATCCTCAATTTTCTTTCAACTTTGGGTGTAAAGAGCGACGGGTTGCGCGGCATCTTCCCGTTGACTTGCAAGGCCAGTCGGGACAGATAAATCGTCAATGCGTATTTTGCTGTTCACTCTAGGATTGATCATTCTGTCCCAGACCGCACTGGCACAGGATCGTGCAGCAATTGAACGCCAGTTTCAGTCGTGGTTGTTGGAGACGATCTGGCCGCTGGCGCAGGCCAAAGGTGTTTCGCGCAACACACTGCAACAGGCGTTTTCCGGTGTTACTCTGAACTGGGACCTGCCTGATCTGGTTCCCCCCGGACATAAACGCAAAACGCCCAAGGCGCAAAAACAAGCCGAGTTTGGATCGCCCAGCCGGTATTTCAATCCGGGGTCAATTCAGGGCGCAACGTCTATCGGGCGCAGGATGGCGAGACAACACTCTGCCGTGCTTGCCAAAGTCGAACGTCAAACGGGCGTTCCTGCTCGTATCATTCTGGCAATCTGGGGCAGAGAAAGCGGCTATGGGCAGGTGCCGATCCGCCATGATGCGTTCAGGGTTTTGTCGACCAAGGCATTTATGAGCACGCGCGCGGACTACTTCACGGCCGAGCTTATCGCGGCTCTGCAAATCGCGGAAGCAGGACCCCTGCCAGCCCGGCAAATGAAAAGCAGTTGGGCAGGCGCGTTAGGACAACCCCAATTCATGCCATCAAGCTATTTGGCTTACGCCGCAGATGGCAACGGCGATGGACAGGTCGATATCTGGGGGTCATCCGATGATACAATCACATCGATTGGCAACTACCTGAAACAGCACGGCTGGATCGCCGGGCGTGACTGGGGTTTCGAAGTGTCTTTGCCGGCAACCGTTTCATGTGCATTGGAAGGACCTGATCAGGGGCAGTCAATCCAGCAATGGGAAGCGATGGGCATAAACCGGGTCTCGGGCAAACCTTTTCCAGCCCACGAGTTGAAGGGGGCAGGTTACCTGATGATGCCGGCAGGACGATTTGGTCCTGCTTTTCTGGTCACTCCGAATTTTTACGTTTTGAAGGAATACAACAAAAGCGATCTTTATGCTTTGTTCGTCGGCCACGTCGGTGACAGAATCCAATTTGGAAGCGGCGATTTCAAGGGGCAATGGGGCAAGGTCGGTGGCTTGTACCGTTCTGACATAGCAAAGATGCAGGGCGCGCTGGAAAGCTTGGGATACGATGTCGGAGGCGTTGACGGCTTGCCAGGTTTCAAAACCCGCCGATCAATAGGCAGATGGCAAGAAGCGATGGGTGTTGCACCTACCTGTTTTCCCGAAACCTCGATGACAACGAAACTGGTCCGATAAGGCACCAAGCATGCGTTGAACGGTCCCTCGCGACTTGCTTGAGCATCTTATCGCCAGTCGCAACAGACCGCCATTATCACTAATCTTTGCGGTTCCGGCCATATTGTTGCCCATTCGAAAACGGACTTGATGCATCAGATCATGTATTTCCAAGAAGCTCGGATGTTTGCCGACGGGTTACTTGTGCCCTAAAGACACGTTACTTGACGCAGCTTGCGACTAAGTGAGCCGTGTTAATTTCAGTTGCACAGTCCCTGCCATCTAAATTCTTTTCGGCCGCGCAGTCCTAAACTACTCGTCATAACAAGGCGCTATGCCCATCCAAAGAAAATATGCAGGACTCCGTCCGGGAGTTTTTCAAGACAACCGACGCTGCTCCAAACATATCAACTTTCCGTGAACGACAAATCGTCGTCAGATTTTTGGCACAGAGTTATAGCGGAAGGGTCTCTGGGAACTGTGGTTCAGGCCTTGTATACAGGAAACACCGGAGTCGGCTTTTGACTCATCTGGACCGAGGTGGCACGATTTGGTCAATAACGGCCGGCACACCGGGCATGATTGATTGACGCGGTTTTGAAGACTAAGAGGACATTCCGGATGTTTTCTGCTTTTCCGGCCAAGTTTTGTTTTGAGAGGCACCATGACACGCAAAGTCACCAAAGCAGTTTTTCCAGTGGCGGGAATGGGAACCCGGTTTTTGCCGGCAACCAAATCTGTTCCGAAAGAGATCATGACGTTGGTGGATCGCCCGCTGGTGCAATATGCAATCGATGAAGCCCGCGCCGCTGGTATAAAAGAGTTCATCTTTGTGACTTCTCGTGGAAAATCCGCGCTTGAAGATTACTTTGACCACAACCTTGTCCTCGAACAGGAACTAATGGCCAAGGGCAAAAACAAGCTTCTCGATATCTTGAACAAGACGAATATGGAAAGCGGCGCGATTGCCTATATCCGCCAACACAAAGCCCTGGGGTTGGGGCATGCTGTATGGTGTGCACGCCGTTTGATAGGCGATGAACCTTTCGCCGTAATGCTGCCTGACGATGTGATTGCTGCAGATAAACCATGTCTGCAACAAATGGTTGAAGCCTATGAGGAAACGGGCGGCAACATGGTGGCAACGATGGAAGTTTCACCAGAAAAGACCAGTTCGTACGGCGTGCTGGATGTCGTCGACAGTATCGGCCCGGTCATTCCGGCCAGGAGCATGGTCGAAAAACCCGAACCCTCAAAAGCGCCATCCAATCTGGCGGTTATCGGGCGCTATATTCTTCGACCTTCCGTATTGAACAACCTGAACGCAATGAAAACCGGAAGCGGTGGTGAAATCCAACTGACTGATGCAATCGCCGAAGATATCGCATCCGGCGTGCCCGTTTTTGGCTACAAGTTCGACGGGCAGCGTTTCGATTGCGGTTCAAAATCCGGTTTTCTGCAAGCGACAGTTTCCTTTGCCCTTGCCCGTGACGACCTGCGTGATGATCTGAGCCAATATCTGAATGACATTGTGGCAACTGGAAAAGCGGCCCAGTAGCCGCGGAATCTCCCATTCCACGAAAAATTGAACAATATCGTTGGTAATCAGCAATTCAGGGGCACTTGTATGAACAGTACGGTCTATCCAGTCATCCTGTGTGGTGGTTCAGGAACGCGTTTGTGGCCCCTGTCGCGCAAAAGCTATCCCAAGCAATTCGTTCCACTTGTCGGCAAAACCAGTCTTTTACAAGATTGTGCCGACAGGATGCTTGGACCCTCGCATACGCCCTATGCCAAACCACTGGTTCTAACCAACGAAGCCTTTCGGTTTATTGTACCTGAACAGCTGACCGCTATTAGGATCGACCCCGGTCCGATTCTGATTGAGCCTGAAGGGCGAAACACGGCCCCTGCCGTACTGGCGGCTGCGTTGTACCTTGCCTCACGTGATCCGGATGCCATCATGCTGGTCGCGCCTTCAGATCATGTGCTTCCAAACAAGGCCGCTTTTCATCAGGCCGTCGCCACAGGCGTGCGCGCAATTGCCGAACGAAGCGATCTGGTGACATTTGGCATCACGCCCACTCGGCCCGAAACCGGGTATGGCTACTTAAAGCTGAACGACGCCCCAGACGCGTCCGGGGGTGCAGTTCGCCTGGATCGGTTCGTGGAGAAACCGGATTTGGAAGCCGCGCAGGCGATGGTAAAAGATGGCAGTTACCTGTGGAATTCCGGCATCTTCCTGTTTGCGGTACGTGACATCGTTGCAGCATATGAAAAATACGCAAGCACCCTTGTTGCACCTGTCCAAAAGGCCGTCGACAGCGCAAAGGCAGATTTGGGGTTCCTGAGATTGGACCCTTCGGCTTGGGCTGACGTCGATGACGTCTCGATCGACTATGCGGTCATGGAAAAAGCCCCCAACCTTAGCGTGGTTCCGTATTCCGCAGGTTGGTCGGATGTTGGAAGTTGGACGGCTGTTCAAGAATTGTCAAACCCTGATGAAAACGGCACCGCGACAAATGGGGAAGTAACCACAATCGACTGCTGCAACGTTCTGATACGATCAGAATCGCCAGCTCAGGAAGTGGTGGCAATGGGGCTTGAGAACATTATCGCAGTTGCGATGCCGGATGCTGTGCTGGTTGCTAGCATGGACAAAGCCCAGGACGTCAAGCAGGCTGTCGCTGCCTTAAAGGCAAAAGGGGCCAAACAGGCAGATACGCTTCCGATAGATCACCGCCCCTGGGGCTGGTTTGAGAGCCTCGTGATCGGTGACAGATTTCAGGTCAAACGAATCCATGTACATCCTGGCGCTTCGCTCAGCCTGCAGTCCCATCACCATCGGTCCGAGCATTGGATTGTGGTTGAGGGCACCGCCAAGGTCACAGTCGATGATAAGGAACGGTTGGTCAGCGAAAACCAGTCTGTCTATATCCCGCTGGGCGCCGTGCACCGGATGGAAAACCCTGGCAAAGTGCCCATGGTTTTGATCGAAGTGCAGACCGGCACCTATTTAGGCGAAGATGACATTATTCGATATGAAGACATTTATGCCCGGGACTAAGCGGCGACATAGTTCTCTATAGGCCATACTCGGGTCGGCTTGTCCCCGGGGATACTCAAGTTAACAGATTATTTCCTGTGCGGTCGGCCAGGTCAGACGGGATTGACGCGCCTTACGGCAGAGTGGCGCGCAACCGACTTTCGGACCGACAGCCACAGGAGGACCCTCGTGTCAATGACCTCACCCAGATTGCGCCTGCCTTTTCTACAACCTTCGCAGGCTCAAAAGCACGTCACCCACAACGAGGCACTGCGACAACTTGATCTGGTCGTTCAGTTAACAGTGCAGACAACCAATGCCAGCACCCCGCCCGTTGTCCCCGAGAAGGGCGATGTCTATGCTCTGGGCGTCACCCCTACTGGGGACTGGGCCGGACATGCAGGAGAGCTTGCCGCATGGCTGGACAACACCTGGCATTTCTTGACCCCATATTCGGGCTGGCGTGCCTGGGACGAGGCCACTGGTGAACTGAAGTTCTGGAATGGGTCTGACTGGCTGCCCTTGCCCGTCAATACTCAGAACCTGAATGGTATTGGGGTGGCAACAAGTTCGGACGCTACGAATCGCTTGTCTGTCCGAAGCCCGGCCACGCTTCTGAGCCATGAGGGCGGCGGGCATCAGCTGAAGATCAACAAGGCGGGTGCCAGCGATACAGCATCGCTGGTGTTTCAGTCGAACTGGACCGGTCACGCTGAAATGGGGTTATCCGGAAGTACGGGGTTTTCAATCAAAGTGTCCCCTGACGGAGGTACCTGGACCGAAGCTCTGACTTTTGACCCCGCGACCGGAACAGCGGCTGGTGCGGCTGTTCAGGGCGATGCGACAGATACCACTTCGGGTCGCTTGATGCGTGCCGACTACGGTTATGGGCCGGGTAACCTTCTGGGGTCGGTATCAGAAGTTGGCGGTATACCAACCGGTGCGGTCATAGAGCGCGGAAGTAACACCAATGGCGAATTTACACGTTTTGCCGATGGAACCCTGATCTGCACCGCCGCGTTGCTTCCTGTCGCATGCACGGCCGTTGAAGGCGTATTGTTCGCAAGCACTGCAATGACGTGGAACTACCCAGCGCCATTTTCCTCTGCGCCAAGCGTTAGTGGCAGCGCTGGAGCAAATAATCGTTTCATCGGGTTTGATATGCCCGGAAACACTCAAGCCACGTGCAAAGCCCTCTCCGTAACTTCGGATACAGCGGCTTTTTCACCAAGTGTCATCGCCATAGGGCGCTGGTTCTGAGCACAGCTGCCGCCTGAACTGTGGTTCGGGCGGTTTTTTTGCATCGTCGGCCTATTTATTTAGCAATCGCCAATTCCATTGGACCCGCTACAGCCGCCTTGCTCCGGGCGAAAAGTGGGCGACGCAACACCGCCCGGCTAGTGGCTGTTTATTACTGATCCATGCCCAGAATTGTATCTTTTCAGCTGACAATGGACGTGATTTAACAAGTTCTGCGCAGCACGACGGATTGTAAAAACTCTGTTCCCGCGCATATTGCCTCAAAAACAACAAGAAAACATGGGAACTCAGCAACCATACCTGTAAATCATTGAAACCGGCGCTGGATTCTTCGATTGTGCCCGCGCCGTTGATAGTAATTGGTAAAAAAGGATTTGGCAGATGCGCATTGCAATGATCGGCACCGGGTATGTGGGCCTTGTTTCCGGTGTGTGTTTCTCGGACTTCGGTCATGATGTGATTTGCGTTGATAAGGCTGAGCAGAAGATCGATATGCTCAAAGCCGGACAGGTGCCTATTTATGAACCGGGTCTGGACGTGCTGATGGCGCGAAACGTCGCGGCTGGCCGCCTGAGCTTCACAACCAATCTTGCAGCCGCAGTGGACGGCGCGGATGCTATCTTTATTGCAGTTGGAACGCCAACCCGGCGTGGAGACGGCCACGCGGATCTGACCTATGTGATGGCAGCGGCGGAAGAAATCGCTAAGGCTGTCACCGGGTATACCGTTATCGTCACAAAATCGACTGTGCCCGTCGGAACAAACAGAAAAGTGCAGGAAACAGTCAAGGCTGCCAACCCCCAGGCCGAATTTGACGTGGCTTCGAACCCTGAATTCCTTCGCGAAGGCGCGGCAATAGACGATTTCATGCGCCCGGACCGCGTTGTGGTCGGCGTCGAAAATGACCGCGCTGCCGAGGTGATGGCAGAAATTTACCGCCCTCTTTACCTGCGCGACTTCCCGATCCTGACCACCGATCTGGAAAGCGCCGAGATGATAAAATACGCCGCCAACGCGTTTCTAGCAACCAAAATTACCTTCATCAATGAAATCGCCGGGCTATGCGAAAAAGTTGGTGCGGATGTCAAAGAAGTATCGCGTGGCATTGGCCTTGACGGGCGGATTGGCAACAAATTCCTGCATGCAGGACCTGGCTACGGTGGTTCATGTTTTCCAAAAGATACGGCCGCGTTGGCCAGGATCGGGCAGGACCACGCGCATCCGATGCAAATCACCGAGACCGTCATCCGCGTGAATGACGAAATCAAGAAACGGATGATCGAGAAGATTCGTGACGCATGTGGCGATCATTTCAACGGCAAAACCGTGGCGGTTCTGGGTGTCACGTTCAAACCCAATACGGACGATATGCGCGACGCGCCATCACTGTCCATCGTCCCCGCCCTGATAGGCGGAGGCGCAAAGGTGCGTGTTGTTGACCCACAGGGAAAATCTGAAGGGGAGGCGCTTTTGCCGGGCGTCGAATGGTGCGACGATCCGTATATCGCCTCGCAGGGCGCGGATGTTGTTGTGCTGCTGACGGAATGGAATGAGTTCCGCGCGCTGAACCTTTCCGAAATTGCAGCATCTATGAACACCGCCAGGATGGTTGACCTGCGCAACATCTACTCGAAAACTACGGCGCTGAAATCAGGGTTCGACACCTATGTCGGTGTTGGGCGCTGAAAGCGTGCGCCCCGCGGCGTCTATTTTTCGAGTAGTTGACGGATCATAATGCAGCAGTCCAGACCCGGTAACGGCCTTGGCCCGTGACTTCACGCACCAGACCTCTCCGGGTGAACAGGTCGAAATTCCGCTGAACCGCCGCGCGCGAAGAATTGGTCAAGTCTTCCGCAAGCGGGGCCGAGACCATTGGCCACGCCGCCAGAGCATCAATCAGACGCGGTGGGGTGCGGCCGCTCAGATCCAGCGTCGCGTCGCGGGCCTTGCCCTCCCAGACACTGATCCTGTCGAGGTGCAGCAAAGCCGCAAGAACCGCTTGCCCGGCGCCCTGTATCCAAGACCCCAACTTGTCCGTTGGCCGACCCGTTCCGCGCAACGCACCCGGACCAGACAACGCCAGAGGCATGAACATTGCGCCGCCCCGCCCCATCGAAGCCGCGTGCCGCGCAGCGATAATTGCCGCCTCGGTGTCTTGTCCGACGCCCTGCGATATAGCTCGCCAAGCATGAAACGCGATCGCCGATTGTGTCACCGGGTGCAGCCTTTCCGCATTCTGCATGACTTCGGCCAGATCAACGATCGCTTCGGGCGTCGCATCAGAGCCCTGAGCCAGACGGTCAAGAAACGCGGTCAACCCACTTTCCCACCCGCCACTAGCAGGGCCTGCGCCTGAGCTCAGACGGCGTACGGCCCAACCTGCCCGAAACAGCGCCTGCACGTCATCGTGGGTCGCGCCTATCCTCAGACCCGTCCACAAAGCCAGGCGGTCCACGCTGACCCGATCCCCTGTCCACCACCCCAGATCGGACGTTTCCATAAGTGCCAAACGGTGCGTCCACCCCTCAGGCCCCGAACGCAGCCTCTCGTCCAGAGCACCAAAGGTCAGGGCAAGTTCAGCAAGCTCTGCCGACAGTTCTGATTGTGCCGAATGCCAATCGCGCGGATCGAATAACGGGCGCTGCGATGATCGGGGACCAGGCAGAAAGAAGTCTTCCTCCACGTCCTGGTCCGGAGGCAAAAACCAAGGGTCATCCTCTTCTGCCGGATCGCCATCATAGATGCTGGCTGGGCCAAGATCATCGAACTCGTCTTCTGGAAGGGGCATGGTTTTCTTCGACGTCATACCCGGCATTCTTCGGGCATTTGCAACAGTTCACAAGGGTTTTCCATCAGCCCGAGAATGTGAGGGTCAACACTTCCAGTTCGTTGCTTAAATCCGTCTGTGGGGAACTGCCCAACAGCATATATCCATAACCGCCCTGCTCCCACTTTGCAGTTGCCAAACCGCTCAACACCGTTTGTTGGACTTCGGTATTTGGGGCATTCGGTCCTTGGCGAATGACACAGAAGGCAAGTGGTCGACCCTGATCATCGGCAAAAACCACTTGGATCAAGGGCTTGCCTTTGAAGGAAAGAACCTGCGCCCGCTTCAGCTCCAGCCCTGGCAACGCTTCAAGTGTTTCCTGATTCAGCGTTCGTCCCAGTTCGGCTTCGGCCATTGCAAATTGCTTGGCCAGCGACGCGTCCGAACTGTCCAGCGATGCAATCGTTTCCGGCACGTAAAGTGATTGATAGATCGCGGCCTGCTGGGCCCAGCTTAAATCTGCTGGCCGGGTGGCCCAGAATGTTACGGCGACGGCTGCAAATGCCGCGCTGGCCGCCACCGCAACAAGACGCAGAAACCCGTTATTGGCGGGCCTAGTCGTTTTTTCCGGCAGGTCCACCTTCGGCGCTTCAGCGGGCAGGTTCTCAAAAATATCCCGAACAACAGGCGCAAACGGATCCAGCGCCATCAGACGATGTTCCAGCGTAGCATCATCTTCAACCGCAGCCTCAATGGCGCGGGTCTGAGCCTCGTCCAGGCTGCCTTCCAGATACGCTATTAGCGTCTCGTCGGAAAACTTCATTTGCCACTCCGTCGCGCGGTGTCCGCTGCATCAATCCGCATCACGGTTTTAAGTTTCTGCCGGGCATTCGAAAGCCGGCTCATGATCGTGCCAATTGGAACCTCCAACAAGGCAGCGGCTTCGCGGTAACTGTACCCCTCAACGAAGACGAGCATTACCGCTTCGCGCTGTGCCTCAGGCAACTGCATCACTTGAGTAAACACTTCAGCCGCGAAAATATTCGTTTCTGTATCCGGTCCCGTTGCAACCAGATCCGCTTCGGGGGTCACCGACAGCGCCTGCGCGCGTCGAACCGACCGCGAACGCAGCTTATTCAGCCAGATCGACCGGCAGATTGTCATCAACCAGCTGTCCAGACGATTGTGCGACGTCACCTGATGATGTCGTTCAAGCGCGCGCAAACATGTGGCCTGCAACAAATCGTCAGCTACATCCGAGGCACCCGATAATGCCAGCGCAAACCGCCAGACACGCTTCGAATGCGTCTGAACCGCATCGCGGACGGCTTGTTCAGAAGTCATCTCAGCTCTCATCGAATGATCATGACCTGCTTGTGTTTCTCAATCGCGGACCGGACCCGCAAGGGCAGAATTGCCATATTTAGAAGTGAATTGAAACGAAACTCCTGTTCAACGCAGTCACGTTTGCGTCTGTAATTGTTGCAGCGCCTATTTCAGCAACCGGTTGGGTATTGGATACCGGCCATTTGCGACAGTTGTTTTGGTTTCGACCAAAGACATGGTGTTCCAAAACACGATAGCCGTTCAATTGCGGTATTGGATTGATTGAGTTTTTTGGTTTTGGTTGCGGGTTTGGTGGTGAGGTCTTATTTAGCGTGTTTGGATGTTGGGATGGGTTGGTCTGCCGCAGGGTAGCATCAGCCCTTTAGGCGCGGCGGGATATGGGGTATCTGGGCGTGCGCACCGTTTCACGGATTTGGAGAACGCAATGATGAAGCACGCCTGGAACAAGTGGCGATCGGGCTATATGGGCCGGCTTGTCGGTGAGAGCTTTTATGCGCAGGGCGGGCTTTACG
>NZ_JBXWQP010000057.1:0-10771 GCF_059612445.1 Ruegeria sp. TASC047
AATCAATCCAACCAGATGAGCCACATCCTCTCTTAGATCAGAGCGCCATCTGTCCCAAAATCCCTGACGACGGACACCATCCAATCACTGGAATTGAACTTACTAGAGTTCCTGCAATCGCTCCAAATACAACTCCGAAGCTTGTATTCGGATAGGCTTTGATGATTTCGAGAACCGTTTCAAGAATCTTTTGGCCGATTTTGATGACTGTCTCTCCCACTCGGATTACCTTCGTGGCGACCTGAAACAAAAGCGCCTTCGCATCAGCCGAGACCGCCAAATTGTCGATCTTTGCCTTCAGCTCTCCAGACGATAAGCCCAATGATGCCAATGACTGCAACTCTTCGGCGGAAACATCAGATATTTCCTGAGAGACCGCCTCGCCGGTATCGTCCGCTATCCCACTAACCTTCATCGCAAACCTCTTAACTCAACTACGTAAACAGCTAAAATATCGGTATTTTCCATCTCATTCTCGCCGCGTAATTTCGAAGCGGCAAGAAAAAAATGTCAAGGTGATCCCCCGGCAACCCGCTAAGGGCCGCCGAGGGATAGGTTTACGAGGGTGGTCTCCGGTTGACGACATAGTCAGCCAACCACTGCCAGTAGGCTTCAGCGTCACGGAACCCCTGAGCTTGAGCAGCCAGATCTTCCGCTGCCTTACGGGTGCACCCGCCATCGTATTCAGCGATAGCGGCCCGTTCCTCAAACGCATCAATGTCCGGGAAGCTCATGTCGGCAGTCTTATCTGATCGACGATCGACCGGCGTTGCTCGTCGCTGATGCCCGCTGAGTAGATGCCGTAGGTAATCCCGTTTTCCGATCGAGCCGATTTGTGCCCGACCAGAGAGGCGGTGAAGTGCTCAGGAACACCTGTTCGTTCGCATTGGGTGATGAACCACTTGCGGGTCGAGTGAAACACCAGACCCGGTTTCTCCAGATTCAGCCTTCGCCGTAGTCTCGCAAACCCCTTGGTGACGTGAGCTACGGTCAGGTCAGGGAACAGAGGGCCATGGCTAGGCAGTTGCCGGAAGGTCTCATCCAGCACGGGGTGCACCGGAACCAGTCGCTCTGCCGCGTCGGTCTTCAGCAGACGCAGTTCGTTGGGTCGAACATGCACGAAGCAGCCGAGGTTGCCCTTGGCCACGAGGTCTTCCCGGAGCAGCCCGACCGCTTCCCCCGCTCGCATTCCAGTCAACAGGCAGGCCAGCAGCACGGAATGAAGCTCAGGATCACGCGCCGCCAGAAGTCTGGAGACCTCATCGTCGGTCGGAACCGCATAGGGTTGAGGGCGCACCTTCCGGTCGAAGGGTACCGTCCGGAACGGATTGACCTCCAGATGCCCCTCGTAGACCACCCAGTCGAGGAAGTGATTGACCTGTGACCAGATACGCCGCTGGGTTCTGGCGGTTATCGTCAACGACCCTCGGGACGAGTAGGTAACGAGTTGGTCCAGGGTTAACCCCCGGGTCCGTTCCGACTTGCCGATCATCGGGGACAGTTGGGCTATTGCCGTCAGGAACTCTCGCCCCTCCGCCCGCGTCAGACTGCAAACCGATCGGTCACCATATCGGCTCGTGAACAGCCCGACGGAGTATCGGACCGACTTGAACCCGCTGGGTCGCAGTTGACTACTGCGCCCGGCGAGATAGGCGCGGCTCAGGTCCCGGATCACCACCTTTACCGGTGCGACGGGTCGGGTGAAGGCAGGGCCATCCAGATTGCATCCAGAGTCCCCCAGAGTGGCCCGGAGACGGACGAGAGACGATTCTGGTTGGTCGACCCAATCAGGAACGTTAGCGTTGCTCTCCGTGCCAGACAGGGCTTCCTCTGCCTTGCCCCGAACTTGCTCCACCAGTGTTTCAAACCGGGCATTGACTTCAGCGGCACGAACGCGGGCGGTGTTACGGTCACCGGTCTTGAGGCTTTGCTTCAGCGCCTGAGCGCCCAGCGCGAGAGCGACGTCAACGGGATAGTTGCGTCGGTAGAGCCACGTATGGCCCTTCAGATAGGCATAGCGAATGTGAGCAGACATGAGTCTCCTCCTTTCAGATTTAGGATTTGGGTTGGGTTCAGTCAGTGGAGACGCGTCTGACGATCATCTCCCGGTCCGGTTCGCCGTAGGTACCAGCCAGAGGGCCGGTGACAGCAAAGCCGGTCACGCAGTCTTCGAACACCTCGTCTACACGGAACAGATGTTCAGGGACGTCATCGAAGGCGCAGACGACCACGACGTCACCGGGGTTCAACTCAAGCTCAGTCATCATCGCCTCCGTGTTTCCACGTCCAGAGGACCGCCAGCAGAACCAGCGCCGAGACAGCGGGGTGAGAACGAGCAATCACCCAGAGCATCGTCGTCAGGACAGCCTTGGGTGGTGGGTGCAAAAGAAAACCCCCGACGAGAACGCCGAGGGCAGACAGGTATTTCATGGATCATACTCCTGCAGTTACTTCTTTATTTAGATGCAGGGGTTCTCTCAGTTTTGATGGGTGGCACCGGCAGTGAGCGTGATGTGCAGTTTTGCTGCCTTCGATACTCCTCGCATCAACGGCTGCCCTCACAACAGCGCATGCCAACCATATAGTTAACGGATCTTAATTTTCTGCAAGATGTGGAGAGCTCCGCGTGTAACACGATAAAATGCATAACAATCTGATTACAGCCTCCTACAAGGTGATGGAACAATGTGCTACGTTTAAAGCCTTGTTCGTATCCAAACACTCCAAAGAGCCTGGGGGCGGATGCCAAGACGCGGTCGGATTCTCAGAAACCAGAGATTGAAGTAGAACAGGTGGATCGCGTCCACCCAAAGCAGAAACACACTAGCCCGAAGGCGCGCGACAGAGCCGGCACCGGTAAGGACTAGGCTGTGGATGGGGACCAATTCGCCGCCATAACTGAGTTTGTAATCGTATTCTCCAGCCCCAGCTTCGACCAATTGAATGCCCGCATCAATTAGTTCCCCCGCACGTTCCACCAGGCCGACGCGACCCAAAGCAACCTTCTTGAACCGGGGACCGATGGCGCGAGCGTTAAGCCACCAATAAGCCTTGTTGCCAGAAGAAAAGCTCAACTGGCTCGACAGCAGGGCGTCACCTTGCCATTGCTCGTCAATAGCAGCGTGTTTGTCCGGGGCCAGACGCAGAAGCAGTGTACGATAGAACTCTGCTGCAGGCAGCCAGTCCGAGAAATGCCCACCTTTTCCAGCTTCTTGCCACTGTTTCGTGTGCAGTTCGATGAGCCGATCCATCATAATGTCGATCGTGTCGGAGTTCGAGGTGATATTCCGAAGCGGCGCATTCTGGATCAGACGCTTGATATCCCGCCGTATCTCTCGACGGCGGCTCTTCGATAGTGCCGCAATGAAGCCATCTCGGTTCTCGGGCAAATCCATCAACGTATGACCACGATCAGTTTGGTCTCTAAGCAACGAAATCGTCGCGCTATTTGTTTCCATGTCGCGAATAGCTTCAAGCTGCGACGATCGCTCTGAAAGGGGCGACAGACTAATTGCCGAGCAGCTTATCTCTTGCTTCAGATGATCAGAAACTGCTCGAAGTACCGCGTTTTCATACCCGGCAACAATCGGGAGGTTCATCACTGCAAAATAGTAGTCCACTCCAGCCAAACGGGCAACTCTCATCGGCCCAACTGGGCTCCAAATAGTCTCAACACAGAATGGTAGAATGCCGACGATTTGGTCACGATCCCGCAGAATGTAATTAACAGGTTTGCGGCTTCTAGAAAAACTGGGCCCATAATGCTGCCACCAAGCCGCCTGCCATTCGGTCAGGAAATAGACCTCGGCTCCAGTAAGTGAGACGAGTGTATCCCATCCCTCCTTCAAGGCTTGCTCATAAAGCGACGACTCAACGCATTCGAGCGAGAGAGGCCGGGTAAGATTCCCATTCATTTTCACGTGGCTGGTTCCTGCCCAAACAAGTGGAAACGGATGGCGACAAAATTCAGTCTTAAATTGGCTCTACTTTCAGGGGTTGAGCGGGCCAACGAAATCACTCCGAAAACGCCCCCGCGAATTATCGCGCTACCTAGGAAAACTGCGCGCGCGCAGAGCGCCCCGACCCTACCGTAATGCTTACGCACGTAGATCATTTTGCTTTTATGTAGTTGTACATACATGCGAGACTTGACCTGTGAAGTGCTTTTTGACCCGCCTTCGAGATGCAGTATTCGTGCCTCGGGAGTGAAAACGCAGCGCCATCCTGCGTTGCGGATGCGTCGACACCAATCGGCCTCTTCAGCGTAGATAAAGAAGGCCTCGTCAAGTAACCCAACATCATCCAAAACGCGGCGCGGAAGCAGCATGAACATACCCGAAACCACATCGACATCACGAGTGCTGGTACGGTCCCACCAGCCATATTCGGGGCGACCGAACCAAGGGTTGCAAGGGGCCATCCGAAAGAGACCGAATTCGATCAGTGCAAGGTTTAAAGGTCCAAGATCGGCAAAGCCAGTGGGCTGTATCGTATTTTGGTCTTCAAGTACTTGACATCCAACACAGCCAACATCCTCGTGGGCATCAAGCCAAGCGCACATCACGTCGATTGCGCCATCTAGAATGATCGTATCGGGATTTAAAAGCAGGACTTTCTCACCGGTGGCTTTGCTTAGCCCCTGATTATTGGCGGCAGCAAAACCCCTGTTGTCCGTATTTGCGATCAGGTAAACGCCCGGAAAAAAACGCCGCACCATTTCGATCGAGCCATCCGTAGATGCGTTGTCGACCACGATGATCTCATAAGGAAGAGTAGTCTGATCGATAATCGACGCAAGGCAATCATGTAAAACCTTACATGTATTCCAGTTTACGATAATGATCGAAACAGTACTGGCTGCATTCGCTTGATCGCGTTTCGCAAACATGGCGGAAGGAATCCTACAACAAATATGACTTGTAATTGAAAGATAGGACAACAATTTTAGGCTCAGAACCATAGCGCGATAAGTTTTCGACTGATTTCAGCATCGCTGTACTGCCGCACGGGCAGTTCATAGGGTTCCGCCGACATACACTTCTGGAACGAAAACCTTGTTGTTTCAAAAAATCGTTTCTCACTGCCTAACTTCAAAGTTGCTGTGCATCCTCTCATTTTAAGTAACGCTTTCTCTGCGCCGCTTATGACAAAGTGGTTATTACTCGCATCGAAATGGGTGCCGCCAAACGCCAGACCGGGCATCCGTTGGCGAGACTGAAATAGCCTTAGGGTCAGGACTCATAGCCAATAGATGACGAGAGCTGCGAGGGCGATTGCTGAGAGGAAGACCTTCGGGCACCTGTCGTAACGGGTTGCCACACGGCGCCAATCCTTGAGCCTGCCAAACATGATCTCGATCCGGTTGCGGCGTTTGTATCGGCGCTTGTCGTACTTTACCGTTGTCTTGCGCTGCTTCCGACCGGGGATACAGGCGCGTATCCCTTTGTCTTTCAACGCTTCTCGGAACCAATCGGCATCGTATCCGCGATCTCCGAGTATCCAATCGATATTCGGTATGCCGCTGAACAGAGCCCGAGCACCGATGTAGTCGCTGACCTGTCCTGCGGTTATAAACAGGTACAGCGGGCGTCCCTGACTGTCGCAGATGGCTTGCAGCTTGGTGTTCATGCCGCCCTTGGTTCGGCCAATCAGGCGTCCACGCCCCCCTTTTTGACGCCCATGCTGGTCGCTGTCCGGTGAGCCTTCAGATAGGTCGCGTCGATCATCACAGTCTTCTGTTCGCCGTGCTCGGCGGCCAGGACAGCCATCATTCGCGCGAAGATGCCCTTGTCGCTCCACCGTTTCCATCGATTGTACAGTGTCTTGTGCGGTCCATAGGCAGCAGGGGCATCCCGCCACCGCAAACCATTGCGATTGATGAAGATAATCCCACTCAACACACGCCTGTCATCGACGCGCAGCTTGCCGTGGGGCTTCGGGAAGAAGGGCTCCAGACGCGCCATTTGCGCGTCCGTAAGCCAGAAAAGATCAGACATGTTCACCGCTCGTTTTTGAACCGTGAATCACGCCGCAAAACGGAAATCAATGGGTCCTGACCCTAGCGATCTGGGGTTCAGTAAAAATTGGGAAGTTGCCGAAACCAACGCAGCTCTCTCGGTTCGCCGCCAAGACAGCCTTAATTAGCCCGGCTCAATTCGCGTTATTAAGCAGTATTTCCAAAACAGCCGTCAGAACGCAGCCTTTCGAGACATTCCACGATTTCCACAGACTCTGAGAGCGGCATGACCGGGCTTTCGAGAATCCCAGCGCGAACACAGCGTGCGACCTCAGCAGCTTCGAATTGATATCCGAACCCGGAAAACGGGTAACTCTGCGTCGAACGCTCACGACGGATGAGCTGGCGCAGAAGGGGTGCGTAGCGGCGGCGAAGGCGAATGAGTATTGGGTTAGTGCGGCTCATTCGATCTAAGAGACTGTCTGGCTCAATCTTCAGCACTCCGGAATCAGGTTGCAGCGATCTTGTGAGTAAAAGCCTCTCGGGCGCATAAAGCGGCGCATCGAGTTCAAAGCTCCCCGCCGTACCGGTCACAAGCGCCCGGTTCCTCAACCGCTGATCGAAGCCGCACGAAAGCGAAGCCAATGAACCCGAAGGAAATCGCAATGTGATCGTAGCGCGCGCGTCCACCCCGTTTGGCGCATTTCCTACGAGCATCTGTCCGGCCTCTGGCCGACCAAACAGATAATAGGCCAGCGAAAGGGGATAGATACCGAGGTCAAGTAGTGCGCCACCCCCGATTGTCCTGTCATAGTTCCGGCTCTCAGGATCGTAGGGGACCGAAAATCCCAATTCAGCGTGAAGCATCCTAACCTCGCCGATTTCACCTGATGCGATGCGCATTTTTAGAGCGCGGATAGCGGGGATGAACCGCATCCACATCGCCTCCATGCAGAATGTGTCGCATCGTTCGGCGAGCGCCGCCAACTCTCGAGCTTGGCCCGCTGTAACCGTGAATGGTTTTTCACAGAGAACTGGTTTTCCTGCCTTGAGCGCCAACGAAACGTGCTTGAAATGGAGAGCGGCGGGCGTCGCCACATAAATTGCATCAATCTTAGGATCAGTAGCAAGCTCAGCATAGTTAGCAAGGTTGCGTATTGAGCCTAGTTCCCTCGCTATGGCCTTGGCCCGCGAGGAGCTTCGCGAAGCAACGGCTTCGACCGCATGGCCGGGCAGCTGCCCAACGGACCGACCGAAGTTCCTGGCGACGGCTCCTGCGCCCAACAATCCCCAGCGAAAACTGTCGTTCATTCAACTTGCCGTTTCTGCAACCGCCCAAGAAGCGTAACTGCGGCGACCTGCAGCGGATCGTAGATCCGCCTCGGGAGAAAAAAAAGTGCATATGCTGCGCTCAGAGTTATTAGTGTGCGACGCGGGTCTTCGATAAATATCCTAGGGAAGCAATTCAGCGCCTGGTTGATATAAGAAACCGCTTCCTTGCCGTTGCCCGCCTCGATCAATCGGCGAGCAAGGTACCGCAAGTGATAGGCGCGCGCCGCCGTGCCATATTGCGACACCAATTTGGGCGCGTATCTCCGCACCCGCTTCAACCCGTTCTGGAACGCAGCCTGCTTGGTGTCCGGAGTGCCTGCAATTCCGTCAGGCACAATCCGGTACAAAGTCAATCTTTCGGGAATGCCTTCGAAAAGCCAGCCAGTCTGCGTCGCTATGCGCACCCAGAGCTCGACATCCTCCCAGCGTGCGGCCTCGTCATCGAAATACATTATCTCGCGCCGTCCATCTCGTTCCACCTCGAATTTGATGTCTTGAAAAACCTCGTAGCGGATTACCGGCACCGATCCATTTCCAATTGGGTTTCGGCATAAAATTTCGCGGGGATCGATTCCGGTAAGTTTCGGCACTTGAAAGAGGCCCAGCGTCTTTCCGTTCACGTCGATGAATTCGCTAGGTCCATAGCTGATGCCCACCTCAAGGCGACGATTCAGGTGTTCGATGTGTTTCTCAAGCTTCTCGGGCAGCCAGATGTCGTCATGGTCTATGAAACCTATGAAGTCACCAGTGGCCTGGCTAATACCAAAGTTTCGCGAGCGGCATGGCCCTGTATTTTCGCGCGTGAAGACCCTAATCCGAGAGTCCGAGAAGCTGCGACATATGTCCCCGCTATTGTCGGGACTGCCGTCATCGACAACAATCAGTTCCCAGTGGGTGTGAGTCTGCGCGAGAACCGAAGCGACCGTCTCGCGGATGTAACGCTCTGACTTATACAACGGTAGTATGATTGAGACGCGTTGCATGGGTTAACAACCCCAGTTTACGGATTCGACATTGATGTTAGTTGATCACTTCTTCTTCCGCCATCCCCACGGCGACAACCATTCGCTTCGTTTAGGCAAGAACGCATGCAAACAAATTTCGATGCGTATTTTGGTTAGGGATTTTGACTGAGAAAAGATTCTATGCGTTCATTCAAAGAATTCTCTAAGAAAGATCTCGAGAGCGTAGAGCGCCCAAAGCGATTTGTCGTGGTTAACACGTGACTCAAAATGTTCGCGTTCGATGTTCGCGAGTAACGTAGTTTCTAGATATCCACTGCAGATCGAACTCGGCCCAAGAACAAGATCGTTGAACTGCTCGCGAAGTTGCCCACGGAACCAAGCTGCCACAGGTAGACGGAACCCGTTCTTAGGCCTGCGAAGAACCGCCTTCGGCAGACGTGGACCCAAGGCTTTCCGTACTATCCGTTTTGTAGCAGATCCCTTAATCTTCCAATCATCAGGAAGAGTCGCCGCGAATTCCGCGAGATTGATGTCCATGAATGGTGCTCTTGCTTCCAGCGATGCAGCCATGGTCATCAAATCCATCCGTTCCAAAAGGTTGTCTGGCAACCATGAGCTTTGATCAAAATGCAGCACACGTTGCAGGGGAGTTGCCCCGCTCATCGTCGAAAATGGAACTTGGGATGTAAAGGTTATTGGTATCCTGCCTTTCCACAATTTCTGTCTCTCGGATACATTAAAGGCCCCGAACCAAGCAATCATCCGATTCTCAAAACTACTGGCTGATAAAGCTCGCGCTGCTATCCGTGCCCGCCGCATCAGGTTAGGCGATAGCGCTGTGGCACAAAGCACTGCTGAACCCACTGACTTAATTAGCGGCTGAGACCAACCTCCCAGGATGGTCTCGACTCGATGCTTCGGGTAGCCGCCAAAAACCTCGTCCACGCCTTCGCCCGACAGGACAACCTTAACATTTTTCGAGGCTTCCCGGGACATTAAATAAATCGGAAGGGACGCGGCTTCGGCCAGCGGGCTTGCCTGATGACGGCTGAGTTTGGGCATCAGACCTAAGATATCTGTATCGTCGAATTCAATAGCTGTGTGCTTTGCGCCTAGCGCCGCAGCGGTTTCGGCGGCCTCGGCGAGTTCGGATGCAGGGTCCCCTCTGTAACCAATTGAATATGTTCGGATGTTTGATGCTCCGAGATGAGCCAGAGAAGCAACGATCGAGGACGAATCCAATCCGCTGGACAAGAAGGCACCGAGTGGAACATCGGCTCGAAGCCTGATCCTCAGAGCCTCGTCAAATATCTCCAGAAACTCTTCTATCGCGTCTTCCTGCTTAAGTGACTCTAGAACAGGTTCCTCGGGAGGTTTCCAATACCTAACGATCCGATGTCGGTCGCGGCCTACGACCACATAGCTGGCAGGAGGCAGCTTAAGGATACCTTCAAAGAACGTTTCGGGGCCGGGGCAATATCGCCATTGAAGGAATTTCCACAAAGCTGAAACGTTTAACTGACGCCTTACCAACGGGTTTTGAAGGAGAGCCGAAATTTCCGAAGCAAATACAAAGTAGGAACCGGATATGTCGTTCCCGTGTGAATAGAAGAGCGGTTTTTTTCCGAAGGGATCGCGCGCGATCACAACTTCACGATTGCTAGAATCATGAATTGCCATCGCGAACATGCCGCGAAATTCGGCAAAGCAATCAAGTCCCCATGCACGAAAGGCTTCTAGAATGACTTCCGTGTCTGACACTGTTTGGAATCTGGCACCGCGGGTCACCAGTCGGGCGCGCAATTCTTCAAAATTATAGATTTCACCGTTGAATATGACAGTATATCGGCCGTCATGACTTTTCATTGGCTGACCCCCACCTGGAAGGTCGATTATAGAGAGGCGCCTGTGTCCAAGAGCGGCAGTTCCTCCGCCTGCGTGCGGTAGGAAAACCTCACCATGACCATCTGGACCGCGATGGGCTATCTTTTCGCACATTACTTCCAGAGTTTCCGGAGGAAGCCTCGGCGTACCAATCCAACCAGCTATACCACACATTACATCTGAACCTTCAAGAATAGATGGCCGGTAACCTAGAAAGAGCTCACCGGTATTGTTTTGCATAGCATTGAAACTATTAAGTTAGTACGAGGAACCCTAGCCATATTTTGTTAGAACTACTCTCTGATGTAAAAATCGTTAGCTATGGACCCTGACGCTCCATTCCGCCCGTCGCAGAGCCTAGCGAATGCCCCCGAAACCGCCCCAGTTTCGGTCACTGGTCGGAAAAGCTCTTAGGTTTCATCGGAGGGCAAGGATTCCTACCACCCCAGCCAAATCTCGTTTTTCGAGGAAATTTGGTCGCTGCGCGCATCTGAACGGGTGGCAATTGCCGTAGTTTTCGCCAAGAGATCAAAGGGTTGGCGGAAGGTGGCGACCACCTGAGCCTCCCCAACTGAACTGGTCCACCGTTATGTTTAGGAAACGGAGGACCACGAATGGCAAACAAGAGACCGAA
>NZ_JBXWQP010000058.1:0-44916 GCF_059612445.1 Ruegeria sp. TASC047
CTGCGGGCGAATAACCAACACACCCGACAACCCCGTCTGCTCAATCTCCATAACACCTAACCTCAACCGTCTGTTGCCTGTGTTGGGCGAGTATTGTCAGGCTGGGTTTCAATGCAAGGGTGTTGCGCAATTTGCTGCTTAGATGACCGCAGCCGGAGATGGCGGCTCGCTGCCTTCCTGCTCCCTCACCCCACTACGTCACCTGCTGGTCCAGCATCTCAAGCACGGCGTCGCGTTCCGACAGAACCAGCAGCAGTGCTAGATCGCCCGGTTCCACCTGTTTCAGGATCATCGCGGCGGCCTCGGACGGGGATGCGGCCCTTTGGATCTGGGTCTTGTCATACCCTTGTTCCAGAGCCGACTTTTCAATCAGGTCCGGTATCTCTCCCAAAGCGCGGCCCCGTAGATACCCTTCCAGTTCAGCAGCAACGACCACGTCGGGTTGGAAATTCAAGGCGGTTGCGGTGACGTCGCGAATGTCCTGGTCCGAGCGGTCTCCGGCATGGCTGAGCATGATGAACCGCCGTTTTGCCGGCAGGGCCGACAGCGCATCGCACACGGCAGAAATCGAATGCGGATTATGCGCGAAATCCACGAAAACCTGAGCGCCGTTGTGCTGGAATTCGTTGCAGCGACCCGGATTGTCCTTGGCATCCGGTTTGAACCCGGCCAACCCATGCCGAACCGCTTCAAGCGGCAGTTTCAAAGCCAGCGCAAGGCACATAGCCGCCAGAGCGTTCAGGATGTTGTATTTCGCGACCCCGCCCATGGTCAGGGGCACGTCGGACACGGCAATGACAGTATGCTCGGACCGGCCGTCGAAAAAGACGATATTGCCCAGCGAAACATAGGCGCAGCATGTTCCCGCGTCGCGCGCCCGACGGATCAGATCATTCCCGGCATCCAGTGAAAACCACCAGATATTCGCCGCCGTGTTTTCGGCTTCGGCACGGACAAAAGGATCATCGGCATTCAGGGCCAGAACGCCGCCCTTGGTCAGTGTCCGGTGCACGGCGAATTTCGCCTGAGCCAGCTCGGGCACCGTGTTGACGCCGTATTGCCCCAGATGATCGTTCGCCACGTTGGTGACAGTGGCGGCCATAGCGGCACGCGTCGGCAGGCCGCGGCGCAGGATACCCCCACGGGCCACTTCAAGGCATCCGATTTCAAGCCGCTTGTCGCGCAGCAACATCCGCCCTCCGCCGGGGCCAGAATAATCGCCGCGATCCAGAATATCGTCACCCACCCGCACAATCTCGGTCGAGGTCAGCCCTGCGACCTTGCCCGAGGCGCGGGCGATCGCCTCCAGCAACCGGGTCGTGGTGGTCTTGCCGTTGGTTCCGGTGATGAAGGCGACGGGGATGTTGTGAAAGGCGGGCCAGTCCACGTCATCCGGGGCGGGCAACGCGTCGACAGGCCAGGTTTGGCTGCCGGTTCCATGCCCGATGGAAATCTCATCATCGTCGCAAAGGATATCCACACCATGCGCGTCGGCTGCCGCGATCAGGGCGATCAGCGCAGGATTGGCCTCCTTCGCCATGACGCCTTTGACGTCCCGGATCATCTGATCAAAATCGCCCGGCGTGGTCTCCAGCAACTCTGCCGCGCAGAAATGCCAGGCGGTCTGAGCCGCAAAGATCGCGGAATAAAGCTGATCCATCGGTGCCGAGATTGCCAGATTGACGCCTCCGGTAAAGGTACGGTGGGTCAGCGCCTGATCCTGCCAGCCAAGCGCATCCAGAACGCGCCGGGCGTGTTTTTCCCACACTGCAATGACCTGCGCGGGGTCGATAACAGTGAAAAACACATCCATCACCGCGCCGGGGTGATCCCATAACAGGCCGGGGCCGGTCAGTCGCCGCGCGTCATCCACCTGAATATGATCAGCGGTCGCGCTTTCGATGGTCAGCGCGGTTTCAAGCTCTTCGATCCGGTCCATTCCGGTACCTCCGCTCAATCCGCGTCTTCGCTGATTTCACGCGCCAGTCTTACGCCGCGTTCGTCACGGATCAGGTTCTGGTCGCTGTCGAACATGTCTTCGAACGTGGTGTCGGCGGGGCTGGTCTTGGGTGTCGCTTCGGTTTCAGAGGTTTCGCCATCGGAATTGAAGTAGATGATCTGTTTCCAGCAGCGTGTGGTGTCATCTCCGAAGATAACCAGCAGATCGCCCGGTGCCGCCATCTCCAGCGCTGTGGTCACGGCCTCAACCTCATCCGGGATGATCGAGATTGCCTCATCCGGCGTCCCGCAATCGATCAGGGCCTGCCGCATCATTTGCGGCACCTCGTCATGCCCGCGACCCCGGCGGCGGTCATCGGCCTTGCAGATGAAGTGGTCAAAATGCCCGGCCAGCGCTGCGGCCCCATCAACAATGTCTTCATCGCGCCGATCACCGGGCATCGCAACAACGCACAGCCTGCGGCCCTTGACCTCCAACTGATCGGCCAAAGCGGCCAGCGCCTTCAGCGCGGCAGGGTTGTGGCCGTAATCAAGGATCACCTTGAAGGGATGTTCATCATAGACATTCATCCGCCCCGGTGCCTGGAAATAACTGGTGTCGAAAGTGCGCAGACCATGCCGGATATTGTCCAGATCGACCCCAAAGCTATAGGCCATCGCCGCTGCGACCATGGCGTTTTGCACGTTGAAGATCGCCTTGCCCTCAAGCGTGGCGGGGATCAGATGCGACCACAGAACCGGGATGTGAAGCCCTTTGTCATAGATGGTCAGCATGTCGCCATTCATGCCTTTTTCCAGCACGATGGCCTTGCCCCCTGTCTTGATATGTTCCTTGACCAGACTGTGACCGGGGTTGGTCGTGACATAGAAGATCTGATCCGCCCCGGCGTAATCGGCCATCTTCAGACAATTGATGTCGTCAGCGTTCAGAACGGCCGTATCGGTTGCGCTTTCCACCACCACCCGTTTGACGACGGCCAGCTCCTCGACCGTATTGATCCCGCCCAGGCCCAGATGATCTGCCGAGACGTTCAGACAGGCCGCCACGTTCGAGCGTTGATAGCCCAGACCCGAGCGAACCAGCCCGCCCCGCGCGGTTTCCATAACTGCAAAATCGACCATCGGATCACGCAGGACGATCTGTGCCGATTTCGGGCCGGTCATGTCCCCCTTGACGCTCAGCTTGCCATCCACATAGACGCCGTCGGTCGAGGTCATGCCAACGATCTTGCCACTGGTTTTCATGATATGACCCAGCATCCGCGACGTTGTCGTCTTTCCGTTGGTGCCGGTGATTGCTGCAATCGGGATGCGGGTCTGTTCATTGGCAGGGAACAGCATGTCGATGACCTTGCCCGCCACATCGCGCGGCTGACCTTCGGACGGGGCCACATGCATCCGGAAACCGGGGGCCGCATTTACTTCGACAATCGCGCCACCGATATCCTTGTAGGATTTGGTAATATCGTCGATCAGGAAATCGACACCGCCCACATCCAGCCCGACCGCCATGATGGCGCGTTCGGCCATGTCGCGGTTGTCGGGATGCACCACGTCGGTCAGATCGATGGCGGTGCCACCGGTTGACAGGTTCGCGGTCGAGCGCAGATAGAAAACCTCACCCTCGGGCAAGACAGTGTCTTCCGTCACGCCCGCATTCTCCATCAGGCGGTTAGCCTGATTGTCCAGCTCAAGCCTGGTCAGCACTTTTTCGTGCCCGATGCCCCGGCGTGGGTCCTGGTTCACGATGTCGACCAGTTCGGCAATCGTATGGGTTCCGTCGCCTATTACATGGCCGGGGACGCGTTTGGCCACCGCAACCAGCTTGTCGTTCACGACCAGCATCCGGTGATCAAAGCCGGTGATGAAGCTCTCGACCAGAATGGCGCGGCTGCGCGAATGCTCCTTGGCCTCGGCAAAACCCGCCTCGACCTCAGCATCGGAATTCAGATTGATCGAAACGCCGCGCCCATGGTTGGCGTCCAACGGTTTGACCACCACCGGAAACCCGATCCGGGCTGCCGCGCGTACGGCCTCGCGGGCCGAATAGACCATGCGCTGCTGCGGAACCGGCAGGCCAAGATCGTTCAGCAGATTATGGGTGTCTTCCTTGTCACAGGATATCTCGACCGAGATATGCTTGGTCTCGGACGTAATTGTCGCCTGAATGCGTTTCTGAAACTTGCCGTGTCCAAATTGCACAAGCGAGCCGGAATTCAGCCTGATCCAAGGAATGTCGCGTTCCTGCGCCGCCTTGACCAGCGATCCGGTCGATGGGCCAAATTCCTTGCGTTGCGCCCGCAGAACAAAGCTGCGCAGTTCTTCATCCCAGTTAAAGTCCGGGTCGAATTCGTAGTCCACCTGATCTTTCAGGGATTGCGGCAGCAGATGCATCAGCAACCGCATCGCCAGATTGCCCGCATCCAGACCGACGTCGCGCTGGCGGTATTCATAGACCATATTGTACTGGCCCGGCTCACCTGTGCCGCGCGTACGGCCAAAGGTAACGTCGGATCCGGCCACGTTCTGCACTTCGATAGCGCAATGTTCCAGCACATGTCCCAGCCAGGTGCCTTCATCCTCGCGCAGGCGGCGGATGAAGCCGCCGGGTTCGCGATAGGAACAGCCGTGTTCCGCCAGACCGGGAAGCGCCTTGATCAAGGCGTCAATAAACTCGGAACCAATTTTTGCCGAGGGCCACTCTTCCAGAACACCCAGATCGATGACGTGGCGAATGACCGGAAAACTTGCCCAGACATTCGGGCCGACAAAGACATTGGTCGAGATTATTTTCATGAGGCTCCCCGTTGGTTAGCTTTTTGTTATCCCCCCGCTGGCGGCCTCTTGACCGGACATGTCCGGCAATGTGCAGAACGCCAAATGCTCATCCGGCGGAAAAGCCTGGCGAGCCGTCAGATCATAACGGCACCCTTCGCCCAGAACGTCAAGCCGAAGTCCAAGCAGGCTCAGTGCTTCGCCGCGGCGCGCGTCCCACATCGATGAATGGGTCAGATGACTGGCGTCCACGACGGTAACCGATCCGCTGCCCACGACTTCAAGGACATTATCGGGTCCGATGAAGGCTGCCGTGTCTTCGTCGATACCCAGTCCGATCAAAAAAGGGTTGAAAGATGAAGCGGTTAGCAAACGTCCCAGCCGATTGCGCTGTGTGAAGTGCTGGTCGATGATGACGGCGTTGGTCAAACCCATGCCCGGAGCCAGCGTGATATTGCCCTCAGCCGGAGCCGAGTTGCTGCTGCCCCCGGCCACCATGTGTTCGGACATGATCGACGCCCCGGCCGAAGTGCCGGCAACCGGCACACCGGCCGCATTCCGGCGGCGAATTTTCTGCGCCACAAGCGTGCCACCCAGAATCGCCGACAGCCGCAGCTGGTTGCCGCCGGTCATGAATATCCCTGTAGCGCGGTCCAGCATCTCGGCAAAATCGGGATTGTCGCAATCGGCGCGCCGCGAGATGGGCAGAAATTCGACCTTGCCCGCACCCAGCTCGGAAAAGATGCGATTGTAATCCGGTCCGGTCTCTTCCAGCATCGAGGCCGTCGGGATCACGACAATATCGGCATCAGGACCACCAGACAGCTCAACGAACTTGCGGTGAATCTGCATTTCCTTAACGCGGTCTTCGCCGCCGCCGATCGGGATGATGAACCCGCGCGGGGTCTCTGCATCAACGGGTGCAGGGCACATATCTTACTTACCTTCCGGTATAAAAGCAGCCAGCTATCGGGGCCACGCGGACGCTTAACCTGTTCATACATGCCGTGTCGGGCCATCTGACCTTATCGGACATGCCGTTCCCCCCCCAGCGACATCACATGCCGCACGGCAGGGATTTCGTCAAGAACCACCGGTTTTGTGCCTGCTTCAGCCTGCCAGTGCCAAACCCTGCACGGCAAAAGCGATCCCCCCGAAACATCAAGGCTCCGGGGGGATCAGATTGCCCGTCAGTTTGCGCGCTGGTTCAGATGTCGAATTTGACACCCTGCGCCAGCGGGAGCTCTGCCGAGTAGTTCACGGTGTTGGTCTGGCGGCGCATATAGGCTTTCCACGCGTCCGAGCCGCTTTCGCGTCCGCCGCCGGTTTCCTTTTCGCCACCGAATGCGCCACCGATCTCGGCGCCCGAGGGACCGATGTTGACGTTGGCAATACCGCAATCCGACCCCGCCGCAGTCAGAAACTGCTCGGCCTCGCGCATGTTCAGTGTGAACACACAGGATGACAGCCCTTGCGGCACATCGTTTTGAAGCTGGATCGCTTCGTCAAAGTCGTCGTAGCCCATGACATAAAGGATCGGCGCGAAAGTTTCGGTTTTCACGACCGCGCTTTGGCCGGGCATTTCGACGATTGCGGGCTGCATATAGACACCCGCAGGAAGCCCTTCGGTCACACGTTCCCCACCAAACACGGTGCCGCCTTCGGCCCGTGCGGCCTCCAGTGCGGATGTCATGGCGGCACCCGATGCCTCATCCACCAGTGGCCCGATCAACGTGCCCTCAGACAGCGGATTGCCGATGGCCAGACCGGCATAAGCCTTTTTCAGGCGGCCCACCAGTTCCTCACGGATCGAGTTGTGCACGATCAGACGGCGCAGCGTGGTGCAACGCTGACCGGCGGTCCCAACGGCCGAGAAGACAATGGCGCGCACGGCCATTTCCAGATCCGCTGAAGGGCCGACGATCATCGCGTTGTTTCCGCCCAGTTCCAGAATGCATTTGCCAAAGCGTGCCGCAACAATGGGCGCAACCGCACGACCCATACGTGTCGAACCCGTGGCCGAGATGATCGGAACATCTTCGCTGGCCACCAGCGCCTCGCCCAACTCCGCGCCACCGATCAGGACCTGAAGCAACCCTTCGGGGGCATCGCCAAACCGCACCAGCGCGCGTTCAAAGATCTTCTGGCAGGCCATCGCCGTCAGCGGGGTCTTCTCGGACGGTTTCCAGATCACCGGATCGCCACAGACCAGTGCCAAAGCGGCATTCCACGACCAGACCGCAACCGGGAAATTGAAGGCCGAGATCACCCCGACCGGGCCCGCCGGATGCCAGGTTTCCATCATCCGGTGACCTGGGCGTTCCGACGCGATGGTCAGACCATAAAGCTGACGCGACAGACCAACGGCAAAGTCGCAGATGTCGATCATCTCCTGCACTTCGCCCAGACCTTCGGATGTGATCTTGCCGGCCTCCCAGCTGACAAGCGCGCCCAGATCGTCCTTGGCCGCACGCAGCTCTTCGCCCAGCAGGCGGATCAGCTCGCCCCGACGTGGGGCCGGCACAACGCGCCACGCCTTGAACGCGTTTTTGGCGCGGGCAATGATCGCGTCCATTTCGGTGGCCGGCGTTTCATGCACATCGGCCAGCAGGCTGCCGTCAATCGGCGACGTCACCTTCAGAGTGCCGCCCTTCAATGCGGCATCTGTCAGATCCAGATTTGCAAGCGTGGTTTGGGCTGTCATTACGATGTCTTTCATATCTCAGGCCGCCTTGTTCTGCCGGGTCACGTCACCAGCACGATACAGCTGGCCAAATTCTGTATTCAGGAAGTCGTTCAGTTTGACCTGTTCCTGCCGGACGAACCCTTTCGAAGGCAGCGTGCCGGTGCGCATCAGGTCAACAACGCCCAGAATACCCGCAGCTGTGGTGACCTGAATGGCACTCCAGACCTGTCCGTTGATGGTGCGGGAAAAGCTCTTGTTGATCAGAGATTTCTCGCGCAGAACGCCGTTGATCATGCCCTTGGCCGTGCAATAGACCAGCACAACGTCCTGATCAGTGCGGGGCAGGGCGGTCTCGAAGATTTCTTTCAGCAGATCACGGCGGCGTTCCAGCCCCAGATCGTGCAGCAGCAGTTTCAGGATTTCACAATGGCCGGGATACCGGATCGTGCGATAAGACACGGCCCGCGCCTTGCCTTCCAGCGTTTCCGGCAGCGTGCCCAACCCGCCCGAGGTGTTGAAGCATTCGTATTCCACGCCATCATGACCCAGAATCTCGTAATCTTCCAGCGGCGCGGTCTTGACCAGTTTGCCGTTCACAATGGCGTCGCAGGGATTGCAGTACTCGTTGATCAACCCATCGGTCGACCAGGTCAGATTGTACTTCAGCGCATTGGTCGGATAAAGCGGCAGCGCGCCCACCCGCATATGCAGGCTGTCCAGCTCATCAAACTCCGCTGCAAGCGCGGCTCCGGAGATACCCACAAAACCAGGTGCCAGACCACATTGCGGCATGAAAGCCGTCTCACTGCCTTCGGCCAGCTGGCGTACGGCCTCGGTGGCCGCAACGTCTTCGGTTAGGTCAAAATAATGCGCGCCCGCCTCTTTGGCGGCCTTGGCAATGTTTGGGGTAAGAAAGAATGGTGCCGCTGAAACCACGGCGTTAAACCCGGTCAGTTCCTTTGCCAGATTGTCTGCATCCCGGGCATCAATCTGCTTTGTTCCAATCCCAAGCCTTGTGATTTCACCCAATGCTTTCAGGTCATGGTCGGCCACAGTTACTGTATAGTTTGGCGAGGCCCTCAGCAGCGTCGCGATCATCTGACCGATCTTGCCAGCCCCGATTACGCAAATATTCCAGGACATCAACGTCTCCGTAAATTTCTGTTCCTGATATTATGGTGCAGGGCTGGCCAGACATTTCATAGGCCGCAATTTGACGAAGTGATCGACTTATCCGACATTATGCCGGAATAATTGGCATTATGGCGTGACCGCCATCAGGGGTTGAAATCGGCCGGCACCCCGAAAGGAGGAGAGCCAACGCCGGTGCCCGTCAAGGAATGCAGAAATGCGACCAGGGCGGCGATTTCCGCATCCGAAAGCGTCATTGGCACAATGTCGATCCTGCTGCGCTGGCGTTCCATCTCGAACCGGTCGTCCCACACCACGAAATCCACCTCTTGCAACCAGGGGACCTTGGGCAACGCAGCCATGTCGGGTTTCCATTTGGCAAGGCTGGTCTGTGGGTCAAGATGGTGACGGATCATGCTTTCGAGATCCGCAAAAGCGCCGTTATGTCCATAAGGCGCAGTCAGGGCGACATTGCGCAGCATCGGCGTGCGAAAGCGATAGGCGTCTTCCGCACGGTTGCTTTCCGCCATCCGGCCAACGTCCCGCGCGTATGGGTCCCATTGCCGGGTCCGGCCCGGCCCGAAAGGGGGCAAACCCAGCGCGTGAAACTCTTGGTCCGACATCAACGGACCCGCATGGCAGGTCGCGCATCGCGCATTGCCATAAAACAGGTTCATCCCGTCTTTCTGGATGTCTGACAGCGCATCCTTGTCCCCGGCCAAGTACTGGTCGAATGGGCTGTCGGTGCTGCGCCATTCAATGGCCATGAAGGCCGCCAGCGCGTTGGCGATCTGGGTGATCGTGATGTCTTCGGTGGTCTCGATATCGTCAAAAGCCGCGACTATGGCTGGGCCATAGCGCGGATCGGTCCGCACGCGTTTGGCAAGGATCGGCCAGCCCTTGTCAATCCTGTCGTGAACCGCGCCGGTCACCTGATTTTCAGCGACATTACCGGCCATCTCGAATTGCGCGGTCAGCGGGAATAAAGCCTGCGCCGCCAGAAGCGAGTTCAATCCGCCGGGCAGCCATTCCTGTGCTGGCGAATTGAACCCGTTGCCATAGAGGTCCGAGATGCTCAGGCGGCCATCGTGGAAAACGGTATGGATGTCCTTTGCCCCGAGGTTCCACAACCCCGGCGCATTTCGGGGAATGCGTTTGCGGATCCTGTCCGCGCCGGTACCCGGCGTGCGGTCCGGGCCAAGACCCTGTCCGCCTTCACCGATCCCCAGGGACAACCCGTCAGAGGTGCCGAAATCGGGGTGGTGGCAATGAGCGCATGAAATGTTCTGATTGCCTGACAGGATCGGATCGTAAAACAGTTGATGACCGATAGCGGCCTGTTCCATATCAAATGGGATAAAGTCATCATCCGTCAGCGGGCGCGGCAGGTCCTGCGCCACCGCGGCCCCCGCCCAAACGAGGACAATCGCCCAATGCGCCAGTTTCTCTTTACCCTTTGTTTTCTTGCGACCCCGGCTCTGGCTGAGCTGGAACAGGCACGTGATATGATGGAGGCCGGAGAGTTTGAAGCCGCGCGCGCGGAACTGCTGCCCGCCGCCCGGTCGGGCAATGCCGAGGCCGAGGAACTGATCGGTGTGATGTACGGGCTGGGTCTTGGGGTCGAGCAGGACCATGAAAGGGCGTTTGAATGGTATCTGCGTGCCTCGATGAAGGGGCATCCAGGGGCGCAGTCGGGGGTCGGCTGGTACTATGAACTGGGTCTGGGAATGCCCGCGCCCGATCTGGTGCGGGCCTATATGTGGTACACGCTCAGCGCCATTGGTGGCGATCCCGATGCGGCGATCAGCCTTGAGGAAGTGATCAAGAAAATGTCGCCGGAGCAGATCGAGAAGGCGCATGTTCTGGTCAACGACTACAAAGGGTGGATGTACCCGTTTCGATAAGGGCCGGGCCACAAGGCCCGACCCATCCGTTTAGTTCAGGTCCGCATTGCGCGAGGCGTTCACGTCCGCCTCAGCCGCCGCGACCGCTTCGGTCAGCGCGGCAAAGATTTCATCACCACGGGCAACATTGGTCTGGAACCAGTCATAGACAGGCGAAGCCGCAGCTTTGAACGCTGCCTTCTGCTCGGGCGTCGGGACATACAGGTCGCCGCCACCTGCGACGAAGTCCTCATACGCCTGGATCGACTTGCGCTTGGGCGAGGCAAAGGTGGCCTGTTGCAGGGCGTAGAACCCATCGACAACGACCCGGCGCATATCTTCCGGCATCGCCTGGAACTTGGTGTTGTTCATCCACCACAGCGCACCCATATAGGCGTGCCCGTCCAGGGTGACATACTGCAGGCCGGCATCCGGGAACTTCATGCCCATGATGTCGGTGATGCCGTTCTTTGACCCCTCGACAACGCCGGTCTGGAAGCTGGTGAAGAGTTCCGGCCACGGGATCGGTGTAGGTGACGCGCCCAGTGCCTTGACCAGTTCCTGCGGCAGGTCGGCGACAACGGTGCGGATTTTCAGACCTTCCATGTCGGCAGGCTCTGCGACGCGGTGTTTTGTGTTGGCGAAGTTGCGCCAGCCACCGGTGTTGCCGATGGTCATCAGGCGGATCGCGCCTCCGGAATCCTCAAGCGCCATGTCGCGCATGGTGCGGGTGAAATCGCCCGACAGAACATGCTCGGCGATCCGGTCATCGGCCATCAGATAGGGCAGGTCCAGAACCTGCACATAAGGAAAGATGCCCGACGCCCCGCCCGAGGTAGAGATATAGATATCGATGGTGCCATCCGCCACGCCCTGCAGGCATTCAGCACCGTTCGAACACAGTTGGGTGCCGATGAACAACTCAACCTCGATGGCGCCGTTCGACGCCGCCTCGACATAGTTCTTGAAAACGATCAGACCGTCGTAATCCTCGTCATTTTCGTTCGAATTGGCTGTGGCGCGCAGCGTGTAGTCCGCAGCCGTCGCCGCGACTGCAGACGCGGCCACAAGCGATGTGGCAATCGCCGCTGTTTTTATGAAGTTTCCGAGCATGCGTTTCCTCCCTGTGATACTCAGTCAGTTTGCAAATCCCGTTATCCTCGGGATCGTCATGGATAGTGCGGGGATGTAGGTGATCAGAAAGATCACGATGATTTCGACCGCCAGAAACGGCAGGATCGCCCTGGCGATTGTCTCGACCCGCTCCCGCGACACGGCGGCGGCCACGAACAGCACCAGCCCCATGGGGGGCGTGGCAAGGCCGACGGTCAGATTGACGCTCATGATGATGGCGAAATGGATCGGGTCTACACCGAGACTGGTGAAAATCGGGCCAAGGATAGGCCCAAGGATGATGATCGCAGGGCCTGCGTCCAGAAACATGCCAACGATGAACAACAACAGGTTGATCAGGAACAACAGGATCAGCGGATTTTCCGACAGGCTGAGGATCAACGAGGCCAATTGTTCCGGGGCATGGCTCAGGCTGACCACGGTCTTGAACGCCATTGCTGCGCCAACCAGCAGCAGCACTACGGCCGACGTCATACCTGCATTGCTCAGAACGTCGGGAATTTCCCTCAGGGTCAGTGTGCGCAGAACAAAAAACCCGATGATAAAGGCGTAGCCTACGGCGACTGCCGCGGCTTCGGTCGGGGTAAAGATGCCCCCCAGAATGCCGCCCAGAATGATCACAGGCGTCATCAGCGGGAAGAACGCCTTGAGGCTGGCTTTGCGCCGCTCATCCCATGTGTATTTCCGACTGGCGACGGGAAAGTCGTACTTGTCGGCCATGAACTTGATCATCACCATCAGGCCGACACCCACCATGATTCCGGGCACGATGCCTGCAAGAAACAAGGCGGCCACGCTTTCGCCCATGACATAGGCATAGATAATCATAATGCCTGAGGGTGGGATGATCGGCCCGATCACCGAACTCGCGGCTGTGATGGCGGCGGCGAATTTTCGGGTATAGCCCTGTTTTTCCATCGCCGGGATCAGCATCGACCCCAGGGCGGATGTGTCAGCCACCGCAGACCCCGAAAGGCCCGCGAACAGGATCGAGCTCAGCACATTTACATGCGCCAGCCCGCCGCGCAGATGGCCCATCAGGGCCTGGCTGAATTCGACAAGGCGGATGGTAATGCCGCCACGGTTCATCATTTCACCGGCCAGCATGAAGAACGGGATGGCCATCAGTGGAAAGCTGTCCATGCCGTTGTAGACATTGCGATAAAGCAGGGTGATGTCGTTCGTCTGTCCGTTCAGCCACAGCAGGATGCCGGGCGCCGCCAGAAGCGCGAAAAAAACCGGCAGGCCGATCAACAGGAAAATCAGGAAAGTGGGCAGGAACCAGATCAGCATCTATTCGGCCCCCACCGCTGCGTCGGGAATGTCCGGCAAAAGATGCGCGCCGCCAAGCAAGGTGACCATGGAACGCAGGATAAGCTCGATATTGACCGAGATCAGCAGAATGATGCCCACCAGCAGCGAAGCCATCATCCAGCTGCGCGGAATGCGATACCACTCGTCAAACCCAAGCGATGTCGGCAGGTACAGGGCGGCGGTGGCGAACCTGCCGCCAAAGCCGGTGACCTCGGACCAGCCGATTTTGACCGCAACCAAAAGCACGGCCAGCGAGATCAGCAGGAGGAACAGATTGAGCGACAGGCCGAGCATTCGCGGCAAAAACCGTTGCAGCATGTCGATAGCTACAAAACCGCCGCGCCGAAAGGCCGTCGGTGCCATCAACCCGGTCATCCACAACATGCAGAACCGCGCGGCCTCATCCGGCCAAGGTAGGGCGTTGCCCAGAACGTATCGGAAGAACACCTGAATCAGGATTGCGATGACCATGAATGAAATCGCAACAACGCCAACCGCGCGGCCCAGACGCAGCACGGTTTCGTTCACAAATGCTATCGGCGCAAGCACCGATACCAGTCCGCCCATGCGGATCCTCCCTTGTTCAGCCGCAGGTGTGTCCCGCGGTCGTCAGATCGCGCTTAGTGCTGCGCGAATTGGCCCATTTTCCCGGCGTAGAACGTCAACGCGTCGCCGTCGCTCATGCTGGCCTTCAGGACTTTGCCCACCACGATCACGTGATCGCCCGCGTCGTGATAGGCATGTTGTTCGCATTCAAATCGTGCCAGGCAATCCGACAGCAGCGGGGTGCCGTTTGCACAGCGCTCATGCCGGATGTCGCGCAGGGCATGGGCATCTTTCGAGCAGCCAAAACACAGCTCGGCCTGCGCTGACGATAACACATGCACTGTGAAATGCCGTGCCGCGCGAAAATAGGGGAACCGGCGCGAGTTGCGGTCACCGGCCCACATGATCAGTGGCGGGTCCAGCGACAGTGAAGAAAAGCTGTTGGCCGTGATGCAGATCGGGCCGTCACCGCTGTCGCATGTCACAATGGTAACGCCGGTTGCGAACCGCCCAAAAGCATCCCGTAGGGTCCGGGTGTCGTCCTTGTGTGGCACAAAAGTGTGGGTCATGTTCCTTGAGATTGCGTTCATTATGCTACCTCATGCCCCAGCGCCGCCTCGTACAGGCGGAACCAGGTTTCGCGATCAATTGTGACTTTCAGCGCGTCCGAGATGCGTTTGATACGGTTCAAGTTGTTGGTGCCCAGAACCGGCAGAATGCCCGCCGGATGAGCCAGCAGGAAGGCCACGGCCACAGCGGCCCGGTCTACACCGAACTCTTCTGCGATTTCATCAGCGACAACCCCAACGGGCGGGTTTCCGGCCATCAACAGCCCACCCCCCAGCGGCGACCACGCCATAAGGTGGTGCCCGTGCTGTTGGTGAAACGCCAGATCTCCGTTGGTGAAAGGGGTGATCTCGCCCAGTGAGATCTCGATCTGGTTGGTGACCAGCCGGGTTTTCATCGCCGATTGCAGCAGGGTCCAGTCCCACGGACGGAAGTTCGAAACACCAACCGCGCCCACCTTGCCGCTGGCGACAGCCTCATCCAGTGCTGCCCCGGTTTCGTGGTGGTCCATGAACGGATCAGGGCGGTGGATCAGCAACAGATCGATGTGGTCGATGGCCATCTCCGACAGGGACGTGTCGATGGACTTCAGGATATGCGCGCGCGAGGTGTCATAGTATTTGACCTTCGCATCGGAATGCCGCCCCACGGGCGCGACGATGTCACATTTGGTGACGATCTCCATCTTTTGGCGCAGGCCGGGATTGGCGCGCAAGGCGTTGCCCAGAACGGCTTCGGCCGCGTATCCGCCATATATGTCGGCCTGATCGAAGGTGGTGATGCCCTGATCAAGACAGGCTTGAATCTTGGCCTCGACATGCCCTGCCGAGGTGTCGCTATCGTCACCCAGCCGCCACATGCCATAGACAAGGCGGCTCATTTCCAGCGTCGGGGATAGTTTCACACGTTGCATCAGCGGCGCACTCCATTGCCCAGCGGCGTGGCCGGGGGTGTCTTGGGCACACGCCCGTACGCTTCGGGCAGCGAGCATGTTTTCAGATGCGGCATCACACGAGCACCGAAATGCTTGGCCTCATCCATGTGCGGATAACCCGAGAAGATGAAGGCGCGAATGCCCATCTTCCGGTAGTCTTCGATCTTTGACATGACCTGATCGGTTGATCCCACCAGTGCCGCACCACAGCCCGAACGGGCGCGGCCGACACCTGTCCACAGACCGGGTTCCACATAGCCATACTCATCCGCCAGATCGCGGTTCTTGGCCTGATGCGCCACACCCAGCGAGGTCGCATCCAACGCACGCTCGCGGATCGCGCGGCCATAGTCGTCATCCAGTTTTGAAACGATGTAATCCGCGTATTCCTGCGCCTCGGCCTCAGTATCGCGAACGATCATGTGAACCCTCAGGCCGTAATCCAGCGTACGGTCATAGCTTTCGGCAACCGCGTGCACAGCTTTCATTCGCTCGGCCAGTTGATCCCTGGTTTCCGGCCACATCAAATAGACGTCACAATGCTCGCCGCACAGCTCCAGCGCCGCCGGCGAATAACCGCCGAAATACAGCAGCGGCCCGCCAGTCTGATAGGGCCGCGCCGGGTCGGTTGTCAGACCTGTAAAGTTGTAGACCTCGCCCGCATGGTTGATCTCCTCCTGCGTCCAGGCCTGTTTCAGGATCTCGACCACTTCGCGTGAGCGTTGATAGCGATAGGCACTGTCGGCCTTTTCGCCGGGAAAATCGGATGAAATGATGTTGACGGTCAGCCGCCCCTTCAGCATGTGATCCAGCGTTGCGATCGTGCGGGCCAGCATGATCGGCTGCATCTCGCCGCAGCGCACGGCGGCCAGCAGGTTGATCTTTTGCGTGATCGGCGCACAACCGGCGACAAAGCTCAGCGTGTCCTGCCCAACCTGATATGATGACGGGCACAGGATGTTGCGGAACCCCTGCGCCTCGGCCTCTTTCACGATGCCCGAGCAATGCTCCCAGCTGGACCGCAGATCACCGTCGGGCACACCCAGAAACTGATAATCGTCCGAACATAAGGCCGCGAACCACGAAACCTCGGCCGCATCCAGATCAGGGGATGTGATGGGGACGATGGTCATATGATTCACGCTCCGTACATCTTTTACTTTCCTCTTGCGTAGCAACCGCATTGATGTAGATCAATAGTGTATCAATTTTTTCTGCGACCTAATGAAGCGCCTGAAATGCCCCTCAGCAACCGAAATCCCAATGCGCTGCCCATCTATGTTCAGATCGCCGAGCTGCTGATCCGCGATGTCGCCGCGGGTCGTCTGATCGACGGTGAGCGTTTGCCCCCAGAACGCGACATGGCGGCCGAGCTGAGCGTGTCGGTCGGCACGCTGCGAAAATCGCTCGCTGAGCTTGAGAAAAAAGGCATGTTGGAGCGTATTCAGGGGTCAGGAAATTACATCCGCGAGACCGGAACTCAGAACAGTGTCTACGCGATGTTCCGGCTGGAACTGCCCCAAGGGGGCGGGTTGCCGCGTGCGGATATCCTGTCGGTCGATCATCTGAAGAAACCTTCCGATCTGCCCGGTTTTGGCACTTCAGACACCGGATCGCGCGTACGTCGGATGCGCTATCTGAATGACACAATCATCGCGGTGGAGGAAATCTGGCTGGACGAATCAGCCGGCCTGATCAAGCGAAGCCTGCTGTCGGACTCGCTCTACCGCTATTATCAGCACCAGCTGGGCTTCTGGATATCACGGGCCGAAGATCGCGTATCGATTGGCCAGCTGCCCGATTGGACGCCCGCGGCGTTCACCAAAGCCGCCGGTGAAACGGTGGGCTATATCGAACGGTTCAGCTGGTCGGACAAGGCCGAACCTGCCGAATTTTCAAAGACCTGGTTCGACCCGGACCGGGCCACCTATGTCCAACGTCTGAAGTAAAAGGAAACGCGCATGACCCGGACCATCAATTACGGGCTGATCGGATGTGGCATGATGGGGCAGGAACACCTGCATAACATCGCCCTGCTGGACGGCACGCGTGTCGCGGCGATATTCGAACCCGATCCCGGGATGGCAAAAGCCGCACAGGCGATTGCGACGGGGGCGGTTATGGCACGCTCGGTGCAAGAGGTGTTGGATATCGAAGACCTAGATTGCCTTGTCATAGCCAGCCCAAATCACCTGCATGTCGACCAGATCTGTGAAATCGCGCAATCGCGCCCTTTGCCGCTATTGGTGGAAAAGCCCCTGTTCACCAACCCCCAGGACGCCGCAAGGCTAGAGAAGGTTCAGCGCGACTATCCACACCCGATCTGGGTCGCAATGGAATACCGCTATATGCCGCCCATCGCGACCCTGATCGACAAGATAGGGGACACTGGCGGGGTCAGGATGCTGTCGATCCGGGAACATCGCTTTCCATTTCTGCGCAAAGTCGGCGACTGGAACCGGTTCAACCGCAACACCGGCGGCACCTTTGTCGAGAAATGTTGCCACTTCTTCGATCTGATGCGGCTGATCCTGCAATCCGACCCGGTGCGGATCACCGCAAGCGGCGGGCAGGCGGTGAACCATCTGGACGAAACCTATGGGGGCGAAACACCTGATATACTGGATCACGGCTATGTTCTGGTTGATTTCGCCAATGGCACGCGCGCGATGCTCGAGCTGTGCATGTTCGCCGAAGGCGCCCGTTATCAGGAGGAGATTTCGGCCATCGGGCCCAACGCCAAGGTCGAGGCTCTGGTGCCGGGGCCGGGACGGTTCTGGCCCGACCATCTGGGAACACCGCCCGTGCCGCAGGTCATCGTCAGCCCGCGGGACCCCAAGGGGCCAATATCGCAGGATATCCCTGTCGATCCCCGCTTGCTGGCTGCCGGTGACCACAACGGCTCGACCTATTATCAGCACAAGGGGTTTCTGGATCTGGTGCGCGGGCACAAGGCCGAACCGGATGTGACAGTGCAGGACGGTCTGTGGGCTGTAAGAATGGGCTTGGCGGCGCAGCAGGCCCTGCAAACCGGCGAAACGGTTCACCTAAAGCACCCTTAGACTGACCCCAGGCAGGTTCAGGGCAGAACCCTCTGCGGCGACAAATGTGTCGCTTGCGGGCCAATCTGTCGTAAACCAGCTAGTGAAGTGGGGCGCAGTAGGGGACAAAACTGTATGACCTGTCAGTGTATTCCCACCCGTCTGGATCGCCGTGCGACCGGCTGTGATCTGGTCGCGACGCGCCGGTAACCGCCCTGCGGGGCCGTTCTGCCTGCCTGCTTTCAGACGACAACGGAATACCTCATGACAACCGCTCTGCGCCTCGCCATTGATATTGGCGGCACTTTTACCGACACGGTCCTCGTCTCGGGTGATGAGACGATACTTGCCTCCACCAAAACCCTGACCACCCACCAGAACCCGGCAGAAGGCGCACTGGAGGGCGCACGGCGCGTCATGGCGCAGGCTGGCCAGTCTCTGAAGGATGTCACCGGGTTCATTCATGGAACAACTCTGGCGACCAACGCGCTGATCGAACGGCGCGGGGCGGTCGTGACCACAGTCTGCACCGAAGGGTTCCGCGATATTCTCGATATCGGGTACGAGCGTCGGTATTCCCAATACGACATCAACCTTGAAAAGCCGGACATGCTGGTGCCGCGCGAACGCTCGTTGACCATATGCGAACGAATGTCGGCAGAAGGCAAGGTGCTGATTGAACTGGATGAAGGGAAAGTAGACCGGTTGCTGGCCGAGATTGACGCCAGCGGGGCCGAGGCGGTGGCCATCTGCCTGATGCACTCTTACGCCAACCCGACCCACGAACGGCGCTTGCGCGATCTTCTGGCGCGACACCGCCCCGGCTTGACCGTCTCGATCTCGTCCGATGTCAGCCCCGAAGCGCGTGAATTTGACCGGCTCTGCACCACTGTGGCCAACGCCTATATTCAACCGTTGATGGAAAACTATCTGACCCGGTTTGTGGATCAGTTCACGGCCGAGGGCGTAACCTGTCCGATCCTGATGATGACGGCAGGCGGCGGTATGTGCACGATCGGCACCGCCACGCGTTTCCCCATTCGTCTGGTGGAATCCGGCCCCGCCGGAGGGGCCATTCTAGCCGCTCGCATCGCGGCGCGTGCCGGGTTGGATCAGGTCCTGTCTTTCGATGTGGGCGGCACCACCGCCAAGCTCTGCCTGATCGACAAGGCGCGCCCCCAGACCTCGCGCTCATTCGAAATCGCCCGCGCGGCGCGGTTCATCAAGGGGTCGGGAATGCCGGTGCGCATTCCGGTGATCGAGATGATTGAAATCGGTGCTGGTGGCGGTTCGATCGCGGGTGTTGACCGTCTCGGGCGTCTGACGGTCGGGCCAAAATCGGCAGGCTCGGAGCCCGGGCCGGTCGCTTTCATGCGCGGCGGCATCGATCCGACCGTGACCGACAGCGACATCACTCTGGGCTATATCGTGCCCGACACTTTTGCCGAGGGGCATATCCAGCTTGACCCCGATGGGGCAAAGGCCGCCCTGAGACGTGTGATCGGGGACAAACTGGGGCTGGATGCAACAGGTGCGGCAGATGGGGTCAGCCGCATCGTTGTCGAAAGCATGGCCAGCGCCGGGCGGATGCATGCGGTCGAAAGCGGCAAGGACCTTGGCCCGCGCACCATGATTGCCTTTGGTGGCAACGGGCCGCTGCATGCCACCCGCGTCGCCCGGTCCGCCGGGGTGTCGCGTATCGTGATCCCGCCCAATCCCGGTGTCGGTTCGGCGGTTGGGTTCCTGTTTGCCCCGGTATCTTTCGAAATCGTCCGCTCGCGCTATTCCCTGCTCGACAGCATGGACATGGACGGGGTGAACGCCCTGTTTGATACGATGATTGCCGAAGCAAAAGAGGTCGTCGCCCAAGGGGCAGGGGATGCACCCACCGAAACCCTGCGCACCGCCTTTATGCGCTATAGCGGGCAAGGGCATGAGATCGAGATTACCTTGCCGGACCGCGCCCTCACACGCCGGGATATCGCCCCGCTGACTGCCGCATTCGAAGAAGAATACCGCAAACAATTCTCACGCCCTGTGCCGGGGATGAAGATCGAGATCCTCAATTGGGCCGTTCGCGTTGCCACCCCGGACAAAGCGGTGCCCACGGTGTTGGAAACGCCGGGCAAAACCGAATTTCAGGTCACGCAGACGCGCCCCATCACCTGTGATCTGGATGGCACGGTAAAACAGGCCGCCTTTCTCGCCCGCGCCGATATGCGCCCCGGTGACCATGTGGCAGGCCCCGCGCTGATCCATGAACCACAAACAACCACACTCGTTTCCGCCGATTTCTCGGCCCAGATGGACGCAATCGGCAACCTTGTCCTGATACAGGACCAGAAAGGAGGCGCAAGATGACCGCTGATCTGTCCCCCGCCCGCCTGCAAGTGATGTGGAACCGTCTGCTGGCTGTGGTCGAAGAACAGGGCCAGACCCTGATCCGCGCAGCTTTTTCGCCCATCGTGCGTGAATGCGGTGACATTTCCGCCGGGATATTCGACGTGAATGGCCGGATGCTGGCGCAGGCCGTGACCGGAACACCGGGCCATATCAACACCATGGCCGAGGCCGTGCTGCACCTGCGCGCCCGTTTCGCGGTGCAGGACATGCGCCCCGGCGACATCTACATGACAAACGACCCGTGGCTGGCCTCGGGGCATCTGAACGACTTCCTGCTGATGATGCCCGCGTTCAAGGACGGCAAGGTGGTGGGCTTTACCTCCTGCACCTCGCATCTGGTGGATCTGGGCGGTCTGGGTATGGGACCTGAAGGCTCGGACATCTATGACGAAGGCCTGCTGATCCCGCCTTGCAAACTGGTCGAGGCCGGAACGCCCAATGCGCTGCTGATGGATATCATCCACGCCAACTCTCGCGAGCCAGTGGCCAATGAGGGCGACATCTACGCCCTGATCGCCTGTTGTGAGGCCGGGGTGAACCGCCTTGTCGCGATGATGGAGGAGTTCGGGATCGAAGATCTGGACAGGCTTGGCACCTATATCATCGACACCTCGCGCAAAGGCGCGTTGCAGGCCATCGCCGAGGTGCCCGAAGGCGTTTACAAAAACGTGCTGCACATGGACGGCTATGAAGCCGAGCTGGAGCTGCACGCGACGCTCACCGTGACCAAAGACGGGATGCATGTCGATTTCACGGGCACGTCCGGGTGTTCGAAAAAGGGCATCAACGTGCCTTTGAACTATGCGACCGCCTATACGGTCTTTGCCCTGCGTTGCATCGTCGGGCCGGATATCCCGAACAACGCAGGCTCGTTGGAACCATTCACGGTGGAAGGCCCCAAGGGTTGCATCCTGAACGCCCAGCATCCGGTGCCAGTGGCCATGCGGCATACGCTGGGGCAGGTCACACCGGATCTGGTTCTGGGCTGCCTGCATCAGGCGCTGCCCGAACAGGTGCCTGCCGAAGGGGCCTCGTGCATGTTCGACCTGCCAATGCGCCACGCTCCCGAAGTGGCGTCGAATGGCGGGCGCGAATTTGCCATCGAACCCGTTCACAATGGCGGCACCGGGGCGCGACCCCACGCGGATGGCCTGTCCGCGACAGCCTACCCTTCGGGGGTGTTCGGCTCGCAGGTCGAGATAACCGAAAGTGTCGCCCCGGTGATCATGTGGCGACGCGAATTGTTGCCCGACTCGGGCGGCGCGGGTCAGTACAGGGGAGGATTGGGTCAGCGGATCGAGATGACGTCTGCCAACGATGCCCCCTTCATCGTCTTCCTGTCGGTCGAACGTCTGAAATTTCCGGCTCTGGGCCGCATGGGCGGCCTGCCCGGCGCACCGGGACGTATCCGGTTCCGCGATGGCGGCGGTGATATTCCGGGCAAGGGCGAGCTGCGCGTGGAAAGCGGCGATTACCTGATCTTCGATACCCCCGGCGGCGGCGGCTTTGGCGATCCGGCCGCGCGCAACCCAGAGGCGCTGGCGCTGGACCTCAGGCGCGGGCTGGTCACAGAAGGAGGGGCCAAAGCCTATGGGGGTGCCTCATGATCCGCGCAGTTGATCACATTCGTGCCATGGCGGCCTATGCGCTGGCCGATCTGGGCGCGCCGGACACTGTATCTCTGGCCCAGAATGAAAGCGCTTTCCCGGTCAGCCCTGCCGCAATTGCGGCGGGGCAGGCGGCATTGCACCGGATGCCGCTTTATCCCGATCCCGACTGGTCGGACCTGCGCGCCGCCATCGCTCAGGTGCATGCAGTGTCAGCCGACAACATCCTGTGCGGTGCCGGATCGATGGAGTTGATCGGCTGCCTGATCCGCGCCTATTCAGGGCCGGGCGACCATGTATTGGGCACGGATTACGGCTATGCCTATGTGGCCTCAGCCACGGCGCAGGTGCGGGCAGACTATGTGAAAGCGCGCGAGGTTGATCTGACCGTCTCGGTCGATGACATTCTGGCCGCTGTCACACCTGAAACCCGGATCGTCTTTGTCTGCAACCCCGGCAACCCGACCGGCACCCTGATCCCGAATGCCGAGATCATCCGCGTGCGCAACACCCTGCCCGGGAACGTGCTGCTGGTGGTCGATCAGGCCTATGCCGAATTCGCCGATCGCGATCACGACCCGGCTGAAATCTTTGCCCTCGTTGCACGTGGGGATACCGTGGTCATACGCACCTTCTCAAAGGCTTACGGTCTGGCGGGCGCGCGCGTGGGATGGGGTCTTTTCCCGTCAGAGGTCGCGATTGAGCTGCGAAAGCTGCTCAACCCCAACAACGTATCGACCCTCTCTCAGGCCATGGCAACGGCAGCGATGCAGGATCAGCCCCACATGCGCGACACGGTTGCCAGAACCGCCGCCATCCGGGATGGCTTTGCCGATGGGTGCCGGGCGCTGGGATTATCTGTTCCGCGCAGCCACACCAATTTTGTCCTGATCCGCTTTGCCGATGCCGCGACGGCGCAAAAAGCGGATGCCGCGTTGCGCAAAGCGGGTTTACTCATGCGCGGAATGGGCGGCTATGGCCTCGCGGATTGCCTGCGCGCCACGATCTGCGACACGGCAGTGATGGAGCGCTGCCTGACTGTTCTGAAAGAGGTGACGTCATGACCTTTGAAACCCGGACACGGGCCAAAATCGGGGTGCTTGTGCCCTTTACCAACACCAATCTCGAAGCTGACATGATGCTGATGCGCTGCCCGGACACGACGGTGCATTTTCAGCGAATGGGTGGCTATGACGTGGATGAGATCCCCGGATCGGATCAGATGGCGGGTCTGGGGGCCTCGGATATCAGCCACGACCTCAAGATGATCTCGGGCGTTCGGCCCGATGTGGTGCTCTATGGCTGTACCTCGGCCACGCTGACCCATGGCCCGTCCTTTGACCACCAGCTGGCGCAGGACATCAGGGCCGCGTCGGGGGCCGTGTGTATTACCGCCGCTGGGGCGCTTGTTGCTGCGATCCATGCGCTCGACCTGTCCCGGGTCGGTTTTTCTTCGCCCTATCTGGGCGAGATCAACACGCAGGCCATGGATTTTCTGACGCAGAACCGGATCACAACGGTGAATTGCGCCGATATCGGCCGCGAGCTGGGCAATTACGGGCAGGGCGAACTGACCCCGGACGAGGTTTTCGACCTTGCCATGCAGGCCGACCACCCAAAGGCCGAGGCCATCATACTCAGCTGCACCGACATGCGCGCAGTCGAGGCCATAGACCGGATCGAAGCGGCCCTTGATAAACCTGTTGTGACGTCCAATCAGGCCATGATGTTTGCCCTGATGCGGGCGCTTGACCTGCCAAGGCACGGGACTGTTCCGGGGCGGTTGTTTGATCTGCTATAGCCTTGGGTCAGGCAAAAGCATGGAACCCGCCCCGGTCGGCTGCCCGCATCAAAGGCGGATGCGCACCGGCATATGGGGCGGGTATTCCAGCCCACCCAACGCGCCGTGTCGCAGACGTGACTGTATTTACGTCGCAAAAGAACAAGATACCGCGCCCTCTACGCCATAGTCGGAATAAGGGCCGATCGGGATTGAAGCACATGTTGAACCAGCTGCACAGTCACGGGAAATTTGGCCTGCCCCGCGGGGAAACCATCTTAGGCTTGTCTGAAACATCATACGTTCAAAAAATACAAAGGTGCCGCTTTTCATGAACCAAATTTCGGAAAATCTGCTGAACCAGATCCGCGACCGTTTTGCCCAGATCGATCACTGCCCCGAACAAGGCGAGCGGATATTTTTCGAAAACGCCGGCGGGGCTTTGACACTGAAATCCGTGCTGGACAGCTCGGCACGTCACGCCGCAATCCCCGACAATCAAGGGCGCGACAATCCGGGGTCTCATGCGCTGGTAGCCACGATCAACGCGGCCAAGGCCGATATGCGGGATTTCATGAATGCACCCGGTGGTCAGTTTTTTGTCGGTGAAAGCGGCACCGAACTTTTGTTCCGGCTGATCATGAACGCCTGTCTGGGAACCGGTCCGGGGATTGTGCTGGGGTCGACACTGGAACACCCCGCCACACGGTCAGCCTGTGATCGCTGGGCCCGTATTGCCGGGCAGACCCATGTGCTGGTGCCCCACGATGACGATACCGGCACCGTGACTGCCGACGCCTATGCCGCGGCCGTCACCCCCGACACCAAAGTGGCGACAATCCTGCACACCTCACCGGTGACAGGCATGGGCGTCGATGTGGCCGCTGTTTCACAGGCGATCCGCGCCGTGGCGCCAGACTGTTTCATCATTGTCGATGGCATCCAGCACGCCGCCCATGGCCGGATCGATCTCAGCGCGTATGACGTCGACGGCTACGTGATCTCGCCCTACAAGGTGTTTTCGCGCCATGGCTACGGCGTTGCGTGGATTTCCGACCAGCTGACGCGGCTTGAGCACAATGCCCTTTTGGACGGTCCGGCAGATAACTGGGAAATGGGCACGCGCGATACCGGGGCCTATGCGACCATATCCGACGTTGTGTCTTATTTCGAATGGCTTGGCAGTCAGGTCAGCGACGCCACCGACCGGCGTGCCAGATTTCTGGCAGCGGGCGAAGCCATCCACGCGCAGGAAAAGGCACTGACCGACGCGATGATCCACGGCACCGGCAACCTGAGCGGTCTGGCCGAGATGGAGAAGGTCTCCATTCTGGGCGGTGCCGACAACCCCGCACGCGAAGGGCTGGTATCGCTGTGCGTTCAGGGCGTGGCCTCGGCGGATGTCGTCAAACGGCTGAACGATGAGGGTATTCGCACCCATTTGCGCAAGGCCGACCATTACTCTGGCAACATATTGACGCCGCTGGGTTATGACGCCTGCGTCCGGGTCTCGATGTGCCACTACAACTCGATCGGCGAAGTCGCCAGATTTCTGGCTGTCATGAAAGAAATCGCCGCCTGAGCTGCGGCGGACCAAGGGACAAGCACTCATGAAAACCCATGCACAAGCTGTCGTGATCGGAGGGGGCCTTGCCGGCTGTTCGATCCTGTACCATCTGGCCAAGCTTGGCTGGACCGACGTTGTCCTGCTGGAACGGAACGAGTTGACCTCCGGCTCGACCTGGCACGCAGCGGCGAATATCCACGGGCTGCACGACAACAACAACATCACCCGCATCCAGCACTATACGATGAATCTGTATAAACAGCTGGAACAGGAAACCGGCCAAAGCTGCGGCGTATTCCAGCCCGGCTCGCTCTATCTGGCCCAGACCGAAGAGCGTGAGCACCAGCTGCGCCTGCAAGAGGCGAAAGCCCGGTTTTATGGTCTGAACTTCTACGAAGTCAGCCGTGAAGAAGCCAAGGAACTGCACCCGCTGGCGCAGTTCGATGACACCCGCTGCATCATGTATGAACCCGATGGCGGCAATGTCGACCCGTCGGGAGTGCCGCACGCCTATGCCGCCGGGGCCCGCGCCATGGGGGCCACCATCGAACGGTTCTGCCCGGTGACGGGAACCGAACAACAACCCGACGGCAGCTGGATCGTGCGCACGCCAAAAGGCGACATTCACACCCAGTGGGTTGTCAACGCCGCCGGTCTCTGGGGGCGCGAGGTGGCGGCGCTGGCGGGTCTGACCCTGCCGCTGCAACCGACCGAGCATCAGTATTTCGTGACCGAAAGCATCGACGAAGTCGCCAGCCTGGGGCGCCGTCTGCCCTCGATCGCTGACCGCGACGGCGAATATTACTTCCGGCAAGAGGGCAACGGCCTTCTGATCGGAGCTTATGAGAAAGATATGAAATTCTGGGCCGAAGACGGCACGCCGCTGGATTTTGCCCATGATCTGTTCCCCGACGATCTGGACCGGATCATGGAAAACGTGATCCGCGCCACCGAACGCGTGCCGGTTGCGGCGACCGCCGGGGTGAAACGCGTGATCAACGGGCCGATGATCTGGTCGCCCGACGCCAACATGCTGTGGGGGCCGGTGCCCGAGCTGAAGAACTATTTCCTCTGCGGCGGCCTGATCCCCGGTTTCTCGCAATCCGGGGGGTTGGGCCTGCTGGCGGCGCAATGGATGATCGAGGGCGAGCCGCAATATGACATGTTCGCCTGGGATCTGGCTCGGTTTGGCGACTGGGCCGACAAGGCATTCACCAAGGCCCGTGTTCAGGATGCCTACACCCACCGCTTCAAGATCCATTTCCCCAACGAGGAACGCAGCGCAGGCCGTCCGGCCCGTGTGCGCCCCGCCTATGAGATGCAGAAGCAGATGGGCTGCGTCTTTGGCCTCAATTGCGGCTGGGAACATCCGCTCTGGTTCGCCAATGAACCCGAGGTGGAAGAGACCACCGGCTTTACCCGCCAGAACTGGTGGGAGTCCGTGGGCCGAGAGGTGCAAATGCTGCGCGACAGCGTGGGCGTGATCGACATTTCGAACTTCGCCAATTACGTGATCAAGGGCCCCGGTGCCCATGACTGGCTGGACCGTCTGGTGGCCAATCGGGTGCCCACCGAAGTGGGGCGCAGCTGCCTGACGCCGCTGATCTCGGTTCGCGGTGGCGTGGCGGGCGATTTCACCATCACCAAGCTGGCCGAGGATGAATACATGATGATCGGGTCGGGCATGGCCGAACGCTATCATCAGCGCTTCTTTCAAATGGTGGAAATGCCCGAGGGCACCACGCTTGAGGTCGCCACCGACCGCATCGCAGGGTTCAACATCGCAGGCCCCAGGTCACGCGAAGCGCTGGCACGCCTGACCAATGCCGATCTGTCGAACGAGGCGTTCCGCTTCATGCGATCACAGAAAATCACGGTCGCCGGCGTCGAATGCGTGGCCATCCGGGTCAGCTTTACCGGCGATCTGGGCTGGGAATTGCACTGCGCCGAGGGGGATCAGGTGGCGCTCTACACCGCCCTGCTTAAGGCCGCCAAAGACTGTGGTGGCGGTCCGGTGGGCGGGCGCGCGCTGGGGGCGCTGCGGATCGAAAAGGGCTATGGCTCGTGGGGTCGAGAGTATTCTCAGGAATACTGGCCGCAAGAGGTCGGGCTGGCAGGTCTGATCAAGCTGGACAAGGATTTCCTGCACAAAGACGCCTATCTGTCCGTCAAGGACAACCCCGCGCGCGAGGTGCTGTCCGTCTTCGAACTGGATGTGACCGAAGATGCCGACGCAACCGGGGGTGAGCCGATCTTTACCCCCGACGGCGCGCCCGTGGGTCGTGTCACGTCGGGGGCGTTCGGTCACTCGGTCGGGAAATCGCTGGCGCTGGGGTTCCGCAACCCAAACACGGCACAGCCGGGCGATGAGGTGGTCATTCAGGTCATCGGCAAACCGCACAAGGCGCGCGTACTGGCCGAGGCGCCGTTTGACCCGACAGGCGCCAGACTGCGGTGTTAACGCTCAAAACCCGTCTACAGGCAGGCAAGGCCAATAAGACGCTCCAAAAGATGTCTCGTCTCGGCACTTCAGGCGACTTCATCTTTTTCCAAATACTCCCGCCGGAGGCGTCCGAACTCACCCACCAGCGCATTGCGGGCGCCACTCTTGCGCCACCGGGTCACAAATGCGCAGGCAGTCCACCGCGCGAACAGCGATCTGGGACACGATATCCATCAGGGTGTCGGGCTTCAGATAAAACGCAGGAACCGGGGGCAGGATGATGGCCCCCATTTCTGCCGCCGCCGTCATGTTGCGCAAATGGGCCAGCGTCAGCGGTGCTTCGCGTGTCAGTAAAACCAACGGCCTGCGTTCCTTGAGCTGAACACTGGCGGCGCGCGTCAGCAGGTTATCGTCCAGCCCATGCGCAATCGCGGCAAGCGTTCGCATGGAACAGGGCGCAACGATCATGCCGGATACCGGAACCGACCCGGACGCAATGCTGGCACCGATATCGGCGCTCGGGTGATGCCGCGTCACCAGTTGCCGCAGGTTTGGCAAAGCGTCCGGGCCGCATTCCTGCGCAAGTGTCCGCATCCCGGCTGCGCTGACCACAAGATCGGTCTCGATATCCGATGACGCCAGACACCGGGCCACGGCAAGGCTCAACGCCGCTCCCGACGCACCGGATACCCCCAAAACAACACGGGCGTTTGTCATGCTCTCAGCTCCGGCATCAATCGGTTTACAAGGTCTTCCGCAAAGGCGTGATCGGCATCCGCAGTGCGCATCACCGTCCCCCATTCCCGCAGCGTTTCACTGCCCAGTTTCGTCGTGGCGTCTATGCCGACTTTTCCGGCCAGACCGGGTTCGGGCGATGCAAAATCCAGATAATCCATAGGTGTCCTGTCCAGTACCATCACATCCCGGCCCGGGTCCATGCGTGTGGCAAGCGCCCAGGCAATATCCTCCCAGTTTCGCGGGTCGATATCGGCATCGACCGCGATGATCATTTTCGTATAGCTGAATTGCGGCAGCATTCCCCACAGGGCCATCATCACGCGCCGGGCCTGCCCCGGATATCGTTTGTCGATGGCAACGATTGCCATACGATAGGAACAGGCGGCGGGCGGCAACCAAAGATCGTGGATTTCGGGGATCTGCGCGCGGATGGTCGGCAGGGCCAGGCGGTTGAACACCTCGCCAATGATCGACGGCTCGTCCGGTGGCCGCCCGGTATAGGTCGAAAGATACAGTGGCGTGTCCCGATGGGTGACAGCGCTGACCTGCATCACCGGAAAGGGTTCAGCCGGGTTGTAATAGCCGGTATGATCCCCAAAAGGCCCCTCGGGGGCGGTTCCGCTTGGTGAAACCCAACCTTCCAGAACAATCTCGGCATCTGCAGGGACCAGCAGGGAGATGGTTCTGGCCGGGATCAGATGTGGGCGCTTCTGGTTCAGGGCACCGGCAAATGTCAGCTCGGATACCGCCTCTGGCAGCGGCAGGGCCGCCGACAACAAAGTCGCGGGGTTTGCGCCCAGCACAATGGCGACGGGCATCTTTTCGGCGCACCTCGCCCAGCTTCGGTGATGCGCCGCGCCGCCGCGATGGGGCAGCCAGCGCATGATGACACGGTTCCGGTCCAGCACCTGAATGCGGTAAACCCCCGCGTTATAGCCTTGCGCCGCGTTGGGATCGCTGCCGTAGGGCCGGGTAAGGACCACGGGCCATGTGATCAGCGGCCCGACATCACCGGGCCAGTGCGTCTGGACCGGCAGCGCTGTCAGGTCCACATCCGCCCCGCTGTGGCAGACGCTTTGAACCGGGGCAGTTCTGACCAGTTTCGGCCGGGTCGACAGGGCCGCCTTCAGCATCGGCCATCTGGCCAGCGCGTCCCGCACCCCGTCCGGCGGCGTCGGGGCCCGCAGCGCGGCCAGAAAGGCGCCCAGATCGTCCAGCCCGTCGGGTGTGACACCCAGCCCGGCGGCAACCCGCTCTGCCGTTCCGAACAGGTTGACGACGACCGGGGTATCGAGCCGATCAGTGGACACGTCTGTCGGGTGGTCAAATTGCAGAACCGGTCCGCCCGCCTCAAGCACGGCGCGGTGAACAGCGGTCATCTGATGGCGTACGGAAACCGGATCAGGGATGCGCCTGAACTGTCCGGTGTCCTCGCACCATTTCAGGAAATGCCGTAGGCTGGGATATTGCGGCAGGGTGCGAATGGGGCTGCTCCGACGGTGGTGTCCACCCTCTAGCAACGAAAGCGAGGGGTCGAATTGACAACCGTCAAGTCACCCCTGACGCGATCGCCCTAGGAAGGCATCCAAGGTCACAATGTTGAGACAGCAGGAGGTCTCGTTGCCCGTTCCTGAGAACACGATACCGCGCTGCCCCGCGGCTTTGGCGGCGATGCTTCGGATAGCGCCGCTTGCCCCCTTGTCACTGTCGCTGACGGTCTTCACGCGCCAGTTGGCAAAGAAAAACCCGGAAATGTTTCAACGGCTTGGCGCATACGGAAGATCAGTTTTCGTTCTTGATCCGACGGATTTGCCTGTTGTCCTGCTGCTTGATCCGAATGGCGGTGCCCCAAAGGTGACACTGACCCGGCGCGGCGGGACAGGGGTTGCGCGTATTTCCGGCCCTCTGGCGGCCCTTCTTGGGCTGGTTCACGGCGCGTTTGACGGCGATGCGCTGTTCTTCTCACGTGATCTGGTGATCGAGGGCGATACGGCTGCGGCGCTGGCGCTGCGCAATGCAATCGACGACGCGGAACTGGACCTCGCGCACGAGGCCGCAGCCCTCTCCGGCCCGCTTGCGCGCCCGCTCAAGCAGCTCATCGCGTTGGTGGAACGTCGAACCGGCCTGTACCTGACCCGACCGGAAGACGCTGTACTATGGTAATGGAAATCGTCTGCCCGGCAGGAACGCCCGCCGCTTTGCGCGCAGCCGTCAAGGCCGGGGCGCATACGGTCTATTGCGGCTTCAATGATGAAACCAATGCGCGCAACTTTCCCGGTCTGAACTTTGACCGGGCCGAAATGCGCGCGGGCGTTGCCTTTGCCCATGACCACGGGGCCAGGGTGCTGGTTGCGATCAACACGTTTCCCCGCGCCGGCAACGAAGCAATCTGGCACCGCGCCGTGGCCGATGCGGAAACCTGCGGCGTGGATGCCGTGATCCTCGCCGATATTGGGTTGCTGGATTATGCCGCGTGCAATCATCCGGGGCTGCGCAGGCACCTGTCCGTGCAGGCCGCAGCCGCAAATGCCGATGTGATCAACTTCTATTCCGAAACCTTCGGCGTCAAACGCGTGGTCCTGCCGCGCGTGCTGTCGGTTCCCGAAATCGCCGCCATCAACGCCGAAACAGAAGTCGAGACCGAGGTTTTTGTGTTCGGCGGGCTCTGTGTGATGGCCGAAGGCCGCTGTTCGCTGTCCTCTTATGCCACAGGGCTGTCTCCGAACATGAATGGCGTCTGTTCGCCCGCCAGCCATGTTGAATACCAGAACGACAAGGGCGCGTTGAACACCCGCCTGGGTGGCTACCTGATCCACCGGGTCGAACGAAACCAGCCTGCACCTTATCCGACATTGTGCAAAGGGTGCTTTTCCGCAGGTGAAAAGACGGGCCACCTGTTCGAAGACCCCGTCAGCCTGAACGCGGAACGGCTGATCCCGCAATTGCAGAAGGCCGGTGTTACCGCGCTGAAGATCGAAGGGCGCCAGCGTTCGAAATCCTACGTCGCGCAGGTGGTTCGGAATTTCCGCGCCGCTGTCGACGCGCTTGAGGCCGGACGCCCTCTGCCCGAGGGGATGCTGGCCCGTTTGTCCGAAGGCCAGGCCATGACAACCGGCGCCTACAAAAAAACCTGGAGATAGCGCGATGGAACTGACCGTTGGCCCCAACCAGTTTTTCTGGCCTGCCGAGAACTGGACATCCTTTTACGAAGATCTGGCCCAAACCCCCGTCGACCGCATCGTGCTGGGTGAGCTGGTTTGCTCCAAGCGCCTGCCGTTCTATCAGGACCGGATCCCCGACGCGATTGCCCGGCTGGTTGAGGCTGGCAAACAGGTTGCGCTGACCAGTCTTGCACTGGTGACGCTCAGGCGTGAACGCAAGCTGACCACCGATCTGGCGGATCTGGGGGTCACGGTCGAGATCAACGATCTGACCGCGCTGGCGCATCTGCCCGAAAACACCGATTTCGATGTCGGACCGCTGATCAATGTCTATAACGAAGGCACATTGGCATGGCTGGCGTCACGCGGGGCGCGTCGCATATGCCTGCCGCCGGAACTGCCAATCGCCTCGGTCAGGGTTCTGGCACAGGCCGCCGCCAGTTTGGGTGTCGCGGTCGAGGTTTGGGGCCACGGTCGCCTGCCGTTGGCCATCTCCGGCCGGTGTTACCACGCGCGCCTGCATGGGCGCAGCAAAGACAACTGCCAGTTTGCCTGCGAAAACGATCCAGACGGGCTGGACGTGCTGACCGGGGATGGACAGCCGTTCATGGCCATGAACGGCGTGCAGACCCTGTCAGACAGCTATGCCTGCACGGATCATCAGATCGAGTTGCTGCAAAGCGCGGGCGTCTCGGCCCTGCGCCTGTCGCCACAATCTCAGGGGTTCCCAAGGCTCTGCGCGCTCTACCGACAGCGGCTGGATGGGCAACTTGACCGGGGCGATCTGGAACATGCCCTGCGCACGGACGATCCCGGTATAAGGCTAAGCGATGGGTTCCTGACCGGCGCATCCGGTGCTGAATGGTCGGGTTCGGCACGCGTGTCCACCGAAGCTGCACGCTGATCATTCTGGAAAAGTCCGGCATCCGTGGGCGAATGTTTGAGGCGACCAGAGGAAGCGATCCGAAACATCCACGGATCGTTCTGCGCAGTCAGGTGGTCACTGGCAGACGTTGCCGCACCAGTTCGGCCCACAGGTTTGCCCCCAATGGCAGCAGCGCGTCGTTGAAATCATAATCGTCCGCGTGCAGGGGGCGGCCATTCGACCCCTCGGTTCCATTGCCGATCAGCAGAAAACACCCCGGAACCGCAGCCGCAAATTCCGCGAAATCCTCGGAAAACGACATGGCGGTCCGGTCGCCGTCAACCTCAAGGCCCAGCGTTTTTGCTGCTGAAACCACATGGGTTGCGGCGTCGGCATCGTTGATTGCCTCGATGAATTCGGTCCGGAATTCCACCGTCACCGCGACACCATGGCTTTCCGCCACGCCCGCCGCGATCTGCCGCATATGGTTTTCAATCCGCGCGCGGTCATCGGGGGACACCGCCCGTGCGTCCCCTTTCAACACTGTTCGACCCGGCAGGACGTTGCGCTGCCCATCGGTGATGAACTCGGTCACGGAAACGACCGCGCCAGACAATGGGGCAAGCTTTCGCGAAACGATGGTTTGCAAGGCCAGAACAAGCTCTGCTGCGGGCGTGATTGTCTCGCGCCCGACATGGGGCATCGAGGCATGGCCGCCCTGACCGGTGATGGTGATCTCGAATAGGCTTTCGCTGCAACAAATGACACCGGCGCGGGTTGAAACCCGTCCAACGGGTTCGCCCGGCAGATTGTGCGCGCCATAGACTTCGTCAATCGGAAAATCCCGCAGGACGCCTTCCTCAATCATCGCCCGCGCGCCCAGCCCGTGCTCCTCATTGGGCTGGAACAGGAAGACAACGGTGCCGTCAAAGCCCTGATCCCTGGCCAAAAGCTCGGCCGCGCCCAGCAGCATCGTCGTATGGCCGTCATGGCCGCAGGCATGCATCACGCCCGGGTTCCGAGACTTGTAGGCAAAGCTGTTGGCTTCGGTAATGGGCAGCGCGTCGAAATCCGCGCGCAGACCGATGGACCGGTTGCCATGGCCCGCGCGCAGAACACCAACAACGCCGACACCTTCATGCACCTCGATGCCAAGGCTTCTCAAGTGATCGGCGATCCGGGCCTTGGTCCAGTCCTCCTGAAAGCCAAGCTCGGGGTTACGGTGAAACTCATGCCGCAGGGCGCGCAGGTTTTCGGAAAAACTCGTCATGGCAACACTCCTTCATCCTGCTTTCTTGCGCCCTTGCTACAGGATTTTGCAATCTCGCTCAAAGATCGGTTCCGATTGATGCAAGTTGTCCCCGGATGAGCGCCCTGAACAGTTTCGATCCTGTGAACCCACACACCTCAAGACGGGCAGGTCTGTAAACCATTCTGCGCCTACATCCCGTTGCGGGGGATGACATAAGACTGTTCGTCCTCAAAGATCAGATCGTCACCCGACCACGCCTTTAGGCGCGCGGTCAGGTGAAATTCGGTCGCTGTCGCCCTTTGTTCGGAACAGGTCCAGATCTTGGTTGACCACCCTTCGCGGTCGAATCCGGCGGTTTGCTCCATTGTGGCCACTGCCGACAACGGATCACCCGGCTGGATGGTGTAGCGTCGATCCGACATATCGCTCAGCACCGTGCCGATATCGTCAAGGCGAATATCGCCCACCGGCCCAAAGACACCCCCGTCAAGGAAATACCTGTGTGTCACCGCGCCATTGGTCAGATCGGTGTGAACCGAACGCTCCATCGAGCCGGAGCGGACGTTCGTCTTCCGCGGGGCGACGTCGGAACCCCGAGGTTCGGGCAGCGGGCGTGGAGCTGGCGCGTCATCTCGCTGGTTGCGCACGGGCAGGATCAGCCGCGACGTGCCGGGTTGAACCGTCAGCGTCACAGGTTCCGGCGCTGGCCAAAGGACCGGCCAATAGGCGGACGCGATTTGCAGAACGATGCGATGACCCGCCAATACCCGATAACCGGTTCCATAAAGCGGGACAGTCACGTGCATGTCTTCGCCGGGTGTAATCGGCGTCGGTTCAGTGTCGCTGATCCGGTGCGTCAGGTTGCAGAACCCGCGTGCAATCAATGTCTGCGCGCCGTCCGGGGCCTCATCCACCAGCAGGGCCGCAACAAAGCCCTGCGCCCGATCGGCAGAAACTGTCAGGTCTACCGAGGGCTGGCCCAGAATATCTATGGGCTTTTCCAAGGGCTTTGCTTTGAATTGCAGCGCCCCTGCGGCCTCGATCCGGCAATCTGCTGCCATATCTCCGGGTATTGCAAAGGAACACATGTCGCCCGCTGCGGCCCCGAAATACTGTGGCGAACAAACCGACATCTCTCCGCCCGACCCGGCGAAGGCGTCCAGCGTTCCGTCATTCAGCCACAAGCGCTGGTCCTTGACATTTGGCGACGGCCAGCTCGGCTCTTCGATCCACCGCCCCTCGCGGTGCACATGTGTCCCGGACGGGGCGGCACTGTCTTGCAGGAAAAACCGCAAGGGCGGCTCGTTCATCAGGCCGGTGTCGATCCCCTTCAGCCAATGGTCCCAGAACCGGATTACCTCGCCGACGAAATCGACCCGGGGGCCCGGCACCCCTTCTTGCGGATACAGATGCGCCCAGGGGCCCATCAGGATCTTGACCGGCCCGCTCAGGTGTTCCGCGATGCGGAACGGCGTGTCGCGATACAGGTCCATCCATCCGCCAAAGAAATACACCGGCACATCGACATCCGCATAGTTTTCGCAGATCGAGCCGCGCCGCCACATGTCATCATGGGTCTGATGTTCCAGCCACTTGGCGGGCCAGAATTCGCCCCCCTCCAACCGTGCACGCCACATGTCGATCCAGCGATTCGCGCCCACGATCTCGGGGTCGGGCGGCATGGCATTGTACAGCTGCATGATCGAGCCCCACCAGAAATTGTCATTGGCCAGACAGCCGCCGTAAAAGTGAATATCCTCGCGCCAGCGGTCATCCGTTCCCATCACCGGCGCAATCGCCTTCAGCGCTGGTGGGCGGGTCGCGGCCACCTGAAAGGCGTTATACGCCCCCCAGCTTTTGCCAAACATTCCGACATTTCCGTCGCACCAGTCCTGATCGGCAATCCACTGGATGATGTCGTGCCCATCCTGAATCTCCTGATGCGAATACTCGTCTTCGGGAATCCCGTCGCTGTCACCATAACCGCGGATATCCACCCGGATCGACGCATAGCCTGCCGCGGCGAAATGCGGATGCATGCTTTCATCCCGCATCCGGGTGCGATCCCGGCGGCGATAGGGGATGTATTCCAGAACACAGGGAACGGGCGTTGTTCGCGCCGATCCGGGCAGCCAAAGCCGGGCCGCAAGTTTTGCGCCGTCCGACATGGGAATCCAAACGGTTTCGATGACCTCTGTGTTGCTCATGTCCGGTCCTTTGACTGACTGTCAGGTGAAAGGCTGCTTGTGGTGTGCTTCAATGATCTCACCACCGAAGCCCCAAGCGCAGCGCATCATAAATGGCGGCATGCGTGTTACGTGATGAAACGGCATCTCCGATCCGGTACAGATCAAACCCGGCCTCTGGGACAGATTGCGGAAACACGGGGCGGGACCCGCCAACCAGCGCTTCATAATCCACGGCGCCCAGGTTGCGCGACAGCGGTTTCAGGTCGAAGTACAGATCATCCAGCGGCAAAACACCCTGATTGACAACCACCTGATCATACAGGCGCTTTTCTGTCAGGTCCGAGTAATCCGTTCCAATGGCTGCCTCCAGCTGATTGCCTGATCGCACCAGTGATTTCAGCGTCCGGGCGACTGTGAACACGGCTCCGGTCTTTTGCAGGGCCCGCATGTAGGGCACCAGGTTCATTCCCATGATTTCGGGGGCAAAACTTCGGTCGCGGGTCATGATTTCTACCCGCCCGCCCGCTTGTGCGATAGCCTCAGCCGCCATCAGGGCCGGGTGATCCCCCGCATCGTCATAGATAAGGACATTGTCGCCGGGGCGCACATCACCGGTCAGGATATCCCAGGCAGTAACCGCCAGATCGTTACCCGTTTCCAGAACCGTCACCTCGGGCAACCCGCCGGTTGCGATTACCACCATGTCCGGCGCAAGCGCGGTTACAGCATCGGCGTCCGCAAAGGTGTTGAACCGAAACGTAACGTCGCGCGCCGCGCATTGGGCCATGCGCCAGTCGATGATCCCGATCATCTCGGCCCGACGTCGGGATTGCGCGGTCAGCCGCACCTGACCGCCGGGTTCGGGGGCGGCCTCAAGAACCGTGACGTCATGCCCGCGCTCGGCCGCAACCCGCGCCGCCTCAAGTCCGCCGGGGCCTGCGCCCACAATCACCGCGCGGCGGCGCGATTCAGCGGCGGGGATCACATGCGGCATAGACAGCTCGCGCCCGGTGGCCGGGTTGTGGATGCACAGCGCCTCACCCGCCTGATAAATGCGGTCAAGACAATAGGTGGCGCCAACGCAAGGCCGGATGTCATCTTCCCGTCCGGTCCGGATTTTGGCAACGATCATCGGATCGGCCATATGTGCGCGGGTCATGCCGACCATATCCAGCAGGCCCGAGGCCACCGCATGCCGCGCCGTTGCCACATCGGGAATGCGCGCGGCGTGAAAGGTCGGCATCCCAACCTCGACCCTCACGCGCCCGGCGAAATCCAGATGGGGCGCGCTTTTCATGCCCTGAACCGGGATCACGTCCGTCATGGCCGGGTCAGTGTGAATACGCCCGCGAATAATGTTCAGGAAATCGACCTGACCACTGTCACGCAGCCTTCGGGCAATCTCCAGCCCTTCCGCTTCGGTGATGCCGCCCTTTTCCACCTCGTCGGCGGTGTAACGGACCCCTATGATGAAATCGCGCCCGACGCGGTCGCGGATTGCATCCAGAACCATGAAGCCAAAGCGCAACCGGTTGTCCAGATTGCCCCCAAAAGGCGCGTCCATCCGATTGGTCATCGGCGACCAGAACTGATCGATCAGATGGCCATAGGCCTGCAATTCAATTCCATCCAGCCCGGCGGCCTGCATCCGTTCGGCAGCATCGGCGTAATCGGTCACAATCCGCGCGATGTCGAAATCTTCCATCTTCTTGGCAAAGGCCCGGTGCGCCGGTTCCCGGTCGTGCGACGGCGAAAGGGATGGCAGCCAGTCACCCTTGTTCCAGCCCGTGCGCCGCCCAAGATGGGTCAGCTGGATCATCACCGCACAGCCATGGGCATGGCAGGCTTCCGTCAGCTCCGCCATCCAGCGGACAACCTCGTCCTTGTAGGCCAGGATATTGTTGAACGCAGGCGGGCTGTCGCGGCTGACAACGGCCGACCCCGCCGTCATGGTCATCGCAACCCCCGCTTTGGCCCGCACCTCGTGATAAGCACGATAGCGTTCCGTCGGCATCCCATCTTCGGGATAGGCGGGTTCGTGACTGGTCGTCATGATCCGGTTCTTCAGCGTCAGGTGCTTTAGCTGATAAGGTTGCAGCAAGGCATCGCGGCTCATGATAGCGCCTCGTGATCGGTTTGAGTGCGCAAGGCGGCTACAGGGTCGGATGACATGCGGCTCTCCGGTTATCTGGGGGCAAGAGGTGATGGTCTTTGCTGATTGAAATCAAACTGGAATTGCCAAGTCAAACTTGTTTTCAATCAGACGTTTTGGACCCATTTTCCTCATGCCTTACGCCCAAGTGGACAGGACAAGCGTGGCCGCGCGCACCCGGTTGGCGCATGCCTTCGGTGAACAAATCCTCTTGCGGGGTGCCACGCGCAAACAGGCGGCGAGGCCGGGTTCAAGGCGTCTCGGAATGAACGCTCAGCAGGGTTTCCAGAAACAGCTTGGCCGCGCGTGTCGGATCCGGCTGTTTTCGTGTCACCGCCGCAAAGCGCGTTCTGTATTTGATTTCCTGCGGCATCACCTGCCTCATTAGCCCCTTATCAACAAATTCCTGCGCCAGATGGTCCGGAAGAAAGCCCAGATAGCTACCTGACAGAATAAGTGTTGCAAGGGCCTGTTCGTTCTGCACTTTGGCAGCGCGCCGAAACCCCAGTTGCTGGCCATAGATCAGGTTGGGCGAGTTCACGTTCAGACCCGCATAGTTGTACGCCTGAATGTCCCGCAAACTCAGCGTGTCAGCGGACTGGCTGAACAACGGATTGTCCTGGCCGCAATACAGAAACATGTTTTCCCCATAAAGTGGCGCATAATGCAGGCTTGCCGAGGGGCGGTGCAGGGCGATGATCCCGACATCCAGCTGCCCGCTGATAACCATGGTCTCAATGACGTTGGGCGGTTCGATCGACAACTCGATCTGGATGGCAGGGGCGGCTTCGTTGAACCTGTGAATGGCGCGGGCAAGGCGCGCTTCTGGGTTCGTGGTACACTGATCGAACAACGCCACGCGGATACTTCCTGCCAGTTGCTGCTTGATCTCGTTGACTTCGGTTCTGAACTGAGAAACCGAAATCAGCAGGTCTTCTGTCGCGGCCAGCACTTTTTCGCCGTCTTCAGTCAGGGAAAAACCCGCCGGGCCACGGTTGCACAGCTTCAAATCCAGCCGAAGCTCCAGATCCGATATGTGTTTCGAGATTGTTGATTTCCCGATGTTGAGCTCATTTTCCGCCGCTGAAAACCCTCCGCTTTCCGCAACGGTTTTGAAAACCCGAAGAAGGCGGATGTCCGTGTCCCCGATGCGGGTGGCCAGTGGGTTCTGTCTCATATTAAAAGTTCGACATTTGTGAAACCTTTCACGCAAATATTAACAACGACGAAACCATGTTGGCAAGATAGCCTCTTGTGGCCGAGGCAGAATCGGACTGGCCACCTTCTCCCCAGGCCATCGCGCACCTCGAAACACGACAAATGGGAGGACATCCATGTCATTTATCAAAAAGCTCGGCACCATCAGCGCCGCCGTTTCCGTTGCTGCACTGATGGTTGCGGGCACGGCTGATGCGAAGAACTTCAAGATCGCAGTGGGCGATAGCGCAGGAAGCGCACAGGAAGCTCTGGGCATCGCCTTCGTCAAGGCGCTGGAAGAGAAGTCGGGCGGTGCACATACCGCAACGCTGTTCCTGAACGGTCAGCTGGGGTCCGAACAGGACACCGTGAACGAGGCGGCGATCGGCACGCTGGATATGTCTCTGCTGGCGATCAACAACATCACGCCGTTCTCGCCTTCGGTCGGTGTTTTCACGCTGCCTTACGTGATCCTCAGCCTGGAAGATGCCGAAAAGCTGACCCAGGGCCCAATCGGTCAGGAACTGGTCGAAAACACCATCCGTGATGCCGGCGTGCGCATCATCGGCTGGACCTATACCGGTTTCCGCCGCCTGACCAACTCGAAAAAACCGGTCAAATCGGTTGCTGACCTTCAGGATCTGGTCATCCGCGTTCCCAAGAACGAGATCATGATCGAAACCTACAAGGCATGGGGTATCAACCCGACGCCGATGGCCTGGTCGGAAACCTTCACCGGTCTGCAAACCAAGGTGGTCGACGGGCAGGACAACCCTTACCTGACCATCAACGCGATGAAGTTCTACGAGGTTCAGGACCACGTCACCAACCTGCGCTACATCTTCTCGATTGAACCGCTGATCGTTTCAGAAGCGGTCTTCCAGGACCTGTCCGCAGAAGATCAGGCAATCCTCCTTGAAGCAGGACAAGAAGCCACCCTGGCATCCGCACAATTCCTGCGGGATTCCGAGGCCGCCATCAAGGAAGAGCTGACCGCCAAAGGCATGGAGATCATCGATCCCGAAAACGACGAAGCCGAGTTCATCGAACTGGCGACAGGTGCCGTATGGCCCCAGTTCTACGACTCCATCGGTGGCGTCGAAAAGCTGAACACCGTTCTGGAAGCCATCGGCCGCGAGCCGGTGCAGCAATAATCGCCGCAGAGCGATACCGGGAAGAGCGCCACGGCGCTCTTCTCATCTCAGGGAGGAGTGAAACCACATGTTCTGGAAATTTCTGGACAACATAGAAAGTGTCATCTGCCGGATACTCTTATCCGGCTTTGTCTGCCTTTTGTTCGTGCAGATCATCGCGCGCGAAGTCTTCGGCTTTTCGGTCAGCTGGATCGAAGAACTCTCGGTCTACATGTTCGTATGGTTTGTCTATTTCGGTGCAAGTTACGCCGCCCTGAAAGGGGCGCATAACCGCGTGACGTTCCAGTTCAAATTCCTGCCTGACGGGTCGATCAAATATGTCGAAGCCTTTGCCGATCTCTTCTGGCTCTTCTTCAATGTCTACTTCCTCTATCTGGCGACAGACTTTGTTTTCAACAAGATGAACAAGTTCTGGAAATCCCAGACACTGGGCATCGAGATGAAGTATATCTACATGGTGCTGCCCATCGCATTTGCGCTGATGACCTTCCGCATCATTCAGGTGAATTACCGCCGCCTTGTCAAAGGCGAGGACATTCACGATCCCGACCAGATCGATCTGGACGAGATCAAGGCCGCTGCCGAAGCGGCCAAAGACCACTGAGACCGGGAGGGGTAACCATGGAATCCGAAATCGTCACGGTCCTGTTTGGATCATTTCTGTTCTTGCTGCTCATTGGCGCGCCGATCACGGTGGCGCTGGGTGTCGCGTCGCTGATCTCGTTTCTCTATCTGGGCGACAATCCGATCAAGTTCGTGCAGATCGCCTTTACATCCGTGGGCTCGTTCCCGCTGATGGCGCTGCCAGCCTTTATCCTTGCCGGGGCCCTGATGGAGGCTGCCGGTATCTCAAAACGCCTGATCAACGTTGCCGAAAGTCTGGCCGGTCCCTTTACCGGTGGTATTTCGGCCGCAACGGTCATGGCCTGTCTGTTCTTTGGTGCCATCTCGGGCTCGGGCCCGGCAACAACCGCGGCTGTTGGGATGCTGATGATCCCGGCAATGATCGACCGCGGCTATGAGCGCGGCTATGCCTCGGCGATCACTGCGTCCTCTGGCGGCCTCGGGATTATCATTCCTCCCTCCATCCCGATGGTGATCTTCGGCATTGCCGCGCTCGGTATGGCCCCGCCGCCTGAAGCGGTCGAGAAATTCGGCACCTTCCAGTCGGTTTCGATTTCGAAACTGTTCATTGCCGGGTTCGTACCCGCCTTCCTGATCGCCACAAGCCTGCTGATCCTTAACTATTTCATGTCGAAAAAGCGCGGCTACAAAGGCGTCGCCGAGGGCTGGTCGATCCGCAATGTCGGGTGCGAGATGTATCGCGGGTTCTGGTCGCTGATGGCTCCGCTGGTGATCCTGGGCGGTATCTATACCGGCTTTTTCACCCCGACCGAGGCTGCAATCGTCGCGATCTTCTACACCCTGTTCGTGGGTGTTGTCATCTATCGCGAACTGACCTGGCAGTCGCTGTTCCAGTCGCTTGAAGCCACCACATGGCTGACCGGCCGCGTTCTGTTGATCCTGTTCACAGCAACGGTGTTTGGTCGTCTACTGGTGGAAAACCAGATCCCGGCAATCATCGCAGAAGGGATGCTCAGCTTTACCGACAACCTCTATGTGATCTGGGCGCTGATCATCTTCTTCCTGCTGTTCGTCGGCATGTTCATGGAAACACTGGCCACCATCCTGATCCTTGTTCCGGTGATGCTGCCGGTGGCCTATTCGGTGGGTATTGACCCGATCCATTTTGGCGTGGTGATGGTCTGTACGCTGGGCATCGGGTTCCAGACCCCGCCGCTGGGTGAGAACCTGTTCATCGCATCCGGTATCTCGAACATCTCGATCGAACAGATCTCGCTGCGCGCGCTGCCTTTTGCGGCTGCAAACACGGTGGCGATCTTCGTTATCGCCTTCTTCCCTGAACTGTCGCTGTGGCTCCCACGGCTGTTTGGCTACTGATCTGAAAGGATGACGACATGAAACAGATGGTCACCAACATCCTGTTTGCCACCGACCTGTCCGAAAACTCGGGTCACGCCATGCGCCATGCCGCCAGCATCGCGCAGGCCACCGGGGCGGAGATTCACGTGCTGCATGTGAATGAACCCCTGTCGGAGGATGCCAAGATCACGATGGAAATATTCATCATGAACGAAGAGACCCGCAAGACCGCGATTGAGCGTCGTCACGAGATGGTGCGCAAGGTTCTGGCCGAACGGCAAGCCAAGTTCTGGGCTCAGTTCGACGGCGACGACGGGAAAATTCGCGATCAGGTTACCTCGGTCGAGGTGACTGATGGCCATCCGGCAGAAGTGATCCTGCGCCGCTCGGTCGAACTGGGCTGTGATCTGATCGTGCTGGGCGCGCATGATCACGGCTTTTCGCACACCTTTCTGGGCACGGTCGCAAAACGCGTTTTGCGGCGCTCGAGGATCCCGACACTGATCGTTCCGAACCCGGACGAAATGTAACAACCCCACTGACAAGGAAGTACAAAATGAACAAAACCCTGACCGCGCAGGACCTGGCGGATACGTTTGACGCGTTTAACCGCCACGACATCGACGGGGTGATGACCCACTTCGCCGACGACTGCGTGTTCTACACCGTGGCCGGTGACGAAAAATACGGCAACAAGGTTGAAGGTGCCGAAGCCATCGCCGCTGCGTTTTCGGGCGTCTGGGCAGGCATGAAAGACGCCCATTGGGATCATCACAGCCATTTTGTCCACGGTGATCGTGCGGTGTCCGAGTGGACCTTCTCGGGAACCGATGCAAACGGTATGCGGATCGAAGCTGAAGGTGCGGATCTGTTCACGGTTCGTGACGGTAAAATCGTTGTAAAACAGGCGCTTCGCAAAACGCGCCCAATGTTCAAAGCCTGATCCGCCGCCCTGCGCGCAGCCTCGGAGAAAAACAAGAATGGTGGATAACAGCATCCCGCGTCACTGGCCCAAGGCCAGCTATGACCCCAAATATGACCCGATCATTGATGCGGGTCCGGGTCACAATCGCGACCACGCGCCCACATATTGGATTGGAACGGCCGGAACACCTCCGGCCGATGATGGACCTGTGTCCAGCGATATGGATGCAGATGTGGTGGTGATCGGATCGGGGTATACCGGCCTGTCCACCGCCATCCATCTTGCCAAGGAACATGGCATTCAAGCCGTTGTTTTAGAAGCAAATACCGTCTCCTGGGGCTGCTCCACCCGTAACGGCGGGCAGGCCCAGATTTCATCCGGGCGGCTCAAGCGGTCGCAATGGATCGAACGGTGGGGAACGGACGTGGCCAAGCGCATGCATACCGAGGTCACAGAAGCGTTTCAGCTGTTCAACGATCTGATTGCGTCCGACGATATCGATTGCGACCCCCAACCGGGTGGCCACTACTACATCGCGCATCGCGACAAGGTCATGCCGTCCCTCAAGAAAGAGAGCAAGCTGCTCAACGACGTGTTCGGCTATGGTTCGCGCATCCTCTCTCGGGAAGAACTTCACGAAAAGCACGTGCGCGATATGGAGGCCGCAGGTGCCATGTGGGAACCTGACGGGACCTGCATCCATGCGGGTAAACTGGCGTTCGGCTACGTCAACATGGCGCGCCGTCTGGGGGTGAAAATTCACACCGGCAGTCCGGTCATGGGATGGCAGACGAAAAACGGCGTGCATCACCTGCGCACACCGGGCGGCATCGTCCGCGCCAAAACGGTGGCCTTGGCAACCGCGGGCTATACCCCACCGGGCCTGAACACGCGCACAAAGCACCGCCTGATGCCTATCCTGTCAAACTCGATGGTGACACGGCCGCTGACCCAGGCCGAACTGGATGAGTGTGGCATTCAGACCAAATCACCCCTGACGGACACCCGCACCTTGCGCCACTACTATCGTTTATTGCCCGACAACCGGATGCAGATCGGCAGCCGCAGCGCGGTAACGGGGCGGGATGCCGAGAACGAAAAACACCTGGAGCTTCTGAAGAAGGGCCTCGCCCGAAAGTTCCCGGCGTTGACGGATATCAACCTCGATTACTCGTGGTGGGGCTGGGTCGATGTCAGCCACGATATGATGCCGCGTATCTTTCAACCAGACCCGCAACAGCGCGTGTTCTACGCGATGGGATACGGCGGCAACGGCGTGATGTACTCGGCTCAGGCCGGGCGTCGTATGGCACAGCTGATCGCGGGCAAGAAAGACAAGGCCTTTGCCCTGCCGATCTTCACGTCCCCGCTGCCCAGCCATGGCATCCTGACACCCTTCCGCCGCCTCGGCCAGCGCATAGCCTATGTCGGCTATTACCTCAGAGACGAAATACTGTAATTTACCAACGCTTCGGCGTTCTGAAGATAAGGAAACACCCCTATGAAGATGACGACGGAAGAGGCCTTTGTTAAGGTTTTGCAGATGCATGGTATTGAACATGCGTTTGG